>NZ_JAYKKE010000002.1 GCF_036336025.1 Stomatohabitans albus
GCCGGTGGTGTTGAGTGGTAAGGATGCCTTATTGCCTGAGACGGCGACGTGGTTAGCGCCGGGTGCGACTCGTAAACCCCCAACCCGCGTGATCTGTGGGTACAGCGTGGGCTCATTACAAGCCTGTGCCTTCTCACCGGCTACTGCCAAAACGAATGAGAACTAGCCAGGAGGTCGTTCTCAATCCCACAAACCGGTAACGGTTCAGGACCCCGATACGCATACGCGCATCGGGGTCCTCGTGGTGTGTAACCGCATAATTCTTGCCACCACCAGGCCAAAAGGCCTCTAACCAGGGGTGATGAATACCAAGGGCGAGGGTGTAAAAAGATGATTTATTTTCATTTATTCTCTGAAAACAGTTGACGAAGTCTTAAGGAAACCTTTATTTTCACGTGTATCAAGTAACAGAGAAATGAAGGAGGCCTTATATGAATATTCGTCGCAACGTTAGCTGGTTGGTAGCGCTCATTTCTAGTTTGGTACTGATGTTGACCGCCTGTAGCCAATCTGGGACATCGGCAACCGGGGCATCAGAGTCAGGTGCAGCTTCTGGTGGCGGAGATGCTAAAGCCCTGGTGGTGTACTTCTCACGCACGAAAGGAATTGAAGGCGGAGACCTTGATATCGGGCATACCAAACGTGTGGCTATGTTCATCAAGGACTACATGAAGGCTGATGAGTACGAGATTGTTCCGGCCAAGGACTACCCAGATACCTATGACGAAACCGTTGAAGTTGCTGAAAAGGAACTGGATTCAGACGCCCGTCCGGAGATTAAAAATCCGCTCCCTGATGTGTCGGGTTATGACACCGTTTTTGTTGGTGCCCCTGTCTGGTACGACGAATACCCCAAAATTATCGAAACCTTCCTTGATGGTGTTGATCTCAAAGGAAAGACAATCGTGCCGTTTGTAACCCATGAAGGCTCAGAAATGGGTGGTGTACAAACTTTCATGGAAAAGAAGTATTCGGGTGAAAAGGTCTTAAAAGGCCTACCGATAGAAGGACCGAAATCGGCTGAATCGAAAGATGCGGTTGAAGCCTGGCTAAAGGAATTAGGGTTCTAACCATTTTGGTGTGCACGTGTAATCAGTACATGTGCACACCAAAGAGTGTTCAAGGGATTAGTTGTGTTAAAACGGTATCCTCTCGCCTGGTTTATAACCTGGTTTGTGGTCTTGTTCGTATTACCTGCTCCACTCGTACTCCTATTGCATATGGGGCTAGATGCACCCTTAGAAAAAATCGTCATTTATGATTTGGGCACGATCTGCTACGTGTGGTGGCTTATCAGTGTGGCCCTCTCAGCGCGCCCGAGTTGGCTTGACCGGCGAATTGGTCTCCCAGAAATATATTTCATCCACGGTTTTCTCGGGGTTCTCGCACTCGGTGCAGGAACCATTCACGTATTTAATACAAAGACACCTAAGGCAATCGTGTATTGGACTGGCCAGATTGCGTGGTATTTAGCTATTTTTGGCCTGCTCTATGCGATTTTCTTCCTGAGTGGTTGGTTAGTTGATCGTATGCCCATCGCTAGGGGAATAAAGCAGCGTGTCACCCGTATACTCAAACACCAAGTTTCGGTGCGTATTCATCAACTCCACTTTGTGGTTATCGGCTTGATTCTCGTTCACGTCCACGTCATTACTAAAATTGCTAGCATTCCCGGTTTTCTCATCGTCATTGATGCGTACACCGTGTTTGCTGTTGGCACATATCTATGGGCCAAAGCAGTGGTTAATGAATCAAAACGTCGTCGTGGATATGTGTTATCCAATACGCCATTAAATCGTGATACCCATCAACTTGTGATCCGCCTTGATGAGCAAGCGCCTGGATACGAACCGGGTGACTTCTATTTTCTTTCGTTTAGGGGTACAACGGCAATATCGCCAGAACCCCATCCATTCTCCGCAACATATACGCCTGCAGTTGAAGCAACCAATCTTGAGGCCTTTACCCACCACCCAAAGACAACACCTCACACACGATTATTAACATTCACGATTCGTGAACTTGGTGATTTCACCCAACACATCAGCAAAGTGCCAATTGATACGACTGTGCAACTCGAAGGACCGTTTGGCCGATTCAACCGTGTTTTGCGTGACGATTCACCAACCCAACGACTTGTGCTGATCGGCATGGGAACAGGTATTGCCCCTATCTTGAGTTTGGCCTTGGGCTATGCCGCCATTCGACCGGTAACCATTTTTCACACGGTGCATACCGAAGATGACTTCTACTATGTCGATCAATTCGAAGCGCTTCAGGAAGCACATGAAGAGACGGTCTATCACCGCAAGATTCACCGGTACACACCTGAAGCGATTGCTGAACTGATGGGTGAAGACCTCTCGTGTGCGCGCTATGTCATCGTCGGTGGGGCGAGCGCGGTCCTTAAAATGCACCATGTACTCGTTGGCCTTGGTGTCCCAGCCCATCACATTGTGGATGAACGGTTGACCATGTAACTAACGTTTCCTTGTCATCGCATTCTTCTCAAGAGGCCATCGCGGTACGGGTACACCCTTTACCCTGGGCAGCACAAATCCGCATAAGCTGATGGCACGAGGTAAGGAGAAGCGGGGATGGGGAAGTTCTGGATTGCGGGAGCCACCGTATTAACGGTACTGCTTACGGCATGTGCACAGACTCCAGCCCCGTCAACATCAACAACGCCTGAACCGACAGATGCGGGTAATGAAGCTGAGATAGTTCCTATCGCCGATGGTCCCCATGCGCCTGAAGATCGTTCGTTTGCCCCACGAACGGTTTCAACCTCTCCCGGTGGGAAGGCCATGATTAGTGAAGTTGATTTAGGGAATGCGCAAACAGGGGAGTATCGTGCACCAATCCGGGGGGTACTTGTGGTCCCAACAGAACAGGCCTCCCCCGCGCCACTCATCGTGGTGAGCCACCTTCGCGTACCCAATTGTGCCAATGAACAATTTGCCTACCCGTGTCCAGAAGGTGTGGAGGAACTGCGCTTTGATCGAGGCATGACCTATTTAGGTGAACATCTGGCTGCTCAGGGCTATGCAGCATTGATTCCCGATGTATCAGGTGCGTTCATAGGTGATCGACTCAATGATCCTTATGACCAACGTGCCCTGTGGACCCAAACGGTCAGCACCCTGGTTAATGCCTTGCGTAGTGATATCTCCGGGACCACAGCAACCTATGGCCTTGATGATGCTATTCGCCATGTCGATCTTGACCATGTGGGGTTATTCGTGCACTCACGATCAGGCATGATGGTTGATACGGCGATACAAACGCTAGGCGCTGACCATGTCAAAAGCGTCTTGGCATACGGGCCTTCATATGACACGTTTGATCCCAACGAGTTCTCACCCGCAGGTCCCGATATCCCTTATCTTGCATTGGCTGGAGAGGCTGACCTTGATGTTGGGGCTTCCGCTAATCTGTGGTTGGCTGAGCACATTGGTACCGAACGCACGACTCCTGCATTAGCGGCATCGCTACCCGGGTTCGGGCATTTGCTCGTGAACCGTGCCTTGTCATCAACCGGACAAGATGAGCGCACCGCCTGTGATGTTGTGGCCTGCCCCGACGCTCGTGCGCATGAACAACTCCTCACCACGGTGGCAGCGGCCTGGTTTAATACAACCGTTAAAGGGCAAGCTGACTCTCTGGGGGTTACCAGCAATGCGCCACTGCCCGATACCTTGGCCGGACAGCCAGTCACCTGGCTTGCGCATACCATTGGGACGCAGGTGACCCACATCGGACCAAGCGATTTGCAGGCACTGAAACCGGGTACGGCAGCTGTTTGCCGGCATAGTGACCCGATGAGTCCGGTTCCTGCAGAGAATCCCTGCCCTGAGCCTGAACAGGGAGTGATGGAAGTGGTGAATGAGGTCAGTCATCTCAAAGCAGCCAAAGCCAATGTGGATGTGGCTGGTGCAACGATGCTGGCCGTTCACCTCGCACCCGTTGGGGCGCCAGATGCGAAGTCACCTGGGACACCCATCACCATTGGGGTAACACTCGCTGATGGTAAGACCTGGGATCAATCCATAGCACCGAGTGACAGTGTATTAAAGAACCGTGCCACCACGGATGACAATGGTACGTATCGGCTAGGGACGATTCGGATTGCCCTACCGGATTCGGTCACTGCAGGTGAGATTAAAACAGTAACAATCGAAGCCAACGAAGGCGCCGTAGAGGTCCGAGGGATTGACGTCGTGGCATCATCATAATGCGAGGCAAACGCACCCCACAACACGTAAAGCTCACCGTCCAGGGGACGGTTGTGGACGTGATATTTAAGCCGATCAAGAACATCAATATCTCGGTGAGACCGCCTGCCGGTATGGTTCGGGTATCCGCACCGTTTCACGTGGGATTAGAAGGAGTCCGTGAAGCCATCCAAGGGCGTTGGGCCTGGATTCAGGCGCACCAACAGGAAATGCAATCTTCTGGCCAATGCGCCGACTACCAGTACATCACCGGTGAAATGCATCTGGTGTGGGGCCAGCGTGTACCGCTGCGCATCACTTATGCACAGAGGAGTCGTGCACAATTTGATGGACAGGAGTTAACCCTGTCAACGCCGCACAACGCTGACCTGAGTACCCGCAAAACGGTGCTTGATCGGTGGTACCGCCAAGAGAGCGAACGGGTTATTCCACCCTTTGTTGCCCAATGGCAACCCGTCATTGGTCAGCTCGTTCACCGTATTGCCTACCGGCGTATGAAAACCAAATGGGGGACATGTCAGCCACAAACCGGTGTGCTTCGCTTCAACACTGAACTTGCCAAGTATGACCCGATGTGTTTGGAGTACGTCGTTGTGCATGAACTGGTGCACCTACTCGAAGGTAGCCATAATGCACGGTTCAAGTCATTGATGGCAACGTTTCTTCCTGATTGGCAAGAACGCAAGCGCATGTTGAACGATGCGGCACGGAGCGAGCTATGCACCTAATTGGACATGTAACCGCCCACCAACGAAAAGGTGGGCGGAGAATGTCGGGATGTTCGTGTGCTATTCAGATGCTGCTGGAACGGCTTCGGGCGTTACCGCTTGAGGTGTAACCGCCTGTGGGCTGACCGCTTCAGGTGTAGCGGCTACCGGGCTTGCCGTCACATCGTTAGGTATGGCCGTGGCCGTGGCATTCTCACTTGGCTGACCTGAACAAGCCGTCAAGAGAGCAGCGGCGACGATGGAAAGGATGATGGTGCTACGCATGGTGACGTTCCCACTAGTGTGAACGGGTGCTAATCACCAGCACCGGCACGGGCACCCAGTTCTTCATCAAGCCGGAGTAGGCCGTGCCCATCATCACCGATCAATTTGATCCGTCCAATAATTTCTGTGACCGTGGCTTCTTCTTCAAGCTGCTCGTCAACAAACCAGTTCAATAGGGGGTAGGCGTCAATATCACCGTTGGATTGGGCTAACCGGTAGATGTCACGAATAGCCTCAGAAACCTTCTGTTCGTGAGCCAATGCGGCTTCAAAGGCTTCTAGCACAGTTGTGACATGCTTTGGCTGGGCGTGGATCTCGCCAAGAAGGGGAGTGGCGTCACGGTCCAGCATGTGGCTGATGAATTTGTCAGCGTGTTCTTCTTCTTCGGCTGATTGGGCTTTAAACCACCCTGCGATACCGGGAAGATTCAGGCTCTGCATATCGATGGAGAGCTGGCGGTACACGATGGCTGCGGTCAGTTCAAGTGTGACTTGGGTATTGAATGCGTCGGTAAGTTCTTTATTTAATTCCATACGCTGAGTCTAGCGGAGTATTCGCTTGCGATTGCTTTGCTGAAGTACTTATGCCGTATCATCCCTTGGCCGATGGTTCACTACGTAGGCCTACGCAATGTACGTGGAGGTAGATGGTGGCCGTCGATATGTTCTCGCCGTTTGGGGGCAATGCCCCACAAGTGCCCGAAGATCAGCATTTGGATGGGGGTGAACCAGTTGCTCCGCAAGTTGCACAAGCACTCAGCCAATGGCGTGATGCGTTGGTGAACCTTGATGGTAACAACCGACTTTTAAATTTTAGGCCGACACGCTCACGTACCATCGAGTTCGTTCAGCAGACTGCCGCACAGGTCTATACCCAGATTGCATCATCCCAAGAAACATATGTTGTCGGGTTAAAACCAACCGAAGCCCTTACGGACCTCAACGGGGATGGAATCATCGACGATGAGGACGTCCTTATTTATGAAATGGGCGTGGTTAATGATGCTCAGCATGCGGCCTGTGTCTTTACCCAAAAAACTCAAGCTGAAGTAGATAAGTCCCTTCGCCAGACACAAATCAAAGCCCGTGACGAATACATGGATAGGGGTATCCGTGTGCTTTATGCGGGGTTTGGTGAATTGGAGTGGACAGAACATACCCGTGGCGATGCGAGACGCAGTCCGCTGGTATTGATTCCAGTCGTATTAGAATCTGACCGGCCCGGAGCGCGTCCCTATATCCAATTCTCTCAAGATGATGCGGTTATTAACCCAGCACTGAGTATCAAACTCTATGAGGAATTTGGTATCCAGCTCCCACCAGCTGAAGAGATGATGGCCCTTGTCGAAGAAGGCCGTATTGATGATGTGCTGGAAAGGTATCGCAGTCTTGACTGGCCATCAGGATGGCGTATTCAGGATCGTGCCTGCCTTGATGTATTCGCATTTGCGAACGAGGCGATGTATCGCGATTTGTTGGACAATGAAGCCCAGATCGTGCAGTCTCCGATTATTCGTGCAATCGGTGGCGGGCTTGGTTCTGATGCATCTCCCTTCGATTTTGAACCGGTTGATCACACCACCATTGACACCGTTGCAGAACCAGAAACAACTCCGCTTGTCCTTGACGCAGATTCGAGTCAGCGTGCAGCTATCCAAGCAGCAGTGGAAGGCAAGAGCTTTATTCTGAATGGGCCACCAGGTACGGGTAAGAGCCAAACGATCGCCAATATTATTGGGGCACTGATTGATGCAGGGAAAAGTGTGCTCTTTGTCTCAGAAAAGGCTGTGGCCTTGGATGTGGTGCGTGACCGATTGACCGATAACGGGCTAGGTCCGTTTTTATTTGAGCTTCATAGCAAGAAGGCGAATCGGAAGGCTGTTGCCGCCCAATTGGGCCAGGCTTTGGTCACCCAACCCGTAGCTCCGCCACGCATGAGTCAAGTCGAAATGAGTCGGTTGCGTGATATCCGTGAGCAACTGACTGGCTATGTGACTGCAGCCAATGAAATCCGTGAACCCCTGGGTATGAGTTTCTTTGATCTGCTCGGTCGTCTTGAAGCCCTCCATAATGATGTTCAGGGGCCACCGTTTGGGCTTGACCCGTTGACGATTACTGCCGAGACAATGGCTGACCTTGAACAGTTGATTGCGAGCCTCACCGCCCTGTGGCCTACCGCATTAAAGGGTAAGCATGCTCTTTGGTATGGTGCGATCAATCGCCAAGATCCTCGCTATCTCTTCCAACAGATATTGCCTGTTCTTGAGCAGATTCAACAGCTCTTGTCAGAAACTACCGCCATTCGTGAACGCTTTGGGTTTAATAGCGGGTCTGATTTACAACGTGTTGCTACGTTGCTCGAAACCTGGCATCGAGAACCGTCCTTTCATCACAACCACTGGTTGACGGTCACGGCAATCCCTGCACTGATACAAGCCGTGGCTCGATATCACCAACGTACGGTCGAATTAGACCAGGTCATCAGTCAGATAGAAGAACAATTTGGCAATAACTGGGCAGAGGTACGTCCACTGGCTGAACATCAGTTACCGGCTCGTGATATAGCCGCGGGGCAGATTCCTGGACTGACCGGTGAAACAACGGCCCGTCACATGATTGGTATTCGTGATGGGCTTGTTGCCAGTAAAACGAAGGTCGACACGTTAGAAAAAGCGATACAGGCGCTTGCCAACCATCTTGGAGCTGAGGTACCCACCACCTTTGATGGTGTGGCTGCACTTATCCGTTTTGCCCAGGTGATGACCAGCCAATTCCCCCCTCATGTGGGGTGGATCAATGATCCACAGGCATTGGCAACTGCTAAACAAGTAGCAACTGGGATGCATGATGCCTATGGCCAACTTAGTCAAACGGCACAAGCGGTAGAAGGGGTATTTACTGAACAAGCCTTACAGGTTGACTTAAGTGAAATTCAGCAGCTTGCGTCCACATCGACAGGCCTTTTTGGCAGGCTTGGAAGTGACCATAAACGCTTACGTCAACTGATCGGTGAAATCTCACCACTGCCATGGAAGGACGCTGTTGAACACCTACCTGAGGCGCAGGCATGGGCGCAAGCGAGCCAGCGCTATCAGGAATTAAACGCACAAGCTCAAACGGTCTTTGCATCATTCTTAACACCGGATGCAGGGCTTGATTGGGAGAAGATACGCCGTACGATCCAAGTCACTGAGCAGGTGCAAGGGGTGACGATTATTCATCCCCACGAAGCTGAACAACTGGTGCTTGACTCGGGTAAACAAGCCGCAGCTCGTCAATATGGGGCAGCCGTACAACAGCTCTTGCATGATGTCCAGACCAATCATTTAAAATGGACACAGGCTGATGGCGTGGTGCCGACTGCACTTGGAACAGTTACAACCCGACTGAACGAACGTATCGGTATAGCCGAAGATCTTGTACGGGTAGTGATGCGGTTCCAACAGCTTGGGCCGGACGTACCGATTCAGACCTATGTTGCGGTTGCCTATTTGCGAACCTGGGCTGATAGCGCACTTCAAGCCGCAACACAAGCCCGTCATGCACTTCATGCCGCTGCCCCTCTTGACCAGGAGGCAAAGAGGCCGTCATTGCATGAAGCTGAAGTGCTCATGCGTAAGGTTGAGTGGATCAAAGCGATGCATACGGCGGTAACCCAACGACCAAGTGCTCATCGGTATACCCCTGAACAACTTGATGCGTTGGCCCAGAGCTACCCGATTGCCGAGTCTGGTTCACTGGTGAGCCGCTACCAAACGTTGGCAGAGCAATTCCTTGAATGGTTTACACCCGAACGCCAAGCGGAACTTCGAGAAGACAGTAGTGACTATGCCAGTGCATATGATCTTTTTTCCGCCTTTAATGCTCAGGCAGAAGGGTTAATGCAGTGGTTTGAACTCCAAGAGCAGTGTGCAAAGGCACAAAACCTTGGCCTTGGCGATGCTGTGAGCTATGCCTTAACGCTTAAATTGCCGCCAGAGAAGGTTCACGCTTTCTTATTAGCCACGGTGTACCGATCATGGATTGATGCGCAATTAGGGGTAGACCACCGATTTAGTTTCTCAGGTGCTGCGTCTAGAGATGACTTAGTGATCCAATTCCGTGATTTGGACAAACAACTCCAGCGTTCGTCGATTAGCACGATTATTGAAAAAGGACTTGACCGGCGTCCACGTTCACTTGATGGCCAAGCACGTGTTATTCAGCGTGAAGCCGAGAAAAAGCGTAAGCACATTCCGGTCTATGACTTGATCAACCAGGCGCGTGATGTGATTCTTCGCCTCCATCCCTGTTTTATGATGAGCCCGCATTCCGTCAGCCAGTATTTGCCGCCAGAGCGCATGTTTGATGTCGTTATTTTTGATGAAGCCAGTCAGGTACGTCCCGGTGATGCGATTAATTGCTTCTATCGTGCATCGGCTGTCATTGTTGCCGGTGATCAAAAACAGTTGCCTCCGACCGATTTCTTCCAGACGATGGGTACTGACCTGGATGAAGAAGGCGAAGAGCACATGTCCAAGGATTATGAATCCATCTTGGATTTGATGAAGGCAAGTGGGGCATTCAGGCAACAAACACTGAACTGGCACTACCGCAGCAGACACGAACACCTGATTGCATTTTCAAATATGAGTTTCTATGAGTCAAAACTCATTACGTTCCCAGGGGCGTTGGATAAATCTGAAGATGCTGGGGTGAACTTTTACAAAGTGCCGGGCGTATACATGCGAAGCAAGGGACGAACGAATCCGATTGAAGCCAAAAAGGTGGCTGAACGGGTGATGCATCACTTTACGACTCGGCCAACCAAGAGTCTTGGTGTGGTGACCTTTTCTATAGCCCAAGAAGAAGCTGTTGCCAATGCAGTCGAGTTAGCACGTAAAGAACGTCCCGATTTAGACCAGTATTTCACCGATGACCGCAGTCACGGGTTCTTTATAAAGACCCTCGAAAAGGTTCAAGGTGATGAGCGTGATGTCATTATCTTTTCCATTGGCTATGGGCCAGATGAACACGGTCGGGTCTATAACACTTTTGGTCCGATTAACGGAGAAGGTGGCGAACGTCGGTTAAATGTGGCCGTCACCCGGGCTAAGGAACTGATCGAAGTGGTGAGCTCCATGAGTGCCTCTGATATTCGAGAAACGGGGTCAGCAGGTGTCCGCCACTTTAAGCGTTATTTGGATTATGCCGAGCGTGGCCCTGTTGCCCTTAGTCTCGAATTAGGTCCTGAGGGGCGTGATACGGAGTCACCATTCGAAGATTCAGTGGTTGACTACATTCGATCCCTTGGCTACGAAGTGCAACCGCAAGTGGGGGTTGCTGGGTATCGCATTGATATTGGTGTTAAACATCCCGACCAGCCTGGCGCATTCATGATCGGTGTGGAGTGTGATGGTGCGATGTATCACTCCAGCCGGGCAGCCCGTGACCGTGACCGCCTGCGTCATGAGATTCTCGAAGGCCTTGGTTGGCAATTGCACCATATTTGGGGGACGGACTGGTATCGCTATCGCTCCCGTGAACAAGAACGGTTGAAAGCTGTGCTCGAAACTGCCGCAGCTCAACCTGTTGTAGGGCGTATGAGTGTGCCCGATTATCAAGAGCAGGATTCGGTTGTTGAAATCCAGTCAGTTGAGATTCAGTTGGATGACAATCCATCCTGGGTGCAGGATTACACGATCGCTGACCTTGAGGATATTCCTGACTCAGTCGATATTCGTAACCCAATCAACGCAGTACGGATCAAAGACTTCATTGAAACGCTTGTACGTGCTGAGGCACCTATTCATATGAGTTTGGTTAATACCCGCATTCGTGAACACAGCTCAATAGATAGCGTGGGGTCAAGAATAAAGGAAACCATACGAGGGGCCATAGAACTTGCTGATGTAATGGTCCGAGATGATTTCTTGTACGCATCTTCAGAAGTACCAATGGTGGTACGACGAAATACACCTGATTGTGTCCGTAAGATTGATCAAATTGCACCGGAAGAACTTGAGTACGCAATTTTGTGTACGATTGATGATGCGATAGGTATTGAACGTACGAACCTGATTCCTGCCGTTGCTACGGTACTGGGTTTTCAACGGACGGGACCAGATATTCGCCGTCGTATTGAAACCACGATTGACCAGTTACTTCATCGTGGACTCATCACTGAACAAGGTGGTGGGTTAACCCGATCATCTTCTTAATGAGTAGTTCAAACGGTAATCGACCTGGCTACGCCAGGTCGATTGTTGTTCTGAAAGGATATGCAGACATCTTGTCGTTGTTCGGTGTTCTTTCACCTCTACCTTGAGGAGAAATGATAGTTCTAATAATGCCGATAATACCATTAGTTATCTATATAAATACAATTAGTATAGTAGATATTGCACTAAGTGAGTGAGTATATGAATAGTGTCTTATAATATGCAAAAAGCCTGGCCTAAGGCCAGGCTTTTTGTATGTGTTTTTATTATATAAAAACGGGTGTGTTCAGTGTTGTTGCTACCTTAAGCAGCAATTGAAACCTCAGCATCAACAACGAGACCGGCCAATAGTGCAGCCATGAGGCCAAGGACGGTAACAGTGTTGATAGACATGAGGAACTCCATTGCATGTTGCTTGCGGTAACACAGAACACTCTGCCAGAGAGTTGGGGAAATGCGCTATTAAAACACTTTTTGTAGGTTCCTCATTACATGGAGTGAGATTTTATCGTATTCGTCCGAGCAAGGTTGCAACCTGCACCCCAGAAAAAACACCCGCTGGATCAAACTCGGTACGAACCGCATTGAATGATGTGATCTCGGGATAGAGCTCGTGCATTTGTTCGAGACTCAACCGATGTACCCCATCCCAATTGGGTCGTCCTCCGTGATGGAGAAGCACATCCATGGCCGCCCCAAACCAAGGGCCAGGCCGGGTCCCTGGGATTGCAGCCAAGGTTAATTGCACACCTGGTCCGTTACTTGCTGGACTCAACCAGGCACTCGTATCGTGCGCAACGGCAGTAATTTGTACAGGAAGCGGGGCGGGTACATTCATACTCACCATCACGTCATAAAGGGCATAGATGGCGTCCTTCCACGTCGCTGCTGGTAATACAGCACCCATGTGGTGTACCCCACGCACGTCCTTGGGTGGGATAGCGTGAGCAGCGGCTTGGACCTCCTCATTCGTTGACCAGAGTGATGCCATACCCGTTGCTGCAAGGTGTCGAGGGAGGCGGAAATTGGCAGCCAATGTGTGCATTCCTCGTCGTGCTAAACGACGGATAGCTGCCTTACCTCCCGGCGTCACGGGTTCATCAGTCTTATCCATCATCGTTAACAAGGCCTGATTAGAGTGGGGCAGCCAGTCAAACCACACCACATCATGGTCCTGGGTATGAGCCTCAAAGTCGGCAAAAACGGCCTCCATCGGTACACGAACTCGGGTAATGCCATAGTTGGTATCTGGCTGGACCCGCATCGCTACACGAGTGATGACCCCCAAGGTGCCCAAGGAACAGCGCGTCGCAAATAGGGCGTCTTCGTGTGTTAGCCAACGTCGATGGCCGATCCCATCAACAATTTCCATCGCCAAGATGTGAGCATGTAGCGGTGGGGCTATCGCTGCCTCCCCACGCCCGGCGGTTGCAATGAGCCCTCCCAACGTTGCAGTGGCGTTAGGTGAAAATACTTGGGGGAGTGCACAGCCGTAGCTGCTGAGGGCCACCTCTATCGCACCGATAGCAGCCCCGGCATTCATCGTTACGAGCGGACGTGGCCCCGTATCA
This sequence comes from Stomatohabitans albus, assembly GCF_036336025.1. Taxonomy (NCBI): domain Bacteria; kingdom Bacillati; phylum Actinomycetota; class Nitriliruptoria; order Stomatohabitantales; family Stomatohabitantaceae; genus Stomatohabitans; species Stomatohabitans albus. The sequence continues at coordinate 12,998 of NZ_JAYKKE010000002.1, forward strand.
TTAACCTCCACCATGGGGATGTTGAGTTGAGCCAGGCTCACCATCGTGTCATTGGTGGCCATAATCGGGTTACACGACTGCCCTTCACCAACGGGACGAATCGTGCCACCACGTTCAGCAACCTCACAGATAATTTCGCTGAGCGCTTCTATAGATCGGGGATAGGCAAGAACATGTGGATGGGCGGTTACGGCACCTGATGAAGAACGCCAGGGATGATCTACTACTGCCACACCAGCAGGCTTAGGAAGGCTCACTACCATCACGAGGTCTCCAAACGTCGGGAGTGATGTTGTACCACAATGCGTTCATGACCTCTATGCTTCCTCATATGGATATAACCGCAAGAATCCAATTCCCAGCCGCCACAATGGGCTGGGTAGCCTTGGGTGGAGGGCTAGGCAGTGCACTCCGTTGGGCGTTGAGTGACCTCTTCGCCTTCCCCGTCGGGATATGGGCGGTGAACCTCCTGGGGAGTTTTTGCCTTGGGTTGCTGATCGCATGGACAGCCGCTCGAGCCCAACACCCGTCATGGGTATTACCAGCCCTAGGTTCAGGATTCTGTGGCGGATTCACTACCTTCTCTACGGCAATCTTTATCCTTGTTGACCAGGCTGTAACCCACCAGATTCTTGCGTTTCTCATTGTTATGATCGTCATGCCAATGGGTTGCGCCCTTGGCGCCCTCGCAGGGCACTATTCGGTTCGCATTTTACCAAAGGCTATTCAATGATGATGCTCTTAGGTGTGTTCCTCGGTGGTGGACTGGGGGCCGTCCTGCGCTGGGTATTCGGGCATGTCATGAAGCCAGTTGATCTTGGTGCAAGGTTCGATGCATTCATGCAAACACCAGGCACGCCGCGGGCCCATTTCCCCTTGGGTACGTTTGCGGCCAACATGCTTGCCTGCTTGCTTCTTGGCGTGGTATCCACGGTCATTGATCACTCCCAGGTTGAGTTCGTGACCCTATCAATTGGTTTTTGTGGCGCCTTAGGAACGTATTCAACATTTAGTGTGGAACTCATCTCCCTCTGTATGAACCGGCAGTGGCATATGGCAGTCACCTACGCCGCGGTATCAACCATTGGTGGCTTACTTTTGTTATCCACAAGCTTGGTTGTCGGCACCGTGGTGATGTAACGAACGATAGGGTCCCTGGCTCAAGAACAGAGCTAAGCGGTCAATCAATCACACGTGATCAATCAGTATTAAGACGATTGGAATGGGTAGATAATTATCCACACGTTTTGGATATAGCTCAAAATAATCCACAGGTAGATATAGAGGGTTGAAAGGCATGTGTAGGTATTGACATGCTGTTGCTATGGCTCATTCAACCAACACACCAGTATGGTGGACGATGCGTCCGAGGGACATTGCGGCCCTGATCGGTGTGATTGTGGTGTTAAGTGCACTGGCTTGGTGGTTGACCCAACCAAAAACGATGGAACAGTTTTCAACGGCACCACCTTCACCCATAATCATCAGCGCATCTTCATCCGCGCCGATACCACCAAGTTCCTTACCCCAGGATTCCGAGCATGATGTGTTGCATTCAGCGAGTCCGGCGCCAACTGCTATCGCAGTCCACGTCGTTGGTGCTGTCACCCGCCCAGGCGTCGTTGAACTCAGCCCAGGTTCACGAGCTGAAGCTGCAATCAATGCAGCAGGAGGGTTTACCGACCAGGCGGATGAACGGTCGATCAATCTCGCTCAGCCGCTGACGGACGGCCAACAACTCATCGTGGCTGCGCGTGGAGAGCCAATCCCACCACCACCACCGGGAGCACCAGGTCCCGTATCCGGTACCGCCAAAGGCAACCCAGATGGACAAGGGCGTATTTCTATCAATACCGCCAGCCAAGAAGAGCTTGAAGCACTTCCTGGTGTTGGACCAAAAACAGCAGAAGCGATTGTTGGCTATCGACAAGAACATGGTCCGTTTACCGCTGTTGACCATCTCGAAGCGGTACCGGGTATTGGGCGCAAAACCGTTGATCGGTTGCGTGACTACCTCCGCCCATGAATACATACCAAGCCGCCGTCCTGGCTGCGAGCATTTGGATAGGCACCTTGGTGTACTATCATCCCTGGGTTGGGGTGGGTAGTGGCTGTCTTTGCTTGGTGGTCATCGTATTGAGTTGGCATCGCTCCTGGCAGCCGGTGCCAATCCTTGCAGCAATCGGACTGGTCGCTGGCTTCGGCGTGATGGCTATCACCATGTGGACATCCAATCCCAGCCCACTACGTGACCTGTCCCAACACGGAACACCCCTTGTGCTCCAGGTTGAACTCCGTGACGATCCCACCCAGTACGGTGCCCCAGCCGTTATTATGCAGGCGAATGACTATCCAGAGCTCATCGGTGAGGTCGTTTGGGTACAAGCCACGCTTGATGGCTATGCCGGCACCCGGTTGACCATAGAAGGCGGCATGAGTCCGCCATCGGGTGGATTTGGGCAGTACCTCAACCGACGAGGAATACAGGCAACTATTCGTGGTCCAACTCGGTACATCGGAGGCCCGACCTCATGGTGGGATCGCTCAACGGCCGGTATTCATGAACGACTCGCCAAGGTGACCAAACCCTTGCATCGTGCCCATGCCGGGCTACTTAAGGGACTTGCGATTGGTGATGATCGGTTACTCCCAAACGATGACCGTGCGGCTATGCGTACATCTGGGCTGAGCCACCTGACTGCGGTGAGTGGGTCAAATGTTGCGATGATTAGTGGTGCCATCTTGGCGTTCGTTTGGTTACTTGCCCTTGGCCGACAGATTGGTCGCCTGCTTACCTTATTTGGTATCTGGTGGTTTGTGTGGCTTGTCCGAGCTGATCCCAGTGTGGTGCGCGCGGCAGTGATGGCATCCCTCATATTGAGTGCCGGGGTACTGGGTCGACCAGCCCATGTGCCACAGAGCTTGGCCATGACCGTAGCCGGTGCACTCCTCGTGGACCCTCGGATTGGTCAACAAGCTGGGTTTGCGCTCTCGGTGGGGGCAACGGTCGGAGTACTGGCCGGAGTCGCTGTGATGAAACGACTCATCGCAGATGAGATACCCAGCATTGTCAGCATGGTCGGTCAAGGGCTAGGTGCTTCCCTTGGGGCAAACCTCGTTACAACTCCCGTCCTCCTGGTCTATGGATTAGCGTTGCAACCGGCAAGCCCATGGGCGAATGTTATCGCTGCACCAGTGGCCACCCTTGCCCAATGGGGGGCCGTAGGGACAACGGTGCTGGCCACGATTAACGACGACGTGGCTACTTGGCTTGCTCAAGCAACCTCGTATCCCATACGGGTTGTACTTGGTATAGCGCATTGGTTTGCTGATCCGAACCGAGCTGATTTCTTTATCCTGGTTAATACAATTGCGGCCTTCAGTGTTGGTGTACTGATCCTCAACCGTCTGCTGACACGATGGATTGCCCTACAACTGGCCAGCGGTGCCTACCGCGGACCAATAATCTCTAGAGGGCAGTTTGTGCTCAACACGGTGGCAATCCTCATTGCGGTCCGGTGGTTTTCTGGGCTCATACTCACCCATCGGCTCCCCAGCCAGGCTCAATTCATCGTCTTAGACGTCGGTCAAGGTGATGCGCTCTTAGTGGGTGACCCAACCAGTGGGTGGATCATGATCGACACGGGCCCGGACGGTGAGATCATTCGTCAGCATCTTCGCCGATTACAGATCGCTGAACTGAATGCCGTTATCATCACCCACGCCCACACTGATCATACCGGTGGGTTAGACGCCGTATTACGATCAACGCGATGTACACAGGTCATGGCAAGCCCAGCACATGTTGAAGCTGAGGCGCCGCGCACGATTGATATCCGAGCGATTGTGGCTGCCCATCAGGTGCCCCTCACCGAGATTGCCAAAGGGGATCGCATCATCGTTGGGCACGTGACGGTAGAGGTACTCCACCCCTCGCGCACCGATCAAGGTCTCGAACCCAATGACGCTTCCGTGGTCTTGCGCATTACTGGCCCGTCTGGGGTACGTGTTCTCGCCACCGGTGACGCTGAAGCTCAGGCCCAGTGGGCCATGGACACCAGCTCGTCATCATGTGATGTGCTCAAAGTGCCCCATCACGGTGGGGATACCAACGCACCAGGCTTTCTTGAACACTGTGGAGCCAGTCTGGCCATCATCAGTTGTGGGAAGGACAACCCGTACGGTCATCCTCATCACGCGGTACTCAACCAGTTACAGGCCATGCGTGTACATCGCACCGACCGCGATGGAACGTGCACCGTTGCCTTATAACACCGAGTCGCCCGCTGGGGCCTTATGGTGAAACGAGTTCTGGGCGGTGTGTAGCTGCTTTCATTGAAGCAATAAAGGCTTCTAGCTCTTGCTGTAAGGATTGCACCTGCGCAGTCGTTGGCTCCTGTTCCCAAACCGCTACATGAGATTCAATGATCTTCACCACGGCACTACCGGTGATCGCCCCATCAGCACCGGCTACCAGCGCCGCTCGAACATGGGTGGGTTGGGAGATACCAAACCCAAGCAAAATAGGTGCCGACGCAGCTGTGCGAAGCCCCGCAACAATCTTCGGAAGGTCGGTGGTTTCAGCTTCTTGGTCGGTGCCGGTAACGCCTACTCGGGAGACGGCATACACATAGCCGTGTGTTGCGGTTGCCACGGCGTCGAGCGTGGGTTGGGTTGCTGAAGGGGGTGCGATATACACCGGATCAATCCCTGCATTGCGAGCCGCGTTTGTAAATGGAGCAGACTCTCTAATCGGAACATCGGGAATGAGGACCGAGTCAACACCTACAGTTGCACACATCTCATAAAAGGTGGCCAACCCCAAACTGTGTACCAAGTTGGCGTATACCAACAATCCGATTGGTATGTCAGGATACCGAGAACGTATGGTGCCCAGCAGCGTAAATGCACTTGACGCCGTGGTACCGGCAGCTAACGCACGAATATGCGCTGATTGAATAACTGGGCCATCGGCTACAGGATCAGAAAAGGGGATACCAAGTTCTAAAGCGTCAGCACCACCCGCTACGAGGGCATCAATAACGGCCAAACTTCCTTCGATGTCGGGGTCTCCAACCATCGTGAAGGGCACCAATGCTCCTTCTTGGCGCTTGGCCAACCGGTTAAAACAGTCAGGATAACGAGACATAGGAACCTCTTTTACATCGTTGTGGGTTGGTCAGCCGAAGAAGGGATTGACGATGAGCCGTGAGGATATGCACGGGCGTGGTCAACGAGTTCAGCCGCTCTGGCAACAGCACCATCATCGCTAAACGAACCGCCGAGATAGTCGCGCACATGGTCGAGGTCCTTATCGCCACGGCCAGATAAACACACAAGAATGACCGGAGGGTCTTGGCTGTCAGGCGCCGCGTCAGCGAGGTGGAACGCATGGGCAAGGGCGTGGGATGATTCGAGGGCAGGGATGATGCCTTCATGGCGAGCAAGCGCACAGAATGCTGCAACAGCCTCATCGTCGGTTACCCCCACATAGGTGGCACGGCCTGTTTGGGCTAACCAGGCATGTTCAGGACCAACCCCCGGATAATCCAGTCCTGCAGAAATGGAATACGATTCAAGCACTTGGCCATCATCAGTGCGCATCAAATACGAGTGTGTTCCGTGTAAGAGACCCGTTTTGCCCGCATGAATTGGTGCGCCGTGGTGGTCGGTATGGAGGCCCTTCCCTGCGGGTTCAACACCGTAGAGGGTGACAGACGCATCATCAATGAACTCTGCAAAGGTGCCAATCGCATTCGACCCACCACCCACGCACGCAACCACGGCATCGGGGAGGCGACCAGTATGGGCGAGCACCTGGGCACGGGCTTCTGTTGAGATAATCCGGTGGAACTCACGCACCATTGTCGGGAATGGATGTGGGCCGGCTGCCGTACCCAGTAGATAGTGGCTGGTACCAAACGTTGCCGTCCAATCCCGTAAGGCTTCGTTTACGGCGTCTTTTAATGTGCCTGACCCTGCCGTGACGGGAATGACGGTTGCGCCCATCAACTCCATCCGTTCAACATTGGCGGCTTGGCGGACCACATCAGTGGCCCCCATATAAATGGTGCATTCCAGTCCTAACAGCGCACATATCATCGCCGTAGCAGTCCCATGCTGACCGGCTCCCGTTTCGGCTATGACACGTTTCTTCCCCATGCGCTTGGCTAATAGTGCTTGGCCAAGTACTTGATTCCCTTTATGGGCACCCCCATGTACGAGATCTTCACGTTTTAACAGAATGCGTGCCCGATGATGACCAGGAAGATTGCGTAATTCGGTGACGGGGGTGGGTCGTCCTAAATACCGATGTAACAGCGCATTGATCTCCGCGATAAATCCCGGGTCGTCGATGGCGTCGACAAACGCAGCTTCAAGTTCGTCCAGGGCAGGGATCAATAACTCTGGCACATATTGGCCGCCAAAGGAACCAAAATAGGCCGGTAGCACGGTGTTCTGCTCCGGTTCTTGTCGTAACGGGTCATGCTGATGCGGTTCTTGGTCACCGAGTTGCGCACTCGAACGCGGTTTCCACTGCAATATGGCATCATCGTGGATCAAGCTGTCTGGCCCCATGGAGGGTTGCCCTCCGGCGAGGTCACGAGCCGCGGTTGCGGGGTCATCAGCGCCAGAGAGGTGCGAGCCAACCAGGAGGGCATCAACGAATGGGGTGAGTCGCGTGACGTCATTACGGTCTCGAATCCCTGATTCCCCAACCACAATAACCCCCTGAGGGACGTGCGGGGCCAAGGTTTCTGTTTTCCCAAGGTCGGTTGAGAGGGTGCGTAAATCACGATTATTGATGCCGATGATGCGACTCCCCAGTGCGATTGCACGATTGAGCTGGTCTTTATCGCCCACTTCGGTTAAGACATCCATGCCGAGTGCGGACGCCAGCGCTGAAAACTGTTGGTAGGCCGTGTCATCAAGGACTGAAAGCATCAGGAGGACCGCATCTGCCCCGGCATGGCGTGCCGCGTGAATTTGAATGGGATCGATGATGAAGTCTTTACAAATCACCGGTTGGTGTACGACCTTGCTAACGGCGGTGAGATGGGTGAAGGTACCACCAAAACGATCAGGTTCGGTTAGCACGCTAATGGCCGCCGCATAGGGGGCATACTGTTGGGCCAATCGCGCTGGGTCATAGTGCTGGCGGATGGTGCCCAAGGTTGGTGACGCTGACTTGCACTCCATAACGAGGGCGGGGCCAATCGCGCGAGGCGCTCCTTGTTCAGAACGCGTGCGTAGCGCTGCTTCGAGTGATCGTGTTGAACGCGGAAGCTGTACGCCACGAAGATGGCCATACTGTGCACGAAGTTCAGGAAGTCGGGTCGTGCGAGTGGCAATAATCTGTTTAAGTACATTCTCAGGTTGAACGCGGGATGAAGGGATAGGGGTAGACATAGCTATTTCCTCATAGTTGCAAGGTGATCAGCGACCGCACCGCGCTGAATGTGTTCCAACGCTGCTTGCGCACCTTCTGCTATAGAGGCGGCCTGGCCGGCGGTATATAACATTGCGCCGGTGTTTACGGCCACCGTTTCTTTGTGGGCTTGCGTTCCGTTGCCTTCAAATACCGCGTTGAGTGCCTGGGCGTTCGTTGCCGAGTCACCACCAACGAGGTCTTGAAGGGTCCAGGTGTGCATTCCCAATGACTCAGGGGTCACCGTGTACGTGCGTATACCGTTGCGGTCAATTTCACGTATTTCAGTCGGCCCGTGTAAGGCAATCTCATCAACCCCGGAGCCGTGGACCACGAGTGCTTTTTTACGCCCAAGGCACGCAAGCGTTTGTGCGATCATGTCTAAAACCTCAGGATTTGCTACCCCCATGACTTGATAGGCCAATGGGGCAGGGTTAACGAGTGGTCCCAATAAGTTAAATACCGTTGGGGTGGCCAGGATGTTGCGGATAGGAGCCACATAGCGCATTGCCGGGTGGTAGCGCTGGGCAAAAAGAAAACAAAAGTGGTCCTGTTTGACCGCTTCTGCGGCGCTACCCGGTTCAAGTTCTATAGGAATACCCAGTGCCGTGATGACATCAGCGCTACCAGTTAGTGAGGACACGGAGCGGTTCCCGTGTTTGGCGACAAATAATCCCATTGAGGCTCCAACAAGACCGGCAGCGGTAGAGATATTGATGGTGTGATGTCCGTCTCCGCCGGTACCCACAATGTCAATCAGGTCTAAGCCGGTATGGGGAAAGGGGACGGCTGCGGCACGAAACGCTTGGGCTGCGCCAGCCACTTCCGCAGCGGTTTCCCCTCGGGCACGGAGGGCAGCGAGCAACGCCGAGATCGTTACGTCGGGAACCAACCCATTACTGAGCGACTCAAAAACTGAATGGGCTTCGATTTGGCTCAGCCGTTCACCTTGAACAACCGCCTGGATACGTTCTTGGACAGCGGGTAATAACGTACTCATGTACGCCTCCTTGCATTGTTCATTGCCCCGGTGAGCACACCAATAAGGGCCGTTAAGAGTGCTGGGCCTTGCCCAGTCAAAAGCGATTCGGGATGAAATTGCAGGCCGATAGCCGGTTGTGTGTGATGTTTGGCAGCCATCACAACATCGTCGCCGGTATGGGCTAGGGGTACGAGCGAGTCGGGAAGCCGTCGTGTACCAAGTGAGTGGTATCGTGCGACGTCAAGGTGACTGCATGCGAGGGATACGAACCCTGGCTCTTGTCGACCAGCGGCGGTGAGGTAGATTCGGTCGGCTTGTCCATGAACCGGCTCAATCCGAGTGATGGATCCGCCACATTGTTCCACCAGACCTTGGAACCCAAGACAAATCCCGAGGAAGGGAATCCCACGGCGCAGCGCGGCTTCGGTAAGTGCCATTAATGTGCCAGCTGTACGTGGGTGACCGGGGCCTGGCGAAACACAGAGTAGTGGCCGAATACCTTCAGCTTCTTCAGTGGCAGTTGGTTCGAGGGCGGCGAGGACCTGGCTAAGCGGCGCACTATTGCGGTACACCGCCGTTGTTGCCCCCAGTACCCTACATTGATCAACAAGGTTATAGACAAATGAGTCGTAATTATCCAAGAGCACGATACGCATCTCAACACTCACCGTCTTGGTTGATCACGAGTACAGCCCCTTGGCTCTTGGCAATGGCTTCAAGTACCGCGCGTGCTTTGTGCACTGTTTCAGCAGTTTCCATTTCGGGTACTGAGGAATGCACCACCCCAGCACCGGATTGAACAAGGGCTATCCCATCCTTAACGAAGGCAGAACGGATAACGATGCAGGTATCAAATTCACCATCACCACGTAAATAGCCCACGGCGCCCCCGTATGAACCACGTCGTATCCCTTCACTTTCACGAATCAGCGCGGCAGCACGCAATTTCGGTGCACCGGTCAAGGTGCCCATGGTCATTGAGGCGCGAAAGGCATCAAGGGCATCAAGGTCACTTGCCAGTTCACCCGTCACCTCTGACACCAAATGCATCACCCGTGAGTACCGGTCGACACGCATGAGGGCGCTGACTCGTCGTGTACCAGGTGTACTCACCCTGGCCACATCATTCCGAGCCAAGTCAACGAGCATGATGTGCTCAGCGAGTTCCTTTTCATCAGTGCGGAGTTCTAACTCCAGTCGAGTGTCGCGTTCGTGGTCCACTGACCCATCTGCGGTAAGGCCACGCGGTTTAGTTCCCGCTATCGGACGGATCGCAACTTTGCCAGGTGCAGTTGAGTACAGGAGTGATGACTCTGGTGAAGCGCCAGCAAGCTCGAATGTGGGCGTACCCAGATAAAACATATAGGGGCTGGGGTTGGCGTCTCGAAGGATCCGGTACGCCCCAAGGGTGTCCGGGCATGGCATCGTAAATCCGCGAGATGGAACCACTTGGTAAATATCGCCAGCCTCAATATGGCTGCGCATCTGCGTTACGGTAGCGCAAAAATCAGTATCACTAATGGTTGGAATTGCATGGATTTCTTTGGTATGTCCAATGGATCGCGTATGGACTTGGGGTGATCGGTCAAGTTTCTGGACACCCACACGGTTGTTGACGGTCGTCAACGCTTTGGCAATTTGATCAAGACGAAGGGCTAATGCTGTTTGGTCGTGGGATACCCCTACCAACGTTGCCTGTTTCGTTGGGTGATCAATCACCAGCATGATACGGGTGTCATAAAACAAATAATCCGGACACGTATTCAACCCCTTTCCTACACGAGGAAGCGGTTCAAAAGCAGCCACATAGTCAAAGGCAAACACACCGACTTCAAGTGGAAGGTGGGGGTGGTCAACCGAGGCGTTAGCCAAAATACGGAGCGGCTCAAGCGTGGATATCGCTTGTAAGCGCTCATGTTCTTCATAGTTGGTGGCCGTATGGTTGTCTCCACGCACCGGAAGGTTTAGTCGCAATGTAGTTGCGGTGCGTTCTCGTATCGCATCAGGAAGTGCGCTAGCAAGACGATCAAGGCCAGCTTGACCATCAGATTCAGCATGGGGGAGTACCTCAGCAACCACCTCTGATCCAGTACACGTCACGCGCAGTGATGCTTCAAGCATCACGATTGTGGTCAGTTGATTACGGGCGTCAATATCGGCACTATCGAGCAATACCGCATCAGCAGGGCGCCCATCGATGGTAGCAATAACGCGCTGAGCAGCGAGGGTCGCAAGAATAGCCCCACCGTCTGCATGGTATGCAACGGGGTAGGTGAGTGTGTAAGGGGGTGATTCCATAGGGCCTGCTTCTGCGTGGTTTGAATCCAGATAGCGGGCTGCTATGGGCAACAACAAAAACACACCCGCCAATCCGGCGAGTGTTGTTCAATAAGACATCAAGGCTCGCCGTTAGGAGAGCCACCACCATTTGCGGAGATTCGATGTCAACATGGGCACACTGTAGCGTCTCTCTTGGTATGTGCATAACGGATATTCGTTCAACGGTGATGCTCGGTATCTGGCCGCTACCCTTTACCCGACACGCATTGAGGAGGCGACATGGCACGCGCATGGATTATTACCAGTCCGTACTCGTTACCGATTCAACGGCAAGTAGCCAGTCAAATAGCCACGCTGAGCCAAGATGATCAAGACGTTACGCTCACTGAGGTCCACGGCGCCGATCTTCGAGAAGGTACGTATCCCGATTTGAGAACTGCTGACCTCTTTGGATCAACACGTGTCTTTGTCGTCCGCAATGCTGAGACGATGTCCGCTGAAGCTGGTCGGGTGCTCTGTGCTGACATCCTTGCAGGTGATTTGGCGGCTGAATTGATATTGACAACAACCGGTTCGATTTCATCAAAAAAGCTGGTCAAGGCCATTAAGGATCAGGATGGATTTATCGAGTTAGCTGTCCCCAAAGATACTGATACAACCGCCTGGGAACGCCTTGTTGATGATGAGTTCGCTCGCCACGGTTTACAGGCCAACGACGAAGCAGTACACGCCATTATTGAGTCGGCAGGTTATAACGTCGATTTGATTGGCGAAAAAGTTGCGCAAGTCAACGCCTCAGTACAACAGCCCACGGTAACGGGTGAAGATGTTGCCAACGTTGTGGTGGGTTACGGGTCAAAGGGGGTGTTTGTCCTTGCCGACCAGATGCTTGCTGGAGATGTTGAAGGTGCGTTGAAAGCCTTGCGGGGGTGTCTCGAAGCTGGAGATGAACCACTTAGCATTTTGGGCGGGTTGACCTATAAGGTCCGCCAACTGATCTCCGTTGTGACCCAGCTTTCACCAAAAGAAGGGGGTGTGTACGTTCCTCGGGGGCAAATTCAACAATTCCAAGCCATACGTCAGCGGTTCTTACCGGGTGAAATGACAAAGGTGGTGGGTCATCTTGCCGCCTGCGACGTAGAAATTAAGAGCGGTGATTTAGGACCTCAAGCAGCGATAGAACGCTGTGTGCTGAGCATTGCAAGTAGTCCGGTGTGGGCCGTACCAAACCCGGATCGTGAAATCTTGCGCTGATGACACGCCAAAAACCGCCCTGCCCGGGCGGTTCGGGGTTTCAAGGTCTACCCGTGGTTGATCACGTCAACACGAGGTGAGCCAGCGACTAGGCGGTGGCGGTCAACTTGTTCAACCGGGCAGCAAGACCGCTCTTCTTATTCGCAGCAGTGCGCTTGTGTAGCACACCCTTGGACACGGCGACATCATATTTACGGCTGACATCACGAAGGGCTTCGGTGGCTACATCAACATCGCCAGCTTCGAGCGCGGTCAAGAACTTGCGCTTGTAGGTGTGCAGCTCGCTCTTGATGGAACGGTTACGAAGGGTCGCCTTGATGGTCTGGCGGTTACGCTTCATCTGGCTCTTAATATTTGCCATGGGTACTACAAAATCCTTTGCGATGTGATTAACGGCGTGTAGACAGGCCAGCCAGGGTAGCACTGTGCGCAAGCGATAACATTGGACCTTATGTCTTACCCTATTGACCGCATCCGTAATTTCGCGATCATTGCCCATGTTGACCACGGCAAGTCCACATTGGCCGACCGCATGTTGCAAGCTACCAATCTAGTTGATGCGCGCCAGATGCGAGATCAATACCTAGACCGTATGGACATTGAACGTGAACGCGGCATAACGATTAAGGCTCAAAGTGTGCGGATGCCCTACACCGCCTCCGACGGTAATGAATACCTCTTGAACCTCATTGATACTCCTGGTCACGTTGACTTTTCCTATGAGGTGAGTCGGGCGATGAACGCCTGTGAAGGGGCCATTTTGCTGGTGGATGCCGCACAAGGGATGGAAGCGCAGACGATTGCGAACCTCTACCTGGCTATCGATGCCGGATTAGAAGTCATTCCGGTACTGAACAAAATTGACTTGCCTGCGGCACGCCCTGATGAGGTAGCCGCTGAGATTTGTGGGCTTTTGGGTGGAGACCCAGAGGATATTTTGAAGGTGAGTGCCAAAACCGGGGTTGGGGTTCCCGAGGTGCTCGAAGAAATTGTTCGTCGAGTACCAGCCCCCACCGGTGACCCGAATGCGCCAACCACCGCCCTTATTTTCGACTCTATTTTCGATTCCTACCGCGGGGTGATTGTGTACGCCCGCGTTATGGACGGCACCCTCCACACCGGCGATGCCATCAAGATGATGGCTACTGGGTTTACCGGCACAATTGATGAGCTCGGCGTCACAAGCCCTGAGCCAATGCCCATTAATGAGCTTGGCCCTGGTGAAGTGGGCTATTTGACGGCAGCTATCAAGGGGATCGGCGAGGCAAAGGTCGGTGACACGATCACCTTAGGTGGAAAACAATCAGCCCCAGAACCTTTGCCTGGATACCGTGAACCCACACCGATGGTCTTTTGTGGGCTCTATCCCGTTGATAGCGCAGATTTTCCAGAGCTTCGTGATGCTTTGGAAAAGATTCAAGTGAATGATGCGAGTTTTAATTTTGAACCAGAAACCTCAGCAGCACTAGGGTTCGGGTTCCGTGCTGGTTTCCTTGGGCTATTGCACATGGAAATCATCACTGAACGCTTGGACCGTGAATACAATATTCCGCTTGTGGCAACCGCCCCAAGTGTGGCTTACGACGTAACCACCACCAATAATGGGGTGCTCCACGTCTCCAACCCTGCTGAGTTCCCTGACGCTGGGTTTATCAGCTCAATCGTTGAACCGACTGTCAACGCCATGATTTATACGCCGAGTGAGTTTGTCGGGGCAGTGATGCAGTTATGTGAAGGTCGGCGCGGCACGATGCTGAAAATGGATTATCTGACCGAAACGCGCGTTGAGATTCGCTACAACCTGCCTCTCGCTGAAATTGTGTTCGATTTCTTTGACAAGCTAAAGAGCTCCACCCGTGGCTATGCGTCACTGGACTACGAGCCGGCAGAACCCAAAGCGGCAAACCTGGTGAAGGTCGATATTTTGCTCAATGGCGAAACCGTGGATGCGTTTAGTTCAATTGTGCACCGTGACAAAGCCTATGAATATGGCAAAGGCATGGTGGGCCGTCTCCGTGAATTGATTCCACGCCAGCTCTTCGATGTGCCTATCCAGGCAGCGATCGGGTCAAAGATCATTAGTCGTGAAACGGTCAAGGCACGTCGCAAGGATGTGTTGGCCAAATGTTATGGCGGTGATGTGAGTCGTAAGCGCAAACTACTTGAAAAGCAGAAAGCCGGTAAAAAGCGTATGAAAAGTGTGGGCACCGTTGAGGTTCCCCAAGAAGCCTTTGTTGCCGCGCTATCAGTGGGGGATTAGTCGGGGTATGCCCGTTGGAACTCCACGGGGGCTGTATGTTCACGTGCCGTTTTGTGCGAAACGGTGTGACTATTGTGATTTCACTACCTTTGCTGGCCGTGACGATCAAATGGCTGACTATGTCGATGCCTTATGCACGGAGTTACGCCGTATTGGACAAGTGTGGGAGGGCCACACCCTGCACACCTTGTTTATCGGGGGCGGTACCCCCACCCTGCTTGAGCCGACGCACTTAGCCGAGATGCTTGACACGATTAGCACCGCATTCCAATGGGCGCCAGATGCGGAATGGACGATTGAAGCTAACCCTGAAACCGTGACGGCAATAACCGCCAACTGTCTCGCAGACCACGGGATTAATCGGGTGAGCATGGGGGCACAGAGTTTTGACCCGATGGTGCTTGATCTGTTGGGTCGCTGGCATCGTCCCGGGCAAGTAGCCCAAGCGGTTACGCACGTACGTGATGCCAACATCGCGCAAGTGAGCTTGGATCTTATCTTTGGCACCCCAGGTGAAACGGTGGAGAGTTGGGCTGGCAGCCTACAGACCGCCCTTGATCTTGGCCCTGACCATCTCAGTGCCTATGCGCTAACCGTGGAGCCAGCCACTCCGTATGGGCGACGAGCGAAAATCAATCCCCAACTCATCCCTGATGAGGATCTCCAGGGCGAACGCTTAGCCGTGACTGCTGAACTGCTTAGTGACTGGGACCATTACGAAGTGAGTAATTGGGCACGTACCCCGTATAACCGTTGTCGTCATAACCTCGCCTATTGGCACGGTGATGACTGGCTCGCCGCAGGGGTAGGAGCGACCGGAGCTCTTGGCAATCGGCGATGGTGGAATACTCGCTCTATTGACCGCTATTTGAAGGCGATTGCCCAACATCAGTCACCTGAAGGGGGGAGTGAGCAACTTGATGCTGATGCACTGCGCCTTGAAGCCTTGATGATGGGGTTGCGTACCGTGGAGGGTGTTGCAAAAACACGTGTTGAGCCATTAGACGCAGCACAACTGCAGGCCTTGTATACGTCCGGGCTACTAATCGACCAAGGTGAAATGATTCATGTTCCTCCGACTCATTTCAACCAAGTTGATGGCATTGTGCGTGCCCTCATTTAAGAGATCTTTTTATTCCTTGCAAGCAATCTTTACTAAGATGAAGTAATACCTCGTTCAGGACTCCAAATCCATTTTTTATTAGTAAAATCGCTATATCTCATTTGTCTAATAGTATGATTTTTTGAACATACTATAGCTTCATAGTTGCTATGAGCATAATCTCTAATTTCTTTAGGAAATCCCCAATCGTATGTATCACTCTCATGCTTGCCTTCAATATAGAAACGACCAGGTGGTATAGCCTGAATTTGTATAGGCTTTGCATTGGGATTGAAATTCCCGCTCGCTTTAATCTCGATATCGTAGAACGAAAGCGACGTTGCATTATATATAATAACACCCCATAGATCGCCTTCATTACTACAGCTTTTAGCCCACCAGGCCGTTAGGCCGGAAGCCAATTCGATAGAATTCCTATGTTTCTGCTCGCGCCACTGGATAAAGGCTGTTATGGCTGAGATAATACCAATGAATAGTAATCCATAGTCAGCGTATGGTATAGATGCCATTATATAGTCTCCATGGTAGATATTAAGTAATTTACTATAGATAAAAGGGGTATATTTTTAGTGCCTCTATAATTAATCATACGTGATGGTGGAATACAAAAGATTTGATGCCTTATCTTGAGAAAGGCAAGGAACAAATGGGTACTTGGCCACACGCATGGCAGCATTGGAGGCTATGACAGGTACTCAGTCTCCGAATTTGCCCCAACTATCCGAACGTCAGGCGGTCGTATTGTTGGGCATTATTGCAGCCCATGTGCGTTCAGGCGCACCAGTGGGAAGCCGGACGATTGTTGAAGAAACCGGGCTCGGGGTGAGCGCGGCCACGGTTCGGAACGATATGGCTGCCCTTGAAGAAGCTGGGTATATCGACCATCCGCATATCAGTGCCGGGCGTATCCCCACCGACAAGGGTTACCGTTGGTTTGTTGATGCCCTCTCTGCACGGCGAACGCATCACAAAGAGCCGCTAGTGATTAGTGATGACCAACGAGCCGCCTTAACCCACATGCTTGGTGGGGCAACTGACCTTGATGATTTATTAAAGCGGGCAACCAGTGCGCTGAGCAGACTGACCCGTTTTGCCAGCCTTGTGGTGGCGCCGTCATTCCACCGCTCCCTGATTAAGCACGTAGAACTCGTTGCGCTCGGCCCTGAACAGGTTCTGGCCGTCATCATTGCAGACACCGGTAGAGTAACGAAGCGGATGCTCAAACTGGCCGCCCCAATCGGGAGTGACGAGGTTGCGCGATCTGGACATGTCGTGAATATGGCTGTTGTTGGCTTATGTGCCGCAGACGCTCCAAGTGCGATTACCGGATTAATCCCTGGCGCCCCTTCAGAGCTTGCGGAGTTGCTGAGCCAGCTTGCCGAGTCGTGGCAAGCATCAAATGAATCACAACCACAAACGCTGTATGTGGGCGGCCAGTCATTATTAATGGAAGCTGATCCGTACGGGCAACTCGACCATTTTAAACGGGTGTATGAAACCCTTGAAGAGCAGGTATCAATTTTGCAAGTACTCCATGACGCACTCAATGATGCTGACCCAGCCGTGCGAATTGGAGAGGAACTCCCGTTACGGGAGCTAGCGCCCTACGCTGTTGTAGCTACAAAATATGAAGCTACTGACTCGTGTGAGGGTCATTTAGGGATATTGGGGCCAACGCGAATGGATTATAGTGCCACTCTGGATGCCGTAGAAGTTGTTGCTGATGTCCTGAGTGACGCCATTGGCTCCATGACGGGTTCAAGCTCCGATAATCAACCTGCATAACTACTCGAACGTATCTAAAGGAAAATCACGTTGGCTGCAGATTTATATGCCATTTTGGGTGTGTCTCAAGACGCAACCGAAGAGGAATTAAAAAAGGCGTATCGCAAGAAAAGCCGAGAACTTCACCCCGATACAGGTGGTGATGAAGATGCGTTTAAAGAATTACAAGCCGCCTATGAGGTCCTTAAAAACCCACAGGCTCGCGCGAACTATGACCAATACGGTGACCCACGTGGCCCGATGGGTGGTATGGGCGGTATGGGCGGAGATCCCTTCGCCGGTGCCGGTATGGGCGATATTAACGACCTGATCTCTATGCTCTTTGGCGCCCAGCCTGGCATGGGTGGACGTGGGCGTCGTGGGCCGGTCAATGAAGGCCGTGATGCGATTGTTGACACCGTTATCAGCCTCGAAGAAGCCTTCCGAGGTGTGGAACGCAAGGTAGATGTGCGGCTTGGGCGTACCTGTGATGTGTGTGAGGGAACTGGCAGCGAGTCAAAACAGGATCCTGTGACATGCCCAACCTGTGATGGCAGCGGTGTTGTCCAACAAGTACGCAATAGCCTATTTGGGCAAATGATGACCCAAGGGATTTGCCCAACCTGTCGCGGAGACGGGGCGGTCATTTCAGATCCTTGTCCGGTGTGTGACGGGGAAGGCCGTGTTGTTAAAGACGAACAGATTAAGGTTCGTATTCCCGCTGGTATTGCATCAGGGCAACGACTGCGAGTTGAAGGCCGCGGTGAGTCCGGCCGTCGAGGCGCGGCAAATGGGGATTTGTACGTCCGCGTTGGGGTGAGCGGTCACAACACATTCCAGCGTGAAGGTGATGACCTCCATATGGAATTGCGTATTGGCATGATTCCTGCCGCCTTAGGGTCAACGACAGACGTGACGATGCTCGATGGTGAACAGGTTCCCGTTGAGATTCCTGCCGGTACACAATTTGGGCGTGAACTGGTGGTGAAGGGCAAGGGAATGCCTCGGTTCGGTTCAAGTGAGCGTGGCGACCTTCATGTTCACTGCCTGATTGAAACCCCACGGGATTTGAGCCCTGAAGATCGTGAAGCACTTGAAGGTATTGCTAAACGACGTGGTGAAGATGTTAATCCTGCTAAGCACGTAACTCGTGGGTTCTTTGACCGGATTAAGGATGCCTTCACCGGTGACTAGTCCGCTATCGGCAGATCAACCGATCCCAACAGTTGGGCACCATCTGATTGTGCCTGACTGGCCAGCCCAGGCTGAGTCAGGTGTAGTACATCTTGGTCGTGAAGCATCTAAGCATCTCGCGCAGGTGTTACGAAGCCGTGCCGGACAACCCATCAGCTTAACTGACGGGTGTGGTCATATAGCTCAAACCCGTGTGCAGTCGCTGAGTAACATGCACGTACATGTTGTGGTTGAACAAACCTGGACCCAAACACGGTGGCCGTGGCTGTTGAGCTTGGTACAGGCTATTCCCAAAGGGAAAAAACTTGATGAGGTTATACGGCGGGCTTGCGAACTAGGGGTTGATCAGTTTTATCCCATTCTGACTGATCGATGCGACCGAAAACTTGATGCCAATAAAGCACAAATGCTGGTAACCCGATGGCAAGCAATTGCGAATAGCGCAACTGAACAGAGCCGTCGCGCGTGGATGATGACTGTGTCGCCGATAGGCTCGATACCCACCGATATGCCCGGTATTGTGTTGTGGGAAGAAGCCACAACACCACTGAGTGTCGTCTTAGACAGCCATGATGTGGGCGATCTTGTGTTCCTTATCGGTCCTGAAGGCGGGCTAACCGCTCAAGAAGTTGAGATGAGCAACATGACTCCGGCCAGGTTGGGGCCACAGATTTTGAGAACCGAAACGGCAGGGGTTACCGCAGCAGCACTCGGTGCCTGGCATCTTGGCCGGTTAGGGTAAGGCGAGCAAGGTGACAGATCTCAACGACCAGTCGGATAGCGTCGGCCGTTGGGCCTGTTCGTAAGGGTGCTACACGGACTAGGGGAGTTGCTCAAGTGCAGCACGGAGGCGCTCAGCGGCATCGTCTAATGCTGCATCACCTGGATTGGTTGCGTGGGCAAAATGCAACTGGTCAGCATTGGCTGCGCCAACAACATGAAGGTGGGTATGGGGTACATCGAAGCCGGCAATGATCAGTGCAGCCATCGGGGAACCAAATGCGGTCGTTACGGCGCGGCCCATCCGTTGGGCGACTGCAAAGAGGTGGTTACGAGTCGGGTCATCTAACTCAAGCCAGGTTGGGATTTCAGCGCGTGGCACGACCAAACAATGGCCCGGTGTCAGTGGTTCAATCGTGAGAAACACGACACAGACGTCATCTTCATAGATAAATCGGCCAGGCAACTCTCGGTTAATAATTTTTGTGAAGACTGTACTCATAGGTTGAGCATACAAGTTCCCTGCCTCGTGAATGCATACCTTCAAAGGCGCAACGGGTATCGTAGGTACCCGTGTAAAACCACGAGCAAGAAAAGGAAGAGCCCTAATGACATCGTCATCAACATCCTCAGAAGCGGTCCGCTCTAATTTTTTGGAGTTCTTCCGAGCACACGATCATCGGGTTTTACCTAGTGCAAGTCTGATTCCTTCAGACCCCACTCTGTTATTAAATGTCGCTGGTATGGTTCCGTTCAAACCGTATTTCCTCGGTGAAGCAAAACCACCCCACACCCGCCTGACAACAACCCAAAAGTGTATCCGCACAAACGATATTGAGAATGTTGGACGGACAACCCGTCACCTCACCTTTTTTGAAATGCTCGGAAACTTCTCCTTTGGTGACTATTTCAAACGTGAAGTAATCCCATGGGCATGGGAGCTCTCAACCAAACCACTGGAAGAGGGCGGCTGGGGATTTGAGCCTGAACGGATTTGGGTGAGTGTTTTCAAAGAGGATGATGAGGCCGCTGAGATTTGGCTCAACAGCACCGACTTACCGAAAGAACGTCTTGTTCGTATGGGGCCAGCCGATAATTTCTGGTCAACAGGTGGGGCCGGTCCTTGCGGGCCGTGTACTGAGTTGTATTACGACCGCGGACCTGACCACGGTGCCGAAGGTGGCCCGGAGGTAGATGAGAATCGGTATATCGAGTTTTGGAACCTCGTGTTCATGCAATATGAACGCAGCGATGGTGGGGATCCAGAGCTCTACGGTACCGATGTCATTGTTGGCAATCTCCCAGCACCCAGTGTTGATACGGGCGCTGGATTAGAGCGTGTGGCGATGTTGAAACAAGATGTGGCGAACGTGTACGAAACCGATTTACTTCGCCCCATGTTGGATACGGCCATTGACCTTACGGCATGTCGCTACCACGGTGCTGAAGAAGAATCCCAAGAAGGTTATGAGATAGACGTTGCACTCAGAGTTATTGCTGAACATTCACGCGCAAGTGCCTTCCTGATCTCTGATGGGGTATTGCCGTCTAACGAAGGGCGCGGATATGTGTTGCGACGGTTGCTCCGTCGCATTGTGCGGAGCGCACGCCATCTTGGCTTTGATGGGCAGATGATGACGCCCATGATGGCGAGTGTGATCGATACGCTGGGTACGCCGTGGCCAGATTTAAAGAAACAGGCAGAACTGATTACCCGGGTTGCCCAAGCTGAGGAGGACACCTTCTCTCGCACCCTTCAAAGTGGTTTGACGATGCTCAATACCGAGATTGAACGGACCAAGGCGTCAGGTGAAACAGCATTAAATGCAGAAAGTGCATTTACGTTGCACGATACCTATGGATTCCCGGTTGATCTTACGGTAGAAATCGCTGAAGAAGCCGGGCTGACGTTAGACCGTGATGCGTTTGCAGAACATATGGAGGCACAGCGTGCTCGGGCGCGAGCCGCCACAAAGGATCAGCGTATCGCTGGCACAACCGATATTGCCAAGCGTGTGGCTTCTACATCGGGATTCAACGAGTTTTTGCGTGATGTCACTGAAGCTGATTCCCAGCTCTCAGCCATCATTGCTGGCGATGACCTTCTTGGAGAAGTTGAGGAAGGTGCTGAGGTCACCATTGTGCTCGCGAGCACACCGTTCTATGCCATGGGTGGTGGGCAGCTCGGTGACCACGGGGTTATCACAACCCCGAATGGTCGTTTTCGGGTTACCGACACGACGAGTCCAGCTGACGGGTTGATTTGGCATCACGGTGTGGTGGAAGCGGGCACGCTACGGGTTCGTGATGATGTCCATGCTGCAATCGACACGAAACGGCGTAGCAGTATTTCTCGAGGCCATACCGCAACCCATATTCTGCATGCCACCATCAAACAGGTACTCGGTGACCATGCCACTCAGGCTGGTAGCGCCATCGATCAGGGCCGTTTCCGTTTTGACTTCCCTCATTTTTCATCGGTTGACCGTGAGCAGCTGACTGCCATTCAGGCGATGGTCAATGAACGGATCATTGCTAATGACACGGTAGAAACAGACATTATGAGCCAAGAGGAGGCGCGTAAAGCTGGGGCTACTGCACTCTTTGGTGAAAAATACGGTGACCAGGTTCGGGTTGTACGCATCGGTGATTACAGTTTTGAACTCTGTGGCGGTACCCACGTTCATTCCGTTAGCGAGATTGGCTTATTTACAATTCTGAGCGAAGGCTCTATTGCGAATAATGTGCGCCGCATTGAAGCGCTCACCGGCACGGACGCCTTTAGTCAATTAAGTACTGAAGCACTAATCGCCGATCAAGTTGCCAAGCAGTTGAAGGTACCCCTGGCCCAAGCTCCCGAACGGATTGCCGAAATGTTGCAACGCTTAGCGGCGCTTGAAAAGCAGATGGCGGCCCTTCGTCAATCGAGTGTCTTGAGCAGGATTGATCAACTCATCGCCAATGGTGTGTCAGTCACGCTGGCGAATGGAGAAGGCGCAACGATTGTGCAAACAGTGCTTGAAGCTGCTGACCATGAGACAATGCGTTCACTCGCCACGGGTGTCATCTCCAAACTTTCATCGGGGGTTGCCATTGTTGGCACGATGAGTGAAGACGGGAAAGCGATGCTCCTTGCCGCAGTCAGCGATGATTTGGTTGATGCCGGTGTCCATGCGGCTGAAGTGCTACGTCCTGGTGCCCAGATTGTTGGGGGCGGCGCAGGTGGCCGAGGTCCAGTTGCTCAAGCTGGTGGAAAGAATGGGGCAAAACTTGATGAAGCCATCAGCGCTGCTGTTAACGAAGCCCAACATCGCTTGGCAAACGCCGGAGCCTAAATGGTCGTGATCGCTGATCGCCCTGGCCGTGTTATGGGTATTGATCCTGGCACGGTCCGACTTGGGATTGCCTTGAGCGATCCTGATCGTCTTGTTGCCACGGGCCATGCCGTTGTACCTGGCGGTGACGACGCCCCCCAAGCGATCGCCAAAATTGCACAAGATCAGCAGGTTCGCACCATTATCGTGGGGTGGCCACGGGGTCTTTCAGGTGAAGAAACCCCAGCAAGTTTGGCGGCGCGGGACTTGGCCGATAAGCTCCAGGGTTTAATGGGCCCTGATGTACACGTAGAACTCATGGATGAACGGTTTTCAAGTCGGCAAGCCGACCGTGGACCACGTGACCGTCCTCGACTTTCTGCGAAAAAACAACGGGCTAAACGGGCAAGTGGTGAGCGTGATATGGCGGCTGCACAGGTTATTTTGGCTTCCTGGTTAGAACAATCACACACAGGTGAAGGGTAGTAACACTATGGGATCACCCTCTGACGGAGGCGACCAATCTCGTTGGCGGTTCCGTAAGTCGAAAGCTAGCGCTGATTATGAGGCGTTCTTGGAACGCCAGAGTGCTCGCCTTGCTCGTGAAGCTGAAGGTGAGCGTGAGCCTGCACGACCATCGAAACGCTCAGAGGATGACCGCCTCACTCAAACACGCCTTGCTGAGGACCAGCGGAAAGCTCGTGAAGCCGAAGTTAAACAGCAAGCGAGCAATGCGCGTGACTTTGAAGAGCGCTATTTGCCACTTGAACCTGATGAGGATGACGTCTACGAAGACGAATACGAGTATTACTACGAAGAAATCCCTCGCCGTCGTGGGTTAAGTGTTGGCTCATGGGTGACCATTGCGGTACTCGTCCTAGTCTTAGGTGGCGGTACCTGGTGGCTCCATGACTTTTTGACCCAGAGCACCGCGGGCACCCTTGGTCGCGGAATTACCACAGAAGTCGTTATTCCTGAGCAGCAAGGGGTTGCCGAGGTCGGCACGATTTTGGCCGATGCGGGTCTTGTTGGAAATAGTTTTACGTTTTCAAACGAGGCGCGTGCAGATGGTCGCGCGAACCAGATCCAGCCAGGTACCTACAAGTTGGCCGGCGGAATGACTGTGTCTGAGATCCTTGATGTGATCACGGCCAAACCCGAAGGCAAAGAAGTTAAAACGTGGGCACTTACGATTCCTGAGGGATTAAGCGCTGGCCAGATTTTCCACCGGATGGGGCAAACTCCCGGTTCACCCTACACCGCCGAGCAATATCAAGCGGCAGCGGCAAACGTGAAGCTACCTGAATGGGTGCCCACCGATTTGCCTGCAGATGCTCAGCGACTCGAAGGCTTTATCTGGCCAGACACCTACCAGATCTATACCGAGGACACGGCAGAAGAAGTCCTCCAGCACTTTGTCGATGAGTCCGTTAAACAGGTGGAATCTGCCGGTGCCGCTCCTGGCCTTGACCTGTATAAGACACTTATCATTGCCAGTTTGGTTGAGAAAGAAACTGCGGTGGATGCTGAACGCCCGGTTGTTTCTGGGGTCATCCGGAATCGCCTAAATAAACCGATGCGCCTCCAAATAGATGCCACAGTTGTGTATGCGATCGCACGGGCAACTGGTAATCGACCCACACGCCTGACGAATGCGGACTATGAGTTCTCAAGCGCATGGAGCACGTACACGAATGATGGGTTGCCACCTACGCCTATCGCCAATGTTGGTAAAGCAAGTTTGCAAGCAGCGGCAGCACCGGCAGATACGCCGTTCTTCTATTACGTCGTCAATGACTTGAATGCAGGAACGCATGCGTTTTCGACCTCCTTTGAAGAACACCAACAAAATGTGGCAAATCTTCGTCGTTTGATGAACGAACGTGAGAAGGCAGCACCGCCGGCACCCACAGAAGCACCGGCGCAGCAGTGACCACTGCGCAGACCCGGCTGACTGGGCTCGTTGGGTTTCCTGTCGCCCACAGCCTGAGCCCAGTCATCCACTCAGCCGCGATTGAAGCAGCCGGTGTTGATGCGGTTTACCTCGCATTTTCGGTTCCTCCAGACCGTATTGAGCTTGCCCTTGAGGGTCTGGTCGCCATCGGTATGTGGGGGTTAAATGTCACGATTCCGCATAAAGGGGTTGTCCTTTCCTTTGCTGATGCCCAAACAGAAGAAGCCCGTGGGGTCGGGGCGGCCAACACACTGTTTTGGGATAACGGGCAATTGTGGGCTGACAATACCGACGCTATTGGGCTCCAGACCGTACTTACCCAATTGCGGGTTCAAGCAGAAGATTGGGTTGAGATTATCGGCGCGGGTGGCGCTGCACGAGCCGCTGCCGTGGCTGCAGGGCGGTTAGGGGCCATGGTCACCTGTGTCGCCAGGCGTCCAGATCGGGCCAAGGCCATCATGCAACTGGCATGCCTATTCGGTGGGCAGCCACCAACGAAGCACGGCAAACCACGTGTCGTTATTAACGCGACGCCGCTCGGTCGAAATGGGGAGTCCTTAGATGCTGAGTACATGGGATTGGGGCCAGGACGTATTGCCTTGGACTTGAACTATGAAGGAAATAGTCCGTTTCTCATTACTGCGCGTGATTCTGGTGGCAAAGCAGTAGATGGGACAGGCATGCTGGTAGCTCAGGCGGAGGCTGCATTTGAACGGTGGTTTACCCATCAGCCACCACCAGGCGTAATGCAAAGGGCACTTGGACGTAAATAAGACTCACAATCAGTCCTAAGTAACCGATACAGGAATGACTCTCTACCTTAGGACACGTATGAGTTCTTTTACACCTCCAAAATTTGCTAATAATCAGGAGAATCCATCGCCCCAAGGCGTGAATTTAACTCCACAGAACTTTCCGAAGCTCTTAAAGCATCTTGTTGATTTAGGTGCATCTGACTTGCACCTCACGGCGGGACGTCCACCAGTTATCCGCTTGCACTCTGAACTCACGCCAGTTCCAGGGTTGAACGTGTTAACTGACCAGACGTTACGAGCGGTGTTGTACAACATCATGCGGCCCTGGCAACGCGCTGCGTTTGAAGACCAGTTGGAATTAGACTTTGCCCACGCTGAGGACAATATCGGTCGCTTCCGTGTCAACGTGTTCCAGCAGCGAGCTTCAATCGGCGCAGTTATGCGTACGATTCCCTCTGTTGTTCCCAACTTTGACACCCTTGGGTTACCTGAGTCGGTGAAGGAGTTCACGAACCTCCACCGTGGCCTTATTCTGGTCACTGGAGCTACCGGTTCGGGTAAGTCCACAACGCTGGCTGCAATGATTGACATGATCAATGAGAAGAAACCCCTTCACATCATGACAATTGAAGACCCGATTGAATTCTTGCATAACCACAAGAAAGCGGTCGTCAATCAACGTGAATTGGGGTTGGATACCAAGAGTTTCAAGGCCGCATTGAAACACGTTTTGCGTCAGGACCCTGACGTGATTCTGGTAGGCGAGCTTCGTGACCTTGAGACCATTCAGCTCTGCTTAACTGCGGCTGAAACCGGCCACCTGGTATTTGGCACATTGCACACCCAGGACGCACCCCAGAGTGTTGACCGTATCATCGACGTGTTCCCACCCGATCAGCAAGACCAGATTCGAGTGATGTTGAGTAACACACTCCAAGGCATTGTCTGTCAGCAGTTGGTTCGCAAGACCGACGGTAAAGGGCGCGTGGTCGCAGCCGAAGTGATGGTAGCCACGAGTGCGATTCGCAACCTTATTCGCGAAAATAAGACGTACCAGATGTTCTCCGCTATCGCCAGCGGGGCCCGTTATGGCATGGTGAGCATGGACCAGAGTTTGGCTCGTTTAGTTCGTGAACACCAGATTTCTATGGATGACGCAAAGGCACGCGCACACAGTCCTGAAGACCTTAAGTTGCACTAAGAGGAATAACGATGGCAGCAACAACGAAAACCTTCACGTATGTCGTACTTGACCCGAACGGTCAACAAAAGAAGGGCTCCATGTCGGGGCCAAATCAGGCTGCCGTAAGTGAAAAACTCATTGAACTTGGCTATCGACCTGTTTCCCTTGAGGAAAAGAAAGCCAGTCTCGCCCAGACAGAAATCAATCTTGGGTTCTTGCAGCGGGTGGGGTTAAAAGACCTGAGCGTTTTTTGTCGCCAATTCGCCACGATGATTAACAGTGGTCTCCCTATCGTGCGTGCCCTCAATATCATGTCCGCCCAGACAACCAACCCAAAACTTCGTGATGTGCTCAACGACGTTGGGGCTGATGTTCGCGGAGGACAAACGTTGAGTCAGGCGATGGGCAAACACAAAGAGTTCCCCCCGCTCTTTGTGTCCATGACCCAAGCCGGTGAGGTCGCCGGTCAGCTTGATGAAGTGCTGCTACGTGTTGCCGACACTATGGAAAAGGAACTTGCGCTGAAACGCAAAGTAACGGGGGCCATGACCTATCCGATTGTGGTACTCGTTCTCAGTATTTTGTTAACGGGTGCCATGTTGATTTTTGTGGTACCCCAGTTCCAAAGTCTCTTCGATATGGTTGGTGGCCAGCTCCCCCTCCTGACGCGCATGATGGTCGCAGCGAGTGATGTACTCCGCACCAAGGGAATCTGGGTCATCCTTGTGCTCGTTATCCTGGGATTTATCCACTCAAAAGTGCGTAAAACAGACCGGTATCGTGAAATCGTTAGCCCTATTTTTCTGAGTATTCCGGTGTTTGGACCGCTCTTGCAAAAGGTTGCTATCGCGCGGTTCAGCCGTAACTTCGGCAGTTTGCTCCGCGCGGGCGTAGCTGTGGTCACAGCACTAGACATTACTAAAGAAACGCTGGGACAACCCGTTATTGAAGATGCACTCGAACCTGTCATCCAGGCAGTTCGTGAAGGTGAATCAGTGAGTAGTCGTTTGGTCGGTAATCAATGGTTCCCTCAGATGATGGTGCAAATGATGGCCGTTGGCGAAGAAACCGGGAATAGCGACATCATGTTGGAAAAAGTTGCTGACTACTACGACGAAGAAGTTGACACGATTGCAGACAACATGGCAAGCGCCCTCGAACCACTCATGATCGTAGTCCTTGGCGGTATCGTCGGGACGATGGTTGTGGGTATGTATTTGCCAATGTTCACACTTATGAATCAGCTACAAGGTTAAGAGTTTAAACCGTGAGAAGACTAGGTAATCAACGGGATAGTGAAGCTGGGATCAGCCTCATCGAAGTTGTCGTATCAATGGTCATTTTGTCCATTGTTACGGCAATGGTGGCAAGTTTGATTGCCAATAGTTTGCGTACAGTTGCGCGGAGTGAAGCCACCTCAAACGCCGCGCTCATTGCACAAGAGCAGATTGACCGCCTCATCGCTGTTCCGGTGAAAGAGTGGGGCTTTGACTCAAATAACAACCTAAAACCCAGCATTACTGAACATATCACCTGGACTGACGGGTTGACATACACCGTCAAACGTGAGCTCGATAAAGTCAAAAGTAATTTAGATATTAAAGACACCTGCCCTGCGGTAGTTGGCCACCGCGTCTCAGAAGCTGACATGGTTCGCCTGACGCTAACAGTGTCAACTGATACCGGCCCTTACCAGGATGAATATACGACAACAACGTTTATTACCCGTGATGGGAATGCATCATTCTTGAAATCGTCGGTCACCGTTCGATTCGAAATCGTTGACGGTAAGGGCGGTAAACGCCCCTATGACGAGCAGCGAGATGGTGGCCCGATTCATATTGATGTTGAGGATAAGTTTTTAGCTAATAATGGTCGTGTAGTAACCCATAAGCATGCTGGTGACACTAAAACTGGGTGTATCACCTTCTTGGAAATTGACGGGAAATCTCCACTTATTCAGTTTCGTTTAAATGGGTATCGTCTCACTTCATATGACAAAACACGGTATTCGGGCCGAGTCAATCTGATTTCCGGTGGTAACCGTGAATTGAAGTTTGAATTACAGAAAGCAGCTCAGATTCAGGTGGTACCCGATATTCAGGGTACGTTACGTGAACAATGCGCTGTTCCTCGTCTAATCAAAATGAATACGCCGATTGCTGCGCCTCAGAATCGTGCAGTGAAGTCACTAAGTGATATCGCACGCATGAGTCAAGAAAAGGTTTCACAAATAGGGGCGAAAAACGAGCGTGACCGCACGGCAGCAGATAGAAGCCGCCTAGTATCTGCTCAGCGTCCGCAGTACTACATGGTCTGTCAACGGAGTAAGAGCAATCGATCAGAAGATTTTAGTTATTGGTATCTCCTTCCTGACACTATTCCTATTTCAGAGGTCGATACGAAAGCTTCAAGGAGTGATCGCGTTCGCCCGTTAGGGTTCTGGTCAGAAACGTCATTTGCTCCGGTCCCCGGTATGCCGTGGCTTGAAGAAGGTGAATGGCCCATCCTTGGGTTTGATAGTGATATTAAGAGTCGGCGTGACCACCACATCATGGTGGGATCTTGTCTGATGAATAAATCACAGGAAAATGGTGCTATTACCACGGTTTCTAGTGCCACGATTGCGAGTGCTTCCAACGGCAGTCCAGAAATCGTCAAGGTTCCTATGTGGAATATCCCACTTGAAGGCTGGTACAAACCTAAGGTCTTGGATCCAGATCTTGAAGGCTATCTACCCCTGGTGATTAAAAACCTGAAAGATAGTGGATTGCAGGATCGTGACTGGGGAGATCGGCGCATCCAAGGCGTCTACGAAGACTGGTATAGCGGGTGCCAAGATACGCCTGTCTTTGATGTGGGCTGGTTACAAGGCGTAGATCTAGACAATAACTACATGCAGATACGTATGGCGTTGCCCTACGGTCTATTTACCTACGCAATTTTTGCTCCAGATGAACAGGAGTTGAATGATCAAAAGCTGAAGGTCACCAAAACACGGAATACGTGCTACCCCCAAAAACGTTCCGACAGGTACGCCGGGTCACGGACGTGCATTGTGTCTGGTGGTCCGGAAATAACCGTATTCCAAACGGATGTTCGAGTCCCGTATCGGCCGAAACTTTGGGAACGTGACCCTGACTTTTGGGGAGCGTCGAAAAAATACGGAGGCGGCTATTTACGTTACTTCTATGAGTGGACTTCAATCCGCCGAAATCGCAACCCCTTACCACGCGGGCCTATTTTGGATGCCTGCGAGGCCCATACAGGTGACTTCCGCCACTGCCCATTGGGGCGAGGTAAGGAAAGTGAAGATGATCGTGACTACACCAGAGATGGTTACAACCCCCATGATGACAAGAAGCCGGGTAACCCTGGGGTAACGGATCCACGCGCTGGTGGTGGTAACTCCGGTGGTGGTAACTCCGGTGGTGGGCGTAACCCTGGTGGTGGTAACTCCGGTGGTGGGCGTAACCCTGGTGGTGGTAACTCCGGTGGTGGGCGTAACCCTGGTGGTGGTAACTCCGGTGGTGGGCGAAACCCTGGTGGTGGGCAAGGCTACGATCCTTCCCGTTGCTGGAGAGAGAATGACTATGGCGGTGTCGAGTACATATGCGACGAGTTTGGTAACCCCGTCAGTGATGAGGACTACAACGATCAGAACCGTCGGAACGGCTATTACGACGACTATGACGACTAGATCATGATGAAGCGTCCAACTCAATCATCCCAGAGGAATAACATTGCAGCCGGTGAGGATGGGTTAACCCTCACCGAGCTGATGGTCACGATGCTTATTGCGTCCATCATTGGCGGCCTTGTCCTCGCGACAGTCATTATGGTGGGCAACATCGTGACCAGAGTGACTGAGCGCACCGAAGAATTCGTGAGTGGTCAACAAGCACTTGACGAAATATCGCTCAATGTGCGTGGTGCTGTCCCTAATAATGCTGGTTTAGGCCGTATTGTCAGTGCATCACCAAGTGGCATTGTCTTTTTTACACATAGTGGCGTTGGTCTCTCGAATAAGCCGATACTCATGTCCTACCAACTTATTAACGATGAATTGCGCCAAGTTCGCTATCCCGGTGACACCATTGTTACAGATAAAACTGCTCAATCTCGTATGGTAATTGATGGTATTTTAGATAATGAAATATTTGAATATTACACCTGGGCTGATCCAAAGAAGTACGGTGGTTCAAATAAGTGTTTCAGAAAAATTGAAGCACATGAATTTGCAGTCAAACCAACTCTGGAAAATGGTGAAGTTGTTTTAGATAACGATGGCCGGATTGGAATTCATGCCCGAGATGCAATCGCGGGCATAAAAATTAGTTTCCATTTGCATGATAAAACGAACAGTAAACTTCAGGAACCACAAGAACATACGAAGTGGGTTCGTATTGGAGAGTTTATTGATCCGAAAGACCCCGAAACAGGTGCATTAATTAAAGGTTGGCCGCGTGGCTGCTGGGAGATTTTCGATGACAATTAAGCGTGATGAGAGCGGGATCAGCTTGCCGTTGGTCTTGGGAGCCATGTTGCTCTTTTCGGTGATGATCACGTTGTTGATTGGTGTTGCCGTCATTTCTGTTCGGCACAGTGATTATGCATTGCAGCGTACTGAGGCACTTGCGGCTGCCGAAGCCGGTGCCCAGGACTACGTCAACCGTCTCAATGCCTATGCTTCGTTCGACAGTTGGACGGCAGATCGTACCGCAACGTTCCGCAATAACCCCGCAAAGGCCAAGTCACTGCCTAGCATTGTTAAAGACTCTGCGTTGGCCCGGTGGGTGGATGTAAAAGGCTCATCCAATGGTCAATACACCTATAACGTTATTGGTAACAACAACGGTCTAATTATTCGTTCAACGGGTCGCTCGAGTAACCAGAATGGGCTCAAGCGTTCGGTCGAGTATCGTGTTTCACGTAATAGTGACAGTGCTGTGGCGTACACCGCCGTGTACGGGTATGCAAGTGTTGATGCCTATGCCCAGCAGGCAAAATTGGATAACACTTCCCACCATCCCCAAGGGTGGATGGGTACCAATCGTTCTGGCCGTCGATATACCGTTTCAGAGTATGACCACTATTGCGGCCAAGAAGGTATCAGCCGTTGGTATGACTGTTGGCGCCCCTATTGGAATGGCGTGGACATGGTCGAAGGTAATTATATCACCGGTGCCCCGTTTACGATTCATGGCTATAAGTCATTTTTGAATAAAGTAACAGATATCAATGAGTATCCCAAAGTATCTGGATCAATCACTATTTTTAATAGTCAAAAGGATCGTTTCACACACCCTTCTAATTTTGAGGACCGTAAGTTTAACTATTACGGTGACTTAGAGGCTGCAGCGATGCGGGGTCGTAAGAAGGTAACTTACTTCCCGTATGACGAAACGATTGGGTCTCCGTCGGCAAACTATATTGAAGTAAGTAGTTCAGAAGATATCTACGATACCTGTAAGTTTGCAGGAGCTACTCAGGTCATCTTATATGGTGATGAGATCTATGTAAGGAGTCCACACACCCCACCGACGTTTAATGATCGGGCGAATGAGTGGTGCAAAAATAAGACACCGCTATTGCGTGATCGTACTAAACGAACACAAGGACCAGATATTACTAAAGATAAGATTCGAGCTGGGGGCTATCTCCGACCGATGGATGAAAGCTCGTGGGTTAAATTTGACGGCTTACCGAATGACGCATTGTTTATCATCAAGCACGCCGTAGGTTCCTGCAATGCCAGTGCACTTGAAGGGGCCAATCCGGCGGGTAAGTCAAATGGCTTGGGATTCCCCGGCGGTCCACCTTCGGTATCTTCTGGTGAACCTGGTCAACAACGGAACTACAACTGTGCGAATGGTGACCTTTTTATTGAAGGAGCCACCGCCTTCCGCAGGACCTTCGCGGCAGAGGACAATATTTATTTGACCGGAGGCATTCGCTATACCGACCGGCAAAATGACAATTCCCTCCCCGCTAACTCAGATGACTTTCTTGGTCTGTTAGCCCAACGCAATGTCATTATTTATAACCCCAATCCTCCACAGGGGAGTGGGTGTGGGCTCTGTGGCAAAATGCCACGTACACCCTACGCATTGCCGACGCGGGAAAAGGACATTAACGGAAATGACCGGGGCGGGCAAGGGACCTACAGCTTTCCTGCGGATTGGAAACGAATGCCCACCAAACCTGGTGATATTCTTGCAGATCCCACGCTGGTCAAAGTACCTGACCAGCCATATTGGCTTGCCTTACCGTATTATGACGCAGCCATCATTGCGGAGCAGGGCTCGTTCTTTTTAGAGAATATGAACAGCCTTGAAAGCAGGCCAGCTGTGTATTCAAGTGGAGAGAAACCGATGCAGGTCACGGTGACGGGGAGCGTGTATTCACGGTATTCACCGGTTATGCACTTGGATCGAAATACTCGCAATGGCGGTGTGGAGGTGTACGGGCTGACCCATCGGTACATCTTTGATGACCGATTCACGAAGCGTCTCCCTCCAGGATTCTCCGGGCATAATGACTCCGCCTATCGGCTGACAAACTATGCGGAAGTATTCTCAGATCACCTTGATCCAAAGTGATACACGCCTCATTTCCAAATAAAACTAACTAAAGTCTTATCTTTGCCCTGAAACATCCGATGACTGATAAGTAGGCGTGTTGGATGGTTGAGAGGCCAATCCATCTGCGCCTGCGTTGGTTGACAATTGGATCTCAATGCATGGAACAGGGGGTAGACGTTGGTTCGCCGCTCAAAGGCAATGCCCCATGAGGCTGGGATTAGCCTCATGGAAGTTGTGGTGTCAATGGTGATTTTGTCAATCGTGCTTTCGATGGTTGCCACCGTTGTCGTCACTAGTGTTCGGCAGGTTATTCGGAGTGATGCAGGGATTACCGCAGCCACCATTGCGCAAGATTCGATTGAGCGTTTATTGACCGTGCCGGTCAGTCGTTGGGCCTTTGATTCCAACGGTAAGGTGAAGCGGAAGCGCGATTACCGGTTGGCATGGGGTGATGGCCGTGCCTATCGAATAGAACGTGAAATTGAGCCGGTGAGCAATATTTATGAGTTGCGCGATGCGTGTGACACCGTTATCGGGAAACATACGTCGGCGTCGGACTTAATTAAGGTGACCGTCACGGTGACACCCTCACACAAGGAAAGTCGAGACCGTTACACCACGAGTTTCCTCTTAAGCCGTGATGACGATTCAATTGTGACGGAATCAAGTTTGACGGTGAAGTTTAACGTTTATGACGGAATCAATCGCACACCGTATAAAGAAGCAGAATCTGGGCCTATCCGCGTTGTATTGCGAAAGGGCACTGCAACAGAACAGGCTGGTTTAACTAAAAAGGGCTGTGTCACCTTTATCGGTATAAATGAACCAGAGGTCCCAATTACATTTGTAACTAAGAACTTCACTGAAACACTGTCGCAAAAAAGTGATTACTTTGGAAATGTCACGTTGGTACCTGGTGGCAACCGATTGGTGGAATATGACTTAACGCCGAAGCGGCAGGTCATGGTCATTCCTCAAATGGTGGGGGCCACCCATGCTGACTGCGTGCAGCCACGGTTGTTGCGTATGCGTACACCAATTCGTGTTGGTGAACACCGTGGTATTGAGAGCATTGATCGTATTGCCCGCCGTGGTGAGGAGGGGCGTGCAGAACTTCAGAATAAGGGGTATCTCACGCATGCTGAAGAGATCTTGTTAGATTCCAGCAATAAATGGCAGTATTACATGCAATGTAAGCCGAAATGGGATGATGTACTGGGTGAGACTGTCCATTTCAACTATTTGCTACCTGATACCATTCCTATTTCTCTTGTCGAGCAGCAGGGGACAAGGCAAACCATTCGCCCATTAGCGACATGGGCTGATGGAGATTTTCATGCGAGTGAGTATGCCTATGTTGAAGAAGCCGACTGGCCGATTGTTGAATTGCCTCGCCCCAAACGTGGGGTAGCGCAACGCCTTGTTGTTGGGTCTTGCATTATGTCTGGAAGTGACCGGCACGGGGCTATCAAAACCGTCGATGGAAATACGGAGGCGAACTGGAAGCCTGATCTTCCCTTTATCCTTCGTCTCCCGATGTGGCCTGCTGCTATAGACGGGGTGGATCGACCAGAGCGACTGTTCGATTACAACTCGACGTATTCCGTTGTCGTCAAAAATATTTATGACATCGGTGACGATGCCCGGTTTGGGAGCCATCAATTACGGAGCGAGAATAAGCGTGACTTTAGTGGGTGTACCGATACCCCGCCATTCCACCTTGGGTGGCTTTCACGTACCAACCTGCGTGGTTATTCGGAACAACTCCTGGTTGCCTTTCCGTATGGGCTCTACACCTATGACTTTTATGCCCCAACCATGACTGAGGTGAATGAGGCCGGGCAAACCGCAATGCGTGCACGGTCGAGTTGTTCGCTGAGCTGCATTAATGCCCAAGGTGAAAAAGAGTGCATTCGCGCCGGCGCCGAACGACATGAACTCTTTGATCTTAGAGGTGTATACACCCTGAGTGGATATCGCGCAGGCAACAATTATCTCGACTGGTTTCAACGAAATCAGTTGAATGTGGGATATTACATCGGTGAACCTCGTGGCCCAGTCCTTGAAGGGTGTGCCCTGGAATGAGTAGATTGACGAGCAGTACGGGTGCGCCATCTGTTCATAAATTACGTTCACAGCAAAGTCCCCAGGGGATCAACCAACCTGAGATAGCTGATCGTGGGTTCACGCTCGTTGAATTGCTCGTGGTGATTGCGATCACTTCTATTGTTGGCGTGTTGGTGTTTACCTCATTTATTACGGTTGGCAATATCTATACCCGCATTGCTGAGCATGCCGAAGACTCTGCTGGCGCTAAGTATGCGCTCGACGTTATTTCAACCAATATTCGCGGTGCAACGGTTAATCCTGATCGGCCTGACGACCCGCATCTGGCAATTGCGAATGCGTCAGAAATTAAGTTCTTAACCTATGGGAGCTCTGGGTTTGGACAAGCCCCCCACTGGGTGCATTATCGCGCCCGTAAAGGGGTGCTCTATCAGGTCGATCCCGATACAGGCAAAGAGCATGTTATTTACAGCAACCTGCTCCCTGGGTACTACATTTTCCGCTATTACAAGTGGGATTATGATTTTGACCCTAAGAATCCGTATGGTAACTGCTTTGCGTCGTTAACGAATAAGGAACTGCAAACGGTTGAAGGCCGAAAATCCATCGTTGGACTTCAAGTGCAGCTCTATAGCAAAGGCAAGGACAATGTTCGCTCCAAGCAGGCTCGCCATGCTGGGGCGTGGGTTCGTTTGATGGAGCAGATACAGCCCAATGACCCCGTCACGGGTGAACGTACCACGAATTGGAAAAATACCTGTTGGGAGACCCAATATGGGCGTGTGCGCTAGGCGGTATGGGCCGAGGAGTGCTCAACGGCCTGATGAACGGGGTATGAGTCTGCCCCTCGTGCTCGGTGCGATGGTCCTTTTCTCGGCTGTGAGTTTGATGCTTATTGGCATTGCGCGATTTGCCATACGGTCAAATGATATTTCTACACAACGAACGAAGTCCTACTCAGCGGTAGAGGCCGGTGCCAACGATTTTATGAATCGGTTGAATGCCTACGCCCAGTTCGATGAGTGGAACGCAGCCAAAACAAAACCGCTCCTTGATCGGAACGCCCTATCATCACCGCAGTTCCCTGAAATTGTCAAACAGTCAGCTTTTGCGCAGTGGGTTCGGGTTTCAGATCGGAACGATGAACAATTTACCTACGATGTGTTACGGAGCGATCCTACCGGCGTTATTTTCAGGGTGACCGGTCGTGCTAATGCGCACGCCACCATTTTTCGTTCGGTTGAGTACCGTATTTCACGCAAGTCAAAGGGGAGTGTGGCCCTCGCCGTTGAACGGCCATATACCAATGCGGCAGGCTACGCCTATATCGACCAATTTCGTCAGTCAGGAGACGCCCAAGGGCAGATGGCGGTGAACGCTGCTGGTGGGTATTTGTCCTTATCTGACTATGAAACCCAGTGTGATAACCAGAGCCAAATCCCTCAGCGACAACGGTGGATGAACTGTTTTCGCCCCTATATGAATCGGTTTGACCGGGTTTCTGGTGACCTTGTTACCGGGGCACCCTTCACGGTACATGGCACGCAAGGCCTCTTTGGGAGCGCGCAAAGCCAGCGAACCGGCATATCGGATTGGCCACTGATCACGCAATCATTGGAAATCGTTGGTGGTACTGCAAATGATTCGGTTGCGGCCAGCAAGATTGACTTTGGCACTCATTCACGGAAACCTCGCACCTACAATCAAGATGCTGCGCGTGCCCAGGGGCGACAAACGTTTCTTAGCTTGCTGCCCACGGATGGTGGGCGTACCTCACCACCGGCCCAGTTCAAAGAGTTGCGACGGACCGCCAAGCCTGAGCAGGTGTGCCGCTTCATGGGATCCACCCAAGTGGTCCTTCACGGTGATGATGTGTACGTGCGGAGTCCGCACACCCCTGCCGCTTTTAATCAGGGCAGTGCGCCGTGGTGTGCCCAGGTAGCTGACCAGTTCTACGGGCGTCTGCGCGACCTCACCCGGCCTGACGTGATGTTTGCTGAAGCCAATGCCGGGCAGTTGCTGACCCCCACCCATCCCACCACGTGGGTTCGGCTAACCAATGTGCCCACCGATGCGATCTTTGTGGTTGAGCGCATTCCACCACAGCGTGACTGTGAGAGTCGAGTCATAGGCGATAACGATGGCTGGGGCAACTACACGGGTGTTGGGTTTCCCGCAAACCGTGATGATAGTGACCCCTTACTTGGAACAGAGCTTTCACCCTATGACTGCCGCAATGGTGATCTATTTATTGAGGGGTTAGCAGCAAAGCGCAAAACCTTTACCGCTGAGGACAATATCTATTTGACCGGCGGTATTCGCTATAGCGACCGAGATATGGCGACAAACGCGATTCCGTCCAATAGCGATGATGAGCTGGGGCTTGTGGCCCAGCGCAACGTATTCATTTATAACCCCCCCTTTCGTAACGCCAAGAATCGCCCCAACGAACGGTATTACCGCTATCCCCGTACCCCGTTTATCCTGCCGGTTCAACTCAATGAATTGAAACCACGGGGGAGAAGCGCCTTTGAGAATAACCAGGGGCCGTGGTCCAACGCTGAGTTGCGTGGCTGGCTCAATATGCCCGATGCGTTAGGACCAGCGAGTTCCTCGGTTGACCGAACCACGATCCCAACCAAACAAAGTTGGCTGACCATGCCGTTGTTTGATGGGGTGATCGTGGCAGAAACGGGTGCGTTCTTACTTGAGAATCCCCTGATGCATGATCGGCCAGTCACCGTTACGGGGCCGTCCAGTTCTGGTGCGATTGCGGCAACGGTGACAGGAGCGGTGTTCAGCAGGTATGCTCCTCTGTTGCACATTGATTATGAGACCGCAGCAGGGGAGGTCAAGATGCACGGGCTCAACGCCTCCTACATCAACGACACGCGCCTTGAGCGCAGCCTCCCACCCGGATTTACCGGATTGAGCGTGACTGCATATCGATTGACAGGATTTGCTGAAGTAGGCGGGGATGCTCACTTGAGCGCCGACCACCAGTATAATCCGTAGATTTCAAGGGATTTGAGCGAACCTATTATTCACAAAAAATTATGCTCAAGCTCTTGACACGTCTGCCGTAGACATGCCTAGCACTTGCACCGGCAAGGCGTGAACGGGCCAGGATGGCCCATCACAACCCCGTACTTATAAAGGACAATTATGAAACACGAATTCAAGGATGAAGACGGCTTTACGCTCATCGAGCTGTTGGTTGTCATCTTGATTATTGGCATCTTGAGCGCTATTGCAATCCCGGCCTTCTTGAGCCAGCGTTCACGCGCCTGGGATGCTGCTGCTGAAACGGCTGCCCGCAACGTTGCCGTGAACGTGGCCGCCGAAACAACCGCCAATGGTGGTAAGGCGCCGTCTGATGGCACGGTTATCCCTGCTAATGCAGCGTCTCCATCACCGGGTCTGCAAGCTGAAGTTGCCAAGGCCTACAAGGCCACCGACGTTGTCGTCGCCTACAAGGCTGACGCTACCAACCCTGGTGAGTTCAAGGTCTGTGCCGCGTCCAAGCTGTACAACACCCCCAAGGAATACATCTATGACTCCCAGAAGGGTGGCATTCAGCCAAGCCCAACTGCTTTGGGTGCAGCTCCCGCTGATGCCACAGCACTTAATGGTTGTAAGTAGTCGGAGTATTTCCAACCCTAAAGGTTGGCTTTAAGGAACCGATAAGGACAGCACAGAAGTGCTGTCCTTATCTTTTATTGGAACTGTTATGCAAACG
The DNA here is from genome assembly GCF_036336025.1 of Stomatohabitans albus. NCBI lineage: Bacteria > Bacillati > Actinomycetota > Nitriliruptoria > Stomatohabitantales > Stomatohabitantaceae > Stomatohabitans > Stomatohabitans albus. The sequence goes on from NZ_JAYKKE010000002.1 coordinate 51,600, forward strand.
GAACATGGCTATACGCTAATTGAGATCCTGGTAGTGATTTTAATTATTGGCATTTTGGCCGTTATTTCGACGCCTGTGTTTCTTCACCAGCGGTCACGGGCGCGTCAAGCTGAGGTGATGAGTGCCGCCCATAACTTGATGGTTGCGGTGGTGGCAAATAGTACGAAGTATCGAGGCTTGTATCCGCGATCTATCGCCTATGGTGATCCCGCAGCCTCAACTGATGAGACGGTCAACTTTACCCAAGAAGACCCATTCCGTTCAGAAAATCTCACGGCCTGGTATAAGGCAGAACCGGGGCGTTTGGGCTATAACTTCTGTTTAGAATCAAAACATGTCCCAAATCAACATGTTGAATATACGCATATTACGGGCAGTATTTCACACTGGATTCCAGAAGAAGGCTGTGAGGCGGCATTAAATGTAAGTGGACCGGGCTGGGTGCAATTACAATAAACCCTCAAGTTCTGCTTAAGGTGCACGACATATAACCGGGCATCTTCTATGCTCTCCCTAAACCACAACTCGAACCATAAAGACAGGCATTTTGGCTAAAACACTTATTGGCTTAGATATTGGCGCCACCGCCGTTCGAGCCGTAGAGATTGACCACACTGGTCCGGTTCCGTCGCTCCTGCGACTGGGCCAGGTTCGCCTACCTGCCGGGGTGTGTGCCGAGGGCAAGATTTTAGACATACAAATCGTCTCCGATGCGGTCCGGCAATTATGGGAGCAACAAGCCTTTTCTTCATCGCGTGCCGCCGTGGGGGTAGCGAGCCAGCAAGTGGTCACCCGTGCATTGAATTTGCCGGAGATGCCACTCGATCAGATCAAAGCGAACCTGGCTCTCCATGCCCGCGAATCCTTGCCGATGGCACCCGAAGATACCTATATGGATTATCAGTACCTGGGTACAACGGCGACCGAACAAGGCGTTGCGATGAACGGCCTTCTCGTGGCGGTGGCCCGTGACTATGTTGACCAGCTCACCGATGTGATTGAGTTTGCGGGCCTCATTCCAGCGGCTGTTGACTTGGATGGCTTTGCGCTCACACGGGCCTATGCCAATGGCCTTGCCCAACTTGATTTTGACATCATGGCAAACCAAACGGTGCCCTACGATGCCACGGGGAGTGCCCCGCCGCGGACCCCTGGGCACGTGTTGGTCCACGTTGGAGCCACATTGACACTCGTGGTGGTGGTGAGCGGTGGGCTTCCACGATTCGTACGCACGATCATGATGGGTGGACAGACAATCACGGATGCACTTGCCGATACTGGATCATTAAATCCAGAGCAGGCTGAACGGTTGAAGATGGAACAGGTTGACCCCAATGGGCAGTTTGGGCGCATCATTCAAAATCATCTACTCGCCTTTAGTGATGAGATCCAGAACTCCATCAATTTCTATCGCACATCTGGAAATGCCGTTGAACTCGCCGACATTGTGCTGAGTGGTGGAGGTGCCCTGATGATTGGGTTAGGCGACACCCTTGCACGTCAAATCAACCTGAACGTGATGTATGGCAGTACCCTTAACTTGTTGGATACTTCGCATGTCTTAGCTGACCAGGCCACCCTCTCGGCGGCCGACCCCTTCTTGCCGCTGGCAGTCGGGCTGACGAGTGCGCCGGTGAACTAATGGCTTTCTCTTTGCGCAAACCCAAAGGTGACGATGCACCTGATCAGTCACCCAGCCAGCCGTCCGAAGAAACCACGACACGGTTTTCCCTTGGCCGGAAAAAACACACGGTCCCAGTTGGCCCAACCAGCGTTGGGGTTATTCTCCTTCCGCCGCGTTATGCTGATGCTCGACGCTCTAAGCGGGTGCTCCAGATCAGTATTATCGCAGGCACCCTCTGCATCTCGGCGATGGCGTTAGGATCAGCTCTCGTTTGGCGTCATACCCAAGAAATGATTGCTGAACGTGACGCCCAAAAAGTACGCGTGGATACCCTGCAGTCTCAGGTGACGGCGCTGAATGAGTTCAAGGCACAGGCTGACCGCTTGGCGAACGCCAACGACAACCTCAAGCTCGTCATGTCCAGTGAAGTGTCATGGGCACGTATGCTCAACGATTTATCAATGACGGTGCCGGCAACCGCAACCCTGGAAGGGTTCTCAGCGAACATCGAACCGGCAGCCGCCTACGCGGTGAGCACGAGTAATGATCCGAGCGTGGTACCCAGTGAAGGGGCAACGCCTGATCCCAACGAACCGCCCAAGCCCCCTATCTCCATAGGGGATATCAGCATCGAGGGCTACTCCATCGAAAAGTACAGCCCTGGTGTGGAATCTGTCCTCGCCCGTTTTGATGAAGTGCTCTCGTACTCCGATGTCTTTTTGTCCTCAACTAGTGCCACCAAGGCTGAAGGGGTATTGGCTGGCTCAGCATCAACCACCGTTGAGGAGCTCACCAAGAGCCAGTTCTCCACCAATATCAAGATTGGCCCCGCGGCGTTAACTGGGCGTTACCGTAACGGTCTACCGGAGACAGGGGAATAAGCCATGAATGTCAAGGCACCCTTAATCACGCTGGCACTGGTCATCCTTGTTGGCTTTGCAACCTACTTCTTCTTTATCGGACCACAGCTACAAGAACAAGCTGACCTATCGAGTGAGCAACAAAATCTGCAACAGCAAGAAGCCACCTTGCAAGCTGAAATCAGCATGTTAAAGGACCTTCAAGCCAACCAGGTGCGCACCCGCGCCCAGCTCAACCGTATTTCCTCCTTCTTACCCGACGGCCCAGACCAGCCCGGGTTCTTGGCGAGTATGCAAGGTGTGGCCGACAGCGCCTCCGTTGAGGTAACAGACTTGAGTTTTGGTGCACCGGCCGATGTGGAAGGTGCAGAACCCTATAACGGGTTGCAACTCTCTGAGATGACCGTCTCAACGACTGTGAAAGGCGACTACTTCCGCCTCATCGACTTTTTGCGCCGTATCGAGTTTCAACTTGGACGTGCCATGATCACCCAGAGCGTGAATCTCAGCCCCCAGAGCGATGAGTCCACTGGTGGGGAGACGATGAGCATGGGCATGGAATCCGTGATGTATTTCTACCGTCCCGAAGGCTCTGATAATGCGAATAACGGTATCCCGACACCTGAGCCGAGTGCCTCACCCTCTGATGGCGCAACACCAGCACCCGGTGAATCTGGTGCACCGGCCACACCGCCAACTCCTGATGCGGGAGGTCAGTAATGGCTGATGACAATCGTTCAGTATCCCCAGTTATCTTGATTGTGGGTGGGCTGGCTATTCTCGGTGCCGCCATCTACGCCCTCTACACGTTTGTTCTGGCGCCACAGACGACAGGCGCTAACGATGTTGCCCAAGCACCGAGCGCTGAAGTGACCTTGGCACCCACCGACGGTGCCAGCGCTAGCGACGTTCCGGCTGACGGACAAGGCGATGGCGCAACTGCGTCTCCTGATGCCCCACTAGATGGGACACCAGCAGAAGGGGACCAGAGTGGCCAGGTATTACCAGAAACCTTTGAGGTGTACACCTCCCGAAACCCCTTTGAACAGCTCATCCGCCAGGGTGAAGAAGGTGAACGTGGTGGTGCCCGTGACCAGTTTGATGGTGGATCAAATACCAGCCAAGGTGGAAGTGACGGGTTGAACCGTCCTACGCTGCCTCCCGCTGCGATCACGCCACCATCAAGTGATGGCCGTTCGCCGGTACCAAGTCGCCCTGGTACCGGTACACCCACAGCGGTCCCTGCTGCACCGGGTGCGAGCAACTCGGCAAGTCCGTCAGCGGTACCCGTTTCTCCAGGTGGAACTGGTTCCAATAACGGCACGTCAAATAGTGCTGGCACTGGTGCCGGTGGCCAGGTTGAAGTAGGCGCCACACGGGTTCGGTTGCAGTCCGTTGACCCGGCGAACAAAGCGGTCGTAACCGTGAATGGGGTGGACTACAACCCGAGCGTTGGTGAACAATTCGCCCAACGATTCAAGTTGCTGAGTGTCCAAACAACTGACGGTAAAGACTGTGCCACGATGCTGTTTGGTGATAGCCGGTTCAGTATCTGCGCCGGTCAGGTCATCGACAAATAGCCCCATCAGCTACCCTAGGCGTTCCAGTCACAACGGAGGAGGCCTAGGCAATGCGGGTATTGACAGCAGGAGAAAGTCACGGGCCTGCCCTTGTCGGCATTCTTGAAGGGATGCCGGCTGGTGTCCCCGTTAACCGTGATGAACTGGCCGTCGCACTCGCTCGCCGTCGATTGGGGTATGGGGCAAGCCCTCGTATGGTCTTTGAACAAGACCAATTTGACATCTTAGGTGGGGTCCGTCACGGTCAAACGCTAGGCAGCCCCATCGCCGTGGTCATTCACAATACCGAATGGCCGAAATGGGTCGATGCCATGGGTGTTGATACCCCAGAAGACCTGGAGGCACTCCATCAAACTGGCCGCGGTGCCATGCTGACCCGGCCACGACCCGGCCATGCTGACCTTGTCGGGGTAGTGAAATATGACCGTGATGATGTCCGTGACATTCTCGAACGGGCCAGTGCCCGAGAAACCGCGATGCGGGTTGCTCTGGCATATTTTGCGCGCAAACTCTTACACGAAGTTGGGATTGAGGTCCTCAGCCACGTGCGCACCATTGGGGGAGTGTCCATTCCTGATGATGTGCCGATACCCACCCCCGACGACCTATCGGTGATTGATGCAGATAGCGTTCGCTGTATTCACCCACCGACCGCACAGGCAATGATTGAGCGTATCGAACAGGCCAAAGCGAACCTTGACACGGTGGGTGGCACCGTTGAAGTACTGGCCTATGGCCTCCCCATCGGACTAGGGAGCCACGTTCATGCCGACCGCAAACTTGATGCCGCAATCGCCGGAGGTCTGATGAGTATCCAAGCGATGAAAGCCATTGGGTTTGGGCTCGGCCAAGCGGTAGCTACGGTGCCTGGCAGTATGGCCCACGATGCGATGATGCCTGATCCTGATCGGCCTTGGGTGGTGAACCGCGAAGGCCAACGCGCCGGTGGGGTCGAAGGGGGAATGAGCACTGGCGGCGTACTGGCTGTCCAAGCCCACATGAAACCATTGGCCAGTTTGATGCGCCCACTCCCCACCGTTGACTTAGCAACCGGAGAGGCCGCACAGGCCGTCACCCAGCGATCCGATGTGTGCGCCGTTCCCCGTGCCGGTGTGGTGTGTGAAGCTGTCGTCGCTCAAACCCTCGCCACGTTCCTACTCGAAAAGACCGGTGGGGATAGCCTGGACGAAGTTAAACGTAATTTGGCTGCCTATAGGTCCACCACGTGGCGACCACGCGGGCAAGCCACCACGGTTGTCCAAGGAGACCCCGTAGCGGGTGGTCACTACCTCACCCCGGAAGGTGGACGTGGTGATCATCAAGACCGTTTTGGTGCAGCGGCTCCTCCCCAATCCAACACGGCGATACAAACTGATTCACAATAGAACCATGAGTGGCAACGCTGCACCAGCAAACCTTGTGCTGATCGGCCTCATGGGAGCCGGAAAAAGCACCACTGGCTTACGCCTCGCAAAACGTCTAGGTCGCCCATTCATCGACACTGACGCCCAGGTTGAGGTTGACACTGGTAAAACCATCGCAGAGATCTTTGCCCAAGACGGTGAAGACGGGTTTCGGCGAGCCGAAGCTGAAACAGTTAGTCGGATTTGTCAACAACGCGGTCAAGTTATCGCGGTTGGTGGTGGCACCGTATTAAACAAAGCTAACACCGCAGTCTTACGCAAAAACGGGACCATTTTTTGGCTTGATGTAGAACCTGACATTCTCGTGGGGCGTATGGGAAGCCGTGTGAGTCGTGCACACCGGCCTCTATTAGCTGACGCAACAAGTGCGGATGAACTGCACCGGCGCGTCAATGATCTGCGTGATGCCCGTGACGAGGCGTATCGAAGTGCGGCTCATCACATTATTCGTGTGGATGGCGGACAAAGCGGAGAAGCCGTTATCACCGAGATTCTACGTATCATTGGCCACCGTCCTCCTAAACACCCATGACAACGATTCACGTTCCCCTTGCCGGTCACGAGCACACAATCACTGTTGAATCCGGCGCAATACAACGCCTTGGAGCGTATTTGCCTGACCAGGCAGGTAAGGTCATCACGGTTACGAACGCCTATTTGCACCACCAGTATGGGCAGAAGATCGCTGCAGGATTGGCTGACCGTGAACTCCACACAATCATTATTGATGACGGTGAAGCGAATAAAACCATTGAGCAGGTGACCACGATTTGGGAATCGCTGGCAACGATTGCTGCTGGACGTCAAGACCAGTTGGTTGCGATTGGTGGAGGCGTTATCGGAGATATGGCCGGGTTTGCTGGGGCAACCTACAACCGTGGGATGCCGGTAATACAGGTACCAACGACAGTCCTCGCCATGGTCGATTCATCCATTGGTGGGAAAACCGGGATAAACCTTACCGCCGGCAAAAACCTTGTGGGAGCCTTCCACCAACCAGCCGCAGTTATTATCGACCCGATGGTATTGGCCACCCTCGATGGGCGACAACGCCGAGCGGGGTTGGGTGAAATGGCTAAATATGCGTATATCGCTGATGTACGTATCGCTGATTTACTCACCACCTACGCGCAATCCCTTGCTGGCGAGGTGCGGGTGCCGGTTGATGTCTACACCGAACTGATTGCCCGTAGTGCGCAAATCAAGGTGGATCACATTGTGCAAGACCCCTTTGAACACGGGATCCGTGCACACTTGAACTATGGGCACACCATAGGCCACGCCATCGAACAACGCTGTGGATACGGTACCTGGTTACACGGTGAAGCGGTTGGTCTTGGCATGATTGTGGCAGCACAAATGGGTGCCCTTTTGGGGATGGCAGACACCGAATTGGTTGCTCACACCCAAGGCCTCCTGAGTCGTCTTGGGCTGCCAACACGGCTCGGCCAGTATTTCGCCCAAGTCGCCGAACCATACGAACTCTTTTCTGTACTGAGTCGGGATAAGAAGAACCGGCCAGGGGAAACACGCTTTGTGCTCCCCATCGGACTCGGGCAGGTCGAAGTCGTGACGAACCCAGACCGCCAGGTCATCCTTGATGCGCTCAACATCTTGGCGTAGCTGACGGTACAGGGTCACATAAGGTAACGGCAAGGCTTCCTTGTCATCGATCAAAGAAGCGATATTCCCATATGCAGCTTTCGTAAAAGGCTTCCCACATGCGTTTGCGGTCAGTGTCACTCGCCGCGTCCAAGGCATCAACGACAAGAGTTTTGGCTTGGAGTGTTGCCTCTGCGAAAGCCGGATCGCCATACATCGTTAACCAATTGTGAAAGGTGTGGTCAGGGTGGTTATGAGCCGTGAGCCGGTCGCCAATATCTTGATAAAGCCAATAGCAGGGAAGAATTGCGGCAATGAGTTCCCCATAATGCCCCAGTTGAGCTCGACTCAGGAGGTGGTTGGTATAGCCGGTGGTGACAGCATCCATCGGGGTGTTCTCTGACCCTTCGGGGATCCATGCGTCGTGGAGGGTCATTTCAACTTCGATACATTCATTTGCGCCCTTCGCCCAGAAGGCTTGGGCGGACCGATCTGGCGCTATCGCCGCTGCAGAAGCAAGGACTCGGGCATAGGTGCTGAGGTAAAGCGCATCTTGGATTTGGTAGGTGATAAAGCGTTCCTGTGCAAGTGTCCCGTCACCTAAGGCCCGCACAAAGTCCAGGGCATCAATATCTTTGCGGAGTTGGCCAATCCGGTCCCACCATAGGCTAAGTAGCTGGTCACCGTTCAATCGTGGCTCGGTACCTGCCTGTGCCCACTGGTACGCAAAATGATGGATAGGGCCGTGACCATTGCCCACCGATAATTCATCGGCAGCCAATAACGAAACCGTCATCCAATGTTTTGCACGCGCAAGCACGGCTTTCCAATCAAGATTACGACCGTCTATCACATCTTTCGCCGCGAGTGCTGCCATCGCTGATGATAACGAACAACCTGTCCCGTGGGTATTGTTCGTATCCACACGGGGACCGTGGAATTGCGTGATGGTTCCATCGGGCATCACCAAGGCATCGACAACTTGCCCACCCGGCACATGACCACCCTTGGCGACAACTAACGTGCCAGTGCTATTGGCAACGGTCACCGCTTGAGCAAGGGCTTCATCAATGGTTGTTGCTGGGGATACCTGTTCACCTAATCGGCTTGCCAGGACGGCTAACTCAGGAATATTCGGTGTAATGACCGTTGCCTGAGATACCACATTGGTAAGCGCATCTTCAGCTTCAGGTTGTAAGAGGGCGTCACCACTTGTGGCAACCATGACTGGGTCAAGGACCACAATGGGTGGGTTGGTTCGGTCTAACCACGCTGCAACAACCTCAATGATGTCAGTGTCAAAGAGCATGCCGGTTTTCACGGCGTCTATACGAACATCGTCGGCGAGCACATTGAGTTGCTGGGCCAAAAAGGTTTGAGAGGGGCGATGGATACCTGCCACACCTTGTGTGTTTTGTGCCGTGAGCGCGGTGATCGCACCCATGCCATAGACACCCAAGGCGCTAAAGGACTTTAAATCAGCAAAGAGTCCGGCACCCCCAGATGGGTCGGTTCCGGCAATGCTGAGCACATTGGCAATACTCATGTTCTTACTCCGGTTCTACATCAAAGGGTTGCGGTTTGGAGGTGCAGCATCATGGGGTTCTCCACGAACGAACCAGCGCATCGGTTGCATCCGTAACATCAGGGGCGAGACAGATGGCCGATACGACCGCAACACCGCTCACCCCGGCGCCACGTAAGGCTGCAACGTCAGTTGCTTTGACCCCACCGATAGCTACCGTCGGGGTGGTTGCGGCCTCGGTGAGTGCACGAATCCCCTCAACGCCGATGCTATAGGAGGCTTCGGCCTTTGTTGGGGTTGCACGGAAGGGACCGATCCCTTGAAGGTCGATACCGGCTGGTGACTGGTTTGCCGCGTGAACCTCGGCCAGGGTAGAGGTACTCAACCCAAGAAGGGCATCAGGACCGATTAACGCCCGAACGGCTTCAGCCGGTAAATCAGACTGACCGATATGCACCCCATCGACATGTGCGGATGACCCGGCTAATGCCGCCCGTGCAGCGAGAAAGACGTCGATACGGTCATTGACGATAAGGATTGCATCTGTCTCAGCGATCGCCTCAGCAGTTTCTAACACCTGGGTGAGGAATGCCCCGCCGTCGAGTGCCTTAGCACGAACTTGGACCACGCGAGCACCTGCCCGTGCAGCTAAGCCGGCGACTTCGGGTACGCTCCGGCCCATTTGGGCGCACTGGTCGGGGTCGGTTACAAGATAAATCGACCAGTCAATCATGTCGTTAGATTCACCCCTTCAGCAAGTGATTCAGGAGTGAGAGCGGCGACTTCATCTAACAGCGCTACGGCAAATGAACCTGGCCCTGTCGTACGCGCCGCAGCTCGATCAGCAGCTACACCCCACAATGCCGTGCCGGTCACTGCGGCGATAAAGGGATCATCAGTAACACCGGCACAGGCCGCAAGCACGGCACCAAGTGCACACCCTCCACCCGTGACTTTAGTGAGCAGCGCTGAGCCATTGTCGATACGGGCTAACCGACCATCGGGGGCGATAATGACGTCTATGGGTCCACTGATCGCCAACACACAATCTTGTTCGTGTGCAAAGGTGGTTGCGGCTTCAGCCACGGCATCGACGGTGGTCGTGGCATCAACACCACGTCCACCCGATCCGATACCGGCACAAAAGGCAATCTCTGAAGCGTTGCCGCGAATAATCGTTGGCGAAAAGCTCAAGAGTGGTTCGATCAGTTTGGTACGGACTGGCAATGCTCCGACAGCTACCGGGTCAAGTACCCAGGGTGTTTGTGCCTGGTCTGCATGGCGTACCGCCTCCAACATGCCTGCACGCTGTTCCTTATATGGCGTTCCGAGGTTGATGAGGAGGCCACTGGCTAATTCAGCAAAACGTCCGGCTTCATCGGGCAAATCAGCCATGGCGGCGCTTGCGCCGAGGGCAAGCAAGCTATTAGCAGTGAAATTTGTGACAACCACATTAGTGATGCATTGAACGAGCGGTTCTTGGTCGTGAACCGCTTGTAACACAGCCCCAAGGTCGTTGCTGGTTAGACTCATGACAATCCCTTCCGCGCTGTTCGCGCCAGCAGGTTCGACGGGTATTCTCTCAGCCGGTCTATCCGGCACCCCGTGCCAATCGCGCCAACGCGCGTTCAGTACGTGGTTCACTATAGCCCAGCACCAAGGCGATACGAGCAGCTACCGCATAAACTTTCATATCACTGAACAACCCGTCTAGGAGAACCATGGTTAGTACCAATAACTTGAAAAACGGCATGACGCTTAAAATCGACGACAAGCTCTGGAAAGTCGAGTACTTCCAGCATGTCAAGCCGGGTAAAGGCCCTGCCTTTGTACGCACAAAATTAAAGGGCATCCCAGACGGGAAAAACGTTGATCGGACCTTCCGGGCCGGTGAAGACGTTGAACAAGCCATTGTGACGCGATCAACGTTGCAGTATCTGTATCAAGAGGGTGACGCCTATGTCTTTATGGATACCACAACCTATGACCAGATCAACGTGGCAGCCAGCGTGATTGCCGATGCAATGAAATGGCTCAAAGAGAGCGATACGGTTGAGCTTGTTTTCCACGACGGTGAAGTGATCGACTACGACTTGGCACCCAACGTCATTCTTGAAATTACCCAAACTGAGCCAGGACTCGCCGGTGACCGAGCCAGTGGCGCCACGAAGCCTGCTGTTTTAGAAACGGGGGCAGAAATCCAAGTACCCCTGTTTTTGAATATTGGTGAATCGGTGAAAGTCGATACCCGCACCGGAGATTACGTCAGTCGCGCATGAGGTAGCTGTGAGTATCACACGCCACGAAGCACGCCACCAGGCCTTGAACGTCATGTTTGCCGCGGACGTTCGAGGCGTGAGTGCGTCGACCCTGCTCGAAAAAACTGGTGGCACCAGCCCGGTTAGCGGACCGGTATCGACTGATGCCAAAATTATGATCGCCTTGTACGAGGACAATCGAAAGGCGATTGACCGGATGATTGCGTCCCACGCTGATGGGTGGATGCTTAAACGGTTAGCCGGAGTTGACCGTAATGCGATGCGACTCGCCATTGCGGAAATGGCCTTTGGAGATGTGCCATTCGAAGTTGCCATTAATGAAGCGGTCAACCTGGTTGGTGAACTGGGTGGGCCGGAAAGCCCGCGGTTCGTTAATGGGGTATTGGGCGCTATTCAACGAGAACTCCAAGCCCGAGATGAGGAATCTGCTACAGCGTCAGTAGAAGAGGCCGATAGTACTGACCTAGAACCATCTGGAGAAGATTAGCCCAGTACTGAGGAGCGGCCCCTGTGTCTGCGGACACTATGACTATTGGGGATGATCAGGAGAACTATTCGTCATATACCAGTGTCGTACTGAACGTGGCGATGGTCCTCGTGATCAGTCTTGTGCTGAGTTTGGTCACGGTTGTTCTGACAGACACGATCACACAAATCGCCATGATAATGGCCGGTGCCTTGATCATTGGGGTATTTGCCTTTCGTCTGTCACATAGCCTGTTTTTAGCTGTCGCCATTGCACTCGTTGTTGCGAAGCCAACAATGATGACAGCCATTCTTCCTCAGAACCCTGAGACGGTCGCCATTTATTCGCTGGTCACCGCAGGGGTTGTGATTCCAGAAATCTTGCGGATCAGTGCCTCAGTGATTCGTACGCGTGCGATGGCTATTGATGTGCTGTCCATCGCCATCACCTTGCTGTGGCTGGTGTTTTCTAGCCTTGTCACCCCACTGGTCAGCCGTGGCATCATTCCCGGTATCAGTTGGGTCATCGGTGTTGTTGACGCAGCCTTTTTACTCCAAGCGATGGCAGTTGTTGCCTATCGTCCCCGCGGCGGGCTATGGCGATCCCTGTGGGCCGGCGCAATGGTGAGTTCGGTACTTATTGATATTGCCACGGCACATGTATTCGATACGAATGATGCGCTACTCCCAGTGCTCTCACTCACGTCAGTAACCGTTGCCGCCCTGGCCTATCTCGCCGTGTACTGGTACCGGTTCGAACCACAAACCCCTGCTTTGGATGAAGGCACAGTGGTATGGCGCCAATGGTTTATCACCCTCACCTGTATAAGCATGATTGTGGTGAGCCATGTGATTTCTCGCCAGGGTGCTACTTCTATTCCCGTTGGGATCGTCACCGTGCTAACGGCCATTATGGCAGTACGGTCGGTTGTCCATACTCGTGACAGCCTGGCTATTAAAGTTAAACGCATTTCGACAGAAGGCAGCCTGGTTCAAGCCCGGCGTATTGATCGGCTAACCGGCCTGACAACTCGCGGGGCCTTTATCGAAGACCTAATGCGCATGATGGACAGTCACGATGAGGTGATTGTCCTCATCGCAGATTTAGACCAATTTCGCCGTATCAACGACGCCCTGGGACCACAATCAGGCGATATGGTACTTGCCCATGTGGGTAAAACACTCACCAAATGGAACGATGGGCGGTTTATTACGGGCCGGTTAGGGCCAAATAGTTTCGGCGTAGCCGGAGCTGGTTTCCAGTCACAATGTGCCGCTATCGCGAACGAACTCCTTGAAACAATCCGTGGTGATTATGACTTAGGTGAGTTTGGGCATGTCCAACTTGGGTGCAGCGTTGGTGTTTACAACCGAGAACCCAACGACTCGGCTGACCATGCCATTCAACAAGCCGAAGCCGCCCTCGTTCAAGCAAAACGTATTGGCCGTGGAACGATTAGCACCGCCACCCCATTAGCACACGACGTTCCTTTTCCATACACCGGTGAAGAACTCCGCTTACTAATTCGACGCAACGCCATCGAACTGCAAATACGGCCAATCGTTGACCTCACATCCGACCAGACTGTCGCTATCCAAACCCGAGTGCATCTCAATGATGGCCATGACATTTCTTGGTCCCAGCTCTATCGCGCAGCCCGCGAATATGGCATCACAAGAGACCTTGAACGCTGGACCTTGAAGGAAAGCTGCCAAATTGCCTTGGCGAAACGAACCCCCATATGGGTGATGGTGCAAGCCCGTCAACTCTACGACCAGTTCTTCGTGGGTGATCTCCAAGACTTTCTGTCAGCCTATCGGATTCCACGGGATCAAATCACATTAAGTATCAAGGAACGGATATCGTTTGCCCAGGGCCCTCATCCATCACAGGTATTGACCCAACTCCGCAATATGGGGGTTCGTTTAGCACTCGAAGAATTTGGTACTGGGGCCTTTAGCTTTACCCAAATTCGTGAACTCCCTGTACAAACCCTCAGTTTGGATGGCCAGTTCGTTGGTGCCGCAGTTCGCGATCCGCGGAGCCGTTCGCTCATTGAAAGTGTGGTGATTGCTGCGAACGGACTGAATGTAAGTGTGATGGCTACGGGAGTCGAAAGCCAGGCCACCCGAGATATTGTCCTTGATGCCGGTTGTACCCTTGCCAACGGCCCGTTGTGGGGTGAATGGGAATCGGTGGCAAAATGATGGTTTGGGCCGTGTACACGGAAATCGCGTTATTAGCCGTGATGATCCTGCTGTTGGCTGCATCGTTATACGTAGAACGTACCCGTCGCGTCATTGGACGATACTCGGTTCTCTCCTTATTGATATTGAGTATTGCCCTTGCACTTGCCCGTGGCAAGGTCTTAGGCCTTGCCCAAGACACCCTGCTCGTTGCGGCAATCGGCATGGTTGGTATTTGTGGATTTGTGGCCTGCATGACCTGGGAACTGAGTGATACTCGGCTCTCGGACTATTGGTTAACCAGCATGGGGCGTCAAACCTTTCAATCCTTGCTCATTCCTTTTGTGTCCTTTGCCTGGATCACCTATCACCTCATTTATTTCCCGTTAAGCAGCGCCGATATTGACGCCACGACACGCTCAATTTTGATTGCGAGTGGTGTCATCCTGCCAGTGTCCGTTGCCTATACCGTGATGTGGCAGCTCCTCCCCACATGGGTTTCACAACTCGGTGCCTTGCTCACATTTTCATCAGCTATCGCTATTGTCATCGTCGTAAACACCGGGAGTGAATGGGGTCTGGTGGTGTCGCTGGTCGGTACCTTCATTACAACGGCATACGCCGCGGTGATGGCCTTCCAACTAGGGTTCCAAGAGTGGATGACTCAGCCACCAATCCCCAGGGGTGGGTCAATTTTTTCGATCCTCATTTTCAGCATGCTGCTGGTCTGTTTACCCGTTGTCGCCCTCTACACGAAATCACATACTCCCAACGGGATTACTGTCCTCGTCCTCGTGGTCACGTTGGTCGGCATCACCTTATTGCTTGTTGATGCGATCCGTGCACTCTATCGAGAACAGCAAACCTATCGCACGGTGGAAACCGAATTACAGACGATTGAGTTCATTGATCCGATCACAAAAGTGGCAAACCGAACCGGGTTCCAAGAGGCACTCTTGATCGGACTCGCTGAGGCTGGTGAGAGCACCATTGCGGTGTATCACATTGACCTTGGTGGGTTCCGAGCTGTAAACGAATCAATTGGTTCGTTTCTCGGCGATGAGGTGCTGTCCATCATTGCTGACCGTCTCGCTAACCAAATTCGCAGTGTTGATACGTTGGCACGGTTAGGGGGTGACGAGTTTGGCGTACTCTTGCACGAATGTCCAGACGGACCCACCGCAATGGCCTTGGCTGAAAATCTCCATACGGCTATCAGTCAGCCCATTGAGTTAGGGATTGGCTGGCGGGTGAATCTCGATTCAGCTATTGGGGTGGTATTAGCCACAAGCCAAGACCGGATGACCGATGTCATGCGCTTTGCAGACGCAGCACTGCATCGGGCAAAACTTGATGGTGAGCACGCCATATCCATGTTGGGTGTTGATGATCTACGCGCGAGTGTGTCCGCCTTTGCCAATGACCAGCGACTACGAACCGCATTTTTACAACACCAATTCACGCTGATGGTTCAACCCGTTATTGATTTACATGATGGGGCAACGGTGGGATTTGAAGCATTAGCCCGTTGGCCGGGGGCCACACTTGGTCCTGCTGAGTTCATTCCACTCATCGAAGAAAATGGTCTTGCTGATGCGTTTGGCAGTTGGGTACTTGAAACGGCAACACAATGGGCAGCTAAACAAGGGTGTGAGATTGCGGTCAATATCAGTCCACGCCACATGCACTCACCCAATTTTGTTACCGATGTACTCCGTGCACTTGACCAGTCTGGGCTACCGGGTGAACTATTGCTCTTAGAGATCACTGAGCGCAGCGCCATGCCCGACATGGAACGGACCAACGACATTTTGAATGCGTTACGTACCAAAGGGATTCGTATCGCTGTCGATGATTTTGGAACTGGCGAGTTTAGCTTGCAACAGCTCATGGAATACCCCCTTGATGTATTAAAAATTGACCGGATGTTTGTCAGTGGTATCACGGACAACGATGCTGATCGAACCTTGGTCACGGGGTTAGTCCATGCCGCCAACGGTCTGGGATTTAAAACCATTGCTGAAGGTGTCGAAGATCAGCGTGTCGCTGAGCATCTTAAGGAACTGGGATGCGACCAGGCCCAAGGGTATTTCTGGAGTGCTCCAATGCCGTTATCGAAGGGAGCCCAATGGTGGAACCAACACAAACGGGCGTAACTTCTACACCAGAACGCCCCTCTGGAAACCGCTATCGCGTCAACACGACCCAGCGGTTGTTGCTCGTTGTTGGAATGGTTGCCATTGCCGTCAACTGGATGGCGGTACACACCATTGTGGCGGTTATCAGTTTGGATGTCATTGCAGTCATTATCGGTCTTGGTGCTTGGGTAACTGCGAGCCGGGTACATCACGAGAAACCCTGTGCACGCTACATCACGCTTGGGATTAGTCCAACCATATTGGCTGGAAACCATGTGAAAGTAGCGTTCGCTACCGGCCAAGAACCCCACTGGCTCTGGGTGATCAGTGGCGTCATCGGGTTTTTGCTTACTGCGTTCCCGGTCGCCTTTGTTATCTACGACATGATTCGGAACCATAAGCGGGTTTCGACCTCAAACCTGGTGGTCCATCACCTCTCAGATTTAACCATTATCGGTGTGAGCACGGTTGGTGGACTTATCGTGCTGCAATTTGTGCCCCTGGTGCAGGCCGGGCAATCCTTTTGGGCTGTACTCACCATCGTTGCCAGCAACGTGGGTCTCGTGACCCTTGGCGCGGCAATTGTGATCGGACGGCGCCGTATACCTGCCCTCCAACTTGGATTAGCCCTGTCCGTCATTGGTGCGATTATTGGCGACGTCGCCATTGCCCAACACATCGATCAGGTCCCCTTTGTCACGTGGACAGTGACGGCCTATCAGGCATTTATCTGTCTGCCACTCATCATTGCTATGACGATGAGCAACCCACATGAAGGATTTGAAACACGGTTTGCACTAGAACCAACGAATACGTTACGGGCTGGGATTATCGGTCTCTGGGTAGTGCTCTTTCTTTGCCTTCCCTTCTTTGTTGAGCTGAATATCAGTATTTCGTTATGGTCTGTGCTCGTTAGTCTTGTGATGTGTTTGCTGGCCATCAGAATGTGGACACTCATAGGTGAACGAGATCACAAATTGGCCCAGCGTTACCTTCAACAACAACAACTACGGCACAAAATTAGTCATGATCCCCTGACGGACTTATGGTCGCGGTCTGTCATGGAGGACCACTTCAGCGCCTTAAATGTGGGTCTTTCCAACCCCGCTGTTCTTGTCTATGTTCGGGCGTTGGGCGTTGATGTCATTCGTGATATCTACGGTCACCGGTTCGGTGATGAAGCAATCAACATCATTGCCCATACGCTCGCTGAACCTGTAGAGGATCATGCAGAAGTTTTTCAGTTTCGTCGAGAAGAATTCATCATCATTTTTAAACCACCCGCAACCTTGGACGCCGCCGAAGAACAGGTTCAAGCCATGGTTACGCGTATCAGTGACGCAGTTTTGAGTAATCACCAGCCACTCAAGGTTGCCATTCATGCAGGCCTTGTCATTGTTGATACCTATCGTGATTTTGAGGACGGTATTCGTTGGGGTGAAGTTGCCGTTAACGAACTCCGAGAGCCGGGCAACCACATTGTGCGGGTGGGCCCTGAACATATCGCACAAGTTGCCCATGTGACCGTGACTGATCAGCGCTTGCGTGAAGCAATGCGCAATGATGCGTTCTATCTGGTGTATCAGCCGATCATGAACACTCTCGACCACCACTGCGTGGGGTTTGAAGCGTTCGCTCGCTGGCGAAATAGTGACGTACCGCCCGCCATTTTTGTAAAAAGCCTTGAGCAAGTTGGGTTGGCCGACACCTTTGGACGATGGGTATTACAAGAAGCGACGAAGTTCGCTGCATCAATCAAATGTCCCGTCTCAGTCAACATCAGCATTTCTCATATCCAAAACTCATCGTTTGTAACTGATGTACGCCAGGCACTTAAACGTTCTGGGCTACCACCGGAATATCTGACCATTGAGTTTTCAGAGCATGATTTATCTATCGACTTGACGCGACTGATGATGTCGCTAACACAAGTGCATGACCTAGGTGTTCGTATTGCGATTGATGATGTTGGTACGGGTGGCCTGACGATGGCTCAAATCTCTCGTCTTCCCATCGAGTTCATCAAGATTGACCAAATGCTTATATCCAAAGCCTTTCGGTATGACGATTCTCGCCAATTGCTGTTTAACGTGACCGATATGGCCATAGATCTTGGGATGGACATCATTGCCGAAGGTGTTGAAAGTAACCAGGTCCTCAATCTTGTAATCGCAGGTGGCGCTCACCAAGCACAAGGCTGGTTATGGACAAAAGAACTGTCGCCTGATGATGCAACGCAATGGTGGACCTTTTTGAGTATGCGGGAAGGAGCAATCAATGAATAGAACTGCCATTGCACTTGCCGCAGCCATCGGTATCAGTGCCGCCTTCCTGATCAAAACCGTCTCTACATCCTCCAACCTTCCGATGATTGTGTTTGGTGCGGTTATCGTGCTGAACATCATCGGATACGTCGGCATGGTCCGCCTAAAGGAAGTGACACAGCCAGGCTTTTCAAGTTTCTTGTCCTTTTGTGCTCAAGCTGCCCTATGCCTTGGTGTCATCGCCTTGGGAACGGACACGGTCTCCAGTCAAGTGGCTATTCCATTGCTGCTTGCGGTGGCAACGATTTCGTTTTCGATGTTTATTTATGATCTCGGGCAACTGATTTCCGCATCACCCAAGCAAGGTATGCATCTCTCGGTGTGGGATCATGTGATTGACTCCATCATCGCGGTAGCGGTGTATTCAACGATTGCCTGGGCGGGGTTTTGGGAGCCGCTCCATCTGGCGGGGTATCCGCCCGTATTGATCGGGTCGTTCGTTGTCTTCGTCGTCACCCTTGCCCTTGTCGTCATTCAGCGTCTCATTGCGTTACCTCGGTTTAGCAAGAGTTTATTTGATGGCATGCTCTTTCAAGTCGCCATTATTGGGGTACTGACGTTTATCGCTAAAGACCCCACTGGAATGGCCATCCCCGTACTGATGGCCTTGATGGGATTTTCAACCATTGTGGCGATATCTTGCTGGCTTCCCGGTGGGGTGCACCTCCTGGAAGTTGAACATCTAGCCCGAGGTTTGCAAACAGGACGGGTTGTAACCGTAACGGTTGCCGCAGCCTACATTCCCTTGACGCTTGGTATTTTGGGCGAAGGGAACGTCACCCGCCTGACATTGGTCTGTGTGATGGTCACCCTCTTATTGTTCTTTCGTATGCAGGCGGTCATCACCATTCGTGACCATGAAATGCAACAAGTCAACGCCCTGGCAACCGAATTAGAGTTTCAAGCTAAACACGACCTCACCACGGGGCTATTCAATCTGACGACTATCAAGGCGCTGCTCGAAGACAAAGTCACGCAAGAACAGCACGACATCGCATTAGTCATCATTGCCCTTGACGGGTTCGAGCACATTAACGATATTCATGGCTATACTGCGGGCGACGAAACACTTCAAGTACTGGCGAAGCGGCTTCAATCTGAATTGCGGCCCCACGACATTGCAGGGCGCTACAGCGGCGACCAGTTTATTGTCCTGCTAGACCACGTTGACCGGCCCGAACTTGGCGCCCACCTGGCTGCCCGATTAATTGACGTCATTCAAGAGCCTTGTCGATTGCCGGGGGGAGAAGAAGTGCGTTTGGGGGCACGTGCAGGTGTGTCACTCTCAACTATGCACGATATCAACGACCTGATATTGAATGCTGAATTGGCAGTTGCTCAGATTCGTGAGGGTGGGCGAGGCGCGATTCGGTTAGCCGATACTTCAGACCGGCAAAAGGCGATGGATTCCATCAGTCGTGAAAACCTCTACACATTGTTACGAGACGACCAATTGCCCTGTACGTTTGCGCCGGTCATGGATCTTCGTACCAATACACCGGTTGCGATGATGGTCCGTCCCCTGTGGATTCGCCCCGGGTTGCCGCGTGATTTGGTGGTATACCACCAACTGAACGGGCCATGGTTCAAATGGTTGTTTGGACATGCCGTAGCCTGGGCGAAGCAAGCCAGTGCACCCGTACACGTGCTCTTGAATGAACAGCAGTTTGCCAGTCTGGAATTGTTACCTGTCCTTGATCAAGTGTTAGCTGAACACCATGTTTCTGGTGATTTGATTACCATTGGGGTGGATTCTCGCACCCGTTTAACCCATATACCCATTGAGGATTTTCACGCGAGGGGTATCCAGATCTGTCTTGATTCCTTTGGGGCAACGGGAACGAATTTGACTGACTTACCCCACTTACCTTTAGACTTGCTCAAAATTGACCCGGTGTTGGTCCGTGATATGGTCACAGACCGTGGCTACCGAGTGGTGGTAGAAGCCATTATTCGTAGTAGCACAGTGATGGATGTGCCTGTGGTCTGCCGCGGAATAGATACCGAACGTATCGCAGCAGTAGCCCAAAGCCTTGGTGCGATGTATGGACAAGGCCGTCATTGGGGCCAACCGATGACGGCAGAAGATGCCTTGGAGTTTTGGAACACCCATGCCCAACCTGCTCGGACTTGATGATTGCTCACCCGAACTCATTACGAATCTGTTAAACCGCGCTGAAGAACTTGAGACAAGTCCTCAACCCCTCTTAGCCGGTAAAACAGTTTGTTCGCTCTTTGTTGAAGACTCCACCCGTACCCGGTTGAGTTTTGAACATGCCGTTCACAAATTAGGTGGGAATGTGATGACCTTTTCAACACAAGGGTCATCGATGGCTAAAGGCGAAACGTTGTATGACACGGTATGCACGATCGCTGCAATGGGTATTGACGCCATTGTGATGCGTCACCGCGAGAACGGTATGCCATTTAATGTGGCTGAATGGGTTGATCTGCCTGTTTTAAATGGGGGAGACGGTTCACGTGCACACCCCACGCAAGGGCTATTGGACCTGTTGACTATCCGCCAACACTTCGGGCGTATTCATGGTGTGACAGTCACCATTGTGGGTGATCTCGCCCACAGTCGTGTGATGCGGTCCTTGGTCGCTGGGTTGCCCAAGATGGGCGCAACGATTCGCCTCGTCGCACCACTGTCGTTAATGCCCAACGATGTTGAACACATGGGTGTTGAGGTGTACACCGATCTCGACCAGGCACTTATCGGTACTGATGTGGTGTATTTATTGCGTATTCAGCATGAACGCATGGTTGAACGGTTCGAACATCTTTCAGCCTATGTTGATGCCTATGGGCTCAATAGTGAGCGGTTGCACCGACTGCCTGAACATGTGGCCATCATGCATCCGGGGCCCATTAACCGCGATGTGGAGATTGAGAGTGCTGTGGTTGACGACCCACGATGCCTGATTTTGCAACAAGTCCGCAATGGTGTAGCAGTACGAATGGCTGCCTTGGACTGGGCGATTAATAGCTAACTAGTCTCGTGTTCACAGGGGAAGTTACCCCGAGTTACCTCGGGGTGGCTATACTTCCATCGTTTTGTCGGTGAAGAGACGAGAGGTGGATGTAGGGATGCGGACGATCCAACCTGATCGCGCGACCTTAGCCCTAGCCGATGGCACGTTGGTGCACGGCACATCGGTTGGTGCACCAGGTACCACCGTTGCTGAATTAGTGTTAAACACGGCGATGACTGGCTACCAAGAGATTTTAACTGACCCCTCATATACGGGTCAGTTTGTTGTTTTTACGGCCCCACACATTGGTAACGTCGGTGTTGCCGCTCCAGATAGCGAGAGTCCATCGTTGAAAGCCGCGGGACTTGTGGTTCGGGAAATGGCACGTTGTGTGAGTAACCACCGCGCGATGGCATCGCTTCCCGAAACCCTTCGTGAACAGGGTCTTGTCGCCATTAGTGATGTTGATACGCGTGCCATTGTTCGGCGTATCCGCGATAAAGGTGCCATGAATGCGGTGATCAGTACTGACCATCACACCTGGGATGCCCTCGAACCGTTTTTAAATGATGCCCCGAGTATGGAAGGCCAGCATCTTGTTGATATGCATGGTGCGGCCTATCACGTTGAACCCACCGGGTCCACCATCAAGGATGAGCCGATTCCTGAAGGTGTGGATTGCAGTGACGGAAGCCCTCATGGTGTGATTCCTGATCAGCCCTACCGCGTTGCCCTGGTTGATTTTGGGGCGAAAGCAACCATCGAATCACTCTTGGCCACCGCCGGTTGTGCCATAGACGTCGTCCCTGCGAGTACGGACCCTCAAACCTTAATTGATGGCCAGTTCGATGGTGTCATGCTGAGTAACGGTCCAGGAGACCCGGCCGTACTTGATGATGCTGTTGTGCTCGTTCAAACGGTCCTAGGTGCCAAGATTCCGGTATTTGGTATCTGTTTGGGCCACCAACTCCTGGCCTTAGCTGGCGGGGCACGCACGTACAAGATGCACCACGGCCACCACGGTGGGAACCATCCGGTGCGTAACCTCGTCGCCGATACCCTCGCTACCCTTACAGACCCGGGGCCATGGCTTCCATTGCTAGCCCGCGACCACATCGCGGTAGAAATCACCAGCCAAAACCACGGCTTCGCAGTTGATACTGAAACACTCGGTTCTGGTCCTTACGGGCGTGTCATCCAAACCCATATCAATCTGACTGACGGCACCAACTCGGGCATTGCCTTTTTAGACCGCCCCGCATTCGGGGTGCAATACCATCCCGAAAGTGCGCCCGGCCCCCACGACAGTCGCTACCTCTTCGACCAATTCACCGCCTTGATGGCACGGCATCGGGCTACGATCCAGGAGGCCAAGGATGCCTAAACGCACCGATATTAAAACGATCCTTATTCTCGGTTCTGGTCCTATCGTGATCGGTCAAGCCTGTGAGTTTGACTATTCGGGTGCGCAAGCGTGCAAAGTGCTTCGCCAACAGGGGTATCGCGTTGTGCTGGTGAACTCCAATCCGGCAACGATCATGACCGACCCGGAGTTTGCTGATGCAACGTATATTGAACCACTTACCCCAGCCACCGTTGAACAAATCATCGTCAAAGAATCACCAGATGCAATTCTGCCAACCCTTGGTGGACAAACGGCATTAAACCTCGCCGTTACCTTGGCTGAAACCGGGGTATTAGCCAAATATGGCGTTGAAATGTTAGGCGCCACTTTAGAAACCATC
The DNA here is from genome assembly GCF_036336025.1 of Stomatohabitans albus. Taxonomy (NCBI): domain Bacteria; kingdom Bacillati; phylum Actinomycetota; class Nitriliruptoria; order Stomatohabitantales; family Stomatohabitantaceae; genus Stomatohabitans; species Stomatohabitans albus. Next base: position 74,331 of record NZ_JAYKKE010000002.1, read on the forward strand.
CGTCTCGCAGAAGACCGGCGTGCCTTCTATGATGCGATGGAAGAAATAGGGCTTGACCAGGCAAAAAGTATGCGGGCCACCACCGTTGATGAAGCGATGGCCGCCGTTGAGGCATTCGGGTTCCCCTTGCTCGTCCGCGCATCATTCACCCTTGGCGGGGCCGGAAGTGGCATTGTGCATGACCGTGCCGCCTTTGAAGCACTTGTGCGAGAAGGCCTTGACGCAAGCCCTATTTCAGAAGTTCAAATTGATGAGTCCTTACTGGGCTGTAAAGAGTTTGAACTCGAAGTGATGCGCGACAAGAACGACAACTGTGTGGTGATCTGTGCGATTGAGAACCTTGATGCCATGGGGGTCCACACCGGTGATTCGATCACCGTGGCACCAACCATGACCTTGAGTGATGCGCAATATCAGCACATGCGCAATGCCGCCTTTGCCGTGATGCGGCGTGTTGGTGTCACTACCGGTGGATCCAATGTGCAATTTGCGCTGGACCCCAAGACCGGACGCATGATGGTGATCGAGATGAACCCGCGTGTGAGCCGGTCATCAGCCCTCGCCTCTAAAGCAACTGGTTTCCCCATTGCCAAAATTGCGGCCCTCCTTGCGGTGGGATTTACCCTTGACGAGATTCCCAACGACATCACCAAAACCACGCTGGCCGCATTCGAGCCATCCATCGATTACGTCGTGACCAAGATTCCGCGCTGGGCCTTTGAAAAGTTCCCCGACACTGATCCAACATTGGGCACGATGATGAAGGCCGTCGGTGAAGTGATGGCCATTGGTCGGACATTCACCGAGAGTCTGCACAAAGCAATTCGTTCGCTTGAAGATGGATCTATCGGGCTGACCGGCCGACCCGGTCCAGCAGGGGCCGGTAAACCATTATCTGATCGGGACCTCGAAGTAGCCGTACAGACCCCAACTGCCCATCGTATTCACGATATTGACGCCGCCTTGACCCGCGGATGGTCTGTGGAACGGGTGAGTGAACTCAGCGGTTGGGACCCATGGTTTGTTGATCAACTCCTTTTGATTGTTGAACTTCGGCGTGAACTACGGGCATGTGAAGTGTTGGCAAACGTGTCTGATGATCTTCTTATCCAGGTGAAGCGCCACGGGTTCGGTGACGACTTGATTGCTGATGTGCTTGGCACCACGGCTGAACGGGTACGCGTCCACCGTCATACTCGTGGCCTGCGACCGGTCTTTAAAACAGTTGATACGTGTGGTGCCGAGTTTGATGCCAACACGCCCTATCACTACTCAACATGGGAAGAAGAAACCGAGGTCCGTCCGGCAGACCGCAAACGGGTACTGATTCTCGGAAGTGGACCAAACCGGATTGGCCAGGGCATCGAGTTTGACTATTGCTGTGTGCATGCGGTCTGGGCTATGGCCGATGGCGTTGTCACTGCCGCCAACCCCGAAAGTGGGGGTGGGTATGAAACGGTGATGATTAACTGCAACCCTGAAACGGTGAGCACGGACTATGACACGGCCCATCGACTCTACGTTGAGCCGTTGACGGTTGAAGATGTCCTTGAAGTGGCCTATGCCGAAGGTGGCGAAGGGTTCGCCGATATTGCAGGGACATTCGTACAATTTGGTGGGCAAACCCCATTGCGTATCGCAGCTGAACTGGCTGAAAACGGGTTACCAATTCTTGGCACCTCACCGGCTGATATTGATTTGGCAGAGGACCGTGGTGAGTTCAACCGGATTTGTACCGAACTGGGGATAGCCCAGCCACCAGGTGCGATTGCTAACAGTAAGGCTGAGGCACTACGTATTGGTGAACAGATCGGCTTCCCGGTGCTCGTGCGCCCGTCCTACGTATTGGGTGGGCGTGCGATGGAAATTGTCTACTCACCCGATCAGATGCGTGCCTGGCTTGATGTGAACGCTGGAGCCGGGCAGGTGCTGGTTGACCGCTTTTTAGAACATGCCACCGAAGTTGATGTTGATGCTGTATTTGACGGTACGGATATTTACATCGGTGGGGTGATGGAACATATTGAAGAAGCTGGTGTGCACTCAGGCGACTCTTCGTGTGTGGTTCCACCCATCACGTTGAGTGCCAACGTGATGGACGAGCTGAAACGCACGACGAAAGCACTGGCCAACGCCTTAAACACTCGCGGACTTATTAATATCCAATTTGCGGTTCGTGATGGGGAAGTCCTGGTTCTAGAAGCGAATCCACGGGCAAGTCGTACCGTACCTTTTATTTCTAAGGCAACAGGTATCCCCATGGCCAAGGTGGCGGCACAAGTGATGGCCGGAGCGACACTGGCAGAGGTTCGAGTGAATGGGCAACCCCTCGGTGATGACTTCATTGATCGTCCACCCTTACCCTGGAATGCGGTGAAAGAGGCCGTCCTGCCGTTCAACCGATTCCTTGGTGCAGATAGCCGCTTAGGTCCCGAAATGCGCTCAACCGGTGAGGTAATGGGGATTGATGCAGACTTTGGCCATGCCTTTGCCAAGGCACAAGGGGGCACTGGCAAGATGACGTTGCCAACCGAAGGCTGTGTATTCGTCTCCTTGGCTGACCGTGATAAGCGATCAATGATTTTCCCGGTGAAACAATTGAAGGCCATGGGCTTTGACATCGTGGCTACCCAAGGCACCGCTGCCGCCCTTAAGCGGGTGGGGATTGATGCTGAAGTAGTAGAAAAGGTTGGTCAAGGTAACCGAGCGATTGACCAACGGCTACGCGATGGTGAGATTGCACTTGTACTCAACACCCCAACAGGGTCAGGTGCACGTAGCGATGGGTACGAAATTCGTTCTGCCGCGGTGATGGGCGGGGTGCCCAGTGTGACTACGGCACCAGGTATTTTGGTTACTATTCTGGGCATTGAGGCCCAACGCCGTGCTGATAGCCAGGTGAACAGCATCCAAGATCACCTAGCATCCTTACAACGTGTGGCTGCGGGAACAGAGGAGGAGTCGCTCATATGAGTTCGATCTTTACGACCAGTGCTGCCCAGAGTGTGCAAGGGCGCGACCAAGGGCCATTGCGGGCCCGCTGTGAAGTATTGGCCACAAGCAAAATTGGCCGCTATTACAGCATCCAATTCGTTAGCCCAGAAATTGCTGACCGCGCCCAACCTGGCCAGTTCATCACGATTGGGGTAGAAGGGCACAACACCATGTTGCGTCGCCCCTTTTCGATCTATCGTGTTAGTCGCCACGGTGACTGGGCCGGCACCGTTGAAATTATTTTTGACCTCGTTGGCCAAGGCACCAAGTGGTTAGCTGAACGGACCAAAGGGGACCTGGTTGACCTCGTTGGCCCGTTAGGAACCCCCTTCCCTATTCCAACTCAGAATGTGAACTGCCTCCTCGTCGGTGGGGGATATGGGGCTGCCCCGTTGCTCTACCTGGCCACGGTGCTCCAACAAAAGGGCTTCCGAGCAGACATGATTATCGGCGCCAAAGATGGAGACCGCCTGTTCAATATCATTGAAGCAAAGCGCCTGAGTGCCACCACGTTTTTAGTTACGGAGGATGGCAGCCTTGGTGAACAAGGGGTGGTGACTGACGTCATGAAACGGCACATCGAGGAAGGCCGTGTAGGGCTGGTCTATGCCTGTGGTCCGATGGGTATGTTACGTGCCGTGAGTGAGCTTGCGGTTGCCAATGGGATTCCTGTGCGTGTAGCCGTTGAGGAGGCAATGGCCTGTGGCACGGGGGTGTGCTGGACCTGTGTGATGCCCGTGGAACGCAAAGGGCAGGTGTATAACTTGCGTTCATGCACAGAAGGGCCAGTGTTTAACGGAGCGAAGGTGCACTGGGATGCCATTGGAGCCCTGCCCGTGCCGGTGGATACTAAGGAGGAAACCGACCAATGAGCCGTCGTGTAGACCCGGCCAATGTTGACCTCCGGGTGCAGTTAGGGAATCTTGTATTAAAGAACCCAGTTGTAACAGCCTCAGGCACGTTCGGTTCCGGGCGTGAAATTAACCGCTTTTTTGATGTTAATAAACTTGGGGCGGTTGTAGTTAAGAGTTTGACCGTTGAGCCGCGGGCCGGGTTGCCAACACCGCGTATGGCTGAAACGGCGTCAGGCATGCTCAATGCTATCGGCCTTCAAAACCCTGGTGTTCAACGGTGGCTCGAAACGGACTACCAGTGGATGCTTGACCACAACATTCCGATTATCGCGTCCATCGCGGGACGAACGGCGCATGAGTTTCGGGTGGTGGCAGAAAAACTCCGCGGCCTGGACGGCATTGTGGCAATTGAAGCGAATATTTCATGCCCGAACGTTGAGAATCGCGGCATTGTCTTTAGCTGCACTGAAGGCCCTACCTATGATGTGATCAACACGGTGACGCGAGCCTCAGTGGTGCCAGTATTTGCCAAATTAACTCCTGATGTAACTGACATCACGCTCATTGCTGAAGCGGCAGCCAGTGCTGGTGCGGCTGGGGTCAGTGTTATTAATACGACCCTTGGAATGGCTATCGATGTGAATACGCGTCTCCCCAAACTGGCTGCTATTACCGGTGGGCTTAGCGGTCCTGCTGTGAAACCAATCGCCATTCGTGCCGTACACCAAATCCACCAAGCATTGCCAGAGCTACCCATTATCGGGATGGGTGGCGCCCGTAATGTTGAAGATGTGGTCGAGTTCATGATGGCTGGTGCCAGCGCTGTGGCGGTGGGAACGGCAACCTTTGCCAACCCGCTTCAAACCCTTGACATCATTGAAGAGCTCCCTCGGTGGCTAGCCAAGCGGGGTATTGCGCACGCGAGGGCACTCACCGGGTCAGTAAAACTATGAACCCACTGATCGTGGCCCTCGACCATCCTGACCGCGCACAAATTTTGGCGTGGGCAACTGACTTTGGTCCTCATGTGGGTATGGTGAAAATCGGGTTAGAAGCATTCTGTGCACACGGCCCTGACCTGGTGCGATCAGTCCACGACCATGCCGAGGTGTTTCTAGACCTCAAGTTGCACGATATACCCAATACCGTGGCAGGCGCGGCTCGCCAATGCAATGCGCTCGGCGTGTCGTTGCTAACGGTGCATGCCAGTGGGGGACCGGAGATGATCGCGGCAGCCGTAGAAGCCGCGCCCGATGTTCGTGTTATTGCCGTCACAGTGTTGACCAGCCTTGATGCGCAAACCTTGTCGGTTGTTGGGCAGGGTCAAGATGTGAATACTCAGGTTCAACGATTAGCCAAGATGGCGATTGATGCGGGGGCTGCCGGAGTGGTGTGTGCACCCCCAGATCTTGTAGGTGTTCGTCGGGTGATTGGCGATACGCCGATCACGGTTGTTCCAGGAATCCGTCCTGCGGGCAGTGCGGTTGGTGACCAAAAACGTGTGGCTACTCCTGAAGCTGCACGTGCAATGGGTGCCACATATCTAGTGGTAGGTCGTCCCATCACGTGTGATCCTACCCCCTTAAAGGTCATAAGTCGCTTGAACGGACAGCACTAAGACCTCTATATCACCCTAGGCAAAGTGAGTACGGTAAGGCTTGTATACGTGCTGACTTTTCTAGGAGCTCTCATGGCGGTCCCAGCCAGATCCACGACTGAGCGTACTGAGGCATTGAATCATGCGTTAGAGGCTCGCCGTCGTCGGGCAGCAGTCAAGGCTGCTCTTAAGGACAGACAACTTGACTTAATTGATGTGTTTGAAATGGCCGAGGAAGATCCTGTGCTGATGCGAACACGTGTAGTGGATTTATTGTGCTCATTACCTCGGGTAGGTCCTAAAACCGCCCTACGCATTATGACACAAGCCGATATTAGTGAATCACGACGAGTTCAAGGCCTTGGTATTCGCCAGCGCGAAGAGCTCGTCGCCATCATTGGATCTACCAAAAAGGGTACGTAACCCAACCACGGCACACGCTAGGTTTGTGCTATGAGCCAGCGCGTGCAACATATCGTTATTATTAGTGGCCCAGGTGGGGTGGGTAAGGACACGATTGTGCGTGCCCTTCTTGAGCGTCATGCACAAGACGGAACATTAACCTTGGCACGATCAGCGACCACTCGCCCTCCACGCCCAGGCGAAGTCCAAGGCGAGGATTACGACTTTCTAACACCAGAAGCCTTTGACCAGATGATTCGTGAGGATCAATTCTTGGAATGGGCAACCTTTGGTGACAATCGCTACGGTACCCCCAGCTACATCATCGACCAAGCCGATACCGATACGATCATCTTGGTGATTGATTGTCAGGGTCATGCCCAGGTACGGTCACGACCTGGTCGTATCGGTGACGCCATGCTGCGTTCCATCTTTATTGCTCCCCCCTCTTGGGACGTATTGGAAGCACGATTAAAGGGACGTGACGGGGACCATAACCCTGACATTGCACGACGGTTGGCGATTGGGCGGGAGGAATACGCGATGCGAGATCAATTTGATCATGTCGTCATCAATGACGATCTGAACGACGCGGTTGATCAAATTGATGCCATTATCAGCCACCTGGATGAGTAGTACACGCCATTCGCGGTTGCTGATAGGTATCTGTGTCCATCAATGATGACTCATCGGCTTGTGAAAGGTCTGCGCCGACGCAGCTACCACCTAGACTGATCAGGCAAACGTTTGTAAAGGAAAGATGCTATGGCCAAGATTGACGACCTGTTAAACAAGGTTGATTCGAAATACACCCTTGTTCACCTCAGCGCGACACGGGCTCGCGAGATTAATGATTACTATCACAGCCTTGGTGATGGTATGGGGTTATACCTTCGCCCGCTGGTGGAATCAACGTCAAATAAGCCCCTAAGTATCGCCTTCGAAGAGATTGCTGCGGGCAAGATTGTTGTCCAAAAAGCCGGTGATGCCCGCAACCATATTCAAGATCTGATTGAACAGGTTGAAGAATTGAGCGATGGGGATGCCCCCTCGGCATAACGGCTCACCACTCAGCAGCGCACCGATACCGGTGCGCCTTTGTTGGATAAGCGTATACAACGTTGGTCACCCACAATTGGTAAGGAACGGAACACGATGGCAAACCGTACGTGGCAATTTACATCAGAGTCGGTTACTGAAGGGCACCCTGACAAAGTGGCTGACCAAATCAGTGACGCCGTCTTAGATGCGGTCCTAGCCAAAGACCCTGACCCTGCTCGTGCCCGAGTTGCGTGTGAAACCGTCATTAACACGGGGTTAGTCCTGGTTACAGGGGAAATACGTACCGAGGCCTACATCGATATTGCACAGATTGCACGAGACACTATCTGCAAGATTGGGTATGACCGGCCAGAGGCGTATTTTGATGGCCATACCTGCGGTGTCTTAGTCACCTTAGATGAGCAAAGCCCAGATATTGCTGGCGGTGTTGATACCGCACTTGAAGTGCGCGATGGCAGCGGAGATGATCTCCTCGATCAAATTGGTGCCGGTGACCAAGGGATGGTCTTTGGTTATGCCACGGATGAAACCCCCGAACTTATGCCCATGCCGATTGCCTTGGCACACCGCTTAGCCCAGCGGTTAGCTGAGGTTCGCCATGACGGTACGGTGCCGTATCTGATGCCGGATGGGAAAACCCAGGTGACAGTTCGATACGAGAATCATGTACCTGTGGCCGTCACCGGTGTGTTGATTAGTACGCAGCACAAGGCAGAGATTGATCTCGTTGGCCATCTCACCCCTGATGTGATTGAGCATGTTGTCCATCCGGTACTCGGTGATCAGCTTGCCATCAGTGACGACGAGATTCTCGTGAACCCGTCAGGACGGTTTGTTATCGGTGGCCCGGTTGGTGATGCTGGGCTAACGGGGCGGAAAATTATTGTTGACACCTACGGGGGTATGGCCCGCCATGGTGGTGGAGCATTCAGTGGCAAGGATGCAACCAAGATTGACCGGTCTGCGGCGTACGCTGCTCGCTGGGTGGCGAAACATATTGTGGCTGCCGGCCTGGCAAAGCGTGCAGAATTACAGGTCGCGTACGCTATCGGTGTAGCAAGTCCGGTGTCGTATTCACTGGAGACGTTTGGGACAGAAACCGTTGACCCGGACAAGATTTTAAATGCGATCCCAGAAGTCTTTGACCTGCGTCCTGCGGCGATGATTCGAGACCTCGATTTATTAACCCCCACATTTAGTGCAACTGCTGCTTATGGTCACTTCGGACGTGCCGATTTCCCTTGGGAACAAATGACCCGTCTCGATGCATTGTCGCGCCTGGTGAACTAGCGGTGCCATGACGCGTGCGAGACGGGTATACCCTCACGTTGAGCACGCCCATGATCCAAACAGCATCACAATCAAATCCCACCCAGCTAGCTGAGCCACATTCGGCACCAGCTCACGTGGTTGTGGAATCGGTTGTTCACACGGTTCAAACCTACTTTTGGTATGTCATTGGGCTGGTAACCCTTGCCGCCCTCGCTTTGGTCTGGATGGGGCAGGCGGTCATTGCCGCAGCGTTGATGGCGGTCTTTTCCTACGGGGTTCATCTCATCTATAGCACCACTATTTTTGATGGTCCCTTATGGCAATCAATCACGACGATACGTGCCACGCTTGCCCGTATGGTCGCTGCCTATGTGCTTATCAGTATTTTCAGTACTAATGAACACTGGGTGCCCTTCATTGTGGCAATGTTGATTGGGTTACACGGGGTATGGCGACATTGGGAGACGCTTGTACCTGCTCGAACCTTGTACAAAGAGTATGGGCGAACATTTGGGGCACTCTTGGATTGTCTCCTCATTGGTATGGTCGCCATCGTTTGGATCACGAACGAGTGGGTGGGCCCAATGGTTGTTGCCGCGAGTACGGGAACAAACCTGGTCATTCCACTCATCCAGATCTATGGGTGGGGATTAGTCCTCATCACTATTGCCCAAATCCAGTTACTAGCCTTTTATGCACTCCATCTTCGTGGCTCGATGATTCTGGCTATCAGCCAACAGATGTTCACAATCTCAGGCATTATTGCCTGGTTTATTGCCAATCCCTCCACCCAAGAACGTGCCGCAACCTGGGTGACGATCACACTACTCTTTGCCATAGTCGGTTCATTTTTGGGGCGCCAAATCCTGTTGAAGAATGAGGACGCGGAACCGTACAAGTACGGCAATACCTCAATCGCTATTTTGGTAACCGTCATGTCGATATGGACGTGGGTGTGGTTGATTGTTTGGAACCCATTTACGTCACTCCAGGGCACGTTCATGTCAACGCCATTCAACCTCGTGCTTCTGATCCTGGTGCTATTGCGGCTGATCGAGCTACGGGCTAGTGATGGCCGTCAGCTTGCGCAGGTGTATACCCAAATCACCACAGACTCCCTAACTGGTTGTGGGTCTCGACTAGCACTTATTTCGGCTATGTCCTTTGAACCTGGCTGGGTACTCGTGATTGACATTGACGGCTTCAGTAGCGTGAATGACGTCTATGGACACTTTGTCGGTGATGATGTCCTCCGCCGCATGGTGAAACGCATCGAAGCTCGCCTTGGCGAAAGCGGCAAGATCTTCCGTATCGGTGACGATGAATTCGCCGTCATGATTCATGACCGTGCCGGAGATGTGGACCGCATTGGCAAACTATTGCTGAACTGTAGTGATGACCCACAGGTAAAAGGCCTCAGTTTTTCAATCGGGTCCGCGCGTTTTGATCCTAAACAGCCCATCGAGGCACTCCATCATGCTGACGCAGCACTTCAACTCGTGCGTGAAAATGGGCGTGGCTATTACTTACGCGCCACACCGCAAATGATTGGCCAACGCCAGCGTGTACTCGAAATTCGTAATGCCCTTGTTCATGAGCGCCTCTCAGGTATTACCTTGGCCTGGCAGCCACTCCACGACATTTCTAAACCTGAACGACCGATTGTTGGGGTTGAGGCCCTCTCGCGCTGGCATCACCCGGTGTTGGGAACGATCTCACCTGGTGAGTTCATCCCAATTATCGAACGGGAAGGGTTCTCAAGTGAACTTGGTGTGCACGTCACCCGACAGGCGATGAAACGTGCCCGTGAATGGATAGACGCGGGTACGCCAGTCCAAATCAGCCTGAATATTTCTGTGTTGCAGCTCCGTGACCCTGCTGGGGTGGCGGCGCTGATTGAAGCATTGCAAGCTGACCGCGAAGCTGCCGAATGGATCATTGTTGAGGTAACCGAAACGGTGTCCAGTGACCGCTCTGTGGTGGATATTTTGAACCGTATCCGTGAAACAGGTGCCCGTATCGCCCTTGATGACTTTGGCGCTGGTGCGGCAAATGTGTGGCGTATTACCGCATTGCCAGCAGATGTGCTCAAAATTGACCGCAATCTCCTGCGTGGTGTGCCTGAAAACCCGGCATCCATCGCGATGTTGCGCACGATGGTGTCACTGGGTCACGACGTTGGTATGCAAGTCATTGTTGAGGGCATTGAAACGGAGGAGGTCCACGAGCATGTCGTGGCCACCGGCGCGGTATTTGGCCAGGGGTGGCTCTATGGGCGGCCAATTGAAAACGGCGATATTGATTTGACCGCAGCACCAGGAACTCCGCAATTAGTGCGTCGTGTCATGGAGGGCATTCATGAGTAACGTTGCAGTTCATTACTCAAGAGACAAAGGACTATTTTTTAACGATATACATTATGCAATTTTTCCTATCATTGGCTTAATTGCATTTCCTGTTATTGCGTTATTAACCAAGTCAAATGCAATAGTAACAAGTATTGTTGCTATTATTTCAACAGCTATTTGTTATTGGTATATTCAAAAGCTCCAGCGTGAACATAATCACAAAATACCAATGATTTCAGTTGTTAAATTATGGTTTGTTTCTGTTATCGTTAATTGTGTAGTTCGTGAACTAACAACTATTTTTACCACCCTACCAGACACGACACCGATTTGGGCGACCATGGCGGTGGGTGTGCTGATGATCATGTCTCAGTACACAAGCTTATATGGTGAGATTGGGTCGGTGTTATCCTCAGCGTCCCGCTTGATGTGGGCCGATATGGCCATTCTCAATACCTTTTATGTGGCTTGGATATGGGAATCACATGGCCGGTATATTACTGAAATAACGACTGAACATGGCCTCGTGATTGTGCTATGGATTGTGTACACCGTTGTCTTTCTTGCCTATGCCCCACTCGTGTGGATGAGTCGACGAACTGAGGGCACGCTCACGGTGGCTATCGGCGGTGAAAGTATCAAGGTAGCCGCCCTGCTTTCCATGATTTCAGATTTGAATCTTCACCCAGACACCTTTTTCCCTGTCATTCTGATTGCTGGAACCTGGTTATGTGTCATCGGTATTCAAGTTGCCAAGGATTCAGCGATGCGGCGGGTGTACATCGGACCGCAACCAGACACGATCACGGTAGTGCTCGTCGTCAGTCTGGCTTGGGCGTTCTTAATTCCTACGCTGCCTGAGCATCTTCCAAACATATCCTTTCGCACCATTATGCGCGTCGATACCTTTAACTGGGTATTTATGCTCTTAACATTCATCTTTGTGAATATTCGTGTTTTGAGTATGCGACTCAATACTCGAAACTATATGTCCGAACTCACAAAACTTGTATTAATTGACTCAATCACCAACACAGATAATCGCTATGCCTTAAGTGTGTTTAAGGTAGAGGTGCCATCCTGGCTACTCGTTACTGACTTTGATGGGTTTAAAGCGGTCAATGAGTTACGGGGGAGTTCTGCCGGTGACGCATTGTTAAAGCGTTACTGTGATCGACTAAAGGCCGTGCTACGTCCTAGCGTAGGGCTATTCCGATTAAGTAATGACGAGTTTGCCCTAGTCGTTCCCAAACAAGATTATTCGTTAAAAGAGATTGGCACGATCGTGTTAAATGCTGGGCACGATGAATTGATTTCCGAAGTGGGGGTCAGCATCGGGGTGACCTCCATTGACCCAGGCCAAAGTATGAATGAGGCATTAGCTGAAGCGGCTACCGCCTTGAGTCACGCTAAAACCACGGGGCGGAATCGATGGGTGTATCTCCAAAAACACTTGGCACTACAACGTCAGCGAGAAATTGACCTCCAGCGATCCATTGTGGGCTGGCGAGGGAACCTCAATTTAAAGTTCTGGCCAGTCTTAAATAGCGTGTTCCCAGATGCTGAAGTGGTGATGCTGGAGGCGGTACCAGTCTGGGATGACTTAGAAGTAGGCAAAGTCGATCCCATGGATATGTGGTTAGAAGCCGAACGTGTCGGTCGTGCTACTGATTTGGCCAATTTAGTTGTTACCCAATGGTTGCGTTCAGTGCGATCCTGGGCAGACTCGGGCTATCCACGGCCGGTAAGCGTATATTTGCCATTAGCTGTGATTCGTGATGCCGATTTCATGGAAAACTTACAAAGTCGTCTCTCTGATGCCGGCGATCTCGCTCAATGGTTGATTATCAATGTCTCAGAAGATGTCTTTGGTTGTAAAGATGATTCCATTGTCCAAGGCCTCGCCAAATTACGTGAAACCGGTGTACGTATCGGCATTAACGACTTTGGGATTGGCCCGGCCATGGTCGGTGAAATCGCGTATACCCCTATTGATGTGGTGCGTGTAGCCCCAGAACTGTTATTTAACCTGAACGAAGCAACCTCACTGGCGGTAGTACGGGTACTTATAAATCTGTCTCGTGATGTGGGGATGAACATTATCCTGGCAGGCGTGAGTACCCACCATCTGCGCTACCTTCAAGAACTGGGCACGACCCTGGTCACTGGTCCTATTGCCGGCAAAGCACTCATTGACGCCGAGCTCTATCAGATTCACCAGCCGCCACTTCCGGCACGAGAGTTTCAACCGGTAGCACGGGCACGGTAGGTATGCCTGCGCGATATGCGCGCCTCTACCCGGTCGTAAAAGCTATCCACCTCGACCGATGGTTCGACTATGCGATTCCTGACGGGATTGCGGGGGGAGACCAGATTCGGCTTGGGAGTGCAGTTCGCTTGCATTTTCATGGTATGTCCACATCCGGCTGGGTGATGGAGGTGGCCACATCGACGGCTATCGACCCTGCTCAGATCAAGCCCATTGATGCAGTGGTACGGACACCACCGTTTTTTGACCCGGCAGACGCTGCCGCCTGGCGATGGGTAGCTGACCGCTTTGGGAGCACCTTTGCGGCAGTCACCCGACATGCGATCCCTGACCGGGTGAAATATGTTGAACGTGAACTCACCCAATGGCCCTCCCCACCAGCCATTCCAACCCAACCTTGGCACGATGGCGGACACATCACCCACCTTGAACGCGGTTGGCACGATGATGGGCGTGATGCCATCCTGACCCGTATTCGCGCCGTCGTTGATGCTGGCTATCAAGCCCATATCATCACCCCATTACCGGATTGCCCTATCAGTGACGCCATCCAGAAGGCCTTTGGACGTATGGTCCTCGACCTGCGTGGTGAAACCCAACAATCTGCCCGCTACCGAGGTTTCTGGCGCTGGCGAACCGGGCAGGCCCGCATTCTCATTGGGACACGGTCAAGTGCGCTCTGGCCCGGCCAAACAGGAGCGGTTGGGCTCATCGTGCTCATTGACGAGGCGAACCCGGCCTATAAAATGCCCAGTGCCCCGCGTGCGCATATTCGAGAGACGGCGCTCATTCGGGCCCGAACACACCACAGCGAAGTACTTATCACCAGCGCCGTCCCGTCTGGGCAACTGACCCGATTAATCGCCGGTGGCCATGTTCGTGTCGACAAGGCCAGTCGACGCCAGATTGAAACCGCATCACCGGCAATACACATGATTGACCGCAACACATTGCCTATTGCACGACGTGGACGGCTAGCAGGGCCAGCTCTGGATGCGATCACCACCGTGCTCAATGCTGGTGGCCGAGTGATCGTCCTGGTCGCGATGAAAGGAACTGGCCGCTCTATCGGGTGCCAGCGATGTAAGCGGCGCATGGCCTGTCCAGCGTGTGGAGCTGGGTTAGATACCCCCGACCGCCAGCCGATCGCGCAAGCAACGCAATGGCAGTGCGGGGTATGTGATTGGCGTGGGGAACCATTTGCCTGCCCGCACTGTTCGTCCACGAGCTATGGGTTTAAGCGTGCCGGTGTGACGCAAATCAGCAATGAACTTCGCAAGACCTTTCCTCACGCCGACATCACGACGATGGAAGGGTTCAACCAACCTGGCCCGACCACTCGGCCGGCCATAGCGGTGATGACCCGTGGTTCGGTGGTGGCCAGCCCAACCTGGCTTGGCGGTGCGCGCGCTGAACTGGCCGTCATCGTTGATCCCGATGTACTCCTTGGCCGTCCTGACTATGACGCTACAGAAGATGCGTTACGGTTGTGGGCAGACACGGCCCATCTCGCACAACGGGTAATTATTCAAACCTATGAGCCCGATCACCACGCCATCACCGCATTCAGTTTGATTAACCCGGGCTTGTTCTGGGATCGGGAACTTGACCGTCGGGCTGCGCTGCATTTCCCCCCGGCTGGGCATCTCATTCGTCTTGAACGCATGACCCAAGAGACGGTCAGCACCTTGTGTGAAGCCCTCGCCGAACAGTCATCTGTGATTGTCTTAGGCCCTGATGAAGATGGGAGCACACTCGTCACAACACCTGATTTGCCCACTACGCTGAAGAATATGCGTCCGATTCAAGAAGATTGGGCAAAAGCGGATACTGGTATCCGTATGGATGTGGATCCCATCCACCTGTAGCCCTCGGGGGCTCATGCTCGAGTATAGATCCCCTGGCGTCCGTTCTTGTATCTGCCCGTGCCTTGCCCTTACTCCACTCGAAATACGGCGATATACATGCCATCCGTTTCATCGGTATCGGGGGCGAGTTGCACCCCAAACTCGGTGTTGGTGCCGACATCAATCGGTACCCCTTGCACACTCACATTGGGGTGGCGGGTAAGGGCGGTACGAACCACGTCATCGGTTTCAGCCGTTGTCCACGTACACACGGAATACACCAGTTTGCCACCAGGCTTAACCATCCTGACCGCCGCATCGAAAAGCTCACCCTGCAAGGTAGCCAACCCCGTGATGTCGTCGGGCTGTTGGCGCCAACGGATTTCAGGGCGGCGACGCATCACTCCAAGGCCAGAACATGGTGCATCAAGAAGTACAAGGTCAACAAGTCCACCCTCAGGTGTGAACGTGCGGGCATCTCCCACGGTGATCGGAATGGTCAATCCAAACTGGTCAGCCATATCACGCAGGCGCTGCAATCGAAAATCGTGCAGGTCATTGGCTTGAACAGCTACATCATGTTGCGCGAGAGCAATTGTTTTCCCCCCGGGCGCAGCGCACAGATCAACCGCTCGGTCACCGGCATTCATGGCATCAACCGCCGCGAGTACCACCGCTTGGCTCGCTGCATCTTGAATGACGGCTCGACCTTGCTGAACCCAAGGTAAATCACCACCACGGCCACGCGTACGGACCACCAATGCTCCTGGAATGTGCTGATGGGCTGTCACCTCGATACCAGCATCGTGCATATCGTTCAAGAGTGCGTCAACACTCCCAATAGCACGCAATATGGTTGGTGCTGGCGTGTTGGATGCTTCTAATACGCGCTGTGCACGATCACCGAATCGCTCTCGGGCGAACTCAACCACCCATAGGGGATAGCCAAGCCCAAATGCCATCGCTCGATCATGGGGAAAGGTGGTTGCCCCAAGCCAGTCAAAATCTTGGCGCTGGCGGATTACCCCACGTAAGACACCGTTAGTAAAGCCGACAAAATGCCGACTCTTTGACGCCTTGGCGATGGCATCCACATGGCTTTTCACCACCGCATGGTCTGGGGCATGTCCGGCGAGGAGTTCCCACGTTCCGACTCGTAGGGTTGCCCGAACCTGGGGGTCAAGCTGGTCGATCGGGGTATGTAATACCTGATTGAGGACCGCATCGAGGGTGCCCTGCATCCGAATCGTTGAAAATACCAGGTTGGACACAAAAGCCTTATCACGCCCATCCAAGTCGGTTTGTGTCAACGCCTCATCGAGGATAGGGGTTGCCCAACTATCGTCACGTTCAACTCGGGCAAGGACACTCGCTGCTAACCGACGGGTCCGCACCCCGCTCCCTTTATTATGACCCGTTGTTCTTGCACTTGGCATCCGCCCTGGCTGGCGCTGCGAGTGGCGTGACTGAGCAGGGTGGGAAGTACGGCGTGTGTCGGCGGTATGACCCTTACGTCCGGAACCGGTCGCTGATGCACGGTTACCCGATCCCGTCGTCTGCTTTTTTCCACCCTCTGCCTTCGTGGGTGTCGATTTTGCAGCTTTGTACTGGTCCGCACGCTGTGACTTTGCTGACACTGATTTGCGTACAGCCTTGCGTTTAGGGCGTTGGTCGCCAATCCCACTCATGATGTCCTTTAATCGCCCAATCGGTCAGGCTGGTAGCCGTTAGCCCAGGCATCACCGGCCATACGAGGTTTCCCGGCCGGTTGGACGGTAACCAACGTGACAGCCCCCTCACCACAGGCAACAACAGGGAATCCCTTGTCTTCTCGGAGAATATGGCCGGGCTGCCCTGAACCGGTGGTAAGCCGGGTTGCATGCACCTTCAAGCGTGCCCCTTGGATACTGGTATGTGCCCCCGGCAGCGGGTTATAGGCGCGCACACGATTGTGAATGACTGCAGCGGGCAACGTCCAGTCGATGCGAGCATCTTCAGAACTAATTTTGGCTGCATAGGTTGCCAGGTCATGTGCTTGTGGCTGGGGAGTAATAGCGCCATTCACAAGTCCACGCACCGCACGCACAAGCTCTGGTGCACCGAGAATCGCTAGCCGCTCGGTTAACGCACCAGCCGTTTCATCGGGATCAATCTGAATAGGTAACTGGGTGAGAATATCTCCAGTATCCATACCTGCATCAAGGCGAAAACACGTTACCCCACCAACCGTGTCTCCGTGGGCGATGCCGAATGCCACCGGAGCGGCACCACGCCAGGCTGGGAGCAAGGAAAAGTGAAGATTGACAAAGCCGTGACCACTTGACTCAAGAATGTCTGGTTTCAAAATAGAACCGTAGGCCACCACTGCCGCTGCGTCGAGGCGCATTGCAATGAGCTCTTGACGTATCTGTGACGGCTGGTCTGGCTGAAAGACCGGAAGACCAGCGTCTAAGGCGGCGATCTTTACCGGTGGTGGCGTCAGTCTGTGGCCGCGTCCGGCTGGTCGATCTGGGTTGGTGATAACGGCAGCAACGTCGATGTCGGAGTCGTCGATAAAAGCGGAGAGGCTAGGAACCGCAGGGTCCGGTGTGCCAAAAAAAGCGATACGCATAAGAGTCTTTTCGTCAGGTTGTCAATTACAGCCGCAACTGGTTTTGTTCAAGTTCACCGGCACGGATTCGTTTCATGGCTGCCTTACGGTCATGGAGTGCCAAGTGGTCAATAAAGAGCACTCCGTTGAGGTGGTCTATTTCATGCAAAATGATGCGTGCCAAGAGTCCGGCGCCTTCCAAGGTCAGCTCTTCACCATGTGGATCCAGCCCCTTCATGACCACTTCTAGGGGTCGTTTGGTGGGGTAGAACAGGCCAGGGAAACTTAAACACCCCTCATCGCCCTCTTGTTGTTCTTCACTGGTCCACTCCACGAGCGGGTTAATCACCGCCCCTTGGGCTTCCAGGTCTGGCTCCTCCCATGTGAAGATACGTTGGAGCACTCCAACTTGGTTGCCAGCTAACCCCAACCCATTGTGGGCTTTCATTGTTTCCATCATGTTGTCGGCTAAGGCACGCAGCCGGTCATCAAAGGTTTCTACAGGGCGAGCTTCTTGGCGTAATACTGGATCACCAAATAGTCGTACCGGCAAAATTGCCATGAATCCTCCCCGTTGCTGTCAGATTGGTTAGCTCCCTAGTCTGCCTCAACCTGACAGATTAAGGGTGCCTTATCACCGAATACCTCACTGACGGTGTGGTGGCGCTGTGCGAGTCTGTTCTGAGTGAGCATTCAATCGGGCTGGTATGCCAAGTAATCTGGCCCCATGACCAGCCTGTCTGATATAGATCTGAGCGCGATTCCAACCCATGTAGCCATCATTATGGATGGGAACGGTCGTTGGGCCAAGGAGCGAGGAGAACCCCGACATGTCGGCCATACTGCGGGTGAGGCTGCTCTCTTTGATGTGATTGAAGGTGCCCTGGCCGTTGGGTTGCCCTGGATGACCATTTATGCCTTTTCAACGGAAAACTGGAAACGACCCCTTGCTGAAGTGAAGTTCATCATGAACTTCAATCGGGACCTCCTTAAGCGTCGTGGAGATGAACTCCATGAACGCAATGTACGGGTGCGATTTATCGGGCGACGCGTATTTCCTATTCCTCGTGGGCTTATTGCCATTATGAATGACATCGAAGCACGCACCCGCGATAACACCGGTATGACCCTCCAAATTGCATTTAACTATGGTGGTCGGGCTGAGATTGTTGATGCGTTACAAGCCATTGTGGCCAAGGTGGCGAATGGCGAACTTGACCCGAGCAAGGTTCGTGAACGCACCCTCAAGGATCATTTATATGCGCCCGATGCGCCCGACGTTGATTTACTTGTGCGCTCAAGTGGGGAACACCGCACGTCCAATTTTTTAATCTGGCAAGCGGCCTATGCAGAACTGGTTTTTGATGACACCTTGTGGCCAGATTGGCGACGCGAGCACCTCTGGCACGCGCTTTCCGTATTCCAACAGCGGAGTCGCCGATTTGGGGGGCTTAACGGGTGAGTATTGGACAGGTTGGGCAGCCCCTTCTACAAACCGCCACAGTTTCTGTTGCCGCCACCGTAGGGGAGTGGCTCCAAGTGCATCACCCAACCTTTGGTCGGGTACAGGTCACATGTCCGGTGACCTGGCGAACCCAGGCAACGGTTACCCTTCATCCCCAGCCCGGCCCGTATCCACAATCCAAACACCGACCGCCGCATTGGGCGGCGGATGATGAGGAGATACCGCTTCAACCCAAAGCGGTACAAATCCTTCAGCAGGTGGCCGCCACAAACCATATTCCACTGGACCATATTGAGGTGCGAGTGCAATCACCCGTCCCCGAAGGCAAAGGGTTTGCCTCATCGACCAGTGATCTTGTCGCCCTCAGTGCCGCTATCGGCCAAGCCGCCCATGCACCTATCTCACCACCTGACATGCATGCCATGGCCATTTCGATAGAAGCCACCGATGCGATCATGTATCCCGGTCTCGTTACCGCCACCTTAGATGAGGCTCAGGTCCTGAGAACCCACCGAGCCACCCCTCCGGTTGCATTTGTCACCGTGATCCCATCGGCCTCACTGGAGACGGTGCATCAACCAGAAAGC
This sequence comes from Stomatohabitans albus, assembly GCF_036336025.1. Classification (NCBI taxonomy): domain Bacteria; kingdom Bacillati; phylum Actinomycetota; class Nitriliruptoria; order Stomatohabitantales; family Stomatohabitantaceae; genus Stomatohabitans; species Stomatohabitans albus. Next base: position 93,618 of record NZ_JAYKKE010000002.1, read on the forward strand.
ACGCCACAGCCAGAAGCTGACCGGTTACTCCAGGCAATGCAGACGGCGCTGACTGACCAACACCTGCCGACAATGGGCAGACTTGCCACCGAGAGCGGCTCGCTAGCCCAAGACCGAATTCACACACCGCATTGGGACCTCGTCAACGCTATTGGGCAAGCCTATGACGGATTAGGCGTCATCATCGGCCATTCTGGCACGCTGAGTGCCGTCATTTGTGACACAACGCATCGGGCACACACGAGTCGGTTACAAGAACTGACTGCCATCCTGGCAGCCGAAACAGGGTACCCCGTTGCTACTGCCACCCCTGACCTTGCAGGTCCGCTTACACACGCATGAATACCCCATGATGGTGCCGGTTCGACTTCCTCACCACATGCAGATCACACGACATATATGCGCTAAACCCGATAGACTCATGCGCTGATTTCAATTGTGTAGAAAGGCCCCTTGTGACCACCGACGCCCACCAACCCCCTGCTTTTGACCCGGATTTTCCGCTCGTTCCTGCTGACGCACCTGATGAGGTAACCGATCACTGGACCACGATGGAAACGATCGTGGAATTGTGTAAGCGCCGTGGCATTATTTTCCAGTCCTCAGAGATCTATGGTGGTCTGCGTGGCGCGTGGGATTATGGCCCCTTAGGTGTGGCGCTTAAAGACAATGTGCGTAATGCCTGGCGTCGCCATATGTTCCAGCTTCGTGATGATGTGGTTCCCCTTGAAGCGTCTATTTTGATGCATCCGAAGGTATGGGAAGCGAGTGGGCACGTTGGTGGGTTCACCGACCCGCTTGTTGAATGCAAGAACTGCAACTCACGGCAACGCCAGGATAAATTGCCGACCAATAAGGATGGGGAGCTGTATTGCCCCAACTGCGGCATGGTTAATAACTTCACTGAACCGCGTGACTTTAACTTGATGTTCAAAACCTTTGTTGGGCCAGCTGAGGATAGTGCTAACCAGGTGTGGCTCCGGCCTGAGACGGCCCAAGGGATGTTCGTTGATTACAACCACATTCAACTGACGAGTCGGAAGAAGATTCCCTTTGGGATTGGTCAGATTGGCCGGTCGTTCCGCAATGAAATTACACCACGAAACTTTATTTTCCGGGTTCGTGAGTTCGAGCAGATGGAATTGGAGTATTTCTGTAAGCCAGGCACCGATGAAGCATGGCATAACTACTGGATTCGTACCCGCTATGACTGGTGGCTGAACTACGGCATCCGTCCAGAGAACATTCGTATTCGTCCCCACCTGCCTGATGAATTAAGTCACTATTCCAAAGGCACGGTGGACTTTGAATACAAGTTCCCCATGGGTTGGGGTGAACTTGAAGGTGTTGCCAATCGTGGTCAGTTCGATGTGACCCAGCACCATGAGCACTCTGGCAAGGACCTGACGTATTACGACCAGGCTGCAGACGAACGGTATATTCCCAACGTAATTGAACCGGCGTGTGGGTTGGACCGTGCCGTGCTGGCATTCTTGGTGGACGCCTATGACGCTGAAGATGTTCCAACTGCCAAAGGTGGGACTGAAACCCGTACCGTCTTGCATTTCCATCCCGACATTGCACCGGTCAAGGTAGCGGTGTTACCGCTGAGTCGTAAAGACACACTGGTCCCCACTGCCCAAGAAGTGAATGCGTTGTTGAAGCCCCACTTTGACAATGTGGACTATGACGATGCCGGCCAGATTGGGCGTCGCTATCGTCGCCAAGACGAGGTTGGTACTCCGTTCTGTGTCACCGTGGATTTTGAGACAGTCGAGCAAGACCGTGCGGTCACGGTACGTGATCGTGACACAATGACCCAAGAACGAGTCGCCATTGATCGGCTGGTGTCCTATTTGAAGGACCAGTTCGACCAAGCTCGTGCGGTTGTCAAATGATCTAGACTGCGCCTATGGGCAAGGGGCGGATTAACGAAGCAGACATTGACCGGCTTAAAGATGTGATCCGGTTAGATGAGGTGGTTCGCCCGCACACCGAGTTGAAGGCAAGTGGGCCAGGGCGCTTCATGGCGCGCTGCCCCTTTCACAATGAAAAAACCCCGTCATTCAGCTTGGACGCCACAAAAGGGGTGTACCACTGTTTCGGATGTGGCGTTGGTGGTAACGCCTTTACGTTCTTGATGGAACTTGAAGGGCTCAACTATGTTGAGGCTGTGGAACGGTTGGCTGCCCAATTTGGGGTGACGTTGCACTATGAACGCCAGTCCACTCGCCAGGCACACGCCCAGAGCAAACGCACGCGTTTGCGTGAGTTACTCCAAGAAGCGGCAACCTTTTATCATCAGCAGTTATTAGGCCCCGACGGAGAATCAGCTCGTCGGTATTTGAGTAAACGCCATATCCAAGATGCGGCGATTGATCATTGGAATCTTGGGTGGGCGCCAGACCAGTGGGATGGACTGAGTACCTACTTGATGGGCAAGGGTGCCAGTATTGATGATCTTGAATCGGCCGGCCTATCAACACGAGGGCGACACGGGCCAATCGACCGATTCCGGGCACGGGTCATGTATCCCATTGCAGATCGGGGTGGAACGGACGTGGTGGCCTTTGGCGGCCGTATTGTTCCTGAAGCCCAACGGGTGACGGTAATGCAAGATGGCCCCGGTCCGAAATACATCAATAGTCCTAAGAATGAGGTCTATGACAAAAGTCGAGTGTTATTTGGGCTGGCTCAAGCGCGGCGTGCCATCGTCAAGGCCAATAATGTCTACGTTGTTGAGGGCTATATGGACGTGATTGGCCTTGCCCAAATTGGTATTGAGAATGTGGTTGCAACCTGTGGAACCGCATTGACTGGTGAACATTTTGCGATGCTTGAACGGCTCGACACCGCAATCACGTTGTGCCTTGACCCTGATGACGCAGGTATGCAAGCGGCAGAACGGGCTCGGGAATTAGCAGCCCAAACGGGCGTTTCTGACTTGGGTATCGTTAAACTACCCGAAGGTCTCGACCCCGCTGACCTCGCCAATGAACGGGGGTTAGAAGGAACTACCAACGCCTTGGCATTGCGTGTCAGTGCAGTTGCATTCCAAATCCAATACCTCTTGGACCATGCCCAGCTTGACACGCCAGAACAGCGTCGGGCAGCGTACCAATCCACATTCCCGTTACTTGGCAAGTTAGAGAGTTGGGACCTGCGCTACCAATATATTTTTGACTATGTTGCCCCCGTTGTGGGTATCCCCGGGCAGCGTATTGAAGATGAATTGAATGTGACCTACCCCCTTCACCGCCAACAACGACGTACCGCAAGAACCACGGCACCGCCTCCCGTTGGGGCGTCGATCCCGAACACCGGATACGGTGAGGCTGACCATCCAACCCAGGACAAAGCCCGGCACGCCCAGCTTCACCTTGAACGAATGGCGATCCAAACTGCTCTTCAAAACCCGAGTTGGATTACAGTATCTGCGGAACATTTCACAACTGAACTCAGTAAACAGGTTATCCAAGCTGTTCAGCAGTCGATAAGTTTCGATGAACTCATAGAACGTATGCCCAATGACGAGGCTCGTGACCGTGTTCGGGCGCTCGTTACGGCGGAATCGTTCGTGACCGATAGTGAACAGGCAGCACAGCTTCAAACAAGTTTGGAGCGTGCCCTGGTAAGACGACAATGGCAGGACGTACTGAACGCAATTGAATTCGCTCAAGGACAAGAACGCACTGATCTCATGCTTAAAGCACAAGCACTGAATCAAAAGTGGCGTTCTATGAGTGGTTAATGTGAAACTGCATCTGCATACAGTGCGTTAGACGATTAAGGACAGGGGCCTATGCTCCAATCAATGGCTAGAAAGGATAGAACATCGACTGGGTACCGCCGGTCCTATCCGGCGTATCGTCCGAACCAACAGATCACATCCACTGGGATTTTGTTGATCTGTGTGTGTGCGGTCACCTGGTTACTTGGTCTGTGGGAAGACTCTGGTACATCGGTGTTACCCTCCTTCGTTCCAATGTTTTTGGGCTACACCATTCCAATCTTGGCACTTGGTATGGTTGCCATGCGCTTCCGCCGAGAACGGACCATGCAACGGTGGATGTTTCTATTCATTGCCAGTGTGCTCATTGAGATCATCAGCTTGGGCATTCACTCGCCGTTCCTTGAAGCCAATGTGCCCGGGGTCGTCAAAGAAGGTATGAACTCCTTTGCTCGGGTTGTCCAACTTGGTGCAGCCGGCATGTTTGTGTACGAGGCAGATCGCTTCAGTCTTCGTCCGTGGTTTTTAGATTCAATCGGCTTGACAGCGGGTGTTTCACTCCTGCTCTGGCAGATTTTCTATTCAGTATTCAAGTTCACCCCAACATGGTTTACCGCTATTCACTTGGTCGTTGCGGGTGCATGTATTGCCTTTGGATTCCATCTCGGTATTGCGCTGAGGATTAGTTCAGCCTTTGGCCGGTTATACGGTGCCACCATTTGTGTCACCGGCCTATTGGAGTTTGCTGGTGCATTGGGGTTGATGAACTATGCCTCCTTGCCTCAGCCGGGTGATTCTCTACTTGTCTTGAGTTTGTTGGGCGCCATTAGTGGAACTCAGTTAGGCAATCCCTATTTTGAAATTGGTTCCAAACGCTTTAAGTACTGGACCCTGATTACCACGGTGGCCCTACCTGTAACCGTCGCTGGGATGGTCATTTTCTTTGACTCTTGGCAAAGTGGTGGGCCGGTCTTGGTTGCTGGTCTTGCCGTTTCTTTCTTAGTTGCCGGCCGGTTAGCTGCCCTCTTAAGCAAAGAGCTCATCATTCAGCGCATCGCGGACACTGAACGCACCTCACTGGCCAACTATGCCTTTAAAGACTCCCTTACCGGGTTGCGTAATCGCAAAGCGTTACATGATCGACTGAGTGACGAATTAAAACAAAAGCCCTTGAGTGTGCTCTATATCGACCTTGACCGATTCAAAGTTGTCAACGACACAGCCGGGCACGCCGCAGGTGATGAGGTATTGCGTCTTGTCGCTCAACGCATCACCAAAATCTTGGGTGAGGAGAACGAACTCTTCCGTGTAAGTGGTGATGAATTCGTTGCGATTTTGCCTGGCTATCCAAAAGAAACCGATGCCATTGCTGTTGGTGAACGCATTATTGCTGAACTTGCACCGCCCTTCTTTGTCCACAATAAAGAGTGGTTCCTTGGCGCGAGTATCGGTATTGCCCAATACAACGGCACCGAAGGTATGGATGCGGCTGCCTTGTTGCGTAACGCTGATGCAGCGATGGTCGCCGCCAAGGAGAACGGGCGTAATACCTGTTACATCTTCGACCAAGATCTCGTTGACTATATTTCGAGCCAGCACGATGCCGAAGTTCGCTTACGCCACGCGTTAGAACGCGGGTGGATCATTCCGGTCTACCAGCCGATTGTCAATCTTGAAACAGGAACGATTGCCGGGTTTGAAACCCTCGCACGTTGGCGTGACGCTGACGGGTCGATCCGTTCAGCTGGAGCATTCATTGAGCTTGCTGAAAAGACCAAGCTTGTGCGTGAAGTTGACCTGATCGTACTCAACGGTGCATGCCGGTTTATTAGCCAATTCAACCATGGGCTTCCTGAAGAAGACCAAGTGTGGATCACCGTCAATGTCAGCCCGATCGACTTGGCCACTGGCGAAGTAACTGAGAATATCCGTCGTGCCATTGAAGAAACCAACATTGACCCGAACTGGCTTGTCATCGAACTTATCGAATCAGCCTTGCAATCTGACCCTGAGCTTGCGCGTAATCAACTGCTTGAAATCCACGAACTCGGAGTCAAGCTCGCCATTGATGACTTCGGAACGGGATATAGTTCGCTCGCACACCTCGCACGGTTCCCGGTTGATCTGCTAAAGGTTGATAAGGCATTTATTCGTGAACTGTCTGATGGGGTAGAAGACCCAGATGAAACGATGGCTGCTGCGGTACTGACCATTACCAAGGCGTTGAAGTTCCCCGCCATTGCCGAAGGGGTCGAAACCCACGATGTTGCGAAAACGTTGAGTGGTTTGGGCTATGGCCTGGCCCAGGGGTTCTTGTACTCCAAACCCCTGTATGGGTTACAGGCGATGGGAATCCGTGGTCAAATCCTGGACGGGAAACGGTGTATGTCCAAAGGTGCCTAGTCACCAGGTGCACAGACTGGTTGGTGTGTCCCTATTGACCAGTCAGTCACTCTGTTGATGCAAAGGTTCATGCAGTAACTGGCATAGGTATTCTCCGTCTACATTTTTATAGTGGTCTATTCGCCATATATCGCAGAATCTGAACAGAGGAGAAGACCATGTCCACTCGTACTGGATTACTTAGCATCGTTGCGGTTGCGGCATTGGCAGCTTGTTCAAATCAAGCGCCATCCTCAACCCAGTCCACACCTGTACCTGCCCCCACATCATCAGTCACAACGACAGCCCCTTCACCATCATCAGCTTCAAGTGAACCTATGACAGCTGACGCCAATGGGGTAAAGGGGGGCAAAGTTACCGTTGCAACTGCCCTTTACCCGATTGAGTGGTTGACGAAAGAAATCGGTGGCGACCATGTGGCCATCACCAATCTGGTAGCCCCAGGTCAAGATGCCCACCACATTGAGTTGTCACCCAGCCAAGTCCAAGAGGTGATGGATGCCGATATGGTCATTCATTTCAATGGATTGGCCCCGGCCTTTGATGACGCTGCTGCAAAAAGCCAGGGCAAAGCGGTTGATTTACGCCAGCTCATCCGACTTGAACTGGCAGATCATGATGACCATGACGACCATGATGACCATGACGATGGTGATGATGATCATGATGACCATGACCATGATCATGATTTAGGCGGAGTCGACCCTCACTTTTGGTTAGATCCCGACGAGCTTGCTGATCTTGCGCCCAAACTGGCCGAGGCATTGAGTGAACAAGATCCTGCGAATGCGGCGATGTATCGAGAGAACGCTACTCGCATTGCGTCAACGCTTGATGCTCGTGATGACGAGTGGGATCGGCGTCTTGACCGGTGCACGATCAAACCATTTGTGACGACCCATGCAGCCTTTGGATACCTGGCCGATGCGTACGATTTACGCCAGATCGGTATTAAAGGACTTGACCCTGATGCAGAGCCAACACCTGAACGCTTGAATGCTATTCGTGAAGAAATCAGTCGCGCTGGTGTCACAACGGTCTTTACTGAACCCTCCGCCACGACCGCGCTTGCCGAGTCAATTGCTCAAGATTTAAATATTCAGGTTGCCACCTTGGACCCGTTAGAAAGTCTTTCACCAGACAGTCCTGGCAAAGATTACCTTGAGGTGATGCAGGCCAATATTGATGCGCTTGCGAAGGCGAATAACTGTTGAATCCTGTTATTGAGGTCACCCAAGCCAATGTGGTCTTGGGTGACCACCGTATATTGCATGATGTCTCACTTACGATTCATGCTGGTGAACGGGTTGCCCTGATGGGTGCTAATGGCTCAGGGAAAACCACGCTGGTGAGAACGATCTGTGGCTTGCAACGGGTGCAGTACGGTGAAGTTCGGCTTTTTGGTACCCCAATCGGGGACATGCAGGACTGGAAACGGTTGGGCTGGGTGCCCCAGCATCCAAGCCCTGGCCTTGAACTTGGCACGGTTGAAGAGATCGTTGAGACCGGTCGAGTTGGTATGCGACAGATCGGGCGACCATTCAGCAAGGCGAGTCAACTCGCGATTCGTACTGCCATTGAACGTGCCCGCATCGATGATCTTATTGGCCAGTGTTTTGGTCATTTATCAGGCGGACAGCGTCAGCGGGTATTGATCGCTCGTGCTCTGGCCACCGACCCTGAAGTATTGGTGTTAGATGAACCATTATCTGGGGTTGATGTGCAAAGCCAGATACTGATCGCACGCACCCTTAGCCAGTTGGCAGATGACGGGATGACCTTGTGTGCCGTTGTCCATGGGCATGGCCCCCTTACCGCGGTATTGAAACGTGCCATCGTGCTTGACAATGGTCATATTGTGGCAGATCAGCCTGGTATTCCCACATCTATTCCTGATGCGGGTGCCCATGACCATGGTCATGATGCTGGGGGTGCCTGTTCAACATGAACGACATCATCGCTTTGTTAACCGCACCATTCATCGTTCGTGCACTCATTGCGGCAATATTGACGGGAATGCTTGCACCTGCCATGGGGGTATACATCGTTCAACGGCAAATGAGCATGTTAGGAGATGGGCTTGGGCACCTTGCCATTGCCGGTGTTGGGTTAGCCCTCGTGACGGGCACAGCCCCCTTACCTCTCGCAATGGTGGTGTGTGTACTCGGTGCTATTGGCATCGAATGGGCGCGTACACGCACCAAACTCAACGGGGACCTCGCGTTGGCAGTGTTGTTTTACGGTGGCCTGGCTACCGGTGTCGTCCTCGCCGGTAAAGCTGGTGCTGGTGCCGCTGGGCTGAGTAGCTTCCTCTTTGGTTCACTGACAAGTGTGACCAATCAAGATCTCTGGATTATTGGGGTATGCACGGCGCTGGTATTGGGATGTACGACACTCTTTCAGCCGCAGTTGATTGCGGTTCATGCTGATCCAGAAATGGCCCAAACCCAAGGACTCAATGTCGGGCGATACAACACCATCGTGATGGTCGCTGCGGCCCTCACCGTAGCTATTTCACTGCGCACAGTCGGGGTCTTGCTTGTTGCAAGTTTGATGGTTATTCCCGTTGGCAGTGCTCGAAACATCACATTTGGATTCGCGCGCATTCGTCGACTGAGCGTGCTTTTTGGTGTCTTCGGTGCGGTGGTCGGAATGGTTACAAGCGTGATCGCAGATTCAGCGCCAGGGGCAACAACGGTCCTCATAACGATTGGCATATTCGTACTAACGGCATTCAGTGCAGCTCGTCGATTGCACTAACGCTTTGCCTAAACAAGAGGAAAAGAAGACTAAAGGCAGATGAATGAGGGTTTTCCCACTATCCTGTCCTCTTGCAGTTTGGGCCAATAGTCTTCAGCGGCGATGGCTATGGCCCTCCCTGCACGTTTTTCCCGCTCAATACCAATTCAAGGAACGTGTATGACAGATCCGTCTTCTTCGCCGTCTCCCACCGCTGAGTCTGACAGTGGTGAACAACGCGGACAATTCAATTCCCAAAAGATGTTTATTCTCGCCGCGGTTGGTTCTGCGGTAGGGCTGGGTAACATCTGGCGTTTCCCTTATGTTGCCTACGAAAACGGTGGCGGCTCGTACCTGATTCCCTATCTGGTTGCACTATTTACAGCCGGTGTTCCGTTCTTATTCTTTGAATATGCAATCGGGCACAAGTTCCGCGCCTCCGCACCGCTAGCATTCCGTCGCTTAGCCAAATCAACTGAATGGCTTGGCTGGTGGAATGTATTGACGTGTCTCGTCATCGGGTCGTACTACGCAGCAATTTTGGCTTGGGCCGGTCAGTATGCCTACTTCAGCCTCACGAAAGCCTGGGGTGCAGATCCCAACGCCTTCTTCTTTGGTGAAGTACTCAAGGTTGCTGAATCCCCTGAGTTTAGTTTTGTCCCCGTTCTCGAAGATATGTGGCCGATGATCATTGTCTGGCTCGTCACGATCATCATCATGGTTGCCGGAGTATCAAACGGGATCGGACGACTCAGTGTTGTACTCATGCCCCTGTTGGTGGTTATTTTCGTTGCCCTTGTGATTCAGTCCCTTCTCCTTCCTGGTGCTAGCCAGGGGTTAAACGCCCTCTTTACCCCCAACTGGGCTGCCTTGTTCAACCCTGAGGTGTGGGTCGCTGCCTATGGCCAGGTGTTCTTCTCCCTCAGTGTGGGCTTTGGCATCATGATTACCTACGCCTCCTACGTCGGTGACCGTGAAGACATGACCGGCCCTGCCGCCATTGCGGCCTTCGCTAATTCTGGTTTTGAACTGCTTGCTGGTATCGGTGTTTTTGCTGCCCTTGGATTTATGGCCAGTGCCCAAGGTGTCGATGTTGGTGACGTCGTTAGCGGCGGTATCGGGTTAGCCTTCATTGCTTTCCCTGCCATTATTAACCAAGCTCCGGCTGGGGAGCTCCTGGGCGGCTTGTTCTTCTTCTCTCTTGTCTTTGCCGGGTTGACCTCCATGGTCTCCATCCTTGAAGTACCCATTGCAGCCCTTATTGACAAGACAGGGTGGAGTCGCCGTCCTGCGGTGCTCGTGGTCATGATCCCCTCAGCCATCGTGTCCATCATGGTCTTTGGCTCGACCTCTGGCTTATACGCCCTTGACACCGTAGATGCTTTCATCAATGCGTTTGCCATTTTGGCTGCTGGGCTAACCACCACATTGATTGTGACCTGGGGTGTTCGAAAACTCAGTGTCCTTCGTGAGCACCTCAATGAAGATGGAACCTATCACGTCGGATACTGGTGGCATGTCTGCATGGGTGCCATCACACCAGCACTCCTCGGGGTTTCTCTGGTTCTTGAGTTCATCAACAAGGCGTCAGCTCCCTATGAGGGCTACCCGAACTGGTATGTCGCCGTCTTTGGCTGGGGCGTTGTTGTCGTCCTCCTGATTGCAAGTGCGATTCTCTCATTCGTACCTTGGGACCCTGCCATTGACACGAAGGATCTCAATGCGGTACGAGATGCAAAACTCAAAGCCGAATCCACCGGCGGCCACGCGAGCATATCCGCCACAACCAACGACTCGAATGCCTAGGTGATTTTGATGACGATTAGTGCTCTCTTAATGATGCTGTTCTCAATCGTGGTGCTTTGGGGCGGTCTTGGTGCAACGATTTTCATGCTGATGCGACATAACCGGGAATTAGCACAAAAGCGCGCTGAACACTAAGCCCAGCACAGGCATAACTGACCGTCACAAGAGATGATGTGACGGTCAGTTATTTTTAGCTCAAGCCAATAACTCTGCGTGACGTTAGAGGGGTATGCGTTCCTTGGTTGCTTTGCTGATTCCATTGGCCTTATTGGGTTCAGGGTGTTCCCTGCCGGTAGGTGCTGAGGAGATGCTTAATGCAGAGTCCAGCAATGTTGTGCTTGTGCCTGACCTCATTGGTATGGACGGGGTCCAGGCCATTATTACGTTACGAGAGATGGGTTTGACCTACCGTCTGCACACGTCTCCCAATGGTGGTGAGGGTACTGTGCTGAATCACCTTCCCAAGCAAGGTGAGCCAAGCACACGTGGAAAGCCTGTTGAACTCATTATTGGCGGTGATCAGCGGGTATTGGACATGATCGAAGCCGCGGCTGAACCACCTAAACCTGAGCCTGAGGCGACCAAGGCACCTGTGGACATGGATCTACTTCGTGAAGAGTTAGAAAGCCGCTATCACCTTGACCAGAACGCAGTGGCCAAGGTCAAGCTCCCTGAAATCAAAGGTGTTGGTACGGCTCACACTGCACCGATGCCGTCGATGCCAGCTACCCCGCCTCAGCCGAGCAAGACGTCTTCATCAGAACCGGAAGAGGCACCTGTTGAACCAACCCCGGTGCCTATCTCGGTTGATGGCTCTACGCGACTTGATGGGCCGCGCACGGTGAACCTCGGGTCTTGGTCACTGACCCTACCCGGAGCTACCACTCCCTACACAACCGAGGTACAAGGGGTGCCACTGTCTGGGTATGCTACGCGAACGGCTAATGGTCAGGTGATTGCGGCGGGCTGTTCGACCATTACCGCACGCAACGGCACATCACTTCCGGCCAGTATGGTTGATCAACTCCTCCTTGGGGCGCCCCAGCGCTACGGCGTGCCAGAACGCAGCGGACGGTACTCGACAGGGCATATGCCCGCTGTATCTTCAATTGTTGATTCACCAGAAGGCAAGTTGCGTGTAGTGACCTGGTACGGCTTTGGCCAGCTCTGTGATGTGCGTGTCCCGGTTGATGCACAAGGCCGTTCAGATGCCTTGATTGAACCGATTTTAGAGAGTGTTCATCACAATTAATCCTGAGATTTCCATCACCCCAGCCGGCATGGGTGACCTCGACTTGCCTGTCTTAGAGCCACCGTACGGATTGGGGTGATGGTTTTTATTGGTGTCAGATACCCGGTCGCCGTCTTGAGCTTGCCATGTGGGATACTAGGGGAATGGCAAACGGTGTGAAGTGCAGAATCGTGGAGCTCACGTTCCTTGTGAGTTCGATCGGGTTGATCAGTGGGTGCAGCGCACCTGGTGCGCCAGCGCCTGTGGTGGAGGGGGAGCGTACTTCCGAAACGCCCCAGGCATGGGCTTCAGCATCGGGTGACGCCGCCAGTGCCATTGCGATTACGGGTGCGATTAGTGAACGGCCCGAACCATCACCCAGTGGCAGTACACATCCCGAAGGCCAGGCGGAACGGAGTTTGGCCCATCACCTCAGCACCGGTGGTCAACCTATTGCCCAAGTAGGGGAGTGCGTAAACCTAAACCGGGGCGAAGATGGGCATACCTCCTTTGCTGGAGTGCCGTGTAATGGTGAGCATCACGCCCAAGTGGTTGGTTTTATTGATTTGAACGACGGGCCCAATGCTCCAGCACCTCAACTGTCACGTTTACAAGGATTGGCTGGTGAACACTGCCCGATTTTGGTAGGAGAGTTTATCGGTCAACCACTGGCCCAACGGCGTGAGCTAACCGTGAATTGGACCGGCCCTGCCCGTCGTGAATGGGCGGGAGGGGCCCGAACGATTGTGTGTATGGTCTCTGGCAGTGCGATGGCTGATGGGTCGGGAACCCAACCATTGACCGGTGATATGCGTGCCGGAGCCGTGAACCCAGCACCACCCGTTGCCCCAGCCCCAGCCGTATCCACACAGCCCTAGCCGCCATACCTTTCTCAGTACGATATTCGGTAACCCTAGTCCAACGACCATGGATTACGGTTTTTGTTTTTATCGTAAAGTGGTAGACAGCAAGGCCGTATTATGCAATACTGGTCTGCCTATTCCGAGGTAGCTCAATTGGCAGAGCACTCGACTGTTAATCGATAGGTTGTGGGTTCAAGTCCCACCCTCGGAGCCACAAAAAACCGCCCAACTGGGCGGTTTTTATGGCTTTGTACCGGGAAGTACTTGAATAACACCTTGAGCTGATGGATTGTTGGCGCTTCCAGGGTGGCATCTACATATGCCTTGCTGCTGAGACTTCACCTCTAAAAATAAACTGCTTGACGCCTTCGTCATGCGTTTCAATCGCATCTACACCGTAGGTCTCTTTGACCATACGTGTTGTGAGAACTTCTTGTGGGTGACCGCGGCAAGCAATCTCACCATTGCTAAGGACAATAACCTCATCACAGTATCGAGAGACCAAATTGAGGTCATGCAAAATGATTACACCAGTTGAGATGACATTTCTTAAAAGGGCGAGAATCTGATGCTGATACTTGATATCGAGGTGATTGGTTGGTTCGTCAAGCAACATACAAGGGCATGCCTGTGCTAGCCCACGAGCAATGAGTACTCTCTGGCGTTCACCGCCTGAGAGGGTGTCGAAATAGCGATGTTTGAACGTATCCATACCAACTTGAGCTAGTACGTTCTCCGCAATCTCCTGATCGTTACGACTGAAACCCTGGATGTCTTTGCGATGCGGTGAGCGACCTAATAAGACAAGATCAAGAACGCGCATACGAGCGATGTTATGTTCAAATTGAGCAACAACGGAAAGCTCTCGTCCAACCTGTGATGTTTTAAGCTGGGCAATCGGTTTCCCAGATAATTTGATCTCTCCTTCTGCGACTGGCTGTGCACCAAACATCGTTCGTAGTAGCGTAGTTTTTCCTGACCCATTTGGTCCGGCAATACCTAGAATCTTTCCTAAAGAAACCTGGAATGACACATCCTTTAGTGCCTGATAGCCTCCAAAATATACCGATACGTGACTTACGGTGAGAGGAAAATCAGCCATCCCGTAGTTACCTTCTGAAGCGTTAATTCTTCTTTATCTGATCTGCGAGTTCGATCATGCCATAAATTGCGCCAGGGGAAGCATATGCTGCTGCCGATTCTATAAAAAATATCTGATTGTTTTTGACCGCTTTCATTTCGCTATATCCAGGAATCTCCTTTAAGCGATCAAGTGTAGACTCTTTAGTTGCACCGCCCATTCCTTCGAGTATTACGATCATATCGGGATCTGACTTAACAAAGGCTTCTGGTGCGATAGGTCCTTGATGGGGGTGATAATTTGGATCGATAGCTGAATGAATCCCGAGGGTATCATTAATTTCACCCATAACACCTTTTTGTCCATAGCTAAACAGCTCTGTATCCTCACCAAAATAATATGCATATGATACAGATCTACCTTGCCCTAGATTTTCTTTCTTTATAGTATCAATTTGATCTTTTAATTCTTGAACTGTTTTATCAGCTTCTGAAGAAGTATTCAGTAGTTGTCCAAGTTCGGTTATTTCTGACAAGATGTTATCAAAAGATTCATTTTCGGGTACGTCTGGATAAAAGTAATGGCACTCAGGATTGTCAACGACAGCAGGTATTTTCTTTTCTGTGACTTGAGTGGGAGTTAGGTTTGTGGGAGAAAAGCCACCTCCATACGCAAGGTCGGGATCTAATCCAACAAGACCTTCTAATGAGAGATCACCAGATAATACTTTAATATTATCAGCACGTGTGCCAATCCAGGCGGCAGGAGGCTCATCGAATTCATTGGCTCGTGCAATGATGTGCTGTTCAGCTCCGGCCGCAACTAGGTATGCCAGTCCGGTAACACCAAGTGAGACTACTTTCTGGGGGGTTGAATTAAGCACTATCTCTTGATTACAGCTTTTAACCGTCTTTGGAGTAGTGACAGACTCGCTGGTAGAAGCTGATGAACCTGTAGATGATTCATTAGTTGAACCACAACCTGATAGTGAACCTATCATAAGAATAAGTGTGGTGATTGCTACTGATTTGATTCTGGACATGATCGTACCTCTCTATTGATATTCGTTTCGGTTTTTAACCAGACTCATCAACATCGGGGTGCCGACAAGCGCGGTGAGAATTCCAATGGGCAGTTCGGCGGGTCGGATAATCATTCGCGTAAATGTGTCAGCGATAACAACGAGTAAGGCCCCTAATAATGCACATATGGGTAGATTTACCCTTGCTACTGAACCTACTAAATATTTAGCTAGATGAGGAATAACTAACCCTATAAACCCAATAGATCCGGTGAGTGAGACTAAAGTTGCAACAGTAAAGGCCACAATTATGATGAGAAAGTTTCGATAGAATGATGGGTTTGTACCCAAAGACCGGGCGGTATCATCTCCTAATTCCAGGAGATCAATCCGGCGACCTAACAAGAGCAGAAGAATAAATGCGAGTAAAACGACGGTGCCAGCTGTCGACACGTCCTTCCAGGAAGCTGATCCAAGTGAGCCCAGGGTCCAGAACATCACTGATTTGGTCCCCGCTGCATTCTTTGCCATCAAGGTAATCAAACTCGTGATAGCTGAAAAGAAGTAGGTTACCGCCATCCCTGCAAATATGATCCTTGTAGGTGTGGTTCTTCCTCCAGAGATAGCCAGTAAACCGACCGCAACAATCGCGGCTAACGCCCCAAGGAATGCACCAACTGTTACACCTAGTGTGGATAACAACTCGCTACTTCCTCCGAGAACAATAACAAGAGCAGCACCTGTGGATGCACCCGAAGAAATACCCAATATGTAGGGATCGCCTAACGGATTACGAAGAAGCGATTGGATGGTTAACCCCGAAATACCTAACCCGGCACCAACGATAGTACCAAGTAAGGCACGAGGCAAACGAATTTCATTAATAATCTCAATATCTACTGTTGATATGGAGAATGGCTTGGTTTCTCCAAAAAAATATATTCTTAGGCCATCTAGAGTGTCTGATATAGAAATATCAGTAGCACCAATCATAATAGCTAGAATTATTGAAAATAATAGTAATATTAAAAGTGCGCTGATGAGTACTATTCTGTGGATAGTGGGTATTATCATAAAATCAACTTTCACCTATGCCTATTAGTTAGTGAATAGTCTATTGATGTAATTCCATAATTGCTATACCTGTAATATATTCTTTCTTCCATCATTGCAATCTTCCGATTAATATAGGATTCTCTACAGGTCGATAATTCCCCCATAGGTGATATACGTAATTATTTTTTGGCTTTACCTAAAAGCACCTCTCTTCCGTCGCAATGGCTGATGCACACAGAAGTGGGAGGGGTCGCCATACGTGATCAATAGAACGCTGTTAAGCGCCGTGCCTGTTTCGCTCCCTTCACAGGAAAGGCATCAGCAGGGCTAACCCCAATCGGAGCTGTGCCCAGTGCTAGGAGGTGGTGGGCTATATCGAGCTCTTTTGCCAGAGCCGTATACCAGATAATAGATTGGAGATTGTTTATCATAATAGTAAGGTTAAGACACCTTAACTATCATTTACCAATTTACGCATTGAGCTTTTAAGGAGGGATCGCTATGTAATGCTGGTTCTGCAATGGCACCGATCCTCTGGGTACATCCTTTCCCTAAAATGCAGTCTTTGGCATCCGTCCTTGCTGGTGATAGTCGGTTGGTGACTGACCACTGCAGAATTGAAGAAGTCTGCGACCGCGGGCATCGACGTCGAAATCGTTGAGGTTGTGAGCACGGTTACAGATCGGATCACACTGACGAATTGGCATCATGGTCAAACAGCGATCTCATAAGACTGGGCCCAGCGTTTTGACATAAGATGCTGAGGGGCGGGGGGCTCTTGGCCTCGTATGCTCCTCGCTGTTACGCATTCAATCAGAAGGTTAGGAATAATGTTTGCCTGGGAGTCAGTGGCTTCGCTTATAGGCAATCTTTGATGGCTTATTCCTCTTTAATGCGGCTGTCGAGCTAGGTTGGCGTGAAACACTGCTACCAGAGGAAGATATTAATTATTTTCTGATGCCTCATACTTAACTGTCAATATTGATACGAGAGAAGTGACGTGTTTGCTAAACAACGAAAAATCATGCAAGCTGCACAGCTTACCTTTTGGCTGTTGCTGCCATCTATTATTGCTGGATTATTAACATACGGAATATTTATTGCTGTGGCGGTACTGAATGCCTATCTCTTTACAGAACTTCTAGGACAACGAAATATTTCTCGTATTGTCGTACTCGTAGTTATTATCGTAGCGTTGCTTTTGATTCGACCAATTGTTGGAGTTATTGGGCAGCTCCTTCAAAACCGTGCCGGTTTAATAGTCAAACACAATTTACGTACGGAGCTTATCAAAGAGTTGTACTCCCAAGGTCCTATGCGTATGGAGTATGGCCGTTCAGGAACTATACAATCAGTAGTCACTGATGGTGTGGAAGCTATTGAGTCTTACTTCATAAAGTATTTTGTTCAGATTATCGTTACAACCGTAGTCGCAGCTACCCTCAGTATAGGTATTGCCCAGATAAGCCTGTCAATCGCATTTGTTCTATTGTTGTGCGGAGTGAGTGTTGTATTGATTCCTCGTTTATGGGACAAAGCGCTTGCTGAGCGTGGATACACTCACTGGGTTGCGTATGAAGAACTAAATGCAGATTTCATTGATGCCATGATGGGTATGGCTACATTAAAGTCATTTGGTGCTGCAGATAGCTATGGGGTCCGACTGAATAAACAATCTCATCAACTGCTTACATCGACACTCGGCCAGCTTCGGCTTTCACTGGGGGAGAGCGGGCTAAGCGGCATGATGAAGGTATTGGGCCCTTCCCTCGGGGTAATCATGGCGATATTCCAAGTTCAGGCAGGAACATTGCCATTATCAGACATGTTTTTAATTACGATGCTCTCTGTAGAAATGTTCAGACCATTCAACCAGTTAACTGCTTGTTGGCATGAGGCTTTCTTTGGTATTTCTGCATTAACTTCAATGAATGCTATTTTTGATAAATCTACTAAAACAAAAATAGAGTCACCTGTAAAAACAATTTCACATAATCAAGTTGATATTCATTTTTCAAATGTGTCGTATCATTATATTGATTCATCATCATTGGCGATAGATAGAGTTACTTTTTCTATCGAAAACGGTCAATCTACTGCCCTTGTGGGACTTTCTGGTTCTGGGAAATCAACAGCCCTTGGATTACTTATGGGATTCGATACTCCAACTCAAGGGACAATCAGGATAAATGATCATACCCCTAATGATATTGAAATATCAGAAACGATAGCACTTGTACCCCAAGATCCAATTATTTTCCCCGGGACAATACGTGAAATACTACTTTCTGCAAATCCAGAAGCAACTGAAGAGATGATGCTTGAAGTTCTGGCTATTGCTCAAGCAGACCATATACACGATGAATCTAATACTCTAACAAGTAAACAAACTATTTTAGATTTGAGTATTACTGAGCATGCAAAAAACTTATCAGGTGGTCAGAAGCAACGTTTGGCGATAGCGCGTGCACTTATCCGTAATACGCCCGTCCTTGTTCTTGATGAATCGACATCTGCAATTGATACACAAACCGAGCAAATGCTATTAGCAGCTTTGCGTGAGGCGAGACCGAATCTGACGCTACTTTTGGTTACACATCGGATCGACACCGCGGCAAAAACAGACCATGTCATTGTCATGGCTAACGGACACGTTTCCTGTGCTGGCAATCCCGTCGAACTGGCAAAAGATCCTCACTCAGCCTGGTCAGAACTTGCACACGCCCACGAAGCAACGGAGTAGAACGATGAATGAAACGCTGAGAGCCATCATGCGGCTAGTACGCCAGCTTCGCGAGTGCACACCCTTATTTATTGCATCAACCGTGGTTACTGCATTAGCTCAGCTCACTTTCATGGGTGTGACGATGACCTCTGTTTGGATAACTACTCGGTTTATCGTCGATAACGACGCCATACTCACCGGCTTGATAAGCCTGCTTATCGTGTTAGTTGCCAGCCATGCCCTCACCACACTATTAGAAGTGTGGTGGTCTCATGAAGTCGCCTATCGCATTTTGCACACGTTTAGAGTTCATCTCTATGCGGCAATCAAACGTATCGCACCGCTTGGATTGCACGGCAAGCGAACGGCAGATGTTGCCTCGGCCGCGATGAGTGATGCCGAACAATTGGAATGGTTCTACGCCCACACCGCATCGACAGCTATTTGTGCAGTTATCAATCCGGTCATCGTGATCACTGTGCTATGCAGCATTGTTGGACCAGCCGGACTTGTGATGTTGTTTCCTGTAATCACGATGATTGGACTCCCGTTATTGCTCATGCCGCTTCAACAACGGCAAGGGGCTCACCTGCGTGATGCACTTGTGCAGTTGCGCGTGGCAGTACTCGATGCCATCCAAGGTCAGCGTGAGTTGCGTTCCTTAGGCATGGTTGCGCAACAACAACATGAGATTGAGCGCCTCACGGTCCATGTCCAAAGAATCAATAATCGCCAAACTATCCGCAAAACCATAGAAATGGCCTATGCCGAACTCGCAACTGCAACTGGCACAACGATACTGCTTGTGGTGCTTACCGGATGGGTGCTTGATGGTCAGTTTGAGAGCACACTGCTGCCGTTGGCCATCGTCATGGCCGGTATGAGCACGACACCCGCGGTCGGGCTGGTTGCCATGCTAGGCAGACTCGGTGAAATCGGTGCCTGTGCGAAACGCATCACCACCATTCTTGATGCTGAGGACCCCATCCCGAGTCAACCCGATACCGGGCTATCCAAAGTTGAGGGGCATCCCCAAACTCTGGTAGCCGATAATCTCAGTTTCTCCTATGACGTTCAACCGGTATTAAACCAGGTCAGTCTCGTGGCAAGCCCAACCCGATCCATCGCGATTGTGGGTCAGTCTGGGGCGGGGAAAACCACCTTTGCCAATCTTGCGATGCGTTTTCTTGACCCAGATGCCGGTCAGATTTGTTTTGATGGATTAAACCTTCGTGGATATGACCCTGACGCCTACCGGCAACAGCTTGCACTCGTCCCACAAGATTGTCACATTTTTGCAGGAACGGTTCGCCAGAACCTTTCGCTGGCAAAACCCGAGGCAAGTGATGATGCCATCTGGGCTGCGCTCAGGGCGGCCAATATTGATCACCTTGTTACAACCCTTGGCGGGTTAGACAGTCGTGTTGGTGACCGAGGAACCACCCTGTCAGGCGGGGAACGTCAACGCATTGGTATCGCCCGTGCCTTTTTACGTAACCCAACCATGCTCATTCTCGATGAGCCGTTGGCCAATATTGACCCATTCTTAGAAAGGGCTATCGCATCAAACGTACGAAACCTGAGAGATAATCGAACCACGATCGTTATTGCCCATCGATTGGCTTCGATCAGCATTGCTGATCATATTGTGTTGTTACACAACGGCAGTATTGAAGCCCAAGGAACCCACCAAGATTTACTCGCTAACGAACGCTACGTTGAACTCCTCGGTGACCAGATTGAGCGTTAATGTCACACCCATAGCGAAGCAACCGGTGTAGGCCTACGGGGCTACCAGACCTCAGGACACCAGGGTGCGACTGGGGAACTGAAGGCTTGGTGCAGGGCAAGGGTGAGTGCCGGGGTGTGTATGGTAATCAGCTGCGCGCCTATGAGGGTATGCACGCTGTACCCACCCAGCCAGAGGGCTGCTAGACCACGAATATCCATCGTGCAGTCAACTGCGGCGCTATCTGCAATGCGCTCGGCACGTCCTCCTGAAGCCCCCAAGGTGAATCGCCAAACCCCGTTATTGCGTTCTAGGTGGTCATCAACGATACGAACTACACACGATAGGTCTGCAAAATAGTGGCGTGCCGCAATGGCTTTTGGCACATCCAAGATGCGGACGTACAGTGACTCGGTTGTTTTGGTTTCGGCATGGCGAGGTTGTACTAAACAAAAGTTCAGTGCGTCATCAGCCGGTCGCCACCAGGCGGTTACCTTGCCAACGAGGTCAACTTGGCATAGCCAGGCTAAGAGGGCGGCTTCGTCAACAGGATTGATTGCGACGGCTTCGTGGACGATCATTTCGTGGTTGGGGCCGAGATGATCGAAAGAAGATTTTAGATTGAAAATGGCATACGCCACGGGCTCATCGTCTCGATAGGCCACCACGGTTTGGAGTTCTCCACCTCCAAACCGGCGCCACTCAGCATCACCAATAAAGCGGTGTTTCCACCAGCGGGTATCACGACTCGTTAGCCCAGGACGGAATTGTCGCGCCTGGTCATACACCCTTGGAAGATCAATTTCTGCAATTGCAGGTGGTACTCGGCGTACATCATCAAGGGTGGGCGCATTCGGTCGTAACGGTACGGTGTCACCCACATCGATACTCATTAACGAGCTGGCCATACCGGCTTCAAACCCAAGACGTTCATAAAACCCAGGGCGGGATGCCCACAAGGCGGCCACTGGTTCATCTGCTTGGTGCATAGCACGAAGCATCAATGCTTTACCCAACCCCTTACGCCGGTGCGTTGTGTCAACAAACACGAGAGTGATTGCACACAATGGTGCGGTCGCACCTGGAACCGCAATATCCAATGGATATATACCGACATGTCCAACGATCCGGTCCGCAGCAAACGCCCCGACGCACCGGCTGGGATCTAAGGGGTCAATTTCAGCCGCCTGTGAATCGGGGGTTGTTTCTTCCCCAAATAAACGCTGGAAGGCACGAACCATATCTGGCAGTTCGTCTGGGGTTAGCGGTCGGATAGTAAGGTCAGTCATTGGACCGATCCTAGTCCTTGGCACGGTGCCAACCTATGCTGGACGTATGTTTGTAGATAACGTCCTCATCCACGTTAAAGGTGGAAAGGGCGGTGACGGTGTTACCAGCTTCCGTCGACAACCGTATGAGCCAAAGGGTCCGCCCGAAGGTGGCGACGGGGGTCGTGGTGGCAACGTGATTGCCAAAGCCGATGCCCGATTAAATACCCTGGTTGATTTCCATTACCGCCCTCACCGTCGGGCCGGTAACGGGAAAAACGGCAGCGGTGATTTACGCAAGGGCGCCGACGGTGCTGATGAAGTTATGGCTGTACCTATTGGCACACAGATTATTGATGTTGAAACCGGTGACCTGCTTGCTGACTTGGTGGTTGATGGCCAAGAAATTATTGTGGCCCAAGGGGGTCGTGGTGGCCGAGGCAACGCTCAATTCCGTACCCGTACACGCCGGAGCCCAGCCTTTCACGAATACGGTGTTCCTGGTGATGAGTTTCAGGTTCGTCTTGAACTCAAACTGGTTGCCGATGTCGCCCTCATTGGCTTTCCGAACGCCGGTAAGTCCAGCTTGATTCGTAAACTCAGTGCCGCCACCCCCAAGGTGGCTGATTATCCGTTTACCACCCTCACGCCCAATCTTGGTGTGGCGGACCGATATGACGTTGATTTTGTGGTGGCTGATGTCCCTGGGCTTATCGAAGGGGCTGCAGATGGAAAAGGGCTTGGCCATGAGTTTTTACGCCATGTCGAACGTGCCAAAGTCATTGTGCACGTACTCGACTGTGCCTCAGGGTATGCCGCAACCGATGAGGTTGGGGTCTATCGCTATGAACAACGTATCCCGACCGAGGATTTAGACGCGATTATTTCAGAACTGACCACCTATGAGCCTGCGCTACTTGAACGACCAGCCATTATCTGGCTGAACAAAGCTGACGCTGATCCCGATATGGCAGAGTTGGTTGCTGATGAACTTGTTGCCCAGGGCTGGGAAGTGCTTACAGGTAGTGCAGTGACCGGTGAAGGGGTTGATGCCCTGAAAAGCCGGTTAGCCACACTGGTTCAAGCGGTTCGTGCCAAAGAAGTTGCTGATCGGGCAGAGAATCTGACTGAAGCGGTACACGAAGGCCCCCGCCCAGTTGTTCGCCCTACGCGCATTATCCAACCAGATCCTATTGAGATACAAAAAGTTGGTCTTGGTGGCGGCCAAGTCGGTTGGATGGTGCATCACAAACGGTTTGAGCGTTGGATTAACCAGTTAGACATTACGAATGAAGATGCGGTTGCCTATCTCCAAGGCCGCTTGAAACGAGCCGGGTTAGAAGACGCACTCATAAAAGCTGGTGCAACCCCAGGTGATGAAGTGCAAATCGCTGACCGTGTCTTTTTCTTCCATCCCGACCATTGGGTTGGTGATAGTGAGGACATCGACGATGGGTGGGACGATGCCGAAGAATTTGGGGTTGAATACGTTGAATACGACGTATCAGACCTCCCATTCTCCCCGGTTCATGAGGTCACCGAAGATGGGAAACTGTCCTTTTACAATGACTGGTTCGCCCAACCTGGCAGCCCCACCTTCCAACACGATCATCCAGATACTGATAGACCAGTCGCCTAAAGGATAGGCATGCACGCTCCAAGACTTACGAAAGAGCAAGCACACCCTGCGGTTGTCAAAGTTGGCTCCTCATCACTCACCCTTGATGATGGCAATTTAAACCAAGATGCCATTCGAGAAACCGCCAAACAGGTTGCCCAGATTAAAGAATCTTTAGGGCGACCTGTGGTGTTAGTAACCTCCGGTGCGGTGGCCGCAGGATTTCATTCCTTGGGCTTTGCCGAACGGCCAAGTGATACGGGATGGTTACAAGCATCGGCCAGCGTAGGCCAGGGCTATTTGATGCACGCTTGGGAGAGTGTCTTTACTGAGTACGGACAAGTCGTTGGCCAGGTGTTGTTATCGGCTGATGACCTCTTAGATCGTCGCCGCTACCTCAATGCCCGGACCACGCTTACCGCATTATTGAGCTGTGATGCGATTCCGATTGTGAATGAAAACGATGCAGTTGTGACCGATGAGTTACGACTTGGTGACAATGACCGTCTTGCCGCACTCACGGCCTCAATGCTTGATGCATCCATGCTGGTACTCCTTACTGATGTGGACGGGGTTCACAATGGCCCCCCATCAGAAGGGCACCCGCTTATTCCCGTGATTGATGATTTAACTGCCTTAGATGAGCGTCACTTTGGTCGTTCAGGCTCGCGGGTTGGGAGTGGTGGTATGGCCAGCAAGTTAGAAGCTGCGCGTATTGGTGCAGCGAGTGGGCTGCCTACCGTCATTGCGAACGCCAAACGACCGAATGTCATTGTGGATGCGCTGGCGGGTAAACCGGTGGGGACAGTCATCCCCCCATTTCGTCATCGAACCGACTCGTCTCGGCTTTGGCGAGCCTTTGCCCACCCTGCAAAAGGTCAGATCGTCATTGATGATGGTGCTGTTGACGCACTCGTCAACCATGGGGCGAGCCTGCTTGCCGTTGGGATTAAATCAATCACCGGTGCATTCCCAGACGGTAGTTGTGTCCAGGTACTTGATACGCTGGGGAAACCGGTAGCTCGAGGTCGAGCCCGTTGTGGTGCCGTTTGCATAGATGACATGCTGACGAGTAGGAGTCCCCAAGGGGTCATCATTCACCGTGATGATTTGGTCGTTCTTCGTCAAGCCACTTGAACAAAGCAGGCGAGATCATTACATTGCCATGTAATCACTGATAAGGAGATAGGTATGAGATTGATACGGTTACTTGCGCATGGTGCACTAGCCAGCATTTTTATTTCGGCTGGGCTGAATGCATTTAAAAACCCAAAGCCATTGGCAGTAGTCGCTCAAGACACGATTGATGGTATGGGCAAGCGGGTTGAACAATTTACTGGCAGTTCAGCTCTTTCAGACGCTGATCCGAGCACCGTTGTTCGTGCGAATGGAGCGGCACAGGTCTTAGGTGGAATCAGCCTGTTCACTGGTATCTTCCGCAAACCTGCAGCACTTGGCTTAATTGCCAGCCTCATTCCCGTCACGGTGGCTGGACATCCGTTCTGGAAGATGAGTGGTGGTGACCGTGGCGCCCAACAAGTGCATTTCTTGAAGAATCTTGGGCTCATGGGCGGTCTGTTACTAGTAGCGACTGAACCTCGTCGTAAACCATTCATCTCGATTGGCTCTGGCACCCAACAGAGCATCAGTGACGCTGTTGGTGGTGTCGTAGACGCAAGTCTTCCCCGTGTCATGCGGCATTTGAATCCGTAAGGGCTGCTACCCTTCGGCCCATGTGGCTGAATGATGCACCTGCACTGGCCGCCAGCCGATCGGGTTGGCGGCCTTGCCTTGTACTCAGTTTGCTTGGCTGGACCGAGTGCTTGGTCCTCACGGTGTTGGGGCTTCGTCCTGATGCGGTACTCAGCACAATTGCCGGACCTATCAGTGCGCTAAGTCATGATGTCACCCTTGCATTCGCCCTGCCCATTCCCATACCTGTACTCGCCGGGCTGATGGGTGCAGCTATGGCGATTCGGCTCACCGTCTATAGCCAATTAACGGGGTGGGCGTGGATAACCTGGCTTCGGATCTGGCTTATTGGGCTGATTGTTGTTCTCCCTATCGGCGTTGCGCTCGTCGCCTTTGGCCTATCCGGTGTGCCCTACCTCTGGGCTGCTGCGGCTGTATTTGCCTGTGCATTAACCCCAGCGCTGGCAAGTGTGTTTGGGTTGCGATCCTGGCAATGGGCATTCGTAGCGCCAGGGGTTGCAACGATGATGGGTGCCTTTGCGGGGTTGACATCACCATCTCATGCACCCGTGATCATCGCCTTGGGTGTCCCCCTTGTTGCTATCGCGAGTGTACATAGTTTTGATCCCAACCCTGGGCCGATCCGTCCCTGGCGGGCTATGGCAACGGTCGGGGGAGTACTGGGCACGGTAATGTTTGGAACCGGTGTCTTATATGTGCTCTTGCAGCCCTCACCAGTTGCCCCACCTGTCATACAACGTCAACTAGAGCGCGCCTATGCAAGTAGTGACCCTCATCGTGTCATTCTGGTCGATGGATTTAATACCTCTCGGGCTACCTTGCCCTGGCTTGGAACGCCGCATCCCGTCACCTGGTATTCCTATGCGGGGCTTGACCACCTCGGCAATCCGTTACCGTATCGTGCTCGTGATACGTTGAGCGGTGTATTAGCTAACGTCGACAGCCTTGCTACCCAGATCATGCTTGAGCACCGGCGTGGGCCAGTCACCCTTGTTGGGATTAGCCAGGGAACATGGATTATTGAAGCAACGATCCACCGCCACCCTGAACTTCGTCCGGCCATTCGCCAGATCGTGCTTATTGATACGCCCTTGAGTACGAACTGGATTGATATTTACGCACCAAATACGCATGCGGGTTTAGAACTGATCGCTGCCCTTGTCCGTGCGGTTACCCCCGTGCGGATTGATACCCAAGGGCCGTTAGCCAGAGAGTTAACGAATGGCCAGTTACCCAGCCTTAGTACGTCAACGGGTATCCCGACTGTGTGGCTGCGTAGCGTCACCGATGCGGCCACGATGACACCCGTGCTATCGTCAGACACGACGGTGGTGACCTATTGGGGTGCTCATGCCCTCACGATCGGACTACCAAGTGGCCGGGATGCGGTGAGGCGGGTGATTGATGGAGATATGCAAAACCAGCCTGGGAGCGCGTTCGCCGCTTTGGTCATACGTGCGATTGCAGGAGCGTGGCAGCTGCCGTCTGCCTATAAATAGGGTGATGACCAGGGAAATAAAAGCCTGAACTTTAGTACAGGGAAGGCAAAACTTGCCGACAATTGGGTAGTAATCAAAAAATATTGAGAAAAACCCTTGACTGAACTAGGGATTTAAGGCAAACTCAACGATTCCCAGCAATCAAATGGACAGCACCGGCGCGGCCAGCCTATCGCTTCTTCGCCAACTAGCCAGGGAAGTTTCTTCCCGTGCCTGAGATTTTGCTGGTGATTGTGTATGTACCCACCAAAGCCAGGTTGTATGACCTGCCATGTCTTGCCCAGATGACTATCTGTGAAAGGCGACTGAATGAAGACTGTTCCTGACGATCTGCTCGACTTATATTTCAATGAACTCGGCGCGGTAAGCCTCCTTGACGCTGACGGTGAACGCCGCCTTGCCCAAGCCATTGAAAAGGGCCGTGAAGCAGAAGCAAAACTTGAAGCCGGTGAATTCAAGACCGATGCTGAACGTCGCGCCTTGTTGCGCGCAGTGCGCGATGGCCAAGATGCTTTTAACCACTTCGTGAGTGCAAACTTGCGTCTGGTGGTCAACATCGCCGCCAAGTTCTCCAACCGGACCAAGCTCGGCCTTGATGAACTGATTCAAGAAGGCAACCTCGGGTTGATTCGTGCGGTTGAGAAGTTTGACTGGACAAAAGGATTCAAGTTCTCAACCTACGCCACATGGTGGATTCGCCAAGCGATTCAACGTGGGATTGCCGCCAATGAGCGCACCATTCGCCTCCCTGTCGCCATGCACGATGCCGTGGTCAAGATTCGTGCTGCGCGGAGCCGTCTTGAGGCCGAAAACGGTATGGAGCCAACCATCGACGAATTGGCTGAAGCCACTCGGTTGACCCCAGCCAAGGTTGAAGATGCGTTAGAGCACATGCGGAGTGTGGCGAGCTTGGATCGTCAAGTTGGTGATGATTCGGACTCTTCAGAACTCGGTGATTTCGTTGCAACTGAAGCCGATACCTTTACCGAAGAAGTTGCCGACAACGAAGTCCGTGATGAATTGCGCGGTGCGGTCAAGCACCTGGATAACCGCAGTGCATATGTGTTGACTCGCCGTTTTGGTCTTGATGGGCGTGAACCCCTCACCTTGGATGCGTTGGGTAAGGAATTGGATATCAGCCGTGAGAGCGTGCGCAAGATTGAAGGACGTGCCTTAGAGAGCCTTCGCCGTGACTTGGTGGGTGTGGGTGCCGCCGATATTCCCATGGATTAGGTAGTACATCTCAGCGTTATGAGCATGAACCCAGGCATATTGCCTGGGTTCATGCTGTTATCAGTGCAACCGGATAGGTGAGAATGGGTATAACTCATGTAACCGGCGAGTAAGGACGTATCTGTGTTTGTACTGATTCTGGGGTGTGCTGTTGTGATGGTGCTCCTTGCCCTGGGCACCTTGAATGCGCGGATTCCAGTGTTAAGTTCCTTCGCCAATACGATCACCGTCACTGGAGCTCATCTCTATCTCGTGGGGCAAACGCTCGTGTTGGCTGTGGCGATGTGGTATCCCCCCACCATGAGTACCGTCAACCGAGTAATCCTTATCGGTGTGATTCTGGCCTGTGTTGGCGCTCAAGTATTCATGCTTTGGCGTATGCTCCGGGCCACCAAGGCTGCCGGGGTGCCAGTTCGTTTCTCTAGAGCCTATTGGCCACGGATTATTCGTGGCGTCTCAACCAGGACATATACCTACGACACCCAATTGCCCAACAGTTTGTTGAAGGTCTTTTACTGTGATGACGGCAAGGCGAACAAACCTGTTGTTATTTATACCCATGGCGGTGGGTGGTTCTATGGTTCAAAAGAGGACCGGACCTACTATCATCGCCACGCAGCTACGGAAGGGTGCGTGGTGGTCAGTATTGATTACGCCCTCTCAGATGCCCACCATCACTATGCAGGCCAAACGGAGCAACAACTTCTTCGTGGCCTTGACTGGGTGCTGGCCAACATCAGCCAATTCAATGGCCAAGTTGACCGCTGGACCTTTGCCGGTGACTCTGCCGGTGGCAACCTTGCCCTTAATCTGGCGTTTAAAATCAACGCTGGGCTGTACACGCAGCCCGACAGTACGCCATATCCTGCGGTTTCGGCGGTATGTGTCACCTATCCCGTTGCTGATCCGGTGGGGTTTTATCACAACCCAGACCTCATCATGGGTGCGGTGACGCGGTATAGCGCCCGAAGCTACACCGGCGGTACCCCTGAAGAACAACCCGAGGTCTATGCCAGCATTACCCCTGGGCAGTTCATTACCCCGAATGCGCCCGCGGTCAGCATTGTGCTGGGCACCCAAGATGCCGCGGTTCCTCACACCGGCAGTCTGGCCCTCGTGAACCAGCTCAATGCGGTGGGGGTTCGTACCCACCTGGTTGCTATTCCCTATGCCAATCACGCGTGTGACACCTTTTGGGGGTCTATCGCCAGTGAAGCGTATATCCACGCGGCAAGGGTGATGCGCCAATCGGTGCAGTCAGGTACCTAACCGCACCTGATCCGATTGGCTGCATTGTCCTTTGTTTAGGCCTGGGGGAAAGGCCAACCGTTGGGCTTACAGCCACGCAAGTTGATGGATTGTTGCATCATCACGGGGGCCGGTTGGTTGGGATCACTACACGGCGCGGTTTGGTGGTGGTGACCAAGGCCGTGACCAAACTCATGGCTAATCACGTAGGTGCGATACACCTCAAGGTCATTAAAGGTGGGTACACCGGTGTTGATACGGTCTAAGTTCACCATCGCATTGCTGTTATTCCAACATGAAAGGCGACCACCGGTATTCAACCCGGCGCGGGCACATTGGGCGTCAACGGTTGGTGGTGTGGCCAATACCAGGCGAATATCAGCCTTTTCTGGGTCATCAATACGCTGCAAACGAACCTTGCCGTCATGGGTCCAGCCACGCTTATCATTCAAAACGCGTTCAGCCAACGCGGTCCAATCTGCGATGGTCCACTTGGTACTTGGTTCTACCGCAGCAACCCAGGTGTATAACCGTCCACTCTGGCCGATGACTGGCCCGGTACCAGGGGCGATGTCCCAGCCATTCTTGTCTTTCTTGGGGACCAGCACCTCACCGCTCATTACTCGATGGCGAGCGTGCTGGGCGTCAACTACAAAGACAGTGGCGGTTAGTGGGTTGGCGAGTGAGATATTGGCATTGGGTTTCCACGTGATCGTATTCCCTGCAATGGTGCCCGTACCGGGAACTTCAAAGCCGTTCGCATCTTGGATATAGATTGATCCACCCGTGAGGGGTTGATTCCACGTAAATGCAATCTGACCGTTATTGAACGTTCCTGTGGGTAACTGTAAATCTTGTGTGGTTTTGGCATCAATCCCGATCCCGAGGATATTGGCAACCGTTTCCGGAGATACTGCGGCAGGGCCACCAACCACCGTGATGGCATTGGTATTGAGCTTGGATCGTTGTTGGATGACCATTGTCAACACACCGGCACCGTAGGTATCGGCAAGGATGAGCCCGTCAGTCTGCGCCGCAAGCGGGCCGGCTGTAATCCCATCAATTGGGTTGGTAGCACTTGTAAATACGAGGGATTGTGTGGGTTGTTCACTCCCTCGTCCGGCAAGGGCTACCGATAAGGCTCCAGTGGTTGGTTGCGCCTGCCCAACTGTTGGCATTGCCATTGGTGGTTGAACGGGTTCACTGATGCGTTGAACGGGGGTGCCACCATTGAGGCTGGTCACAACATCATCGGTGATTGTTGTGCCCGTAACCTCTACCTGTTCACGGAGTGTTGGATGGTCGTTCAGGAGGGCTTTTGCCGGCTCTGCCGCCTGGGTTGGGTCGGTGAGCAATAAGGCAGCTTGGTTGCGCGCGGCATAGACCGCTGAAGGCAGGGCGTCAGTCCAGCGACCGGCATCGGTAAGTACCAGTTTGGTGATGCTGTGGTTGGTGACCAGGTCCTTGGCCACACTGGCCGCCGTGGCATAGCGGGTGTCACCAGCGAGGCGGCTCACCTTGGGGCTCATCGTGACCAGTTGGCTGAGTGCAGTTGGGCTCACCACACCTTCACCACCGATAACGACAAGCTCGATGCCAGGGTGCGCACCTAACCAGGCGCGGGTTTCTTCGGGTACCTGGTCGGTACCGGTCACCAAGATCGGGGCGTGGATAACTTGGGCCAAGGTGGTGGCAGGAATCGCATCCGCTTCACGTTCACCATTAATCACAATGGCGCGGGGGCTGGCTGACCATGTGGAACCCCAGGTGGTTACGAGCTGATCAGCCACGGCAACGGCAGTTGCCGCACGATTAGCCCCAGAAACTCGCTTTACTGATTGGCCGGCAACCAGGATGGGCCATTCTTTTACGGTGGTGGTATTCGCACGTAAACGCACGGTGTGCACACCAGGGGAGAGGCTATCAATGGTGGCTTGAACACGATCTGGTGTTACTTGTGTACCTTCAACCAGCTTGCCATCAATGTCGAGCGACACCTTGGCATCTTGAGCACAACTCATGAATCCCGTAACGGTGAGTGGGGTTTGCGTGGCCACCACACTATGTGGTGCCGGGAGCACGCCACGCAGTGTGGTACATGACGGCTGGGTGTTCCCCTGGGGATTTGCGTCTTGCGCAATTGCCGGTTGGGTACTACATGTAGTTAGGGTAGCTAGTAGTGCTACCGCGGTTGAAACCGTGATTCCTAAGCGCATAACCATTATTCAAACGTAGCCGGTTATCTGGTTGCGATGCAGGTGAAGGAGCAATGATGTTAACGCGAACCCTTCGTTCACAATGTGCGATGCCCGCCCTTGGGTTGGGGACATGGCCTATTAAAGGCCCGAAATGTATTGATCTGGTGCGAACTGGCCTTGAATCGGGGTTTCGGTTAATTGATACCGCCCAGATGTATACGAATGAAGTATCAACGGGTATGGGTATCGCCCAAAGTGGGGTTAACCGCCATGACATTTTCCTTACCACCAAGGTGGTGGGCTGTAACCAAGGTAAGTTGACGCGTGAGAGTGTTGAAATGAGTCTGGAGCGCCTTGGTACCGACTATCTCGACCTCATTTTGATTCACTGGCCAAATCCCAGCCTTGGGCGGGCCGAAGCCACATGGGAAACCCTTGCCAATGTCCGCGAAGAAGGACTCACGATGAGTATTGGGTTGAGTAATTTCTCGCTCACCCAATATGACGCCCTGGTGGATGCTACAGGTGTTGAAGCAGATGTGAATCAGGTCCAAATTGATCCCTGGGCACGGCAAAGCGAACTCGTTGACGGGTTATTAGAACGCGGCGTGATGCCTCAGGCCTGGGGGCCGTTGGGTACGCGTGCGGCTCGCCATAACACGGAACTTGACTGGAGCGTGCTTGAAACCGTTGCCGCTCGTCATGGCGTAAGTCCGCACGCGATTGCCTTGGCTGACCAACTTGGCCGTGGGTTTGCGACGGTGGTGCGTTCGTCTAATCCTGAACACCAGCTAGCCAACTTGAAGGCCTTAGAGATTGAACTCACCGATCAAGACAAGGCCGACCTCGCTGGCATGGCACAAGAGACCGTGCATTTGTACGACTCAACGGTAGAAGAAGAGTTCTGATAGCAAACCTGCAAGGCTGTAGGTAGCCAGGCCCACCACTCGTGATAAGGAGCACGATTCAGACCGAAAATATGGTCCAAACCGTGCTCCTAGACAGTCTTAATCGCGCTGCTTAGCTTTCTTGCTTGGTTGTCTTTGTCGCGCGGTAGCGCAGAGTTTGGTCCAGTTCGACCTTGCGTATCAGCCGGAACAAGAGAGTTTAAACCCAAGGTGTATTCGTTGGTATGAGGACACTTAATACTGTTCTCGATCAGCCCAGGCTCTGAATTGGTCGGGGTTGAATATGAATAGCCCGTCTATCTGGTCGATATTGTAGGTTTTATCGATGTATTTGTTTCGTGTTGAGCTGATGAGCTTGCCGTTGTCTTGCATGTTTATTTCTGAAACAATCCGGCGGTTAATTTTGGGGTCTATTGACATTAGAAACAAGGAGCTGCCAGATAGGGAGGCGTTGGTGAGACTAAGGTTGTCTTGAGTGGGTCGGGGTATGAACGTATATACGTTTAGGTCAGGTAGCATATGTTCATTTATGACGTAACGGTGAATATTGCCTGGTTCACCAATAGAGTAAAACACACCATCATAAACCGATGAGACTTGCCGATCCACAAGCGGCCGCTCGTCAAACCATGCTTCTTGAATGTTTGAATCTACTATCCCATTATTGAATGAGAAATAACCTGTCTCCGAATCAAAAGTGTCTAAATCTTTAGAGATGTCTCCATGCATGAGGACGGTATGGTCGTCTTGGCAGTGGTAGTGTGAAGGGGTGATTACTGCGGCGCCGGTTAGTGGTTGTTGTTCTTCAAATGCACCCTGGTCGGGGTTGAAGCGGTAAATATGTGTTTTCTTATCGTCTTCATCTCCGTAGGAAAATAACTGGGGATTGAGGTTACAATCCACTAGTACCCCATCAATTCCTACCAGTTTTTCGTGGTACTGATCGTGATACTTCCAGCCTACAAAAGATGAGAATTGGACGGTGCCATCGACTTCTCGTGAGCCGACGTGTTCAACACTGAAAAAGGTTCCGTCGTCATTGACATGTATCCCGCGGACAGAATCAGTAAGTTCGGATTTTTTGTAGGTGTGTACGGTGTGGGCGTGGATGGCATGTATGCCATAAGCATCAGAAATGACGAGGTGTTGCCGGTTGGGTGAAATCGCCACCTTGTCGCCGCGTCCGCCTACGGAATCGAGGTGTTGGACGGTACCGTCGTCGTAAACAATTGAGATCGGGCTTCCGCACGGTACCTGTTCACACGACCGCATTGTTCGAGTGCGGTAATCATAGGATTTGCCTGGAGATCGGTACGGGATAATCACAAACGCAATCTCGTTAACCATAGAACCAGACAGCGTAGAAGGCATGGGCTCAGAAGGTTGACCTCCACTCAGGTCACACCCGCCAAGGAGCACACTAGCCA
Organism: Stomatohabitans albus; assembly: GCF_036336025.1. Lineage (NCBI taxonomy): Bacteria > Bacillati > Actinomycetota > Nitriliruptoria > Stomatohabitantales > Stomatohabitantaceae > Stomatohabitans > Stomatohabitans albus. The sequence goes on from NZ_JAYKKE010000002.1 coordinate 127,114, forward strand.
CGATGCCGAGAGCATATCGGCGCAGCACCCACCCTAGCGTGTGAGACGCTACGCGATGCTCTGGCATCATTCAGCTTTCTTGTTTCGCTTTCTTCGCCGCACGATAACGAGTGGTCTGGTCTAACTCCACCTTACGCAACCGAATCGCATCAGGGGTAACTTCAACACACTCATCTTGGCGCATCCACTCAAGGCTTTGTTCCAGGGGCATAATCTTTGGTGGGGTCAACCGCACCAATTCTTCACCCGTAGCTGAACGGATATTGTTCAGTTTCTTTTCCTTGGTGATGTTGATGTCCATGTCATCAGCACGCGCATTTTCACCCACGATCATGCCTTCATACACCTCATCACCGGGCTTGACAAAAAGCACACCACGGTCAGAAAGGTTTTGAATGGCATGGGCGGTTGCCGGCCCCTTACGGTCGGCCACCAGCGAACCTTGGGCACGGGTACGCACCTCACCCATCCAGGGGGTGTATTCCTCAAAAATCCGGTTCATCACCCCTTGCCCACGTGTGAGTGACAAGAACTCGGTGCGCAACCCAATAAGCCCACGAGTAGGGGCAACATATTCCGTACGCACCCAGCCTGTGCCATTATTGGTCATCGCCATCATGCGCCCACGGCGCTCAGCAATGGCCTGGGTAACCGCCCCGGAATATTCCTCCGGAACGTCAACGACCACCCGTTCCAAGGGTTCGTGCCGTACCCCGTCAATCTCTTTGGGAATGACCTGGGGTTTGCCCACGGTCAGCTCAAACCCTTCACGGCGCATTTGTTCAACCAAAATAGCTAACTGCAATTCACCACGGCCCTTCACTTCCCACGCATCAGGGCGCTCTGTGGGTTCAACCCGCAAACTCACGTTGCCCACCAGCTCAGCATCGAGGCGGTCTTTCACCATCCGGGCGGTCATCTTGGTACCACTCTTGCCTGCAAGCGGGCTGGTATTAATCCCAATGGTCATCCCCAAGGTGGGCTCATCCACATGGATACGTTCTAAGGCCACGGGATTCTCTGGGTCTCCGATCGTGTCACCAATCATCACCTTTTCAATCCCGGCGATATAACAAATCCCGCCAGGGCCAACCTCATCAACGGCCACACGATCCAAACCCTTGGTGGTCAACAACTCGACCAGTTTGACGTTTTTCACGCCCTCTTCGGTAATCCACGCCACCTGCTGACCCTTACGCAGGGTGCCATTGTGCACACGACACACCCCAAGCCGACCCAAATAGGGGGAGGCATCAAGGTTGGTGACCAGCGCTTGGGTAGGCGCTTCATCATCAAAAACCGGCGCTGGAATCGTCTCCAGAATCGTGTCAAAGAGTGGTTCCATCGTTTCGGTCATCGTCTCGGGGCTGTGCCCAGCGTGCCCTGCTTTGGCGTTCGTGTACACGATAGGAAAATCAATCTGATCTTCGGGTACATCAAGGTCAAAGAGCAGTTCGTAGACCTCATCAACCACCTCATTCGGGCGGGCATCAGGACGGTCAATCTTGTTGATAACCAACAACATGGGCAGACCACGATCCATCGCTTTGCGCAACACAAACCGAGTCTGGGGGAGTGGCCCCTCTGCGGAATCAACGAGCAACACAATCCCGTCAACCATCGTGAGGGCACGCTCAACCTCGCCACCAAAGTCCGCGTGACCAGGCGTATCAACGATAGTACATTGCACCGGGCCGTCCTTACCAGGCAAGGTCACTCCGGTGTGTTTAGCCAGAATCGTGATGCCCTTCTCACGTTCCAAATCCATGGAGTCCATCACCCGTGTTTGCACCTCTTGGTGCGCGGCAAAGGTGCCGCTCTGACGCATCATCGCGTCCACCAATGTGGTTTTCCCGTGGTCGACGTGTGCGACAATAGCGAAGTTTCTTAAATCGTCCCGTTTTTGCAATGACATAGCTACCAGCATGCCTGTCGGGAACAATTCGTGCGTCATAAAGGAAAAGTCCGGTACACAAACCCGCTATGACTAGGTAGTACTGGCCTCATGGGACCATTTCTTGGTATACGCCTCATTGCTCGCTCAGCGTCAACGATAACCAGTCGGCCACGCCTCCTGATCATGGGCATGTTGCCACCATTAGCCGTTACCGTGCTGTACGTGGTACTTGCCGTTATTGGTGGGCCAGCATTGGTGCACGCGATCACTGGTTGGGTTGGGGACGTGACGGCGGGCTCACCAGGGTGGTTAGGAAGTACCCTGTCGTTTCTCCTCGCACTCGTCGTACTTGGCGCTGTAGGGGTGGTGGCAGCTGTCGCATTCACAACCTTGACCTTGGCGTTAGGTGGGCCGGTCTATGACCGAATCAGTGAATCAATTGACCGTGAAGTGCTCGGGCTAACGGGTGTCCAGGATGAACATCTCGGTGTCGCCGTTATGCGTTCTGCATCTCAATCCGCCGTTATCTTTGCGCTATCTATGGGTTCCGCACTTCTTGGCATCGTACTCGGGCTCATTCCCGCGGTAGGCACCATCGCCAGCTTGGTAGTGGGGCTTTGCTTAGGTGGATGGCTGATGACAACTGAATTATTAGGGGGTGCCTTTGGTCGCCGTGGAAAACCAACCCTAAAAGAACGATGGCGGTACATGCGTCATCAACCGATTTCTACACTATCCTTTGCCATACCCGCCCAATTTGTACTCTCCATCCCGGTTATCTCGGTACTGGCGTTCCCGTTTTTTAGCGCGGCCGCCACCATGCTTGCCCACAAGCTGATTACCGAATCACCTACGTGGCCGACGCCTGATAAGGAACGTCATGACTTCTGATCTGCACAACCCCCGCCTGCCACTCAATGACGGGCACGAGATTGAATCGTTGATTTACGGTACGAGTGGGCTTCAAGGCACCATCGGGATGCTCGCGGTTCGTGATGCTATCCGTGCTGGTTGGCGCACCATCGATACGGCCCAACGCTACAACAACGAAATGAGCGTGGGCATGGCCATCAAAGAAAGCGGTGTTCGTCGTGAAGAGATCACCGTTATCTCGAAGATCCATGGGGCCAATCACGGTCTGGCTCATGTGCGTCCATCAATTATTGATTCACTCCGCAAGTTGAACCTCGATGTCATTGACCTCATGCTCATTCACTGGCCAAACCCCACCATCGGGTTAGCGATCGAAACGTGGATGGCGTTGATTGATGCCAAAGCTGATGGCCTGGTTCGCAGTATTGGGGTATCTAACTTTGCCAATGACCAATTGGATGAACTGATTGAAGCGACCTGGGTGGCGCCCGCGGTGAATCAAATCCCGATTGATCCATGGTCACAACAAGTATCGTGGCGTGAGCATTGTCATCAGCGCAAGGTGATGCCGATGGCCTGGTCTCCGTCAGGGTTTCGGGCATTTAAAGAAGACCAGGTACCGGCCATGGTTGAAATGGAAACGATTGCAAAGAACCATGATGCGACCGTGCATCAAATCGCCTTAGCGTGGCATCGTCATCAGGGGCATGTCGCTGTCTCTGGATCAACTAATGAGCAACGACGCGCGCAGAACTTCGCCAGCCTGGGGATTGAGTTGACCGGTGATGAACTCGATGCCATAGCCAACCTTCGGCAAGTAACCAAACATACCGACCGGTTCCACCCCCACCAATACGAAGAATGGTAGGGGCTTGACGCGAGCGGATAGGTATCGAACCTTAGGCGTTTCGTGCCGCCTCAAAACCGGGAAGAATCACCGTGTCAGCAATTTCAACACGCTCATGGAAATGAGCGAATGAGCCTTCAATAGCGTTCAGGGTGACCTCTTCAAACTCGTCAATACCCCAGCCAAAGACGTCGGCTAATACCCCAAACTCACTTGTCATCGATACTCCGCTCATCAGCCGGTTATCGGTATTGACGGTAACCCGGAACCCCAATTCCAAGAGCGCATCAATCGGGTGTTCCTCAATGGTGGGCACAGCTCCGGTTTGCACATTTGAGGTTGGGCAGCATTCGAGCACAATGCCACGATCAAGGACCATATCGGCAACCAAGCCCAACTCCAAGGCATCCTCATGGTCAGTGATGTCTTCGATGATGCGTACCCCGTGGCCGAGACGTTCAGCGCCACAGCTATTCATCGCTTCGGCGATAGAGGGCACCCCTTCAGCTTCTCCGGCATGAATCGTGGTACGCAGGCAGCCTTCTTTAATGAGATTGAATGCCTCACGGTGTGCCCCTGGTGGGAAACCAGCCTCTGGGCCTGCAATATCAAAGCCCACAATGTGCAGGCCTGAGTCGCGGGCTTCAAGTGCGGCTTCTGCGGCTTCAAGGACGCGGGTGTCATGACGCATCCCTATAACCAACTGGTTCACCATGATGTTGTGCCCCTTGGCTGCGGCCTCATGCATACCGCGTGCAAGCCCTCGATCGGTAGCTTCGAGTACCTCCAACATGGATAAGCCTTGCTGTGTATTCAGCTCTGGGGCGTTACGCACCTCTGCATAGACCACCCCGTCAGCCACAAGGTCTTCAACATATTCTTGGGCTACCCGTTCGATGGCCTCAGGGTCTTGGAGTAACGCAACGGTGTGCTCAAACCCACGCAGATATTCAACGAGGTTCTTCTTATTGGCGCCTTCAACAAACCAAGCCCCCAACGCCTCTGGGTCAGTTGTCGGCAATTTGGTGTACCCGCGCTCTTTCGCCAGTTCAATCACCGTTAATGGGCGTAAACCCCCATCTAAGTGATCGTGAAGAACAACCTTGGGCAGTGCAGCATAATTCAACATAGCTTGCAGTCTAAGGCGTGCAGCCAGTAACAGGAAAAGAAAATGGCGGCGATAGTCCCGATGCGAGCAATACTGCACTACGCTCATCAAAAGCGAAGAGTTTGAGCACGACACCACGTGCCAAAGGCCTCAGCCCCTCACCTGTATTGGCTTGGCTATCTGGTGTAAGAAAAAGGTAGGGGGTGCTTAATTCCCAACCAGGTTATCCAAAATAGTGCCAGGGTTACGGTCCTCGTCTGAGCACACACACCACTGATCGGCCGGGACAGTTTTTTGGACCGATTCAATATGGCGGCCACATCCCTTCCAGGTGGTTTTTGAACAGGTCTGGCAGACGGCAGGTAAACACATAATCAGGTCCTTAGTCGAAAAAACGGGGCTAGAACAGATACATCAGATGACGTTCGGTATGGTCATCGGCACGTTGATGCACATACTTACTGCTGGTTTTAAATGGCGGTCACCCGTCTCTATCTAGCGGTATCTCACCACGGGTGACCTGGAGGGGCCCCGCACCCAATACAATCGCGTGCCTAGGCAAAACTTAAGAACAGCTTTTCGAGTCGTTCAGGGCTGAACTCATCACTCGGATCTTCAAGACACTGGCGCAAACCAGTTACGATGATGGCACACCCTGCCCGATCAACCGCTTTGGCTACTGCGGCAAGTTGGGTAACTACCGCCTCACAATCCTCACCCGCTTCCAACATGCGAATCACGGCGTCGAGCTGGCCACGCGCACGCTTTAAACGGGTGACGGATGGTTTGGTGTCTTCCTGACTAAGTTGCATGTGTGTCGTTATTCCTTGGCAGCTGTGGCAATCTTCCACGTGAGATACCCACCATCTAGGTTAACTACTTGGTGTCCCAGTTGAGTTAACAGTCGGGCTGCCGTGTGGCCACGTTGACCAACCTGGCAGTGGACAATCACCGAGTCTGGCAGTTCTTGATGGCGTTCACGTAAAGCATTGAGGGGCACATTAATCGCACCTGGAATTGACCCGCTGGCAAATTCCTCAGGGTCACGCACATCCACGAGCACCGAACCCTCGGCCATCGCGGCTTCTAGTTCGTGCCATTGGATACTGGTCGTCATCCCAGCAGCCAGATTGTCTGCGATATAGCCCAACATATTGACCGCATCCTTAGCACTGCCAAATGCGGGGGCGTACGCAAGTTCAATATCGATGAGTTCACTGGCACGAAGACCGCCACGGATAGCGGTTGCAATCACATCGATGCGTGTGTCAACCCCCTTGGTACCAACACCTTGGGCACCCAATATGGCGTCCGTCTGGGCATCAATAACCAGTTTGAGGTGCATTTGGGCTGCGCCGGGGTAGTAGCCGGCGTGGTCCCCAGGGTGGGTGTGAATCACACGAATCTGGCGCCCTTCGGCACGTGCCCGTGTCTCCGTCCAGCCGGTCGCCACAGCCATGAGTCCAAAAACACCCAAAATAGCGGTACCCAACACCGGATTTGACGGCACCGAATTGCCCATGATGGCATCGGCAATCATGCGGCCATCACGGTTTGCCCGCTGGGCAAGGGTCACAAATCGGAGGGAATCATCAACGTGATCTCGCTTTGCCGTTGCATCCCCAGCAGCAAAAATATGAGGATCGCTGGTGCGAAGGTCATCGTCGACCACGATAAGCCCGCGATCGGTAACGGTTAAGCCGGCCTGGACAGCCAAATCAGAGTCGGGGCGAACCCCAACGCCGGCAACAACCAAGTCAGCATCCAATGCGCGCCCATCAGTCAGGAGCACGTGGGTGTTAGTCAGTGATGACGCCCCAGAACCTGTGATCACCTTTACGCCGTTAGCTTCAAGATGGGCTTGTACATAGGCAGCCATCTCGGGGTCAAAAGGAGGGAGGATTTGCTGGGCTAATTCCACCACCGTGGTATCAATCCCGCGATGGGCGAGGTTTTCAGCCATTTCAAGGCCGATAAAGCCACCACCGAGCACAACCGCGTGGCGTGGTTGCTCGGCCACTTTGGCAACAATCTTGTCCATGTCAGACACATTGCGTAAGGTGAGGGCGCGCTCAATCCCTGGCAAGGGCGGCACAAAGGGTGTTGCGCCGGTGGCAATGACTAAGTTGTCATAGGCCAAGGTTTCACTTGCCCCGCCGGGGGTTACTACCCGTACGGTTTGTTCGTCACGTTGAATCGCAGTGACACGCGTGCCGGTGCGAACATCGAGATTGAACCGCTTATGCAGCCCCTCGGGGGTTTGCAATAATAAGGCATCGCGTTCTTCGATGACCCCGCCAACGTGATAGGGAAGTCCACAGTTAGCAAAGGAAACATGCTCACCTTGCTCTAAAACAATGATGTTTGCTTGTTCATCGAGACGACGAAGGCGAGTAGCTGCCGACATCCCTGCCGCGACACCACCGATAATAATTGTGGTTTGTGCAATGTCTGTCACTGTTATCGCCCAAGTAGACGGCTAAAGAGGCCCTCGGGTTTGCGGTCTTGTGGTTTGCAGGTACACCACTGGTTACGAGGCACACTGGCTTTTACCTGGTCAATATGTTGTCCACAGCCAGTCCACGTTGTCTTTTTGCATGTCGCGCATGTTGCTGGTCGGCACATGAGAAGCAGCCCCTTTGTAAGTAGATTGCACAACAGCATATACCCCAGGGGGTATAGTGCAATGGAAAAGACACCGGGATGGCTCCCGATGTTTGATGCGTGGTGTTGGGGTGTGGCCAGACCACAAACGAGATTAGAGCACCATGGCGGCAACCCAACCGGCAACCAAAAGCGGCAAGTTAAAGTGCAAGAAGGTTGGAATGACGGTGTCTTTGATGTGGTCGTGCTGCCCATCCATATTTAACCCTGCCGTAGGGCCTAAGGTTGAATCTGATGCAGGGCTACCCGCATCACCAAGCGCACCGGCAGTGCCGATGATGGCGACGGTGGCGAGAGGACTGAATCCCAAACTGATACATAAGGGCACATAGATTGCCGCAATAATTGGTAGTGTCGAAAACGATGAACCGATACCCATAGTGATGACCAGTCCGACCACGAGCATGGCCAAAGCGGCAATAGCGGTGTTATTACCAAAGAGGTTGGTCACTGTCTCAACGAGAGGCTCAATATGCCCCGTATCTTTCATCACTTGCGCGAAGCCTTGGGCGGTAATCATGATGAACCCGATACCGGCCATCATGGTGAGCCCACGATTGAAGACGCGGTCCATCTCTTTCCAATGGATCACTTGGCCAATCACAAACACGATGAACCCAAGTAGAGCCCCCACGAGCATGGAATCCGTCATCAACTGCACGGCGAACGCCACGACGATGGCGATTCCAGCAACAATCCCGTTCATAGGGCGGTAGGCTTCTGCTGCGGCGTGCTCCTCAACGTCTTGTTCAGACGGGTTAGTCGCCATATCACGATAGGTTCGTGGCTTCCGATACGAGACCAACAAGGCAATCACCAAGCCGCCCATCATGCCGAGGGCCGGAATGGCCATTGCCCCCATGACGTTGACCCCTTCGGTATTAAGCCCCGAGGATTGGATATTGGACAACAAGATTTCGTTTAAGAAGATGTTGCCAAACCCAATGGGTAAGAACATATAGGTGGTGACGAGACCAAACGTCATCGCGCAAGCCATAGCACGACGGTCAATGCCCAGTCGGGTTGCGAGACCGAGCAGGGGGGGAACCAAAATAGGGATAAACGCTATGTGAATAGGGATAAGGTTCTGGCTGAGTATGGCCATCACAACCAACGCCCCCAAAATACCGCGACGGACAACGGTTTCCACACGATCAGCGTGGCGTTCTTCTGCTTGGTCTAAACGTGAAATGATCGTATTTGCGAAGACACGGGGAACACCTGAATGGGCGATCGCTGCAGCAAAGGACCCTAAGAGCACATAGCTCAATGCGATACCGGCACCGCCTTTCATCCCTTCACTAAAACTTTCCAGCGTGGCCTCAACCCCAAGACCAGCAGATAACCCACCGATAATGGCACCAAAGAGCAAAGCCAGCACGACATGCATACGCAACATGGCCAAGATCAGCATGACAAGGACAGCTAATAAAACGGCATTCATTCGTATGCAGAACCCTTCAGTTCGATTAAAAAAACGTATGCTACCGGCCTCAGAACACTTCGCGGAAAACAAGTTGGGCTATTTTCATCTTGGGCTTCGAGTGAAGACCGATTCCTCGCTTAGTATGGCCCCCTATGGCACACGACCTCACCACGTTGACATTGGATCCAGACCCCGATACCGCTCGCCGTATGTATCTGAATGCCATTTTGGAGCGCCTGAATGATGCGCAGGTACCACAACGGCAAACCAGTCGAGAAGAAGTGAATATCAATGGCACGTGGCTGCGTATTCATCGCCCACGCACAAACGCCTTTGGCGACCCCCCTGGTGTTGTCATCTTTGTTCGTGGTGGTTATGGCCAACTTGGCAATGGTGATACGCACGATGCACTGGCCAAACGGTACTGTGATTTGCCCGCCGTGGTGATGAGCGTTGACATCCTCAATGACCAGGCAACCTTTGAAGCCAATGTGCAAGCGGTATTAACGGCTGTACGCCATGCGGATAATGCACCGCTGATTCGTACCACACTGAGTACCCAAGTGGCTTTTGTTGGGATTGATGTGGGTGCGTCCCTTGCCCTTGAAGCCGCAAACCGATTGGCTGCGTCCCCGACCCTTGACGGGGAACTCGCCCAACCATGGACCGTGAAAGGGGTTCATCTCTTTGACCCGATCACTGAACCTGCAATGGTTGACATTTCCCTCGATGGGGGGCTAGTTCACGGCAACGACATTGCCCGTCTCGTCAGCGCGTGGCCAGCCCTAGCCGATGCAAAAGCCGCGCTCGACGAGATGCATACGTTGGCGTTTCCAGTCCTCGTATCGGCATCCGCTCGCCACCCTGGGGCTGATGCCAGTGAAGACGTCTTTACCCGTCTCGTCGCCATTGATGACCATAACGTGTTGGGTATCAGTGTGAATATTGACGGGGCTGAATCGGTCTTGGCTACCAAGGATCATCCGATTATCGAAGGCGCGATTGCCGGACTTGTCCATGCCTTCGGGGCGATGGTCAACCTACCTACCGATACGGTGCGCTAAGTCGTTTATCCTGCACTGTGATTACTTCACGGTCACACCCGCCTATCTCTATTGAGGAATTATGTCAACGCTCAATGCCTTTGATGTTCTTACCGCCCGCGGTCTTGTGTATGACTGCACCGATGAAGCGGGCCTACGTGATGCCTTCGCAGCGGGGCCGGTGACGTTCTATGTGGGGTTTGACCCGACAGCCGATAGCCTCCATGCCGGGAACCTGGTGGGGATCATGGCAATGGCGCACCTCCAACGCCTCGGTCACCGTGCCATCGCCCTGGCGGGAGGGGCAACCGGGCGTGTCGGTGACCCGTCAGGTCGTGACGTTGAACGCCAACTGCTTGATGAAGCGACCCTTGAACGCAACTTGGCGGCTATTCGTACCCAGCTCGCGTTCTTCCTCGATTTTTCAACGCCTGAACGTGGGTTACTTGTCGACAACTACGACTGGATGCGGTCATTCTCCTTTATGGATGCGCTCCGAGTCATTGGTCCGCATTTCAGCGTTAATCAGATGATTAGCCGAGAGAGTGTACGTAAACGTCTTGAAACGCGTGAGCAGGGTCTGACCTACACGGAGTTCAGCTACCAGCTCCTTCAAGCCTGGGATTTTTGGCATCTCTATAAACACGAAGGTGCTCGCCTCCAAGGTGGTGGCAGTGATCAGTGGGGCAATATCACGGCCGGAACGGACCTTATTGGGAAGATGGCTGGTCCTGACCATCCCAAGGCATTCGGGCTCACCTGGCCGCTCCTGACGACCGCCGCTGGTGTGAAATTCGGTAAAAGTGCTGGCAACGCGGTCTGGCTAGACCGTGAAAAGACCAGCCCCTACGGGTACTACCAGTTCTGGATCAATGCGGCTGATGCCGATGTCGAACGCTTCTTAAAGATCTTTACCTTCCTCGAACTCGATGAAATTGACGAGATTGTGGCTAAGCACGGTGAAGCGCCACATCTACGAGAGGGGCAGAAACGATTGGCTGCAGAAGCTACCCGTATTGTGCACGGTGAAGACGGATTGACTTCTGCGATAAAAACCACAGAGGTGCTGTTTGGGGCCGAACCCTTTACCGACCTGCCGGCTGCGATCGTGCGTGAAGCTTTTGCAGAAGCACCCACGGTTGAGGTTTCTTCTGACGTACTTGCCGGTGAAACACCTATCTCTAAGTTCCTCGTTGAAGCCGGAGCATGCGCGAGCCAATCAGAGGCAAAACGACTCATTGGCCAAGGAGCAGTTCGCCTCAATAACCGCGTGGTTACCCAAGCTGACCGGCCGGTAGATACCGATGATGTAACCGCAGATGCCATCATCATTATCCGGGTTGGGAAGAAACGGCATTTCTTAGCCACGCTGGTGTGACTGGAGTAAGGTCCTCCATAAGTCAGTGTCATTGGAGGCGATATGTTTACCGGTATTGTCAGTGGAATGGCGACGGTACAGCACCTTTCAGGTGATGAGTCCCTGTGTACCCTCACCCTTTCTAATGAGGCCATACCCAGTGATGTCACCATCGGTGATTCTGTCTGTATCGCTGGATGCTGCCTGACTGTGATTGAACGCACCGATGCCACAGTTTCTTTTGAGGTGATGGGTGAAACGGTAGCCAAAACAACGATTGGAGCCTTGCAGCCTGGAGACCGGGTCAATATTGAGTGTTCCCTTCGTCCAACCACACAAATGGGTGGGCATATGGTGAGTGGTCATGTAGACGGGATTGGTGAAGTACGTGATATTCGAGAAAATGATGGATGGAAAACGATATTCTTTCGTGTTCCAGACACTATCAAACGTCTCGTAGCACCAAAGGGCTCTATTACGATCAATGGTACGAGTCTTACGATCATTGATGTTGATGATCAGCCTTCTGGTACGGTCATCAGCATTGGGTTTATTCCCCACACCCTTGCGACGACAACCCATGGCCTATTGGCTGTAGGTGACCGAGTCAATATGGAAGCAGACCTGCTTGCCCGGTACATGCTTCGCCTCATTGAGACAAAAGCGGATTAACAAATTCTTGATCCAAAGTGACTAAGGGTTACCTAAGTGTGTTTGGCTAAACCTCGGTGGTTTTCCCCACGTAGCCCGTAGCATGGGCGTTTCCACAACAGAGGAGGCTCCCGTGCACCAAGATTTCTCATCCACGCTGACGGTAGGTAGCCGACGTGTGCGCTACACCGATATCACCAAACTAGGTGTTGACCTAAACCGATTGCCCTACGCCATTCGAATTCTGCTAGAAAACGTGGCACGTAATCGTGATGGTGAAAATGTGACTGATGCCCATATTCAGGCACTCGCACACTATGACGGCACCAAAGTTGGTGAACAGGAAATCTTGTTTACCCCGGCACGGGTGTTACTACAGGACTTTACGGGGGTACCTGCCGTTGTTGACCTTGCGGTGATGCGTGATGCATTGGCTGCCTTGGGCGGCGACCCACAACGCATTAATCCACTTGTCCCTGTTGACTTGGTGATTGACCACTCCATTCAAGTGGATAAATACGCGGTGGCCGATGCATTCAAGCTCAATGCGCAGATTGAGTTTAGACGCAATACGGAACGCTATGAATTCTTGCGCTGGGGACAAACGGCGTTTAATAACTTTTCAGTGGTGCCACCGAATACGGGCATTGTGCACCAAGTGAACTTGGAATTCCTTGGACAAGTGGTCTTTGATGCAACCGACCAAATCTATCCTGACACGTTGGTTGGCACTGATAGTCATACCCCGATGATTAATGGGCTCGGGGTTGTTGGGTGGGGTGTTGGCGGCATTGAAGCCGAAGCCGCCATGCTTGGCCAACCGATTTCTATGCTGATTCCCGAGGTTATTGGGGTCGAACTCACCGGCGAACTCCCCGACGGGGCGACCGCTACCGACCTAGTGCTGACGGTCACTGAGCTTTTGCGCCAACGTGGAGTTGTTGGGAAATTCGTGGAGTTCTTTGGAGAAAGTGTGGCCAATGTCCCGGTCTCGAACCGGGCAACCATTGGCAATATGAGTCCGGAGTTTGGGTCGACGATTTCTATTTTCCCGATAGACGAAAAAACCCTTGATTATTTGCATTTAACTGGGCGAGATGAGGCGCATATCGCCATGGTTGAAGCCTATGCCAAAGCAAACGGCCTCTGGCATGACCCCGCGGCTCGTCCGGCTTATACCGATACGTTGACCCTTGATTTGTCGACGGTTGTACCCAGTATCAGTGGCCCGAAGCTGCCACAACAACGCATTCCACTCGATGAGGCAAAACAAACGATTCACGCGGTTCGAGCTGACTATGAAGCGCAGGACGATTCCAGTGTGCCGGTTTCACTCAATGGGTCTGGATCGGTAGACCTTGGCCATGGGGATGTGGTGATTGCCGCCATTACGAGTTGTACGAACACATCCAACCCCTCGGTCATGATGGCTGCCGGGCTTGTGGCGCGCAAAGCTCATGCCCTTGGGTTGACCCGAAAGCCGTGGGTTAAAACCTCTCTCGCACCGGGTTCTAAGGTTGTGACGGATTATTATCAAAAAGCCGGTTTACTTGATGATTTAAGTGCCATTGGGTTCGACGTGGTGGGGTATGGGTGCACCACGTGTATCGGGAACTCTGGGCCGTTAGAAGACACCATTTCACAGGCTATTAATGAGCATGATCTTGCGGTGGCCGCGGTCCTGAGTGGGAACCGCAATTTTGAGGGCCGTATCAGTCCCGATACCAAGATGAACTTTTTGATGAGTCCACCGCTTGTGGTTGCGTATGCGCTGGCAGGCACGACCGACATTGATTTAACCCGCGATCCAATCGGCCAAGACCACGAGGGCAACGACGTGTTCTTGGCAGATGTGTGGCCAACGAATGACGAAATTGAGGCGGTCATCAATACCTCATTAGGGCGTCAACAGTTTATTGATACCTATAACGACGTCTTTACCGGTGATGAAGCCTGGCAAGGGATAACCGTCAGTGGTGGTGATCGGTTCGCCTGGTCCGATGAGTCGACCTATATCGCTAAACCCACATTCTTTGATGATATGCCCGCCCAACCTGCGCCCTTGGCAGACATCATGGGGGCACGTGTCCTCGTGAAGGTCGGTGATAGCGTCACCACGGACCATATCAGCCCTGCAGGGGCCATTGCCCAAGACAGCCCGGCAGGTCAGTGGTTGACGGCGCATGGCGTGGAACGCAAGGACTTCAACTCGTATGGCTCTCGCCGTGGTAACCATGAGGTTATGATGCGCGGCACCTTCGCTAATATCCGTCTGCGCAATGAGCTCGCACCAGGTACCGAGGGTGGCTTTACGATTCATCTGCCATCTGGTGAACAAACCACGATTTTTGAGGCATCTGAACGCTATCGAGCTGCACATACCCCGTTGCTTGTAATCGCGGGTGAGCAGTACGGTTCTGGGTCTAGCCGTGACTGGGCAGCCAAAGGCCCCAACCTCCTTGGGGTGCGTGCAGTGATCGCCAAGAGCTACGAACGTATTCACCGATCAAACCTCATCGGGATGGGCATTTTGCCCATGCAATTTAAAGCTGGTGACGACCTGGACACCTTTGGACTTGACGGTACTGAGGTATTTGATTTCACCGGTATTGCCAACCAAGATCAGGTTCCAAGTGAACTCTCAGTTCGTGCCACCCAAGCTGACGGCACCGTGGTGACCTTTGTTGTGGACGTACGAATCGACACGCCCAATGAACAAACCTATTACCGAAACGGTGGCATTTTACACACCGTTTTGCGGCAGCTAGCAGCCTCCTAACAACGATCTCACACCACCTCAAGACACCCAAGAACCAGCCTGGTGGTGTGTTGGTCTGTGTGGTGACCTGCCATGAGATTGCAGGTTGACCAAAGGTTAATTGTCTTGCCTCAAGACAAGCAATACGGCGAACGAAGATAACAATTGTGGACCTACTGATTGAGATGAACAGAAAGAAGGTCATTGTGGGTTTGGGTATTCGTACCAACCGGCTTGGTGCGCTCATCATGACGAGTGCGCTCGGGCTGACCCCCGTTCCAGTTCATGCGGCCCCAAATGGACAAGCCTCATTTTCCATTGTGAATGGTACGCCTATCGAAGCAAGCGACTTTCCCGAGGTCGTACGCTTATCGATCAGAACGGATCAGGGAGCCTACGCCTCTTGTGGGGGCACTATCCTGAACGAGCATTGGATTTTAACCGCGGCCCATTGTTTTGAAGATAGTGATCCATCAACACCGGCCACAGTCATTACCTATTTTGAAGAGGACCAGCAGGGTAAGGCTGTCCAGCACAGTTACTCAACTGACGGGCAGTTCCCCCATCCAGAGTTCGCACGCGATTACGCCGCTGGGGGCGGTACAAAAGGGCAATACGACGTTGCCCTGGTGCGAACAAGAAACCCAATTCATGTCCCATCAGGTAAAACGCTTCCGGTTACAAACCTTGCGGAAACGGGTGAACCCATTCCACGTGCAGGTATGGCAACGGTTGTAGGGCGTGGTGTACACGCATGGCAGCGCTACCCAAATATCCCAATCGGCGGGCACTACGTCGCTGACTACAAGCAACTCCGGCGTGCCGATGTCCCGATCTTGCAAGAGTGCAAGTCTCACGTGCAGTTGTGCGCCCAGTATCCCGTGCATTATCACAATGTTCCCCTTGATGCTGATGTTCACGGGAGTGAATACCGCCTGCCCAATAGTTGTTATGGGGATAGCGGCGGCCCGATTTATGTTGAACGAAACGGAACTCGTGTCCAAGTCGGGTTGGTCAGTCATCATCGGACCAGAAGGGGTGATGACATCGTCTTTGAAGAAGATGTCTGTGGTCGGGCAACCGTGTGGTACACGAGTTTGTCCTATGTACGCCCGTGGGTTGAAGCTGTTATGCAGGCAAACCCCAAGGCAGGGGATCGGCTCCCTAGTGTGCCCTTAACGCCGCCACGTGAGGCCGCCCCAATGCCGCAACCAAGTACACCTCCGGCTCCTGTTCCACCTCCAGCCGTTCCACCACCCAGTCAGCCTGTACCACCAGTGGCTCCGCCCCCTTCGGTACCCCAACCCCCTCAGGCTCCAGTACCCCCGGTTGTGCCACCGGTGGCACCTACACCAGATCCCACACCCGAAGCACCTGCACGAGATCATATTCCCTCCTATAGCGGCGATGGGGCTGTCCTCGGCCAAGTGCCAGCTGTGGGACCAGCTGCTGAAGCCCAGCGCACAATCCCGAGCGTATGGGCTATTGGAGGGACGAACCCGAGCCAGGGTTCTGACCTTGCGATTGGGGTTGCCCGCCAACGTGCTCACCTGCGCACTCAAGAAGGCAAGCCTGTTTTAGCCCAGCAACGGGTGGCGTTATTGGCCAGTGAACAGGTGATGGCTGATGCCTTGGCTAGTGGACCACTGCAACGTGACTATCCGCTATTCCTCACCAAATCGGACCAGTTAGAACTGGCCGTCCTGCGTGAATTGCAGCGTGAGGGTATCAGCGAGGTGTGGATTCTTGGTGGTCCAAGCGCCATCAGCCCTGCCGTGCAAACGGCGCTCCAACGCGCAAATATGTCAACGCGACGGATTGCTGGGGCCAACCGTATTGAAACCGCTCTGGCTATTGCCAAGGTGGCAGACTCTGCCGATGCCGGCAAACGGTATCTTGCCCGTGCCTTTGGTGATAACGGGGTGGAGTCACGCACGTGGGCTGACTCGTTGGCCCTTGGTGCTCTAGCAGCCCGCACCAATACACCGGTGTTGTTAAGCGATACGCAAACGCTGTCACCTGGGGTTGGCACAGCCGTTCAGGGCCGCGAAGTAACCCTGGTGGGTGGACCAGCCGCACTGCATACATCGGTACAAGATCAACTTGCCAAATACACCGCCCGCACACCTGGTCGGATAGCTGGGGCGAGTCGTGCTGAGACAGCTACGGCCATTCGTGAGGCATTTGGTACCCACGATCATCTGATTGTTATTGATGGGCAGCGTGAGGATGCCTGGCAATCAGGATTCCCGTTAGCTGGGTTGGCGAGCGACTTGAACGCTCCCATCGTGTTGACCCTTGGTGATGTGATCCCTGATTCCACACAGGCGGCGATCGCACAGACGCCTGCAAATAAGGTGCTGTGTGTGGCAGATGCGCCGGTATGTGCCAAGGTCACGGCACTCACCAAACGCTAGACGTACCTGCCGTTGGTGTGATAATTGGCCCGTCTTCATGACGGGTCAATCTTGTTCTTGCTTGGTGTGGTTGTGGGTGTTTAGGAATAGCGGATGGGTGACCAGTACTGAAACCCTTGGAGGCCGGATAGGTCAAGGTCAGGCTCGACGATCGTTGCATCAAGCATGATGGGCCATTGTTTGCCGGTAATGAGCCACGCACCATTCGGTTGTTTGGCAATACCGTTAAGGACTTGTTCTTGACCGAGGCCCTGGGGTATCCATGCGGTGAGGTCATAGCTATTGGTGACATCGCCGGTTGCCGGGTCGATGCGCACAATGGTGTTTTGGTGCCAGACGTTTGCATAGACCTGGCCGTTTGCACATTCAAGTTCATTCAATTGGGTGAGCGGTTGCCCATCTTGACGGACGTTGACATGGCCTGTTTCGTTAAAGTCACGGTCTCTGAACGTGAGCTGGTCACTCCCGTCACTCATCACAAACTGCTTACCATCCCAACACAATCCCCACCCTTCACCGGTGTAGGTGTATTGGCCGATAGGTTCAAGGTCAAGGGTCCACCGGTGGGCAATGCCGTGTTGCCAGGTGAGTTGGACAATCTCGTCATCAACGATGGTGAGCCCTTCTCCAAACTGATCTGGCGGGAGGTTCACACGCTTTTTAACGGTTCCGTCTGCTGGGTTGAGTTCGGTGATCGCGCTTTCTCCAACCAGGCCACGGCTTTCAAAGAGACGGTCACCGTGCATTTCAAGCCCTTGGCTGAAGGATTGGGCATCGTGGGGCCGCTCGTGCCGCACATGGATACCTGGTTGGGGGGCTGCAGCACAGGCGCCCAGGCTGATTGCTAAGGCTGAAACAAAAACGCGCAAATCCATAGGTTGAGTCTAGACCGTACCCCTCTGGATGTTGAATACCCATACGGGCATACCGGTTGGGACGGGAGCTCTACCTGGCCAGAGCGATATATACAGCGCTGGTATTCCCCACTCAACCCGGAAGGAACATCGGGTTGAGCGGGGTTAGTGTGCGTTAGTTGAGGTCGTATTCGAGGTTGGTTTTCAGTTCTGATTCCCAGGATTTGGGGAGGACAGATTCACCACCAACCACGTGGATCGTACGATTCATCCGGCCGAGGAACTTGATGACTGACGCATAGCGGCTTCGTGATGTTTCCGTCTGGTTTGGCTTGTCTTTATAGAGCGGGATGATCGGGGCGTTGTATGTTGCGGCGAGTTGGGTGGCTGCGATGCCGTCCACACCGCTGTCACCGGCAACGACAACAAGGTGCTCAACTGGCCCGAATCGTGAATACAGCATCTTTTCAGTAATGGTTTGTGCCTCAGGGCCAGGTGGTGCAACGGTTATGGGTTGGATGCAAAAGGGGTTGTTATAACAACTGGCTGTTTGAAAGGTTAAGGGGTTATCACCGTGAATGGCATCAACGGTTGCGTTTGGTGAAAAGATGTGCTCAATATTGCCAAGGCTGGTTGACTGTTGAGGAGCTCGCGTCTGGATGTGATTGGCGACGAGTCGCTGCTGCTCTATCGCGGTACCAGCAAGGAGGTGAACGGCGTTGGACCGTAGCGCATAAGAGGCCCCAACAAGCGAGAGCATCACATCATTTGCCGGAGTAACCACAACGTCATGAGCCTCGCGTTTAGTCTCGGATTCCGATGCAATCTTGAGTGCCGTCTCGATGCGGGTGGGTCCGCTGAGTCGGGTGGTTTTGAAGCCGAGGGTTGTGATGGTGGTTTCGAGTTCGGGGGAGAGGGCCTGTTCACCACCAATGATGGTGATGGTGGTGTTGGGTTTGGCGAGGCGTTTGAGTTCGGTTTCTACCTCGGGGGTGAGTTTGTTGTGTGGGGTTAAGAGCACGGGGTTGGGGTGGCCGGATGTAAAGAGGTTTGCCGCGGTGATCGCGTCGGGGAATTGCTCGCCTGACGCTAACAAGATGGTGTCTTGGCTGTGATCGCGATAGAGGGTGTTGCTGATGGCGATTGCGGTGCCATAGCGGTCATTTCCGGCGTACCGCTTCGTACTGATGGCATGGTTGGTCCGTGGCTTTTGGATATCTTCAGGGACCTGTGTGCTAGGTGCGTTATCACTTGGTGCTGCCGGTGGTGAGGGGGGTGTTGTGGGCGCGGTGCTTGGGCTCTGGCTAGGACTTGCCGTTGGGGTTTGGGCATTGACCAATGAAGGCGAGGTAACCAGAGGTGATGCGACCAAGAGTGCGGTAAGGAGATAACGGAACTTTGGTAACAAAACGGGCATAAAAACTCCTATGTACCTGTTTAGTAAACAGATAGATACGAAAACCTATTAATTGAAATTAATTCAATAACATAGTTTTGTGTTAACGGGGAGGGGGCTACGCATTTGTAGCCCGTATGCAGTTGTGCATGCCAATGAAACTAATACAGGTAATGGGCACTAGGCCAACTGAAATGGGATACGTTTATTTGTAATAAAACAACTACTGGTTGTAGTTTTCTTCACTAAAAAACCCACCAGCCTCAGAGGGGTTGGTGGGTGTTGGTTCAGTAACGTTATTCGTATGTGGTGGGCGGTACAGGTTTCGAACCTGTGACCTCCTGGTTGTCGACCAGACGCTCTCCCAGCTGAGCTAACCGCCCGAAGGTTTCGTCAGTATAGTCATCTGCTGGCGAAGGTCAACCATGCCAGGCAAATGGATTAGAACTTTTCGATTGGACGGGTCCAAACCTGTGTTGAACGCGCCACCACCGTTCGCTCGTCGGTGTCATAGGCAGGAGGTTCGTCTAACCACCCTTGGGCCGTGTCCATCACCTTGTGCCAGTCTGAACTCATCAAAACGTCTGGCATCGTGAACGACAGATCTTGTTCACTGGCGTTAAACACGATGACGATGTCATCGTCGTAGAGTTTTTGACCGTGATCACCGGGGCGGCGGATACCTTCACCGTTTAAAAACAGGGTCATCGTTTTCGCGTAGCCCTGTGCCCAGTCCTCTTCAGTCATCTGGTTGCCGTTGATGTTGTACCACCCGATATCGAGGAGATCTGACCCAAAGATATTGCGCCCCTCGAACCAGCGGCGACGTCGGAAGGTGGGGTGGTTCGACCGGAACGATAACAACTGACTGGTAAACATCAAGAGGTCGGTATCAACCGCATCCCAGTTGAACCAACTCAGTTCATTGTCTTGGGCATACCCGTTGTTATTGCCTTGTTGGGTGCGCCCCAGTTCATCACCACCCACAATCATGGGCACCCCTTGGCTCAACAGCAAGGTGGCGAGGAAGTTGCGTTGTTGGCGTGCCCGGAGCGCATTGATCGTTGGGTCGTCCGTTGGCCCCTCAACGCCACAGTTCCATGAGCGGTTATCGTCCGTACCATCACGGTTCTCTTCACCGTTGGCTTCGTTGTGCTTGTAGTTGTAACTCACCAAGTCACGTAAGGTGAATCCATCGTGGGCAGTCACAAAGTTAATCGAGGCTGACGGTCGACGGGTTTCAGACTGGTAGAGATCACTCGAACCGGTAAAGCGCTGCGCAAACTCACCGAGGGTGGCTGGTTCACCACGCCAGAAGTCGCGTACGGTATCGCGGTAGCGTCCGTTCCATTCACTCCACACCGGTGGGAAATTACCGACTTGGTAGCCACCTTCACCAATATCCCAGGGTTCAGCAATAAGTTTTGCCTGCGATATTTGGGGGTCTTGTTGAATGATGTCAAAGAAACTAGATAACTTATCCACTTCATGGAGTTCACGGGCCAACGTTGAGGCTAAATCAAACCGGAACCCGTCAATGTGCATCTCATTAATCCAATAGCGCAAGGAGTCCATAATGAGTTGCAGGACGAACGGGCTTTGCACATTCAGGCTGTTGCCTGTACCTGTGTAATCCATGTAATAGCGGCGGTCACCATCAATCAGCCGGTAATAGGACTCATTGTCAATGCCTTTAAAACTGACGGTTGGACCCATATGGTTACCCTCAGCGGTGTGGTTATAAACCACATCAAGGATCACTTCAATCCCATTGGCATGGAGGGTTTTCACCATCTGTTTGAACTCTTGAACCTGACCCCCAATACGTTTACTGGCCGCATACTCTGCATGTGGTGCAAAGTAGCCTATAGAATCATATCCCCAATAGTTGCGTAACCCATGACGCAATAGGTGTGCTGGATGCATGAAATGATGCACCGGCATCAACTCGACGGCGGTAATCCCAAGCTCTTTTAAGTGTGCAACCGCCGGTTCGCTCGCCAACCCGGCATAGGTTCCACGCAGGTGTTCAGGAATATCTGGGTGGGTTTGGGTGAATCCTTTGACATTAATTTCATAAATAACCGTATCTTCGGTAGGAATGTCGAGCTGGCGATCGGCACCCCAGTCAAAATACGGATTAATGACAACACTCTTAGGCACGAACGGTGCGCTATCTTCAGTGTCTTTTTCGTCGGTATGTTCAAAGTTATAACTGTAAATGGGGCCTTCATCAACGATTGGCCCCTCTATGGCGAAGGCGTAGGGGTCAATAACGAGTTTATGTTCATTAAACCGTTTCCCTGACGCGGGGTCCCATGGCCCATACACCCGATACCCATAGCGCTGGCCAGGCCCAACCTCGGGTAGGTAGGCATGCCAGAGATACCCCATCACCTCGTCAAACGGTACGCGTTCTTCTTGGCCGTGTTCATCAAAGAGGCACAGCTCAACGCGTTCAGCATGGGCTGAGAATAGGGAGAAATTGGTGCCTATTCCGTCAAAGTGTGCTCCGATGGGATACGCCCGGCCTGGCCAATGCGGCTGTTCATGGGGAGCAGTGTTCTCTCTAGTCATAAATGCATTTAGGTGTTATGTAAGAAATGAATAACGTCGCCATCTTTGACGATATATTCCTTGCCTTCCTGGCGCATTTTGCCTTTTGCTTTCGCACCGGCTTCGCCTTCGCATGCTACATAATCGGCATATGAAATGACATTAGCGCGAATGAAGCCGCGTTGAATATCAGAATGGATTTTTCCTGCCGCAACCGGTGCCGTGGATCCAGCCGTCACGGTCCAGGCACGCGCTTCCTTCTCACCAGCCGTAAAGAATGTCAAGAGCCCAAGAACGTGATAGGCCGCCGTAATAAGTCGGTCTAAACCTGAGCGTTCCAACCCCAAATCAGCCAGAAACTCTGCGCGTTCATCATCGTCAAGTTCACTGATTTGGGCTTCCGCTTCGGCAGAAATAACAACCACATCAGCACCCAACGGTGCCGCGTAGCTGCGTACTTGCTCGACATACGCATTCCCGGTTGCCGCGTCATCCTCGGTCACATTGCACGCAAAGAGCACGGGTTTTGCGGTTAATAACGTTAAATCACTAAATACCTTGGCGTCTTCTTCCGGTACCGTGAATTCACGGGCGGCCTTACCGTCACCGAGATGGGCCACAAGCCTCGTTAAGATCTCTACGGCTCGCTTGGCGTCTTTGTCGCCGCTTTTTGCCGTACGTTGGGCGCGGTCAAGACGCTTTTCGCACGCTTCTAGATCTTTAAGCACCAATTCGGTGTCAATAATCTCGATATCACGCAGCGGGTCAACACTGCCTTCAACGTGCACGATGTCTGTGGACTCAAAACAGCGCACCACATGCACAATCGCATCCACAGCCTGGATATGGTTTAAAAACTGGTTACCCAGCCCCTCACCCTGGCTGGCGCCCTTCACCAACCCGGCGATGTCCACAAACTCAACCGTGGTCGGAATCTTTTTCGCTGCATTCGACAACCGCACGAGGGTATCGAGGCGGTCATCCGGCACCGACACCATCCCCACATTGGGGTCAATTGTTGCGAAGGGATAGTTGGCTGCCTCAGCCCCTGCCGCACTCACCGCGTTAAAGAGGGTTGATTTGCCAACATTGGGAAGTCCGACGATGCCTACTTGAAGTGCCATGGGCAACAGTATGCCAGCCCAGTTCGTCTCTCGACCATAGATAGGTACGTATTCCAGCCAGGTATCACCTGGGGAGTAAAGGGTTTGTGTGCCGGTTACAACGCTTGCACATCGTGTGACGCGTGGGGTGTCATCAATTCTGCTAGTTGACCATACGTAAGAAAAGTAACGTTCGAACAGTATGTATAGCAATGAGATAACGATAGTTACCAGATAGCTTATGCTGTTTGAATGGGGGTCACGCTTTAGCTATGTTCCACGTTGTGTCCATCAATTGGATACAATATCAACAACGAAGTTGAAAGGTAAATCAAAAATGATTCCTACTGTTAAAGTGATGATGGCAGGCATTCTCTCTCTCTCTCTCTCACCTTAGCTGCTCCGATTGCTACTTCAGTATCTGCAGCACAATTCGAACCCAATCAAGGGTTTAATGAGTGGAGTCAGTTATGTTTTGGAACCCCAGTTTCCCTCAACGGGTTGTTGCTGCTTTGTTGATCATTGCACATACCGTCCTTTGGCAGATGGGTATAGATAACATTCCAAGAGAATTTCTATACATCATTGCGCTAGCAATAGTTATGTTCCCATCGTATGCCCCGCTACGAAAGATAGAGAAAGACCCGGCGACTAGAAAGATAGACAAAGACCCGGCGACTAGGTAGTAAACTTGGGCGCCATGTATATGACCACCTATGGCCCCGAAAGCGGGGTGCCTCTCTTATTCTTGCACGGCGGTACCGGGACGGGTGAATCCCATTGGAAACGGCAAATCAAACCTTTTTCTGAAGCGGGATACCGCCTCTATATCCCCGACCTTCCTGGGCACGGGGAAAGCGTGTTGGATGACCCTGAAACCTATAACCGACAGGTGTTGATTGATGCGGTTGTTGAACTCTTAGAAGCGAAAGGCCCTATGGTCTGCGTCGGTTTTTCGATGGGTGGCCATACGCTACTCGGCATGCTTCAAGATGAACGCACTCACCCTCTGGTACTCGGGCTTGTCCTTATCGGCGTGAGCATCGATGACAATGCCGCGCTCCAAAAATGGCGTAAACACTTCCACCCTGATTCATTCGCCCGTGCCAATCCACTCTTTGTACGGGGGATGAGTCGGCGGCACTTTCCACAAGGCGGCCCCGATGCATGGCGGGATGTCCTCATACGAGACTCAGCCGGTTCGTTAGAAGTGAAGGTTGACCTCGAACCGATCAGTCGGCTCAAAGTGCCCACCATGGTGATGCGCGGGGATCGTGACCGCGCCGTGGATCGCACCCACCACACGGCTTTGCGCGAGATGTGGACCCACGCCGATGTATGTGTGATCCCAGCTGGGGGCCACGATGTACAGATGTTACGTTCAGACCTATTTAATGCTATTTTGATGGATTTCTTAGAACGAAACGACAAACACTTCGTACCCAACTGGGAACTCACCGAAGATTTTGAGCCAGCTTTGGGATAACGCACGTCGACCAACCGGCATACTTCCTCAGCCTGTTCCAATCGGGCTGTACGTATAAGGTGCGGGGTTTAGACCGGAATCTTGCTCCAAACCCCATCCCTTAGTCGGCGAAACCACCCTTCTTAATCTGTCCGGGTACATGCTGGTGTTACATGACAACTGGCGAGAACCCCAGCAGGATTAGACAGATCGTTTCGTGTCCTTTTGCTTATCAAGCGCCCAGGCGAGCACCATGCCGCCAATTACTAATGTGAAGGTCAAATTCATCCAGATTTGCCAGCTTTGAAACGCTCCGTCAAATAGTAAATTAATAATGCCAAAGAGTAACAAATTAGAAATAATGTAAACCAGGATAATGGTTAGTCGCTTCTTTATGCTCAACAACATCTCCTCGGACACCCTGCATCAAAGTAGTGTTAATAAACTGATCGTTAGCTGTGATTATGGAAGTACGGCTAGTTGTACTTCTGACTCTCAGATATGGCTTCGTTTGCAATGTTTTGCTTGGTATCTTTCATTATCCTAATGGTTGGGCCTGAATGGTCCGTATGCGTATGGACTTAGGCAACCTATGAATGGGGCATGCCTACGAGCTGCTTTAGTCCGGGCCAAACCCTTCGCCTTGCTGTGGCTGGGTACATGCTGGTGCCGGCAAATAGCGTTGGAGGGGGAGCTAGATCGGGTGAAATGGGCTAGCTTAATAGCTCGCTGACCAGGGTGTTGACGGCTTTACCGTCGGCCTTACCCTTGACCTTGGGCATGAGAGCACCCATGAGTTTGCCTTTATCAGCGGGGCTAGTGGCACCAACCTCGGCAATGGTGTCAGTCACGATCTGGCGGATTTCTTCTTCGGTGAGCTGGGCAGGCAGGTACTCCATCAAAATGGCGACCTCGGCCTGTTCATTTTCGGCCAATTCGGGGCGGCCATTGGATTCATACATCTCAATAGAATCGCGGCGCTTTTTGACCTCACGATTCACAATCCCAATCACGTCATCATCGCTGATCTCATCGTGCCCACCCTCGGCACGCAGATATTTAATGCCAGACAAGACCGCGCGTAACGTATTCACCCGCACCTTATCTTTGGCTTTCATCGCCGTTTTTAAATCTTCAGGAATCTGCGTTTCTAAACTCATAATCCCAATGATAGGACATCGGCTCAGACTGGTTTAGGCAGGGGTGTTGCTAACGGACGGCTCAGCGTGACGTTGGGTTTACCGCGCCGAACCCAGTCAGCGATGGCCGCAAAGCCCATCTCAGGCGTTATCGTTGCCTGCCAGTCCAACACTGCTGCGGCACGCTCACCTGATGGGGTACCTGGGCGTGTCAGGAAGGCCATCGCATCACTGGCCAGCTCACCGGGAAGGCCGAGCGCCTTGTTCATCGCGCCTACGGTGGCAGCCAGCGGCCGACCCACAAAACGGGCATGTTTCTCTAGTTTCACTCCGGCGAGTCGGGCATAGGGGCGGAAAAATGCTTCGGTGCTCAACGCTTGGGGGCCGACCAGGTTAAAGATGCCACCTGAACCATTGTCATGGGTTGCCGCCGTAATCACCCCATCCGCGACATCAGTGATATAGGTCGGGCGTACCATACCCTTCCCCCCGTGGGGTAGCTTGAACTGTTTGACGGCCAATAAATCAAGAACACGCGTCGTCCACAGCGGTACCCCAGGCCCATACATATCCGATGGGCGCACAATCGTAACCGGTAACCCAAGCGCAGCTGCTTGCAGGGCACGGTGTTCTGCTGCCAACAGCACTTCAGAAAAAATATTGCCCCCTGTGGAGCCTAAGTAATCCTCGTCGGCGCCATCACGGACAAACGGGCCAAGCACATTCGTATTTGATACCAAAACAGCCCGTTTGACTGCGGCCCGACGGGCTGCTTCAAAGAGCCGTTGGGTTCCCAGGACGTTGGTATCCCATTTGGCCTGAACATCACCCGTTTCACGACTGGACGACACCACATGGATCACCAGGTCTACCCCGTCTAATAGCCCTTCCCATGTGCCAGGCATCGTAATATCGGCAACGTAGATCCAATCAGGCTCGGTTGATTCACTGGCCAATACGTCAACACCCTGGACATGCCAGCCCTGACTGAGTAGACGCGATGTAATCGTTGACGACAGCGCGCCCGTGGCACGGGTGATGAGTGCGCGCATCACAGGTTCCGACGGAGGAAGTCGAGTTGGTGAAGTTTCATATTCGTATTGATCGTCACTGATGGGGTGAAGTGGGTGACATCACTGAGCGGTAGCACCTCATGGGGTAACCCTTGGGCGAGCAGTGATGCACTCAAGCGTAAGGTATGGGCCATCACCACATTGTCATCAGCTAGTCCGTGAATGAGTAAGAGCCGTGAACACCACGTGGCAGGATCAACGTGGGTAGCGATTTGTGCCAATGCTTCGGCTTCATAGGCTGCTGGGTCGTCATTGGGGTTCCCGAGATACCGTTCGGTGTAGTGCGTGTCATAGAGGCGCCAATCGGTGACCGGCGCACCGGCAATCCCAGCCTTAAAGACATCGGGGCGTTCAAGTACGGCTCGTGCCGATAAATACCCGCCATAGCTCCACCCGCGAATCGCAATGCGCTCTCGGTCGAGAAGGCCAGGGAACTTGGCATCAATACCATCAATCGCATCAACCTGACTTTGCACGGTGGCCGCCAGATGCTTCACAATCGCATATTCACCGTCCACCCCACCACCAGGTGCCCCAAGCCCATCGGTCATAATCACCGCATAGCCTTGGGCACAAAAGAACACTTCTTCATAGAGGCGAGTGCGATCGGTTGTGACCGCACGGAAATGGGGACCGCCATAGGAGCTGACCAGAACGGGTAACGGCCCTTTGCTTGGGGTCCAATCACCAGGCACAAGCAACAGTGAACGGCTACGCCCTGGCCCGTGCATCGGGCCATAGAGGGATACCCCCGTTTCTGGCAGCGGCATGGCAAACGAATCCAACGTAACCGATGGGGTTTCGGGGTGGTCTACCCTGATTATTCGTGTGATTGGTGGCCCATCTAATGAGGTTTCGCGCACCACTGCGATCACTTCACCTGCGGGACCACGCCCTGCAATGAGGGTGCCTGGATAAGCCGTTGCACCATTAGCATCAAGGAGGGCTGCGGTGTTAAGCCAAGGGGACTCAGCCGGAATCCCATTCACCCCAACGCGAACGCGGCCATCGGTAAACACCCCACTTACCCCAAGTAAGGTCCAATCATGGTAAGTATCATTCAGAGGCTGCCCGTTAAGGGCTAGTACCCGATGGTTGTCCACAATGCGTGTGGTGAGCAGTTGAATCTCTCCGGCATCATCACGGAAGGCATGGGGGAGCCCAGGAAGTAACTCAACGTAGGGCTGTTGTGTGTTGTCATCGAGCACGTGGACCGGCGCGCCGGTTGTGGGCACCACGAGGGTTTGTACGTGCTGTTGGTCGCGGGTTTGTATCGAAACCACGAGCCGGTCAGCATCGAGCCACTGCACGCTGGCGAGATATTCAAATGGATGGTCTGGCCCGACGTGCACATCAAGTGTCTGACGGTTGCCGTCAAGGGTAACCGTCCACAAGCTTATGCTGGCATTCGTTCCACCTGCGGGAGGATAGGGCATGGGGGTACTTGGGCGTTCAGGATCAACGGGTGCACTGATCCACCAATCACCCAAGGCGGTGTTATCCACCCGTGCGACACAAAGACAAGTGCTCTCTGGTGACCACCAAAAGCCCTGTTGACGCCCCATTTCTTCGGCGGCAATAAAGTCGGGCAACCCCCATGTCACCTTGCCATCTTCTCGGGCCAAACACTGTGCGCCACCACCATTGATGTCCACACACCACAGGGCCCCGTCAATCACCCCGGCAACATACCGGCCATCAGGGCTCAAGGTGGGTTGGGCCATTACCCCAGGGGTGGGCACGGTATGAATGGTGGCATCAGGTTCAACCGTGACAATACCAACCCCGTCACCCCAGGTAAATGCGCATGTGCTACCTTCCTGATCGACGGAGTAGGCCACAATACCTTGGGCGCGTTCACGTACCCGTTCGCGACGAGCAGCTTCTTCAGCACTGATCTTGATGGCATCACCCTTATGGGCGTCAACCAGGCAGTAGGCCGTTCCAAACCCGTCTTCAGTGATCGGAAGATGCCACAGGTCGTGCACGGGATCTTCTCCGGCAGGGCTGCGTAAAAAGAATACCCCTGATGGAGTGATGGAGAAGGAACGAGGATGGCCAAGTGAGAAGGTCAGTGA
Organism: Stomatohabitans albus; assembly: GCF_036336025.1. Classification (NCBI taxonomy): domain Bacteria; kingdom Bacillati; phylum Actinomycetota; class Nitriliruptoria; order Stomatohabitantales; family Stomatohabitantaceae; genus Stomatohabitans; species Stomatohabitans albus. The sequence continues at coordinate 155,819 of NZ_JAYKKE010000002.1, forward strand.
CCGCGCAACCTTGGCTGGAAGATCAGCTAGATGAATCATCATCACACCTCAATGTGAAACGGATACACAACCGTCGGCTCGGAAGCCGACGGTGCAAAAGTGTTATTGGGATAGTGGAGTGTCTGGTGAAGGCGTATCAACGGCTTGTGCTGCCGGAGCTGGGGGAGTAGCCGCCGGTTCGTCCAACGTTTTCGCTGACCGTGGGCAGCGTGTTTCGTGTTTGGGGCGTACCCATGTCCACGCGGCGCATTTGGGACAGCGCGCATCAGCTTTGATATTAGGATTAGACGCTAATCCGGCAGGGAGATGCACTTCAGCAAATCCCGCACAGACCGCAGCCTCATAGGCCTTTTCAGCGACTTGCCGGTTTGTTGCGGCGACACCATCCACAATGGCTTGGGCGTCAATAGCTACTCCGCGGTCCACCAGAATGGCCGCAAGATCCCATGTTTCTGGCGCCCCAATATCCAATCCCTCCAAATTGGGGGCGAGTAAGGCATCAGGCAAGGTTTCGGGTGCGATACCACCGGCTGTCCATTCAGCCCAGAGCGCAGCGGCCTTCGCCCGATTGTCCTGGGCTACTGCCTCAAGGTGGGCAAAGAGTTTGGCCGATACATCGTGGCCATGGTCACGAGCCCACCGCACCGTTGCCACTACATCAGGTGCGTCAGGGTCGATACGTTCAAGCAGCACGCCGACGCGATCAGGGTGATGCTGAGCTGCCAAGGCAAGGGTTGATGGTGTGGTCGGCAAACTATCGAGATGTTGGCCTAATATCGCCTCAATGGCTTCGGGAACCGGCTCACTATGGGCATGTAGGGCGGCTGCTTCACTCAGCCAGCGCTGATCCGGTTCTTCGGGGAGGTCAATGACCCAATCCGGGTCCTTACGCCATAGGGCAGCAATCACCGCGGGGCGCTGGGCGATGAGAGGCCCAACGTCAAGAAGAATCTCACGAATCCAATTCCACGGCAGGCCTTGGGCTCGGTCGATGTCTTCTGCTACCCGATTCGCTGAGCCAATCAAGCCAAATTCAGTGGCTACGCGCAACTTGTGTTTTGCCCGCTCCTGGGCTTCGGTTCGACTCATCAAAATTGGCTTGCACTGTTCCGGATACGCTTTAAACAAGTCCCACAAATAGAATAAGTCGCGATAGCGACCAGTGGCCGCACTCGCAAGGAAGTGACGACACAACGCTTCGGGCCCCAGCAACGCAGCTGCGGTAACAGGCGGTAGATCAGTTATCAGTTCTTCCAAAAAACCGCTACTGAGTTTTTGCCATGCCTGCTCAGGAGCGGCCACATAGGCCATAGCCGCCTCCGTTGAGGTGCCTATGCGCTGAAGAACTTGAGCGGGAGTCGGGCCGGCTGGCTTCTTCTTTTTCTTACGCGGTTTTTTCTTTGGTTTTTCAGGCTCTCCCGATGTCTCTGAGTCAGATTGTGAAGGAGATGACGGCACAGCGGTATCACCGGTTTGCGATGGGGCGTCAGGTGTGACGGTATCCTCACGTTGCGCGTTTGGTTCTGCCTCAGCATTGGACACCTCAGCAGCGGAAGAAGGTAGAGATTCAGGTTGGTCTATTGTCTCGTTCGCGGCTGGCGTCGGTCTTGGTTCCTCAGTACTAGCCTGAGACGCAGGTGCGTCTGCCGGGGTAGATGAAAGCGCCTCAGGTACGGCTGGGGTTTCGCCTGCATCGATGGGCGTTGGGGCATTGACATCATTGGTCATGATGGGCTCCTAAGGAATGGGCTGGAAGGCCAGCACACGACGGATATAGCTATGCAGTTGAAATGAGTTATCGGACGGTGACGATCGTAGTGTTATGAGAGAAATCTAACTCTAGTTAGCCAATGTAGTGACCTGATCTACTCTTTGGAAGGTTCACTTGAATCATCTTCACTCTTACGTTCTTCATCGTTGGCTTTAGAGACGGCTTCCTCTAACGGTGGAATGATAATTTCACTCCCAACACGTAAGGGGTTCGCAGCACTAATGTTATTCGCGTCACGGATCGCACCGAATAACTGAGAATTAGCGTAAACCGTATTGGCAATAGAACTTAATGTGTCGTTTTCTTTCACGAGATACGTGCGCACCGACTCACCATCGGCGTTTGTTGTGTTGTTCGTTTCGCCCGGATTTTCGACCCCTGCGAGCGAACCGTCAAGCGAGTAGACAAGCTTGCGGCACTGCTCAATTTCACCATCTTTACGGATGGTAGACGCCTTCAAGAGGGCATTTTCCTCGGTCAGATCGTTGATCGTTTGTTGTAGATCCGGACCGAATGTTGTTGAGAACCGGCCAATTGAAAAGGCCACCACAATAATGAAACCAACAAAGATGACACGTGCCCATGCAATTGTTGGTTTTGCTTGTTTGTTCTCGCTCATCTGCCCTCCAAGCTGATGTTTTCCACCCAACGACGTTACCTAGAAATGTGGTGGCCTGTCCACTACGCACACCGAAAACGTCGTCTGTTAGGTAAGCGGACGTAAATACACGGGGATATGGTGTTGCCGCAACCGATGGTTTCCGCCCCATTGGGGGGTATGGGCGGCAATCGCAGCGGCAAAGACTCGTTGAACGGGACCCATTGAAAGGTCATAGACCTTTGCGCCGTGATGCATGAGGCCGTCACGCCAACGCGGATAAGCATTTGCAAGGCGACGTTCGATCATGATGTCTGCAAAGGGGTCATCTGCCGGTGCTCCGGCATGGTCAATGCCCACCCCAGCAACTGTGTACCCCAACTCGCCCATTGTTTCGGCATGGTTAATGGCGTCATCTAAATGCCCAAAGACCAGTGTGGCTTGAAAACCATCTGGTACGGGGGGAATGTCTTCGGCCCATGAACCGGGTGTGACCGGAAGACGAATTAACAAACAATCCTCGATGAGCATTGCATGCAGTGTGTGCTACGGCGGTGCTGAGTTGTCGGAAGTAAAACGATTTTCACCGCGATTTATCTTCAGCGCTGTGAAGCCTCCATAATGGCGTTGGCCAACGGCAGGTCAGCAAGGTTCGTGAGATCTATGGGTTGACCAGCGTCGTTGCACAAGGGAAGTCGCCAATTGGGATACTGGGTCTGATTTGTTCCAGGCACGTTAATGGCTCGCCGATCTCCCGCTAGATCTGCAAGTGAAACGGCAAAGAGCTGGCTAGCGCCTTGAGCAACCCAGCGATGTAGCGCCACGATGAATGTGGTGGTGTCCACATCGGGATGTTCGAGGTACCCATCCTCAACCATGGCTGCACGAACCTGGTCAATGGCGGCTTGTTCAGTCTCTCGTTCTTCGTCCAAGGATTGGGTCAGGAGGTTGAGTCGTGCCCGAAGCTCAACATGTTCGAGTCGTAACAATCCTGCATTGGGCATCATGTCGTGTGTAGACACCATGGCAAGGGCAACCTGGCGATAGTGCTGAGGGTTGGCAGGGCGCCCCCAGCCTTGGGTGAACCAAGAAATATCGGTACCCGCCAGCCCTCGCTCATCAAGCATCTGGCGAGCATTTGCTGGTAGTGTGCCCAAATCTTCTCCGACCAAGATGACCCCAGCACGTTCAGCCTCAAGGACGAGCACCCCAAGCATGGCTTCAGGATCAAAGTAGACATAGGTGCCCTCTGTGGGCGTACACCCAGCAGGAATCCACCACTGCCGGAACATACCTAATATGTGATCGATTCTGAGTGCACCGGCATGACGCATAACCCCGCGGACAAGATCACGCCAGGGTGTGTATCCCATTTCAGCCAGTTTTACGGGGTTCAATGGTGGCTGAGACCAATCTTGACCAAGGGCGTTGTAATGATCTGGGGGAGCACCCACGCTGGCATTACGGACCATTGCTTCACCCAATAGCCACGAATCGGCACCCCCTGGGTGAACACCAACGGCCAAGTCATGCATGACCCCGACATCAAGGGAGTTCGTCTGGTTAAGGCGATCAAGCTGGGTATCAATGACCCATTGCAGCCACTGATGGAATCGCACCTCCTGCGTGTGGGTTTTTCTGAACCGTGCCACCTTGGATGAGCGTGGGTCTTTGTACTCACTGGGCCAATCTGGCCAAAGGGCATCAAAATGCTCCGTTAATGCTGACCAGGTAGCCCAATCAATCAAGCCTTGCCGTTGCTGTATGGCGTAGCGTGAAAACTGAGCTTGGTCGAAGGAATCAGTAACAAACAGCTCCCATAGCGCTTGACGTTTCAGGGACCATACGGCTTTACGGTCGATACGGTCCGCCGTGTTCAGCGCCGTAGCTTTGGCGTGTATGTCTGCAATGGTCGCCTTGACCGACTCATGGGTAATGATGAACTCAGGGCCATCCAAATCAATGAGGAGCGGGTCACGGAATTGGCGTGACGCTGGTCGATAGGGGCTATCTTCAAATTCTGGTTCACGAACACCTGCGTGAATGGGGTTGACGAGCACAAAGTCAGCATTCCACTGGTGTGCCTGGCCCATCAAGGCATCAAGATGGCGCATATCACCGATGCCCCAACTGACATCATCACGAAGCTGGTAGAGCTGGGCGGCAATGCCAAGGACGCGGCGGTCACCAAGGACATTGAGTCGAGCAGGACTAATGATCAACACGGATTCCGTCGTCGCGATGGCGTCGCCTTCGGCAATCAGGTAGTGCGAACCAGGCGGTAGATCACCGTCTAACTCAAACGTGGCCACACCAATTAATTTGCCGTCGACCTCACGGGGATCTTCCCACCAATCCACTTGACGGACTGGGCGAAGGCTGCCATCTTCAAGTCGGGCAGTGAGCGATACCGCACTGCCGTGTGGCACATGTACGCGGACCCATGGGGTCCACCCTTGCCGTGCAACCACCGTTGGGGCCATAACATTTCGCCACGGTGCCAATGCTGCTTCGGTAATAGCTTGTTCAGCAGATTGTTGGGTGGAGGCATCAACCCCTAAGGCACCAAGGATACGAATGATTACCTCGTCAGCGACGGTGACCGGTTCCCCTCGCCAATTGTCATAGGACGTACCCACGTGGTGTAAGGATGCAAGATGTTCTAAAACTTGGCGAGATGGAGCAGCAGGATTCATTTGCCCTAAGTTAGTACGTCATGTCCACTGTCCACTATGCCTATCGCATTGCCACCCACCTCAATCAGCGGTTAACGCAGCGGTTACGCCAACAAGGTTGGGTGCCCCATCCGCAGGTCTATCCGGGATTAGGCGATGGAGAAAAGGTGCAGGTCATGGGCCGGGTGCTCTTGGGACGCATGGATGACCGCCATATTTGGCACCAAGAATCAACCGACGTTGAGGTACCTAAACATGCCCGTGGGTGGCGGCAGTTTATTACAGCACCGATGGCCAACGCGGCCATAGAGATTCAGGTGGGTAAACGCACCCTTCGGACACGAACAGACCGTGACGGATATTTTGATTTGATGGTTCATGGGCACGGGCTGGTCCCAGGGTGGCATACCGTTCGAGTCCGGACCACGGCTGATATTTCTGGTGCTGCACGCATCTATATTCTTAACCCAAAGTCACGTGTGGGATTGTTAAGCGATATTGATGACACCGTCATTATCACCCACCTTCCGCGCCCATTTATCGCCGCCTACAACGCCTTTGTGTTAACTGAAGAAGCAAGAGATGTCGTACCCGGTATGGGAACCTGGTATCGGCAGATATTGCAGGACCACCCATTTGCGCCAGTGGTCTACTTATCCACGGGTGCATTTAATACGGTGCCATTCTTACAGCGCTTCTTACACCACCATCAGTTCCCATCGGGCATGATGTTGATGACCGACTGGGGCACAACCACGACGGGATGGTTCCGCTCAGGGCTTGACCATAAACGTAAGTCACTGGCACGTTTGGTGAAGGATTTCCCTCAAATTAAATGGATATTAGTTGGTGATGATGGCCAACATGATGCCATGGTCTATAACGAGTTTGCGCGTCAGCATCCCGACCACGTTGCGATGATTGGTATCCGTGAACTGACCCCGGTGGAACACGCCCTGATCCACGGGCAGCCAGTTCCTCCCGGTGGAGCAAATGTGCGCAATCAACCACCCATCATTGCCACGTCTAACGATGCAGTTCCAACCATTCATGGCCCTGACGGCTATGCATTAGCCGCAGCCTACCGTCATTGGCGCAACGATAGTCGATGTCCCCAACCAGGGGACCCATCCTCAGAATCGTGATATGGATACCGACCGTTTAGATGCCACCATCTCCCGTGTGCTCTGGGCCGGGGGAGATGGCCAGTTCGCGGTGGTACTCGCCAAAGATGAAGACGGTGACGCATTCAAAGCAACCGGCCCCTTGGCGGATCTCACCGCAGGGCAACACGTGGTCTTGATCGGGGGGTGGAACGACCACCCGAAATATGGGCCAACCTTTGCAGCGCAGTGGTACGAGCTGACGATGCCCTCCACTCGTGATGGCATGGTGAAGTTTCTGGCATCAGACCGGTTTAAAGGTGTCGGTACCGTTCTCGCCCGACGGATCACCGATACCTTTCCAGACACCCTTGATGAGGTTCTCACTACTGAGCCTGAACGTCTCGCTGATGAAGTTGATGGCGTTAGTGAAGCACTTGCCCAACGCATTGGTCAAACGTGGCGTGAAGCGGGACTGTTACCGGCCATCATTGCGCGCCTTGCACAGGTTGGAATAGGGCCAACCGTTGCGAAAACAGTTGCTAGTACCTATACCGTTGACGCACTCACAATCATTGAAACAGACCCCTACCAGCTCTTGGATATACAAGGAATATCTTGGAAGCAATTGGATGCTCTCGGGCGTGGAGCGGGGATCGCGCTAGATGACCCTCGGCGTTTAGCGGCAGGCACGTATGACTATATTCGACGACGATGTGCAGCCCACGGGCACACGGTGATCGCGCGTGATGAGGTGGTTCGGGCATTGCCGGGCATCCTGGGTGCTGGGCTGGCCGATGCAGGTATGCGTGCTGCGGTTACGGCAGGTTTCATTGTGCCGGTGGCTGATGGTGTGGTAAGTCCGGAACGTTTGGCCACGGTTGAAAGACGCGTCGCTGATCGTATTGCCCAGTTCATCTCATCTCCACCGGTTCATCCGGTTGAGCGTATTGAAATTGATCCCATGCTGACCGATGAGCAAGGACAAGGGGTTCAGGCTGTATTGCGGGAACGACTCACGGTGCTGACCGGTGGGCCAGGAACGGGCAAAACAACGACCATTCGCCAAGTTGTGGCCCAGGCTCAAGCGGCGGATTGGACCGTTGCCATGTGTGCCCCGACTGGCCGGGCAGCAAAACGAATGGAAGAACTTACCGGCATGACCGCAACTACCGTCCATCGGCTGCTTGAAGCACGCCCTGATGATGGCGGTGGGTTTATTTGGGGGCGTGATAACGCCAATCCGATAGAGGCAGATTTGATTATTTGTGACGAGTGGTCAATGGCTGATGTCTTTTTAACCGATGCGCTCTTTGCTGCCGTTGGGCCAGGGACACGAGTACTACTTGTTGGGGATGCTGACCAACTGCCCCCCATCGGGCCTGGTGCGGTGCTACGTGATTTAGGGCAAATCCCAAATATCACGCTGACACGGTTGACTACGGTGCACCGTCAAGCCGCTCAAAGCAGAATCGTGACCCTCGCCCATGAAATTAACACGGGAACCGTGACCCCAGTTGTCGGAAAACAAACGGATGTTTTCGCCGTTCCGGTTGACACTAATGCGCTCGCTGATCGGGTAGCGGTGATTGTTAAAGAGCGTGCCCCTGCCTATTTCGGGTGTCATTCAGACCAAGTACAAGTGCTCAGTGCCATGTACAAGGGTCCTGCGGGCGTAGACCAGTTAAATAAGGTATTACGCCAGACGTTGAATCCGGCTGAACAAGGTGCACATGATGCGCACTGGCGTGAAGGGGACCGGGTAGTTGTTACGCGCAACGACCCGGAGTTGGATGTATCAAACGGTGATGTGGGCACCGTGGTGGGCGCAATGGCACGAGAGCGCATTGTGACGGTTGCATTTACACACGGGGAGCGCACCTTTGAGGGGGAACAAACGAATACGCTGATGCCTGCCTGGGCATTGACTGTCCACAAATCCCAAGGCGGGGAGTGGCCGGTTGTCGTGTTGGTCCTGGACCCCTCGCAGAACCATATGTTGACCCGTGAACTTGTCTATACCGCTGCAACGCGTGCACGCGAAGGCCTCTTGATTGTGGGTAAACCGCACTTGCTTGAACAGGCTGCCAAACGAGCCGACGGAGGGTTGCAAGCACGAAAAACCTGGCTGGTTCAACGGGTCAGCCAGGCGCATCGTCCACCGTTTTAAACGGCTGGAGATGTTGTTACTTGTATCGGTAGGTAATACGCCCACGGGTTAAGTCATAGGGGCTCACTTCAACGGTTACTCGGTCGCCAGGCAAAATACGGATGTAGTGCTTGCGCATCTTGCCGCTAATGTGTCCAAGGATTTCAATACCGTTTTCGAGTTCAATTTTGAACATGGTGTTTGGGAGCGCTTCGGTGACGGTGCCCTCCAACTCGAGGGCTTCTTCCTTCGCACTTCCTGCGCGAGCCTCACGCTTTGCGCGGGTCTCTTCATCAATAAACTTGCGTGATTGGGACGGGCGACGTCCCGAACGACGGCGGGCCATTAGGTACTCCTTCTGTCTTCTTCCCCTTTGGCCAGCTCCCGGCCGTTAACGGGCAGATCAGTCGACCAGTGTAGCGGACGATCCGACAACCTAACCTGGTTGGGTTCATGTCGACCTCTGCTTTTCGTACCCCCCGCCTTGTAACCCACCTTGCTGACGCCTTTGATGCGGCCGGCTTGGATTTGTGGGCTGCTGATTTACGGGCATGTCTACAAAGCCCGTCATCCCTCGATCAAGCCCGAGCTATTCAGGCTGAATGTATGCGGCTGATTGCGAAGCCATCGGTTCGGGCCACGGCTCGTAGGCCTGATGAGGGCAATGCGCCAGTTGAACAAGAAGACTTGGTGGCGGGACTCCAAATGGTGCTTGATCGTCTCTCCGTTGAACTCGGAGAAGGCCCAAGCCAGGCCCAGCCGTTGTATGAGGCCCTGCGCGATCTTGCTGATGACCTCCAACTGAACAACCAGGCACGCTGGCTTGCTCGGTTGCGCCATGTGGCCTTGGATACGTCCTTCACCGAAGAAGTGCGTATGGAGCGCTTAGACAATGTGATTTGTTCTGCCTTGACCGATGATAGTTTGCCTGGCGATTTACTGACCGCCTGCCGGGTTCGCTTGGAGTCGATTTTTGATGCCCAGGCTGCGGCTGCAATGGCGGCTGCCGCGATGCGTCCACCCATGCCAAGAACCCCAGTTCATGCTGAGACCCCTCCACCTGAACCAGCACGGCCAGATGGGGTTATCCATCAGATTGTGACTGAGGAATACGATGAAGATGAGGAATAACACTGATGGGTGAAACCGCTGTTGTAAAGGTATTGCCCGAGGCAGAAGAGGCGTTACTCCGGACCATGTTGACTGCACCAGCTCGGGCGCTTGAACGTGGTGGTCTTGTCGCGTTCCCTACTGAAACGGTGTACGGGCTGGGTGCGGATGCGTTCAATGCTCGTGCGGTTGAGCGGGTATTTACCGCCAAGGGACGGCCGGCAGATAATCCTCTGATTGTGCATCTCGCTGCGCCACACCAGGTTGAATGGGTTGCCAATTCCGTATCTCCGGTGGCACAAACCCTTATCGATACGTTTTGGCCAGGACCCCTCACCCTTGTGCTTCCTGTCCGAAAGGATGTTCCGTCAGTGGTGACGGCTGGGCTAGACAGCGTGGCCGTGCGATGTCCAAGCCATTTGGTTGCGCGGGTATTGATCGCCCAGGCTGGGGTTCCACTCGTCGGTCCTTCAGCGAACCTCTCTGGTCGCCCATCACCCACAACTGCAGCCCACGTCATGCGGGATTTTCCACATGGGTTGGACTGGATTGTTGATGGTGGTCCGAGTGCTATTGGTATTGAGAGCACCGTTATTGATGTGCGCGGAACACACCCTACGGTGTTACGCGAAGGGAAGATCAGCCGTGAAGATTTAGCCCCATGGCTGCATGCTGCTGATCAGGAAGCACCTGCCGCAATTGAACGCAGTCCTGGGACACGCTTTGCGCATTATCAGCCCACCGCACGGGTGCTGCTGAGCCCCATCGGGGGTGGCTGGGATATGGCACACCAGTGGTTATCAAAAGTACGGTCAGTTGGATTGGTCACCGCAAGTGACCCATCGATTGGGGTACGAACCCATCGCCGTATGCACGTGTTAGGAACGTGGAATACACCCGAAGATTTGGCCAAGAATCTGTATGGCTACTTGCGACAGGCCGATGACATGGGTGTTGAAGTAGTGGTCATTGAAAGTGTGGGTACCACCGGTATCGGGCGAGCGGTCATGGATCGGCTTCGGCGGGCCGCTGGACGTGAATAAGGTGCGCTTGTAAGCCGTTGGCCTTCTCGCTAAAAGGCGACCCCATGGGGCCGCCTTTCGGTCAAGGAAAGCTATACCGTTAGATGTTAAGCCCTTCCTTTTGACCTTCCTCACGTAACCAATCTCGAGCGGCTGGATGGGCCGCATGTTCAATGAGGTTACGTGCTTTTTGGTCTTGGGTAGCGCCGGTGATCTCTGCGACACCGTGTTCGGTAATCACAGCCGAGTGCATTGAACTCGTTACTGGGCTTTCGATACGCGGCACAATCGTTGATTGGTCAATCTTGGGGTGCCAGGAGCGCAACGCCATAATGGATTGGCCGCCATGGGAGTGCACTGCACCCACGATGAAGTCGGTCGAGCCACCGAATCCTGAGATAATTTTTGTACCGACACGGGCTGCGTTCGCGCGGTCCCGAATATCAATCTGAAGGGCCGTATTGATGGAGATCTGGCCAGGGTTCTTCATGATATTGCCAGGGTTATTGATGGTCTCGGTACGCATGATGCGCACCCGATCATTTAAGTGCACCCAGTCCATCAATTCACGGCTGCCATTAATAAATGTAGACATAATCCTGAAACTTGGGTCGAGTACCCCGTTACGTTCCAAGCCAAGGACTCCGTCGGAGAACATTTCTGTCCAAATCTTCATATTGCGGTGACGCTTCAAGCGAGCCAACACTCGGTCTGGGATGTCACCGATACCCATTTGGAGGTACATCCCATTTTCTATCCGGCGAGCTACGTTATCCGCAATGGCATCAGCACTTGCTTCGGGGTCAATCTTGTCATTGGTGATCATCTTGGACCCGTGGCCACCCTTGTGATCATCCCAAGGGGCGCTGTGGCCAAGCTCATCATCAGCTTCAACAAGGATGTCAAAGTCGTCAATGCTGAACTCACCATCACCAAAGGTGTAGGGCATATGACGGTTAACCTGACCAATTAATAACCCGCCACGACGCTTGCACGCTTCAATAGCACCAACCATCACATTGACTTCAGCACCGAGGGACACTTTGCCATCAACAGGTACCGAAATATTGGCGATCACGACGTCGACAGGGAGGTGACCGTGCAAGAACAAGAGCGGCACCATCGATAAGCGGCTAGGAACATACTGCAAGTTGGGATGCCCGCGCAGACCAGGGCCAACAAAGCTGGTTTCTGGAGTGACCCCATCATGCATCACCACCCCTTTGGGGGCGTGCAACATGTTTAACGTAAAGTGCTCTTGGTATTCGCTAAATGCTTTAAGGGTGCTCCAAGGCACGGAGAAGTTACCACTCACTACGACACGTGGGTTTTCTGGGAGACGTCCCACCGCCGATGCAAGTTGCTCTGGGCTAATCAATTTAGGCTTGAGTGCATTAGTCATGAGCTTAAGACTGCCGAGCAAACGAACGATAATCAATTCCAACGGCCGGTAAAAGGCCCGTCACAATCCGTCCTCAAGGCCTATGCTTTTCCCATGCCTATCAGTGAACGATTTACCAATACAGATGAACCAGAGTGGTCCTGGGGTGATCCCAGTCACACAGACGTGCGCGGAGAAGGCTCGCCATCGCACCCCGAAGCGGTGTCAACTGCCGATTCCACACCTGTTCCTGAGGTAATTGGTAACCCGTGGCTAGACGTGGTGATGGGCATCGTTATATTCGCGGTTGCCCAACTTGTTATCGGGTTGATTGCCACGATCGTGTATGCGGTTGTCACCAAAGCCGATTTGACCGCACTGCGTCAAAATGACCCGAACATGCTTATCAGTGTGATTTGGCCAGTCTCAATCAGCACCATTCTGATGGCATGGTGGTGGTCGTATAGAGGTAATCGAACCCCTGCCACGTTCATGAAGTGGTCCTTTAAAAAGACTGACCTCTTGTGGGGTGTTGGGGCCACATTGATCAGCATTGCCACGGGAGTGGTGCTCTCAAGTGTGTTTCAACTCTCACCTGAAGATTCAGCCAACCTGAACAGCGCTATTTGGCCAAGTGATATTTCTCCCCTTCAAGCTATTGGTGCTGGCTTAGCCATTGGTATCGTTGTCCCCATTGCCGAAGAAATGATCTTTCGAGGGATTATTCTCAACGCCCTCTCGCGCAAGGTCAACACCTGGGTTGCCCTTGTCATTTCGGCGCTCCTCTTTACCGTTCCCCACCTACCCAATTTTTTGTTAATCGACATTGAACCAGCCGCAATGCTCAGCGGCATCATTCAAATCCTCATCTTAGGACTTGTAATTGGGTTCTGGATGATCAAAACCAATCGCCTTGGCGCATCCATTTGGGCCCATATTATGAATAATTCGATGGTGGTTATCTCCTTGGTATTGGGCCAAATGCTGCCTTAAACCCAACTGCGTGTGACCCAACAAACGGACCACACGCAGCGATTCGGCGATAAGGTTAGGCGATGGTGCCATCAATCGTGAGCACTATTTTGCCTACGTGGCTACCTTCTCGAAGCATTTGATGGGCAGTTTCGATTTCGGTGACCGGTAAGACCGCATGAATAACGGGTTTGGCCTCACCACGTTCAAAGGCGGGCCACACATCACTTTCCAATATGAGGCACAAACTCCCGCGCTCATCTAGGTTGCGATTGCGTAACGTTGACCCGATGAGCGTGAGGCGTTTCATCAGCAAGGGTACGAGTGATGTCTGTATCTTGTGTCCACTCAAGAACCCGATGAACACCATACGTCCACCTGGTCGCAACGCCTCAATGTGCTGGTCATAGTAGGACGCACCGATGTGATCAAGAATCACATCGACCCCATGTCCACCAGTTACACGGCTGATTGCGGTTGCTAAACCATGTTCAGGGTCATCAATCAGGACCTGGTTGTAATTGATTGTCTGGTCAGACCCCATTGCGGTCGCGGTCGCGCACTTATCGTCGTTACTTCCAGTGGTGACAATCTTGGCACCAAGGAGGTGTGCGGCTTGTATGGCCGTCGAACCAATCCCCGATGTACCACCATGGACAAGTAACCATTGATCTTGGGCAAGTCCTGCACGTAGGGCAACGTTATCCCACACGGTCGCCCAGGTTTCAACAATGCTGGCTGCTTCGACAACGCTCAGCCCACCAGGGATCGTCATAACTGTTTGCTCATCAGCCAGACAGTACTCCGCTATGGCACCACCAGGGACAAGGGCACAAACCCTATCACCAGGGCTAAAGCGGGTAACCCCATCACCAACGGCGTCAACAACACCGGCACATTCAAGGCCAATAATTTCACTCTCACCCGGTGGCGGGGGATACATACCCCGAACCTGCAATAAATCGGCACGATTCACGCCAGCCGCCCCAACGCGAATGAGTACTTTGCCCGGTTGTACTACTGGATTAGTCACATCAGTCCACACCGGCCGATCATCGATGGCGAGTATGCCCTTCATCTGCGTCTCCTCACTCGTCTACTAAGCTGTACCCCAAAGGGTAGGAGATCATTCTTTTGGACACCAAACCAGACACGACTCACCATGTTCCTGAGCGTTTGGAAATTGCTGCGGCTTGGGCTTGGCGGATCCTGATTTTGATCGCCCTTGCTGCGGTTGTGATCTACGGGTTGAGCCAGGTTGTATTGCTATGGGTTCCACTCGTTGCCGCTGGGTTTCTTGCTGGCCTACTAAACCCTATTGTCCGGGTACTCGTTGATCGTGGCGTTCGCCGTCTCGCTGCCACGATCATCACCTTTCTCAGTGCCATCACAGCCTTCGGGTGGCTACTTGTCGTGGTGATCGAACAACTATTTAAAGGATTTGACGGGATTTGGGATCAAGCGATGAATGCGGCTAAGGACCTGGACATGTTTATCGAGGTTCAACGCAACAGTCTCCCCATCCCAGTACCACCCATCAATCTCCATACCATTGGAGCGGCCATAGCTGGCCGCATTGAAGCGCATACCGCTGACGTTGCAAACCAGATTTTCGCTATAGGTTCTGGCGCATCAGCCGCAGTGACAGGCATTATCATCACCTTGTTCGCCGGGTTCTTTTTCATCTACCAAGGCGCTGCAATTTGGCGGTTCCTTGTAACGCTACTGCCTCAAGGAACTCAAGAAACGATCGATATTGGTGCCCAATACGGGTGGGTTGGAGTTGTCTCTTACGTCCGCTTTCAAGCAGGTATCGCGGTACTTGAGGGTATTTGGATTGGGACAGCAGCCCATCTTCTCGGATTACAGCTTGCAGTTCCATTAGGGCTCTTTGTATTGCTCGGAGCCATGATTCCCATTCTTGGGGCGCTGATCACCGGTGCCGTCGCTGTCTTACTTGCGTTTGCTACAGGCGGACTCGTCTCGGCGTGTCTAATGGCTGTCGCTGTCTTGGGTATCAATCAACTTGAAACCGTCGTCCTCCAACCCTGGATTATGGGGAAAGCCGTTAACCTCCATCCCCTCGTAATCTTGCTCAGCGTGATTGGTGGTGCAACGGTGGGTGATGTTATTGGTGCTTTGATTGCAGTACCCCTTGTGGCCTTTATTGTGGCAGCAGCCTATGGGATTCGTGACCACCTTGCGGGTGCCTCAGCGTCTGGTGACCCAACGGTGACACCCTAGCCATACCGCATTGGTATCACTGGATGAGTAAGCGCTGAGGTGAGCTCGTCAATGATCCGCCCAACCTGCGATTTACGAAAGTTCTGACATACTTAAGTCCATGAGAAAATCAGTCGTTGGGATACTTGGCCCGGCTAAAGGTCGGGTCGTAGATCACCTGTATGAAGCGGCGTTGACGGCCGCTGAATTGGCTGAGATTCTAGATATCAGTGCGACTGCCGTACGGGCCCAACTGCGTGAATTATCTGCTGAAGGGCTCGTCAAGGGGCAGGTTCGCCACGATGGAAAGATGGGGCGCCCAAGTGAGGAGTGGACACTAACCGAGACGGGTTTTCGGTTATTTCAAGAACATGTCCCCACGATTGCGGCCAATCTCGTGCAACATTTCACGGATACGCATGGGCAACAAGAAACGAATGCGTTGTTGTCGTCCTACATCCGTTCAGAAATGGCCGAATATGAGGAAGAAATCACGGCAATACATGACCCGCGTGAACGTGCGAAGCGTATTGCTGAATTAATGACTCAAAATGGCAAACCAACGCAAGTGATAGAAACCGAAGAAGGTCTGAAACTCCGTCACCGACACTGTGCGTGGGCTGATGTTGCCCGCTCGAATGCGACGATGTGCAGCGTTGAACGTGACGAGTTATCCCGCCTTTTACAGATCGACTTTGATTACACAACCACCATCGCAGATGGCGACTTGATGTGCGAATGCAATTTCAAGTTGGAAGATTGACAGAGGAGCGTTCATGGCCACCCCTTCCACAAGTCGAGAAGACTTGGGTACGACCAAGACCTATGACTATGGCTGGCATGATGAAACCAAGCCAGTTACGACCTTTGATAAAGGTCTCAGCGAAGACGTTGTACGTCGAATCAGCGAACTTAAGGATGAACCGGACTGGATGCTACAAATGCGTCTTGATGGTCTTGAAGCCTTTAATCGCCGTCCGATGCCCCATTGGGGCGCCGAATTAGGCGAGATTGATTTTGACGACATTCACTATTTTGTGCGTTCAACTGAAAAACAGGCCACCACGTGGGATGAACTCCCAGATGAGATTAAAGAAACCTATGATCGACTCGGTATCCCCGAAGCCGAACAACAGCGGTTGATCGCTGGGGTTGCGGCCCAGTATGAGAGCGAAGTGGTGTATCACAAGGTCCGTGAAGATTTAGAAGCCCAAGGGGTGATCTTCGTGGATACCGATACTGGTCTTCGTGAATATGAAGACATCTTTCGTGAGCACTTTGGCAGTGTCATTGGGGTCAATGACAACAAGTTTGCCGCGCTAAATACCGCGGTGTGGTCCGGTGGATCGTTCGTGGTGGTGCCTGCCGGCGCCAAGGTAGATATCCCACTTCAGGCCTATTTCCGTATCAACAAAGAGAATATGGGCCAGTTTGAACGCACGTTGATTATTGCTGAGCCTGGCTCATATGTGCATTACGTTGAAGGATGCACCGCACCGATCTACCAGTCAGATAGCTTGCACGTAGCCAATGTTGAGATTGTTGTGAAGGAAGGCGCGACCGTGCGCTACTCGACCATTCAGAACTGGTCGACCAATGTGTACAACTTGGTTACCAAACGTGCCCATGCCTATCGCAATGCCAATATGGAATGGATTGACGGCAACATCGGGTCCAAGGTCACGATGAAATACCCTGCTGTGCACCTCTTGGGTGAAGGTGCCCACGGTGAAGTGCTGTCGATTGCGTGGGCGGCCGATGGCCAGCACCAAGATAACGGGGCCAAGATGGTGCATATTGCGCCAAATACAACCTCCACGGTTGTGAGCAAGTCAGTCGCTCAAGGCAAAGGTCGTACAACCTATCGTGGGTTGTTAGCCGTAGCTAAGGAAGCGAAGAACGTGAAGGCATCGACCGTTTGCGATGCGTTACTCATTGATGAGTTTGCGGCAAGTGACACGTATCCGTACATGAATATTCTTACTGATGATGCGCAGATTGGGCACGAGGCCAGTGTCAGTCGCATCGGGGAAGATCAACTCTTTTACCTCCAGAGCCGCGGTATTAGTGAAACGGAAGCGCGTGCCATGATTGTGCGTGGATTCGTAGAACCCATCAGCAAGGAATTGCCAATGGAGTACAGCGTGGAATTGAACCGCCTTATTAGCCTCAATATGGAAGGGAGCGTGGGCTAATGACGACGATCCACGACCATCAGTCGGATGCCGAGATTCGTTCTGGTGCATTAGCAAAGCCAACGAACCACGACGAGGATTATCGGTTCTCAGACCCAGCGTTCTTTGATCTGGATTTACCGATTATTACGAAATCCAGCCCCGCTGGGGAGCTTGGCCATTTGGCGCAAGCCACCGTTGATCACGCAGCGGGCAACGCTGTCGTTGTTCAACTTGTTGATACGAGTGTGCATCTTCCAGCCGACCTCCCAGACGGTGTAACAATCGCACCGCTGAAGGAAGCACCCAAGGAACTCGTGACTCAATACCTGGGAAGCGTAATTTCTGACCAGCACGACTATTTCATTGCCAATACATTGGCTCGCTTCAATACCGGAGTGCTTGTTCATCTCGCCAAGAACACTGAAGTCAGTGAGCCAATCGTTATTGATATCACGACAACGGAACCTGGTCTTGCCGTGCAGTGGGTACTTGTAGTGAGTGAGACCGGAGCCAATGGGACCGTTGTGGTTGATCAGCACGGTGGTGCCAATGAGACAACGGTATTGAATGCGGTTGAAACGGTACTCCAAGATGCCTCACAGTTAACCCTCGTAACTGCTCAAGATTGGGCTGGCGAGGCAATCAGCCATATGGCAACTCACAAAGCCCAAGTAGGGCGTGACGCATCATTCACCCACCTTGAGGTTTCCTTAAAGGGCGCCCATGTGTATGTGCGACCGGACGTGGAGTTAGCTGGTCGTGGCGCCCACGCACAGTTACTGGGGGTGTACCTCCCCACGGGAACGGACCATATCGAACATCGCAGTCTTATTCACCATGTTGGGAGTGACTCGGTGAGTGAGTACAACCATAAAGGTGTGATCTGTGATGCGGGCCGTGCCACGTGGGTGGGTACGATCAAAATTGATCCTGACGCAAAAAATACGTCTTCTGATGAGTCAAATGCGAACCTGATTTTGAGTGATGGGCGCGCTGACAGCTTGCCTTTCTTAGAAATTGGTACGGCTGACGTAACCGCATGCGGCCACCATTCATCAATTGGTCAAATCGACGAGGTGCAGCTGTTCTATCTGCAGAGTCGTGGCATTGATCGCATTGAGGCCCGACGCATGTTGGTCTTGGCATTCTTAGCTGAAGTTATTGATGACATTGACATTGCTGGCCTGTCAGACATTTTGATGGATGATATTTCCACCGTTATCGCGAAGTGATGTTTGACGCATCACCCCAGAATTGGAGTTTTATACATGTCAACCCTGCATATTGAAGACCTACACGTCACGGTCGAGGATAAGGAAATCCTTAAAGGCGTCAATTTAACGATTAATAAAGGCGAAACCCACGCAATTATGGGGCCAAACGGGTCCGGTAAGTCCACACTGGCCTATGCCGTTGCCGGTCACCCTGCCTATGAAATCACCGGTGGCTCCATTCGTATTGATGATGAAGATCTCACCGATGCGGGCCCCGATGACCGTGCGTTGGCTGGGCTGTTCTTAGCCATGCAGTACCCGGTAGAAATTCCTGGGGTCTCTACCCTGAACTTCCTTCGTACCGCAATGAATACATTGAATGATGAACCTATCGGGGTACGTGAATTCATGGACAAAGTCAAGGTTGAGATGGAAAACCTAAAGATGAATCCTGAGTTCTTGGAACGTAACGTCAATGAAGGCTTCTCTGGTGGCGAAAAGAAGCGCTTTGAAATCCTCCAAATGGCTCTGGTCAAGCCAACCTTTGCGATTCTCGACGAAACAGACTCTGGGCTTGATGTTGATGCGTTACGTGTGGTGAGTGAAGGTATCAATGCCCAGCGTGGCCCAGACTTGGGTGTCATGTTGATTACGCACTACACCCGTATTTTGCAATACATCACACCTGATAATGTGCACGTGATGAGCGCCGGTCGTATTGTCAAGAGCGGCAGCGCTGATCTTGCTGCCCAGTTAGAGGCCGAAGGCTTCGAACAATTCGCCTAAACTAAGGTAATGGATATTGCTGCTATTCGTAGTCAGTTTCCCGCATTGAACCGTCAGGTTCATGGGAAATCGTTGGTTTACTTGGATTCAGGTGCCTCAGCCTTAACCCCGACGGTTGTCTTAGATGTGATGGACGATGTGTATCGCTATCACAATGCGAATGTACACCGCGGGGTGCATACGCTGAGTGAAGAAGCCAGCGAACTCTACGAAGCTGCTCGAGGGATTATCGCCAACCTTGTTGGCGCTGATCCCCGTGGCGTGGTTTTCACAAAAAATGCGACCGAATCACTCAACCTGATTGCACATACCTGGGGACGAACTGCCTTGGGCCCAGGCGATATTCTCGTTTGTTCAGTGATGGAACACCACGCCAATATGGTGCCGTGGCAGCTTGTTGCGCAAGTAGCGGGTTTTGAGATTGTCTACTTGCCATTCACCGAAGATGGTCTGATTGACCAACAAGCCTTTGATGAGGTGCTTGCTACCGGTCGGGTTAAGGGATTAACAATTACAGGGTTATCCAATGTGTTAGGTACGGTCGTCCCTGTCGCTGAAATGGGCCGTAAACTCAAATCAGTCAACCCGGACGCGAAGCTCATCGTTGATGGTGCCCAGATGGTGCCTCACCTGCCGGTGGATATGGCTCAGCTTGGTGCTGACGCCTTGGCGATTGCAGGACACAAGCTCTATGGCCCGTTTGGTATTGGCATCTTGTGTGCTGATCCGGCATGGTTGGATGAATTGCCGCCCTTTCTCGGTGGTGGTGACATGATTTTGGATGTGCGTTTGGAAGGCAGCACATTCAATGAGGTGCCACTGAAGTTTGAAGCTGGTACACCACCTGTCGCTGAAGTCATTGGTATGGCGGCAGCCGTGCGATTCGTGCAAGGGATTGGGATGGATGCCATTGCCGAGCATGATGCAATGATCACCACCTATTGTCTTGACGTCTTAAGTAAGTTGGAGGGGGTCACGATTCATGGCTCCCTCGATACGGCACAACATCGCGGGGTGGTGAGCTTTGCCCTTGATGGCATTCACCCCCATGACGTTGGTACGGTCATTGACCGTGAAGGGGTTGCGGTACGTGTCGGCCACCATTGTGCTAAACCACTTGTGCGTGAACTTGGTGTTGCTGCAACTACCCGTGCCTCATTTGGGATGTACACCACGACAGAAGATATTGATCGATTAGCCGAAGCGATTCGCGCTACCCAAGCGTTCTTCGCCTAATGGCAGAGGTAGGACAATATGGCTTTAGAAGACTTGTACCAAGAGCTCATCTTGGACCATTACAAGCAACCCCGTGGGCGGGGCGAACCTGAGCATTTCGATGTGCATGTTCATCACGCAAACCCATTGTGCGGTGATGAATTGGACCTCTGGTTGGGTGTTGAGGATGGGAAGTTAAAGATCCTTGGCTTTGATGGTGATGGCTGTTCGATTTCGATGGCGAGTGCCTCAACGATGACACAGGCCAATACTGGCCGTGATATGGAAGACAGCCTTGACGTCGTTGAGGCCTTTCGTGAAATGATGCACGGTGAGCCGATCCGTCGGGAAGATGACCTGGGTGATGGCGTCGCCTTTTCAGGAGTAGCTAAGTTTCCAGTTCGGGTGAAATGCGCGTTATTGGGGTGGATGGCACTTCGAGATGCCATTACCACCTATCAAGCTGGACGAACAACAAATAGCGTGACCATTGACGAGTAGGAATTGAGGACAAGATGAGTGAAGGCTGGCCGCTAGAAACCGATCCCCAAGAGCTAGAGGGGAGTGCCGACGATCTTCGAGAACAGGCTCAACAAGTCAGTCCCGCATTTGCCGGTGTTGAAACCGATGCCGACGGTGTAGCCACGGTTGGCGCCTGTTTTGAAGCTTTAAAGGCTGTCATCGATCCAGAGATTGGCATCAATATTGTTGACCTCGGGCTGGTCTATGACATTGTTATCACTGATGGCTTTGCCAATGTCACGATGACCTTAACCAGCATTGGCTGCCCATTGAGTGAGCTACTCCATCAGCAAGTCGTCCTTGTCTTGACCCAGTTGCCAGGGATCCATGGCGCTGATGTTGAGTTCACCTTTACACCGCCCTGGTCTACGGCGATGCTGAGTGAAGAAGCCCGCCTTGACCTCCGTGCGATGGGGATGAATGTCTAGGCAACCGCTCGTTGACCCGATCCCGATCGACCCACAAACAGTAGCGACCTATCACCGTCAGCTATTGGTGCCACAAATTGGGCGAGACGGCCAGGCGCGTTTAGCCAATGCCAAGGTGCTCTTGGTTGGGTGTGGGGGGCTTGGCAGCCCGGTCGCCCTGTATTTGGCTGGTGCTGGTATTGGCACCATCGGGCTCGTTGATGAAGATGTGGTGAGTCCCTCTAATTTGCACCGTCAGGTTGTCCATACCTATCACGATGTGGGCCAACTCAAAACAGCGAGTGCGAAAGCGGCCATTTTGGCGCGTAACCCGAATGCAACGGTCAATGAACATACGGTTCGTCTTGATGCGTCAAATGCCGTTGATCTTATGCGTGACTATGACCTCATTGTTGACGGATCAGACAATTTAGCGACCCGCTATGTGGTGAGTGACGCTGCGGAATTATTACGCAAACCAGTTGTCTATGGGTCCGTTATCCGAATGGAAGGTCAAGTCAGTGTGTTTTGGGCTGGACAGGGCCCTACCTACCGAGATTTGGTCCCCAACCCGCCCTCGCCAGGGGCAATACCGGCGTGCAGTGATGCGGGTGTGCTCGGGCCGGTTTGTGCTCAAGTTGGATCGATCATGGCGACGGAGGCTATCAAACTGATCTGTGGGGTAGGGGAGAGCCTGCTTGGTCGTTTGATACTCATAGATGCACTACGGCAGGATACAAAAACGATTAACGTTCCGGTATTGCCTGATCGCCAACCCGTTACCAGCGTGGAGGATATTACCTTGGCTTGCGAATCTACGAACGAATCGTCCATTCCCCAAATTCGTCCCACCGAATTGAACCAGCGCCTACTCAGTACAACGCCACCCGTATTACTTGATGTTCGTGGTGAAGATGAACGCGAGATTGCCGTCATTGCGGGAAGCACCCATATCCCACTCCAGGAGCTTGCCAGTCGCCTGGATGAGTTAGATAAGGATGCTGAGATTGTTACCCAGTGCAAGGGTGGGGGGCGCAGTATGCAAGCGGCACAGATACTGGTCGATGCTGGCTTTACCAAGGTGAGCAATCTCGACGGTGGGATATTGGCATGGGCCGACCAGGTTGACCCTACAATGCTGAGGTATTAATACCTGGCGACCACGAAGGACTGTTATGCCCATTTTGACCCTCATTCCACACTTCTCTGAGCGGCCTTGGGGTGGATCGGCATTAACGGCCTACGGTGCTCCTTCTGGCGTCCCTATTGGTGAGGCTTGGGTCGTTGCTGCCCACCCCAATGGCGTGTCTGTTGTTGAGTCGGCTACTGGTATTGGCCAAGAGACGATCGGGTTAGGCCTGGATCAGGTATGGGAAAACCATCGGCACGTATTTGGTGATCTACCCGGCGAACGTTTCCCCTTATTGACCAAGATCATTGATGCCAATGATTGGCTGAGTTTGCAATTACACCCCAATGATGCCCAAGCTCCAGCCGGAGACCTGGGTAAGGCTGAATGCTGGTATGTGATTGGAGCTGAACCAGGTGCTCAGCTTGTGCACGGCATTACCGAATCTGATCTTGAAGCCGCCAAAATCCGCATTCTGCAGAGTGATTTTGACGGTTTCTTTGTCTATCACGATGTACATGTCGGTGACTTTTTTGATGTACCAACCGGGCTCGTGCACGGGATCGGTCCGGGTATTCAGATTCTTGAAACCCAGCAGAATAGTGACACCACCTACCGGCTCTATGACTGGGATCGACCGGGCCTTGACGGGCAATTGCGTCCACTGCATCTTCAAGAGTCTGCTGATTGTGTACGAACCGATGTGCCTCACGGTACAACGACACCAACGGTGAGCACCCAAGACGGGTTTGAACGACGTCACTACGTCACTAATGCCCATTTTGGTGTTGATGTATGGCACGTGAGTGGTGAAACCACCGTTGAACGCCCGCACCCTCAACTCATTATTGTGAGTGTTGTCTCTGGCAGCATCACCATTGATGACGGTGATGGTCCGGTCTCTCTTGTAGTCGGGCAAAGCGCGGTCATTGGAGCACACCCCGAGCCACTTCACCTAGACGGCGCCGGAGAGGTCGTGGTGAGCTGGCCAGTCCAATAAACGTCTAATTACCGTTGATGATTGTGAACGGATAGAGGCCCTCTACAGGGTGTATGAGTCAGACATCTCTGCATGGGTGATTATGATTCCGCTGCTTCTAGTGCGGTCATGAGCGGTTCGTAGTGGGCAACGACACTTTGGCGCCACGCATCTACATCACCTGATTCAGCAGCAAACAACATATCGCCATGTGCACGAGCAGTTGGCACCAAATTCCTTGGCAGGTGTAGCCCAAGCTCAGGAAGTACTCCGGTATGAATATCCCAGAATGCCCCAACGAGTTGCGTCATTAAGGGATTCCCAACTTTAGAAATAATCTCGGTATGAAATGCCCGATCCTCTTCTGGAAAGGTCAACCCTTTTTCTGCACGTACCTCCATGGCATGAACAAGTTCCCATAATGCGGGGTTGCTGGAGTCTTTAAGCGAGGAGACAATCCGTTCTGACTCGGCAATATCAAGCCCTTGGCGGACTTTCACAATGTCTCGCAATGTGCCAATCGAATTTTTATTCTTTACAACTCCACGAAATACAACAAGTTGGACCATCGGATCTAAGGTCATCGGTCCAACAAAGGTGCCTTTTCCGTGATGCACCTCAGTGATTTCTAGTGTTGCCAGCGCCCGCATCGCCTCACGGATTGATGAACGAGAGGCCCCTAAGAGTTCACAAAGCTCCGTTTCAGTCGGTAAAATATCACCGGGTTGGAGTCCATTCGTAATGATGTGATTCTTAATCCCATCCATGACCAGGTCGCGGCGCGACTTAGGTGCGACATTCATGGTTCCCTCCAAAAAATCTTGTGCTCCGATTGGCGCGTTACAAACAAATACTGTAACGTCTGATGTCAGACATTCCCAATCGAGGGGATGATGAAACTGAGAGAGGAATATATGGCTTTCAATTTGCTTCGTAGCGAACAGAATAAGCCTCGCGCGATTGCACTTATGGCTGCAATGATGCTTGGCCTTGCGGCTTGCAGTGGTGGCGCAACCAGCACTGGAAGCGAAGGTGCGGCATCTGAGGGCAGCGAGATGGCCTCAGAAGGCACGACTGAATCCGCTGAAGCCACCAAGGGTGGCGAGATCCGTGCCGCTTCTGCCTACGACCTATCTGGTTCCATCGACCCAGCTACCACTTCTGCTGCCGTTACCTTGGCAGGTAACTGGCATGTGATGGAAGGCCTGGTTGAACTCGACCGCGTAACCGGCGAACCCTACGCTGCGTTAGCTAAGGAACTTCCCAAGGTTGACGGCAATACGTTTGAGGTAGACCTCCGTGAAGGTGCAAAGTTCAGTGACGGTACTGACGTAAAGGCTGATGACGTGGTGTTCTCCTACAACCGCGTCCTTGAGAACAAAGAGGGCTTTTACGACGACTTCATCTCCTTCATTGAAAAGGTAGAGCCCGTCGACGATGACACGATCAAGTTCACGATGAGCAGCCCCTTTAGCTTGATTGACGAACGCTTGAGTGTGGTCAAGATCGTGCCTAAGGCACTTGTTGAAAAAGACGCAGAAGCCTATGGTCAGCTTCCCGTTGGCTCCGGTCCCTGGAAGTATGTTTCAGCGACCCCGAATGACAAGATTGTCTACGCCCCCAACGAGAACTACAACGGACCAAAGCCGGCGAGTGCGGAAACGATGACCTGGGATCTTCTTTCAGACCCAGCTGCGCGCGTAACCGCATTGTTGGATGAAACGGTTTCCGCAATCGAAAACGTTCCAGCCAACGATAAGGAAAGTATTGAAAATCAGGGCTTTAAGGTCGAAAGTGTTGATAGCTTCGGCTTGGCGTTCTTGATGTTCAATACCAAGAAGGCGCCATGGGACAAGGTTGAAGCACGTCAAGCGCTGTTTTATGCCTTGGACATCCCTACCTTGATTGATGATTACCTTGGTGGCGATGCCAACCCGGTAAAGAGCTTCTTGAACGAAAAGCACCCCAACTTCCACGAAGCAAAGAACGTCTACACCTATGACGTCAACAAAGCTAAGGAACTGTTGTCACAAGCTGGTGTCCAAGAAGGCCAAGAAGTCACCCTTCGTATTGCAGATAGCTGGATCAAGCCGATGGCACCAGCCATTCAGCAGCAGCTTGAAGCGGTAGGACTCAAGGTCAATTTGAAAGAAATGCCTTCCAAGGCGTTGTACCCAGAGATTGACTCCGGTGACAATGACATCGTAATTGCCCCCGGTGACCCGTCCGTATTCGGTTCTGACCCGGACTTGTTAATGCGTTGGTGGTACGGCAAGAACGTCTGGAGTGAAACCCGCTATGCCTGGGCTGATAATCCTGAATTCGAGAAGCTCCAGGGCCTCTTGGATGAAGCCGCCAAGTTGGAAGGCGATGCCCAACAGCAGAAGTGGAACGAAGCCTTTGACTTGTTGAGCGAACAGGTTCCGTTGTACCCGATTATGCACCGCAAGGTTCCCACGGCCTACAACGAAAATGTGTTGCAGAACTTCAAGCCCGTGAGCACCACCGGCTTAAGCTTCATTGACGTAAGCGTCAAGCAGCAGTAAGCAATCTGAGGAGTCTCAGCGAAGAACAGCCGACGTAGGTAGAGCTGCGTCGGCTTTCTTCTTCCACGAAGTTAGACGTCTGATGTCTGATTACGTGCTAGGTTAGGCTCCACTCAATCTCGAAACGCGCACTCATAAGGGAACTATGGCTAACTTATTGAAACTTCTTGCGCGGCGTCTGGCGGTCCTGCCATTGATGATTCTCGGCATTACGTTGCTGGTATTCATCATTTTGGCACAAGTCAATCCAGACATTGCCGCGACAGGCGCCTTAGGTGAAGGTGCATCTATTACCGCACGCCAAGAATGGATCCAAGCGAATGGGTATAACGATCCGCTTTGGACTCGATTCTTTAGTTACATCGCCGGTCTCCTCCATGGAGATATGGGTGTGTACGGCGGTCAGCAACTATCCGTAGCTGATCGGGTTGCCAGTGCCTTCCCCGTTACCCTGCAATTAACCTTTTTAGGTCTCATTGTTGCGGTGACCGGCGCACTCATCCTCGGTGTGGTTGCCGCTATTTATCGTGACCGTATGCCTGACCAAGTGATTCGTGTCATCAGTATTCTGTGTTTGGCCACCCCATCCTTCTGGCTTGCAGTGCTGATGATTCAGCTCTTTACATTGAAGCTGGGATGGCTTCCTGGTTCGGGCAAATTGCCGGCCTTCTCTGCCGACCCGGTCGGCTATTTCAAACGTATGGCGTTACCCGCCCTCGCCCTCGGAGTACCAGTGATGGGGCAGCTCACCCGTGTGGTTCGTACCTCAATGGTTGAAGAACTTGACCGTGGCTACGTTCAAACGGCATTAGCTGCGGGTATTCCCTATCCCATTGTGATTGCGCGTAATGTCCTGCGGAATGCGCTCATTACCCCAGTAACTGTTCTCGGGCTACGGGTTGGGTACCTCATGGGTGGAGCAGTCGTTATTGAAATTATCTTTAACCTGCCCGGTATGGGTCGCGCCATTTTGGAAGGTGTGACATCGAATTATCCCTACCTTGTTCAAGGCGTAACACTCGTTGTTGCCTTGGCCTTCGTGGTCATCAACATCGTCGTGGACCTGCTCTATGTCCTCATCAACCCCCGAATTCGGAGTGTCTAAGTCATGCGCCCAGAATTAACGAAAACGCTCGAACGCCCTGGGTTGCGTTTCGTCAAGAACCTGTCTATCCCATCCAAGATCGCATTGGTCTTTATCGTTGTGATCTGTTTGATGGCGCTCTTCGCCGATGTGATTGCCCCGCACGGGCCACTTGAAATTATTAAGCCACGTCAGGCACCTTCGGCAGAGTTTTGGTTTGGTACCGACAACTCCGGTCGTGATATTTACACCCGTATCCTGTATGGCGCGCGATATTCTCTGGTCATCGGTCTTGGGGCCACGACGCTTGCGCTCCTCGCCGCGTTAGTACTCGGGTCAATTGCAGCTACAGCGAACAAAGTGATCTCAGAGAGCATCATGCGAGTGCTTGACGTGATTATGAGTTTCCCTGGTATCGCACTTGCAGTGGCATTCGTTGCTGTCCTGGGGCGTTCAACCACGATGATCATTGTGACTATCGCCTTCTTGTATACGCCACAGCTCACTCGCGTTGTTCGTGCCAATGTGTTGAACCAGTACGGTGAAGACTATGTGTCCGCCGGTAAGGTCATGGGGGCGAGCACCCTACACATCTTGGTTAAACATGTGCTCCGCAACGCCATCGCGCCCATCTTGGTCTTTGCAACCGTCCTTGTGGCAGATGCCATTGTGTTTGAAGCATCCTTAAGCTTTATCCAAGCCGGTGTACCTCAACCTGAACCGTCCTGGGGTAACATCATCTCTGATGGTCGTAACCAAGTGCTGAGTGGTACCTGGTGGCCAACATTCTTCCCAGGCATGGCCATTACATTGACGGTGCTGGCCTTGAATATTCTTTCGGAAGGGTTGACTGACGCGATTGTTGCCCCTGCTCCGGCAGGCCCCAAGATTGCAGAAAGCCTTGAAGATGCTGTTGCTGAAGGCGAAATCGATCCTCATGAACTTGCCGGGTCAGTGGCCGGCTGGAATAGCACTGAAGCCATTCCATTAGCTGATCGACTCCAAGCCCTCCGTGAAGTTGAAGTCACCCGCACTGATCGGCTTGTCCTTCCTGAATCAGCCACTCAAGCGGAACCGCTCCTGCGTGTGCAGGACTTGACTATTGCCTTCCCGGCAATCCACGGTGAAACGGACGTTGTTGACAAGGTCAGCTTTGAGATTCGTCCCGGCGAAACGATGGCGCTTGTTGGTGAATCTGGCTGTGGTAAATCGATTACTGCTAAGTCCATCATGGGCCTCTTGGGTAAATCAGCTCGCCTTGGTGGACAAGTTATGTATGAAGGTAAGGATCTGCTCACCTTCTCCCAAAAAGAACTCAACGCATTGCGTGGCCATGAAATGGCCCTCATTCACCAAGATGCCTTGAGTGCACTCAACCCATCCATGCTCATTGATGCGCAGTTCAAGCAACTGACCTCACGTGGCGGGACCCGAACTGCTGAAGATCTTCTTGACCTTGTGGGCTTGGAACCTGGCCGAGTACTCAAGAGCTATGCCCATGAATTATCTGGTGGTCAGCGCCAGCGTGTCCTTATCGCCATGGCCCTCACGCGGGACCCGAAACTGTTGATCGCAGATGAACCGACCACTGCACTGGATGTGACCGTGGAACATCAGGTCATTGAGTTGTTAAATGACCTCCGTGAGAAGCTTGGGTTTGCCATGCTGTTCGTATCGCATGACTTGGCGCTTGTTGCTGAAGTGAGCCACAAGATCACCGTCATGTATGCCGGACAGATGGTGGAACAAGCCTCAACAAGTGAACTGTTGTGGAATCCACAGCATGAATACACCCAAGGGTTATTGGGCGCAGTATTGAGCATCGAAGC
Source organism: Stomatohabitans albus (assembly GCF_036336025.1). Lineage (NCBI taxonomy): Bacteria > Bacillati > Actinomycetota > Nitriliruptoria > Stomatohabitantales > Stomatohabitantaceae > Stomatohabitans > Stomatohabitans albus. The sequence goes on from NZ_JAYKKE010000002.1 coordinate 184,711, forward strand.
TGGTAATGGGCGTCTCCATCAGGTGATGGGCACTGTTCCCAGCCCCCGTGAGTTCCCTAAGGGTGACCGTTTCGCACCGCGTTCAACACGACCACACTTGGCTGATGAACCGTCAATCTGGCGTCAGATTCCCGGGACCGATCATTTCTATGCGGCCCACGAAGGTGATCCTGACCCCGTGATCTTCACCCCTGCTGGAGGCACCAAATGAGTTCCGAAACGACCCCAATCATCGAACTTCAAGATGTAAAGGTTCATTTCCGCAGCCGCCAGGGTGGCCTCTTCGGAAGTCAGATCACCGCAGTCAAAGGGGTATCTGTCGCGGTCCATCCAGGTGAAACCGTCGGAATCGTGGGTGAATCTGGTTCGGGTAAATCGACGATGGCGAAAGTGATGGTCGGCCTCCAAGACGCCAGCGAAGGCAAGGTCCTCTTTAAAGGCCGCGATGTCACGAGTCGCTCAGGTGCTGTACGCAAGGAAATTGGGCGTATCGTCAGCGTTGTCTTCCAGGACCCATCAACTGCGTTGAACCGTCGTATGCGTGTACGCGATACCTTGCTGGATCCGTTGAATGTACACAACATCGATACCCCGGCTGAACGTCTCGAGCGCGTTAAGCAACTCATTCATCTTGTCGGGTTGCCGCAAAGTGCGCTTGATACGCTACCTGGCCAGTTATCGGGTGGGCAGCGTCAGCGCGTGGCAATTGCACGGGCATTGGCACTCGAACCTGATGTCATTATTGCCGATGAACCAACGAGCGCACTAGACGTGTCCGTACGTGCTCAGATTCTCAATTTGCTCACGGACTTGAAGGATGAACTGAACTTAGCCATGGTGTTCATCAGCCATGACATTCAGACCGTTCGTTACATCTCTGACCGAATTTGTGTGATGAACACCGGGCTTATTGTTGAAGAAGGCCCTGCCGAACAAGTCTTTGAACATCCATCTGAGTCCTACACCAAGACGCTACTTGGCGCGGCTCCAAGCCTGCTACACCCTGTTTTGGGTTAATCCATCTTTTCAAGGAGTATTCATGTCCCACACCCGTTTTTATGGGATGGTTCCCCCGGTTGTCACCCCGTTCAATACTGACGGCTCGGTGGACCACGAGACGTTAGCTAACGTCGTCAACCATCTAGTTGAATCAGGGATGCATGGCTTGTTTGCCATGGGTTCAACCGGTGAAGTGGCCTACTTGACCAATCGCCAACGCCATGATGTGTTGAAGACGATCATTGACACCAATGCTGGCCGTGTCCCCGTGATTGCCGGAGCTATTGACTTGACCGCTCAACGGTCTATCGAACTGGCAAACGATGCCGTTGAACTCGGTGCCGATGCCTTCGTGGTAACTGCACCGATCTATGCGATCAATGATGTCAAGGAAATCGAAGACCACTTCCGCATCATTGGTGCTGGAGTGGACGCACCCATGTTTGTCTATGACATTCCTGTTCGCGTGCACAAGAAAATACCTGCTGACCTTCTGGTCCGGTTAGGCCTTGACGGTGTGGTTGCTGGGGTCAAGGATTCCAGCGGTGATGACGTCGGGTTCCGTCGACTTGTCATGGCTAATCGTGCCGCCGGCAGCCCACTACGTGTCTTCACTGGCCATGAAGTTGTGGTTGACGGCATGTTGCTGCTTGGTGCTGACGGTGTCGTTCCTGGGTTGGCGAATGTTGACGCTGCTCGGTACGCAAAACTCTGGGATGCCGCAATGGCCGGTGATTGGGCCACCGCGCGGGTACTCCAAGATGAGTTGACCAGCCTGTTTGAAATTGTGTTCCAAGCCACTGGACGCTCCGGTGACGCCGCCGGTGTGGGTGCTTTCAAGGTGGCAATGGCCGCTCAGGGTCTATTGAAGAGTCCTGCGATGGCTGCGCCTGTCCAGGCACTCGACGGTGATGTGGCTGAACGTATTGTTGAGATTGTTCGCGCGAACGGTCTGTAGACAGTCTGGCTAAGGAGTGGGTATGAACGTCATTGGGATTGATGTCGGCGGAACCAAAATTGCTGCCGCAACGGTCAATGAATCAGGCGAGATTGGGCCGATTGTGTCGGTACCCACTCCTGGCCAAGAAGGCCCTGACGCGATGTTGGATGCGTTTGCTCGTGTCGCCAACGATGCGGCACAGGCCAGTGGGATAGCAATAGCTGATGTCCCTGCGATCGGGGTAGGTACCGCTGGGGTGGTGAATACCGATACCGGAACGATCTTGCAATCAACGAGTGTGCTTAAAGACTGGGCTGGCACCGCGGTGGCTAATGGTTTGGCAGCGCGCTTTCCGCACGCCCCGAAGGTTGTGGTGCAAAACGATGTCGATGCACATGCGATGGGGGAAGTTTGGAAGGGTATTGCAGCCGGATATGAAACGGTACTCATGGTGGCACCAGGCACTGGTGTCGGGGCTTGTCTCTTAATCAATGGCGTACCCGTCCGCGGTGCCCATCATGTGGGTGGTGAAATCGGTCACCTTCCGATTGGAGGGGCGGACGATATGCCGTGTACCTGCGGAAAATTTGGGCATCTCGAAAGCCTGGCTGCCGGTCCTGCGTTGCATCGCTGGTATGTCGGCCATGGCGGGAACCTGTCGAGTCCTGACGCGAAAGATGTGGTTGCGCGCGCTAATGAGGGTGAAGCGGTCGCAATACGGGCCGTACAAACGGCTGGTGCAGCGTTAGGTCGCGGGATGGCTGCCATCGTGACAGTCGTCGACCCGCAATGTGTCGTGCTGAGCGGTGGACTTGCCCAGGCAGGGGAGCTGTGGTGGAATGCGATGGAATCAGCCTTCCGTGGTGAGCTTATCGAACCCCTCCAAGACACACCGGTACTACTGGGCCAACTAGCAGGTGCAGCTCCAATTTTGGGGAGTGCCAAGATGGCGTTTGATACGCTCAACGCGTAAGGAGTGAAGATGACACAAACCATTATCGATCAACTTCGTGGCACGCTCTGTGTATCTGCGCAGGCCTACCCCGGTGAGCCGATGCGTGACCCTCGAACCATGGCCCAGATTGCCCAGGCAGCAGTTATTGGGGGTGCTGCATCAATTCGAGCTCAAGGGCTTGAAGACGTCCGAATGGTTGTCGAAGCGGTTGACGTACCTGTTGTCGGTCTGTGGAAAGACGGCAAGGAAGGTGTCTTCATCACTCCGACCCTGTTCCATGCCCAACAAGTAGCAAAAACAGGTTGTGCGATCATTGCGCTTGACGGAACCTTACGAGAGCGTCCTGATGGGCGAACATTTGTTGAGACGGTTAATGCGTTGCGCCAATGGGCTAAGGACGAACTAGGTCGAGAGATTCTCATTATGGCCGACTGTGACAGCCTTGATGCATGCATGATGGCTGAACAAGCTGGGGCTGATTTTGTAGGCACAACGTTATCGGGGTACACGGATGCACGACCCAAAACGCCTGGACCTGATTTTGAACTTGTCGAATCAGTTGTGGCTACCGTTAAGGCGCCGGTTGTGGTTGAAGGGCGTATCCATACCCCGGCGTTAGCCCGCCAGGCACTTGACCTTGGTGCCCATATGGTGTGTGCAGGTACCGCCATTACTCATCCATCATCTATTACCTCGTGGTTTATTGACGCGATTAGGGCGTAAAGAATCATTCGCAATCGGCAGGTGAAGGGTGCATGAACCCATCACCTGCCGTACCTTGTATGCCTGAGGAATGGAATACTTGCATGACGCATCTTGTACCGATTGAACGCCAAAAAGCAGCACAAGCCGCAGGCGAATTTTCACTCGAAGAACTTCCCGGCAGTCTTGCGAAACCAGATGCAGCGGTGCGTATTGGTAAAACACCTGCTGGTGATCAGGTCTTGCATGGAGGCAAAAGCCTGGACGATATTGCCACCATTAACCCTGGCGAAGGGCTTATTGTCATGGGTAAAGCTGAAGTTCGTTGGACCATGGCCTATTACACCCGATTTGGTGGCAAGGTATCGCGTGAACAACTCTTGACCTACGCTCGCCAATTTGTAGGGATGCACCCTGACGGTTCGCTGGCCATGTGTTTAAGTGGCCATGCAGGCCGTGGACCAGCCATTCCCCTTTGGGCACCACGAGACGAAATCAGCCTCATTGTGCAGCCAAATGATTTGGTATTGCGCTATACGGATGTGGTGCCTGAGGCTGATATCAACCGCTAATGGATAATCCGGCAGCCGCTATCCGTCCCGCAGCCGGCACGATTCCTACCAGTCCAGGTTGTTATCTTTGGCGCGATCAGCACGGTCGTGTCATCTACGTTGGAAAAGCAAAGAATCTTCGTAGCCGCCTTAATAGCTATTTCGCTAACCCGGATAACTTGCCTCAAAAAACGGTCAAAATGTTAGAGATGGCCGCAAGCGTTGAATGGCTTGTCGTGCGCTCAGATGTTGAGAGTTTGCATCTCGAATCAAATCTCATTAAACAATATCGACCACGGTTTAATGTGATTTTTAATGATGATAAGAGTTTTCCGTGGCTAGCAATCACTAAACAACAAGCGTGGCCACGGGTCATGGTTCGGCGCAATATTAAACATGATGGCACGCTCTATTTCGGGCCCTATGCCCATGTAGGTGCGATACGGTCCACGTTGGATTTACTGCTCTCGATTTATCCCGTACGAACCTGTACAAACGCCGTATTTGCCAGTCACCAACGATCACAAAAACCCTGTTTGCAGTACCATATCCGGCGCTGTAGTGGTCCATGCGCAGGCCTGATCAGCCGCGAGGAGTATGGGGACCTCTTAGCAAAAATAGAGGATTTTCTTAAGGGCAATGCTAAGGGGGTTATTGAAACGTTAACGGACCATATGCAGACTGCTGCGGCTAACCAGGCGTTTGAGGAAGCCGCACGATATCGAGATCAAATCGAGGCGGTCCAACTTGCCTTAGCGAAACAACATGTTGTCAGTAGCAGTGATGCAAACTATGACGTTCATGCCACTGAGAGTGATGGCTTGGAGATGGCTATTTATACGTTGTTTGTTCGGCAAGGCAAAGTGATCGGTCACCATAATCAGATCGTAGATATTGTTGAGGAACTTGAATCAGGTGAATTAATCGCAAGGTATCTCGTCAATCTCTATACGCGCCGGACCGGTGCGGTGCCTGATGAAGATGTCATCGGTGATGAAGTGCTAGTGAGTGCGCTACCTCCAAATAAAGAAACGGTTGCCGCGTTTTTACATGAACTCAAAGGCAAGAACGTACCGCTGCGTGTCCCTCAACGGGGCGATAAAGCCAAGGTATTAGAACTAGCCCAGCACAATGCCAAAGAAGTGTTCACCCTTCACCGGCTAAAGCGTGCAAAAGATTTCAATACGCGCAGCCAGGCCATCGAAGAGCTTGCACAGTATCTGGGCTTATCTCAGGCGCCACTGCGTATCGAGTGTTATGACATCTCAACCTTGCAAGGCACCAATACGGTTGCGTCCATGGTCGTTATGGAAGATGGGATACCCAGGCCGAGTGAATACCGGCGATTCAAAATGAAAACAGTGCATGGACAAGACGACTTTGCATCCATGTATGAGGTCATTCATCGCCGATTTTCCCAATACCTCGAAGAACAAACCTTACCGCATGATGCCCCAAAAAAATTTGCCTATCCACCTCATCTCATTCTTATCGATGGTGGGAAAGGTCAGCTTAACGCGGCTGTCCGTGCCCTCGACGACTTGGGTATCACGGGTATCGACATTGCATCACTAGCTAAAAAACAAGAAGAAGTCTTTTTACCAGGACGAGCAGAATCCATCATGTTGCCGCGCGGTTCAGAGGCCCTATTTTTCTTGATCCGGATCCGTGACGAGTCACACCGCTTTGCCATCACCTACCATCGCACCCTTCGCAATAAACGCATGACCACCAGCGTGCTTGATGATATTGAAGGGGTAGGGGAGAAGCGTCGGTCAGCACTACTGAAACAATTTGGTAGCCTCAAACAAGTACGCGCCGCCAGCGTCGATGACATCGCACAAACCCCAGGGTTTAGCCGCGCCTTGGCCGAACGAGTTGTTGACTATTTGTCTCGCCATTAAGCGACCACGCAGCATAACCGTATTTCAAGTCTCTTCGACCGATCACATAGGCTCAGTTGAGGGCCACCCGTCGGGGAGCGCGTGCAAGGCGTACCACCCCATAAACCAGCATCACGATGCCAAGTGCACCAATACCAATCGCAGCGGCGATAACCCATGTTTCGGGGCCAACTTGCGCCTCAACCCAAGGGTCCTCCGTCATCGTCAGCAAATCCCACGTCACGGTATTCTCACGGATAACCCCATTGGACGCCAATACCCTTCCAGGGAATACTGCGCTGATGGTCATTTCAGCCCCTGCCGACTTCAACGCTTGATCATCCACCCCGAACTCTTTGGGTCGGATATTCGCGTACAGGACATCAACGCGAGCTTTATTCCCGTCCCGTTCATAACGAACAAATTGATTGGCTTGATTTGCTGGTATTGGCAAGGTCGTTAACCGAGCGCCAACCCAATCCGGTTCTTCAATAGGTTCAATAGTGGAGACGGCTTGGGCCGGTTCAGGGATACGTTTCTTGGCACTTTCAATAAGAGCCGCAGAAGACAGATTCGCCTGTTCAACCAATGACCGTGTTGCGCGTACTTGAATATCAAAACTCACCAGGTCGGCAGGATGGATCTCAATCGTGGTATGGGAACGCACACATGCGGTCAACATGCAACAGAGGAACACAATCAAGGGAATAAAACGGTGCACCACACCAAGTTTGCCGATGTACTACAGTTTTCACATGGACCAGCCAACAATTGCGATCATTACCGGCTTAAGCGGTGCTGGACGTACCAGCGCAGCCAAGGTGCTTGAAGATCTTGGGTATTTTGTTATCGACAATATGCCCCCTCAACTCTTAACCAGTGTGGTAAGCCTGTTTCAACAGGCAAGCATTATGAAAATTGCCTTGGTTGTCGACGTTCGTGGCCAACAGTTTTTTCATGAACTTGATGACACCATTGCTGAACTGGACGCCTCTGGTGCAAGCACAACCTTGCTCTATCTCGAAGCCCATGATGATGTGCTTGTTCGCCGGTATGAAGCGGGACGTCGAATCCACCCATTGGCTGGCCAGGACCGCATCGTTGACGGGATAACCCGCGAGCGGGAGCTTCTGGCTGGGTTACGTGCTACAGCAGACCTTGTCATTGACACCTCGGGACTTTCTGTCCACGACCTTCGCGACCGGCTGCATACCGTCTTCCAAGACACCGATAGTCCGGAGATGGTAACCAACATCCTGTCCTTCGGATTTAAACATGGGATACCCCAAGATGTTGACATGCTCTTTGACGTACGATTTCTTCCCAACCCTCATTGGGTGCCGGAATTACGGCCCCTGACCGGCCTCGACGCGCCGGTTCGTGACTATGTCCTTTCCCAGGAGAAGGCACAGGCATTTTTAACACGGCTCTTTGCGCTGCTTGATCTTGTGGTACCGGCATTTCATTCTGAAGGGAAGCGGTACTTGACTATCGGTATTGGCTGCACGGGTGGTAATCACCGGTCTGTCGCCCTTGCAGAAGCTGTAGCTCAATATTTACGAGACCAGGGAGAATCTGTCACGACCCGTCATCGGGACCGGATGGTGCGATGAATATCGTTTGCTTAGGTGGTGGGCACGGGCTGGCTAGGACCTTAGAAGCATTCGTTACGCTAGGCCATGCCCCAACCGCGATTGTGACCGTTGCCGACAACGGGGGAAGCACAGGACGGTTGCGTGTCGACCGAGACATACCGGCCATTGGTGATCTCAGGCATGCCACACAGGCCTTGGCAGAATATTCGGAGGATGCCGCTTGGTTGGCCCACCGCTTCACCTTGGGTGACTTGGCCGGTCATGCATTGGGGAATCTTGCCATTCTTGCTCAACTTGAAGAAGGGGCCACACTGGTCCAAGCCCTGCGGCGTATTGGTGAAATGGTTCATATCCGTGGACAGGTATTGCCGTGTACCAATGTGAGCGTCCACTTACGAGCCATGGATCATGGACAGTTGTTGATGGGGCAAGTTGCGGTTCAAAACCGTGATCAAATCGGGCGATTGGAACGTCTTTGGCTTGAACCAGAATCCCCCCGTGGCTGCCCAGAAGCCCTTGATGCCATTGCCCAAGCCGATGTAATCACATTGGGACCTGGCAGTTTATTAACGAGTTTGGCTCCGGTATTACTAGTTCCTGATATCGCCCATTCAGTTGGGCATCGTGAAGGTATCCGGTGCTTACACATTGCTAATACCACCACACAACCTGGGGAAACCGATGGACTACTTTTAAATGAGCAGTGTGCTATTTTACTTGACCTTATCCCAGGCGATCAACCAATTGATGTGTTGTGTCATCGTGGCCCTGATTTGGCCGGCCCAGGGGTTCCGCTCGGGACAACCGTGAGCCATCCCCGTGTTCGTCGGGTACTTGCACGAGATGTGGCCGTACGCAAACATGAAGGGGTTGGGACTGGCCATGACCGGCAGCGACTGGCCGTAGCACTAAAGGAATATCTTGAAACGACTGAAGGAGCGCTCGGGTGACCCTCACGCGCATGTTGCGTGAAGAGTTGGCCCATATCGCCATCCCTGATCGCGCAAGCCGGATCGAACAGGCTGCTGGAATGGTGCGTTTTGGGGGACGGTGGCATAACCGTACCCAAGGGCCAGAGGTAGTGGTTCGCTGTGCCTACGGGGCCGTTGCCCGCCGGTTACGACAGTGCCTTGTGGATGATCTCGGATCACGACCGGATATTTCGCGTCACATGGGTACGAATCTGGCTCACTCTGGTGGATGGTTAGTTAGTGTTGGATTAGATGAGTTAACAGGATTGGGGTTGTGTCCGGTTAACCGTCAAGGTGGCTCCTGGCCCCCGCCGCCAAATGAACCCCCAGGTCAGCACATCGATCTACTCGTATCGGGTGCCATCATGGTTGCAGGCAGTCTGAGCGCCCCCCACGCACCGGTTCATTTTGAACTGAATGCACCCAACCATGAAACTGCGCAGTGGGTTTCAGGAAAGATGCATTGGCCATCACCGATTGATGGCCGCATCGTTATTAAGAACAGCACACTTGTGGAAGGCTTACTTAAGAAAATTGGTGGGGAAAATACCCTGATGACCTTTCAGTCGGGGCGACAATTACTAGCCCTCCGCAAAACAGCCAATAGAACTGCAAATGCTGATCGTGCAAACCTTGCACGTACAACTGCGGCTGCGGCCAAACAGATTGAAGCCATTGAAAAAATCGTTGAGTTTGAGGGCTGGGGCGCCTTTCCTGATACGTTACGACCACTTGCACTTGCACGTGTCGCCAGCCCTGAAGCGTCTTTGGCTGAACTGGGGGCACTGATGATTCCACCGGTTGATAAAGCCACGATTCACCGTCGCTTAAAGCGGATATTGGATTTAGCCGTACCACTCGATGGCGAGAACAACTAAAGTTAAGGGAAGCGTTCGGAATAACCGGCGCTTGTAACCCCCTTTTTTAGGAGTATTCCATGACCATTAAGGTTGGTATCAACGGGTTCGGTCGCATTGGCCGCAACTTCCTACGCAGCGTCAAGCGTCAGGGTGTAGATTTCGACATCGTCGGGGTAAACGATTTAACCGACAATAAGGTATTAGCACACCTGCTGAAGTACGACAGTGCGCATGGCCGCTGGGATGGGACCGTTGAGGCTTCCGAAAACGGTTTAATCGTAGATGGTGACGAGATCCGCGTTACCAGTGAACGTAACCCCGCCGACCTTCCATGGGGCGAGTTAGGCGCCGATATCGTTATTGAGTCCACCGGTATTTTTACCGATGGTGAAAAGGCAAAGGCACACCTTGATGCTGGTGCCAAGAAGGTCATCATCAGTGCCCCTGCGTCAAATGTTGATATGACCGTCGTTATGGGTGTGAACCATGACAAGTATGACGGCAATACGATGAATATCGTGTCCAATGCATCTTGCACCACGAACAGCCTTGCCCCAGTCGTGAAGGTGCTGAATGATGCATTCGGGATTAACAAAGGTTTCATGACCACCTGCCACGCCTACACCAATGACCAAGGCACTCATGACGCACCACACCGTGATCTTCGTCGTGCGCGTGCGGCAGCAGTCAATATTATTCCAACTTCAACGGGTGCGGCGAAAGCTATTGGCCTCGTCATCCCTGAGGTAGACGGCAAGCTCGACGGATTGGCGATTCGTGTGCCTGTGGTTGTCGGGTCTGTCACCGATCTTGTTGTTGATCTCTCTCGTGACGTCACGACTGAGGAAGTGAACGATGCCCTTAAAGCGGCCGCAGATGGCGCACTTGCAGGCATCCTTGAATTTGTTACTGATCCGATTGTGTCCACGGACATCATTGGTAACCCGCATTCTTCCATTGTTGACTCCCTTGAAACCAAGGTTATTGGCGGCAACCTTGTGAAGGTTCTTGCGTGGTACGACAACGAGATGGGCTTCTCAAACCGTCTTGTTGACCTCGCTGCTCATATCAGCAAGTCGCTCTAATACATCGTCACTCTGGTACGTTCCAGAAACGGGCGTGCCTGGTTCATTGCCAGGCACGCCGTCTCACGGGTAGCCACCCGATTGCCTGGTAATACACAGGCTGAACCCACATTTCTCTCGGAGGATTCATGGCCATCAATGTCCCGACTTTGAACGATGTCGACGTCCAAGGCAAGCGAGTGCTTGTCCGTGTGGACGCCAATGTGCCCCTAGCTGATGGTGAGATCACCGATGAGCTTCGGTTAGAAGGCCTGTTACCTACCGTGAACCAGTTGCGTAATGCCGGCGCAAAGGTCATTTTGATGAGTCACCTTGGTCGGCCAGATGGCAAGGTGGTTGATGAGTTGCGCCTTGCACCAGTAGCCGCTCGACTCAGCGAGTTATTAGAAACTGATGTGAAGTACGCCACTGACACAATCGGTGAGTCCGCCAAACAGATTGTGAATGACCTGGAAAACGGCCAAGTTGCGCTCCTTGAAAACCTTCGGTTTGATGACCGTGAGAAGAAGAATGACCCTGAGTTCGCCAAAGCTCTTGCTGAATTCGCTGATGTGTATGTAGATGACGCATTTGGGGCTGCGCACCGTGCTCATGCCAGTGTGGTCGGGGTGCCAGCACTAGTTGATGAAAAAGCGGCAGGCTTGTTGATGGCACGCGAAGTCGAAACGCTCGGTCAGCTACTTGATGAACCGAAGAAGCCCTTTGTCGCCATTCTTGGCGGTGCCAAAGTCAGTGACAAAATTGCTGTAATCGAAAACCTGTTGCCTCGTGTTGATGAAATCCTCATTGGTGGCGCGATGGCGTACACCTTTATTAAGGCTATCGGTGGCAATGTGGGTAATAGTCGTGTTGAGGATGACATGATTGATACCTGCATTGACATTATCAAAAAGGCTGAATCCCAAGGGGTGACGATTCATCTGCCCAGTGATAATCGTACGGTCACCGACTTTGATGCTGATGCGGAAATTGAGATTGAATCCTCACGTGAAATCTCGGCTGATCGTGAAGGGCTTGACATCGGTCCAGTAAGTGCCGATGCCTTTGCTCGCCTTATCGCAAAGGCAGGAACCGTATTGTGGAATGGTCCTATGGGTGTCTTTGAATTTGACCGCTTTGCCGAAGGTACCAAGGTTGTTGCCCAAGCCGTTGCTGACTGTGATGGGTTTACCGTTATTGGTGGTGGTGATTCTGCTGCCGCCGTTCGTAAGTTTGGGCTGGCCGACAAGATTGACCATGTCTCCACCGGTGGTGGCGCCAGCCTTGAGTTCTTAGAAGGCAAAGATTTACCAGGTGTCGCCGCATTGCGCGCCTAAACCGTTTAAAGACGTAGAGATAGGACAGCATTTATGGCACGGAAACCATTCATCGCCGGTAACTGGAAGATGAACCTCACCCATTTAGAGGGCATCAAACTGGTTCAAGAAACCGCATACAAATTGACCAAAGCGGAGACGGACAAAGTGGACGTTGCGGTCATTCCCGCCTTCACGGCGCTTCGTTCTATTCAAACATTGATCGATGGCGACCGGTTGCCCCTCTCGTTGGGTGCCCAGGATGTGGCTATCGAAGATAGCGGTGCGTTTACCGGTGCAGTCAGTGCCGAGATGCTCGCCGCGTTAGATGTCCGTTGGGTACTCGCCGGTCACTCTGAACGACGTGAGATTTTTGGGGACACCGATGCGGACGTAAATGCAAAAGTCAAGCAGATCCTCAAATACGGGATGAATCCCATCCTCTGTGTTGGTGAAACGTTAGACCAGCGAGAGGCAGGTGAAACAGACACCGTGTTGAGCCATCAAGTCACCAAGGGACTTGCGGGAATTAGCCATGATGATATGGCTCGTGTTGTGATTGCATACGAGCCAGTATGGGCAATTGGTACAGGAAAAACCGCTACACCTGAAGATGCCAATACCGGTTGTGCGACTATTCGTGCAACTATCGCCCAGTTGTTCAATGAGGATGTTGGTGACGCGATCATCATCCAATACGGTGGCAGCGTCAAACCAGGCAATGTTGCTGAACTGATGGCCCAACCTGATATCGACGGGGCACTAGTGGGTGGTGCCAGCCTGAGTGCTGATGACTTCGCCGCGTTGGTTGCGGCCAGCTAATCTGGAGTCCAATGGAAACTGCTCAAATTATTAATATTGCGATCATTGTTGTTCACGTGATCGTCTCATTTGCCCTGGTGCTCTTTATTTTGCTGAAGTCTGGTAAGGGCGGCGGCATGAGTGAAATGTTCGGTGGCGGTACGGTTAGTACCGGTGGCGGTTCAACGGTCATGGAACGCAACCTGAACCGCATCACTGTTGTATGCGCCATCATTTTCTTTACCACAACGATTCTGTTGAGTTTGCGCCTGACGTGATCTTGTGGTTCCAGCACCTCTAGGCCAATAGGCAAGAACCCCGCGCTACGCGGGGTTTTTCATAGATGCATTACTGAGTAATTCACACTCACTGACACCGCTAGCCTCTGCCTACCAATGCTTGGCAGGGTTGATTACGTATCGTGCAAAAGGGCTAATTTAATAGACAACCGCAAGGTGTCGGGATAGCGGCCAACTTAATGGCATGAAGCTGGGTTGTGAGAGCCATCTCGTGCTCAAGTACCGCAATGATTGTTTTGACCTGAGTATCCAAGTCATCATGCTCGAGAGCTTCCTGATATTGGGTGGCGTGCTCAGGGAGCAAACTCACCGTAAACGCAGCAAGCTCCTGGGCAGATAACTGTTCAACAGCTTCAACATCTTGATCACCCAAATGGTTTAATCGCATCCAGGGCTTGACCGCATGGCGTAACCGATGGCAAAGCAACGGGCACGGCGTATCCGTTGATTGTGTTGGGAGCATTTCAACTTGGGCTCCCGGCCATGGGTTACCCTCAACCAGATGGCTAATACGGAAGCGGTCAAGTCCACGGGCAACTACGTAGAAGGCGCCATCAGGCTGTTCTGCAACCTGTTCTAAACGACTCAATGTTCCTACTGAAGATAGCCGCTCAAGCTGGTCAGGGGTCCAATCAATCCCTACTTCGATCCCTTGTGAAATATGCACAACACCAAATGGGCTTGCAGTTTCTATACAGTGGCGAATGAGCTGCTTGTACCGACCCTCAAAGACATAGAGGGGCATGGACTGTTGAGGAAACAGAACAGTTTGTAGCGGAAATAGCGGTAGGTACACGTGACCATGGTAACGGGCAGTAGCAAATTTGGAGTACGCCTTCGTTTCTTAATGCGTATCGTCAACAAAGGCGCACAAGTTCTGCCTGGTCGGATAGCAGATGAACTAGATTGGAAAGTCATGCTTGAGATTATTGATCTTCGTGGCACACATCGACTTGACCCCACTGTGGTAGGCACCGTCTTACCGAGACCGCCAAAAGCCACCTACGCAACTGTAAAAGATACGGTGGCTGAAATAATGGGTTCCGTCGCCACAGAAGGTGACCAGGCCATCGCTCGCTACGCCCAATCCTTTGATCAGTGGGAACAAGCCGGTCAGGTATTCAGTGAACTTGGTACGTGGAAAGTACCGCCTGCATTGATCGATGAAGCAGTAACGGCACTTGATCCTGCCTTGCGCACCGCACTTGAAACCGCCATTGCACAAGTTCAGTGGTTTCATACCCAAGCAAAGCCGACTGGGTGGGAAGGTGTCCACCATCACGCACGTATGGGTGTTCGCTTTACGCCTGTATCTCGTGCCGGTGTCTACGTTCCAGGTGGGAGAGCCGCCTATCCCAGCACGGTCATCATGACGGTTGTCCCTGCACTCGTTGCAGGTGTAGACGATATTGTGATGTGTACACCCCCAGGGCCAGACGGACGTCCCAATCAGACGATTTTGGCTGCTGCTGGTCTCGTCGGTATTCACCATGTGTATCGAATTGGAGGTGCCCAAGCGATTGCGGCTATGGCTCACGGTACAGATACGTTGCCTGCGGTTGATGTGATTGTCGGTCCTGGCAATGCCTATGTCAACGAAGCAAAATTACAAGCGCAGGCCAGTGGGTTAGTTGGTATTGATGCTCCGGCTGGTGTGAGCGAAGTGATGTTGGTTGCCGATGATTCTGCCGACCCGGTATGTGTTGCTACCAGCCTGATTGCCCAAGCAGAACATGATCCCATGGTGACGAGTATTTTGGTGACCCCATCTGATTCACTCGCGCAAGTGATACCGGGTCTTGTTGAAGAAGAGTTGGCCACACTAGAAACGGCTGATCGTATCCGCCAAGCACTGTTTGGCCAAGGTGCAATTGTCTTGGTTGATGACCTTGACCACGCCGTTGACGTTGCTGATGCCTTTGCCCCTGAACACCTTGAGGTTCAAACAGAAGATGCCGTGCATTTGGCTGAAGCCTTCACCCATGCCGGAACCATCTTTATAGGTGTACAAACACCTACCGCATTTGGTGATTATTGTGCAGGTCCTAATCACACACTGCCCACAAACGGTGCGGCTCGATTTACTGGTGGATTAACAACTAGCCAGTTTATGAAGCCGGTGAACTATGTTGAGTTCAGTCCGGACGCCAGCACAGAAATGGCTGAGGTTGTCCGCGCATTAGGTGGAGCAGAAGGGTTACCAGCACATGTTCGCAGCGTACAAGCACGTATAGACCGGTTACAACACAAGGAACATGCGGCGCGTACGACACCGCAGGCAACGCTGTCACAGGACGTACCCGACCAGGAGTCACAGACTGAAAGCCAACAAGATGAATGATCGTGTTCCTGTTCGTGAAGATCTTCAAGGCGTAGAACCCTATGGTGCTCCCCAGTGGGATATTCCTGTACGCATCAATACCAATGAGATGCCAGAGGGGCCACCAAAGGCGTTGATTGAAGCCGTGGCTGCCCGCTTGCCCACACTAGAACTGAACCGTTATCCCGACCGCGATGCTCTTGAGCTTCGCACCAAGCTTGGGGCACTTGTTGACCTTCCCCCAGCACAAACCTGGGTTGCAAATGGGTCCAATGAAGTACTCACTCAGTTACTCCAAGCCTATGGTGGTGTCGCTCGGACGGTCTTGTTGTTTAACCCGGGCTACAGTGCCCATCCGCTGCTAGCACAGGTCACGCAGACAACGGTTGTGACCGAAGAGCTTGATGACAACCTCCACCTCACCCCAGCCATTGCGCAGCGTGCAGTTGAACGACACCAGCCATCGTTGGTGATTATTGCGAGTCCGGTCAACCCGACTGGGGTTGTTGTCCCAGATGAAGCCATTAGAGCCCTTCACGATGCCAGTAGCGCTCTCATCGTGTTAGACGAGGCCTATATTCAACTGGCCAACGAACCCAACCGTGCGATCACCCTGATGCACGAACTCCCCCGATTGGTTGTTTGTCGTACATACTCCAAAGCGTGGCGAATGGCGGGGCTACGCTTGGGCTATTGCTATGGGCCGTCGTGGGTGATTGAGGATATTCAAAAAGTACGGTTGCCGTACCACCTGAATGCCATCACCCAACTGGTGGGCACCCTGGCCTTAGACGTGATGGGGGATGAACGCGCGAATGTGGCCGAAGTGATAGCTGAACGTGAGCGAGTTTTTGCGCAGTTGAATACCATGCCGAGTGTCCACGCCTGGCCAAGTGAAGCAAATTTCATTCTTTTCCATGTGCCACAAGCTCACCATGTATTTACCGAACTTGTTGCTCGTGGCGTATTAGTTCGAGATTTTTCGACCGGCCCACGCACACCAGACTGTTTGCGCGCCAGTATTGGTACCCGAACAGAAAATGATCAATTCTTATCTGCGCTACGCACAATCTTGACTACACACCCTGTTTAGGAGGGGCCATGGCTCGGACCGCGACGATTGCGCGAACAACCAATGAAACCGATGTATTCGTTGAGATTAATCTCGACGGTACCGGAAAGGTATCGGTCGATACAGGCGTACCATTTTTCGACCATATGCTGGACCAGCTCGGCCGGCATGGTCGCATTGATCTACAGGTTCGTACCAAAGGTGATACCCATATCGATGCCCATCACACGGTGGAAGATACTGGTATCGCAATTGGACAAGCGCTCTTTGCGGCCCTTGGGGATAAACGGGGAGTTGAACGCTTTGGCGATGCGACCGTGCCCATTGATGAAGCCCTAACCCGTGTCGCCATTGACCTCAGCGGTCGACCGTATCTTGTATGTGATCTTCGTTTTCCGACACCGGCTATTGGCAACTATGAGTGCAGCCTGACCCAACATGTCTTCGAAGCAATCGTGTTTAATGCACGCATTACCATGCATGTAGCGGGAATCGGTGAAGTTCGTAATAGCCACCATATTCATGAAAGCGCGTGGAAAGCGGTTGCGGTTGCCCTCCGCCGTGCCATTGCCGTCACACACGATGCGATGCCGTCTACAAAAGGTGTACTGTGAGTGTCCGGGCCCAGCTAATCGATTATGGGGCCGGGAATATCGCAAGTGCCTATCGTGCACTTGAAGCAGCTGGCTGGGATGTTCAGGTAGCGACCAAGCCTGAACCAACTGACCGCGCTGACTTATTGGTTATCCCTGGGGTTGGACACTTTGGACAATGTGCAACAGCCATCGCCAGGTCGGGGTTTGCCGAGGTGATCAATGACCGATTACACGCAGGTAAACCACTGCTCGGTATATGTGTTGGATTACAGGTTCTCTATACCAAGTCAGAAGAAGCTCCTGGGGTCCCCGGACTTGGTTTAATCCCTGGGGCGGTTGTCCGTATTCCAGATGATGGCATTCGTGCAGTTCCCCATATGGGATGGAATACGCTGAAGGTTTCTCATCCCTCGCCAGTGGTGTCGGGGATAGACAATGAATATTTGTACTTTGTACATTCCTACATGGTGGTGCCAGCTACCGATCACACCTTGGCGGTTACGGACCATGAGGGGGTCACTATTCCGGCCATTATCCAAGAAGGTCCGCTATTGGCCACCCAGTTCCATCCTGAAAAGAGTGGGGTTGTTGGCCGACGTTTTCTCAGCGATGTAAAGGAGTTGTCATGGGTTTAACCCTCTACCCCGCGGTTGATATCAAAGAAGGGCAGGCGGTTCGCCTTACCCAAGGTAAAGCAGATGAGGAAACGGTCTATAACACCAGCCCGGTAATTGCCGCCACCGCATTTGCCAATGAAGGTGCGAACTGGTTACACGTGGTTGATCTTGATGCTGCCTTTACGGGTAAACCACGTAACCGGCCGATTATTCGTGACATCATCGCCGAAACCGGCGTCAGCGTTCAAGCTAGCGGTGGGATTCGTACCCTCAATGATTTGAACGCCAGCATTGATTATGGCGCACAACAGGTTGTGATTGGCACGATGGCGATTGAAGATCCAGACTTCATTCGAGAAGCCCTTCAACTGCATGGTGACAGTATCGTGGTCGGCCTTGATGCCGAAGGCCGAACCCTTAAAGCCCGTGGTTGGACAAGTGAAGGTGGCGACCTTTTTGAGGCGCTAGACACCCTATCCACGATGGGGGTGCGCCGTTTCGTGTACACGGACATCAGTCGTGACGGCATGTTGAACGGGCCAAACCTTGACATGCTAGCCAAAGTCGCTGATGCCACTGATTCATGGATTACAGCGTCAGGCGGGGTCGCCACCTTAGACGATCTCGTTGCCTTGCGTACCGTTCATCCTCGGGTTGATGCCGTCATTGTAGGAAAGGCGCTCTACAGTGGCTCGTTCACGGTGGCTCAAGCCATAGAGGTACTTACATGAGTGTGACGGTTCGGGTTATCCCGTGTCTTGATGTAGACAGTGGTCGTGTTGTCAAAGGCACCAACTTCGTAAACCTCCGTGATGCGGGAGACCCCATCGAGTTAGCCGCCCTCTATGACCGTCAAGGGGCAGATGAACTCATATTTCTCGATATCACGGCAAGTGTTGACCAACGCGACACCACGGTTGACATGGCACGCCAGGTCGCTGAACAGCTCTCTATCCCCTTCACCATCGGTGGTGGCGTGCGTTCTGTTGCTGATGCACGCAAACTCCTTTTAGCTGGTGCTGACAAGGTTGGTGTGAATTCAGCGGCAGTCGCTCGCCCTGCACTTATTGAAGAATTACGTGATGCGTTTGGTGCGCAGGCCGTGGTTGTGGCCATTGATGCAAAACAATATTCGGATGGTTGGCATGTTGTTGTGAATGGTGGCCGTGATGACACTGGCCGAGATGCACTTGAATGGGTCCGTGAAGTGCAGGACCGTGGCGCTGGGGAGATCCTCCTCACCAGTATGGATCGTGATGGCGCCCAAACAGGGTATGACCTTGCCCTGTTGCGTGCTGTGTCTGAACACATCACCATACCGGTGATCGCTAGTGGGGGAGCAGGGTCTGTTGACCACATGATTGAAGCCGCACGAGATGGCCATGCTGATGCGGTTCTTGTGGCGTCACTATTCCATTTTGGAACCGTAACGATCGCTGAAGCAAAGATGGCAATGCATGCCGCTGGCGTACCTGTTCGTCTAGTCTCTACAACCTAGCGGCATATGGAGACACCGATGGCAACAGGTGGTGGTCGGTTATGGCAGCCGCCAATTAATCGGCGTAGCACCAAGGCGTTCTAACGCTTCATTGGCTCGAGAAAAGGGTTGAGAACCAAAAAAGCCGCGGTGCGCACTTAATGGTGACGGATGCACCGATTCGATGGTGACGGCTTTGGGGAGCCATTGACGGGCCGTTTTAGCATCATTTCCCCAAAGCATCGCTACGAGTGGTTGTGCACGCATACCCAGTGCGGAAATGACCTGATCGGTCACCGTCTGCCACCCAAGATGACGGTGGCTACCCGGTTGCCCTGGTCGTACGGTGAGCACCCGGTTTAATAGCATGACACCTTCTTGTACCCAAGGAGTCAAATCACCTGTTGCTGGTATCGGGTATCCAAGGTCATCGTGATATTCCTTGAAAATATTTTGAAGGCTTTTGGGGAGGGGGGAGACAGATGGATCTGTCGCAAATGATAGGCCGATGGGATGCCCAGGGGTGGGGTAAGGATCTTGACCGACAATAAGCACTTTCACGGTATCGAATGGAATCTGAAAGGCTGCGAAGATTTGGTTTCCCTTGGGAAGGAATGTATTTCCTTGGGCTACCTCTTCATGCAGTTTTGTTGAAACAGTTGCTAACGCATCAGCCACAGGTTCTAATGCCACATCCCAACCGGGTCCTACTAAGTGATCCACTGGTGTCCGTCCCATACCTGTAAACCCTATACCATCATGGCCGGTCTGATCAGTGGCGTCATAGTCATGATAGGTGCGGATAGAGGGCCAGTTCACCTATATACGGCGCCTCCTGGACTGAGTACGACAGCACGGTGACCTGCCATCGGTACATTTTTAGAGATTTATCGGGTGTTTCAGGTTTACTAAGCGCATTTTGGGCCGTACACCTCGTAAACTTGAGCAAACTGCGCCCCGTTTTGAGTAGGTACTGTGCCTGAAAAACCCTCTATGACGACCGCCAATCTCCCGTCAGGTGAGATTGCGGCGTTACTAAACAGCATCGAACTAAGCCGTCGCGCTGTTCAGAGCCTTTTGAATGCATCTGAACAGGTCGTTGAACAGGCCCAAGAGGCTGCTGTGCGTATTGGTGATGCGTCATCATCAGGTGCGAAACGTGTTGATGCCGGTGCACAGCGTGCGGTAGACCAACTTCAACTGGCGTTGATTGAACGAGCGGAAGAGTTTGATCGTTCAATCAACCGGGTCATGAATGACTTAGCCAGCCAGATTGATGACCAGTCTGGGCGACTGGTTCATGACAATCGTGCCGTGCTTGACGAGATTCAAGAACGTATCGTATCCAGCCTGCTTGAAGCCCAAGAAGGGATTGCAGATGTCACCCGTTCAGTACAGGCCCGAATCTGGGCAGATAGTGAACGCCTAGAGCGTCGGCTCGATGACAAAGCCGGGGCCCATGTCGAGCAGGTGACAGGTGCCACAAAAGATGCAGTTAGTCGAGTAGAAACCGCCGTAGCGGCAAGTGAACAGGCATCAGCTGATGCTGCCCTTCGCATTGGGCAAACGGCTGAACGTATCACTGAAGGGTCTCGCCAAGCAGTTGAACGCATGTTGGGCGAATCAGACCAGGTGAGTGGTCGCATAGAGGCTGCGACCAGTGGTGCAGTTCGAGAATTAAAGAGTGCAGCACGTGGGTATGCCGAACATCTGGATGCGACCGCTGAACTCATTGCCAGTCATTTGGCCCAAACCAAGGGTGCTGCCGAAGCCGTTGCTCAAATTACTCGGTCAACGGTCGATGAGACGGTGATCAATGCAACGGAAAACGTGCTTGTTGCCGTTGACCGCGTTGAAGCCGCGACCAATGAGCAGATCGACCGTTTAGTGGGCGCAACGGTAGGTCAAATTGAGGCTTTAGAAGCAATTACTCAAGGTCAAGCCGCAGAGGTCGGTGCCCTTGAAGCTCGACTCCATGAGGTCGTTTCTGAAGTCATCACTCGGATCAATGACCAGCAGGGCCATCATACGGAGACGCTTTCGGATGCGTCACGGTCGAACCATCGATTCCTTACCGAAGCGGTCGCTCAGGCCACCCGATCGTTCGCAGAATCAGTTAATGTGAATGCGAGTGCCATCGCTGATGCGATGAGTGAGGCAACTGATCAGCTTGCCGCTCGTGTGGCTGATGAAATGGCTGAATTACCTCATCAGTGGCGACGTGCAGCCTCCGATGCTGGGCGGGTCATGAGTGAGCAAACGGTTGCTGAAATTGAGCGACTTCGCACACAGATTGATAGCGCCCTTGTGTCCATTAGCCAGGCTGGTGAACGTACAGCTGGCCAGCTAGAAGCCAGTGGGTCGCACTGGACACGTCACCTTGATGAAACCCTTGATGCGCTTGTCGATGAATTAAATCGATCAGCAACGGTCACTGAACATGCGGCACGAACCTTTTCGGCATCGGTACACACCTCAATAGAGGCGGCTTCTGGCGTCTTAGGTGAACAGGTTGATACCGCTACCCAACGAATGAACACGGTGTTGGATCAAGTAACCGTGCGTGCGAGTGATGTTGCGGGTGATCAGATAGAACGGGTCACCAAAATCGCCCGTGAGCTGCGTGATACGGCCGACCGTTCCACGGAGAGTGTGCTTGACGCCTTGGGTAAATTATCTGGCCAGTCGGTTCTCTTAGATGCTGCGCTAGAACAAGCCAGCACCACCATTACGCAAGCAACGGCTGACGCCGGGTACCAGATTTCAAACAGTGTGCGTGACGCAGGGGACTATCTTGTCGCCCAATTTAAGGAAGAAGTCGCTGGTGCCCAACGGGCCATGCAAGCTGGTAGCCAGCAAGTTGCTGACCGTATGGTAAGCCAGAACCGAGATATTGAAGTCCGTATCACACAACGTGCTGACGAAATCATTAGTGCGATGGCCGAGCGTGACACCGAATTGGCCGTCTGGGCCGAACGGTTCTACGGGGCAGTGGACACGTTAGAAGGTACAGCTGACGGGTTAGCCAGTGACCGTGACGTCCTAGCCCATTTAGCACGTGATGTTCGGGCTGAAACGACAACCGCCCTTGATGTATTTACGGCAGGTCTGGACGGGGCGACTGAGCGCACGGGGGCAGCCATCGGACATGCTGCTGAACAAACCGCCGCACAGTTAGCTGACCTTGTTAATGAACTTGAACGCCGTCTTGGATTAGAGCTTGAACGCCTTGTGGCACCCGTGCGAACTCACCTCGCACAAGTGAGTGAACAACAGCGCCGACTCGCGGTGGTTATGGACCGGATGGAACAGGTCATGACCAGGCGCGAAGAGGCAATTGCGCGTGATGAAGCTATTGCGGATCGGATGCTTGAGCTTGTAGAAGATAGCGCCGCATTGGTTGAACAGTCAGTGGGGGAACGCGCAGTTCAAACGCTTGGCTATTTACAACAAGCTGAACGAACTGGTGAGCAACTCGAACTGGGTGGGCAAGAAGCAGCCAATATGTTGGTTCGCTTGACCCAAGCCACAGAACGGTTAGCTGAATTGTCAGCCACGGCAGAAGCAACACGTCAGAACTTAGATCGGACAATTAACCGAGCCCTACCCCAAACGGGAAGTGAACCCTATAGCCAACGACGAACCTGGCAACCCACCATACAAGAACCCATCATCGACTATGACGATGATGCCTACCGCATCAGTGAGCGCGAGCAGGTTGCCCGCCAACAAGCCCGACAGAGCATTCTTGAGCGCCTGGAAGCCAACAGCACAGCTCAGCAGGGTACGGACTTACGAGGAGAACTTGAACCGCGCGTCTCACAATCGCGTCAGGATGAATCCCGGCGCGTTACCCGTCCGGTAACGTCATTGCCTGGTGGCCGACGAACCCCGCCACCTCGCTGGGCTCCTCCGCGACGGTCCTCATAGGTAGAAGAGGTACACGAACCCCTTGGTCCTAGACCAAGGGGTTCGTGTTTTTAGGGCAAAACTGGCCTAGTTACCTTCACGTTGTGAAGAGGTACCAGGCTTAGCAACATCTATGGGTTCTTCACTTGGTACCGGTGCGGCTGTTGCTGATGCTTTGGTTGTGGGTTTGCTGGCGGATTCGGACGTCTTTGCCGTTTCCTCGGATGATGCAGCTGGTTTGCTGCTACTCGTATCTCGCCTGGTTGCTTTCGCAGTCGTCGGCGTCGCAAGGGGAGCACCCAAACGCTTTGTTTGGTCCTGGGCAATTTGTGCTATCGCTAACGGAATCCCCTCTGATTCGGCAACTTCATAGGCGCCACCGTCTTTAGCTGCAGGATTTGTTGTTCCTAAGCGGTCAAGAATAAGCAGTTGGGTATCTGGAATAACCTTCAATCCACCGAGAACATATAGCCTCGACTGCGCATCGGTATGTCGAGCGATCCATTCCATCATCAATGGATCAGCACCCAAGTTGGTCCCTGGAACCAAGACAAGTGGGAGGCGTTTACGGGCAGCGGTTGGTCCTGCGGCAAGGCCGTCAGGGAAGTTCTCACCCGTTGCAACAACGAGACCGTTATTCAGGTTTGTGACCTTATCGCGCATCCAATCATTCATTTGCACACTGGTTGCATAAGGATTGGGCTGGCCAATTCGTTCTGCGGTGATACCGCGAACCTTCATGTCGGTTTCAAGCTGAGGTGATAGCCGGTTGGTATCACCAACGAGGGTGACTTTCTTGATACCGAGGTCATGTAACACCTGGGCAGTTGGGGCATCAATAGTTGAAGGGTTTGTCAAGAGGATCGGGCTTTTCATTAACCCTGCGGGGCCGCCGGCCACGAGTGCGTCCGCCCATTGGTCACCTGCAACGATAAAGGCATGGTCAACGGTTCCGCCCCCTTGCCGCACCTGGAGGGCAATCGCGCGGGCCGCTTCAGCAGCGGTATCTGAACGTCCAGGGCCGCTCATACGCACGACGGTAAGTCCTGCCGCACGCAACTGGTCCTCAACCGTATTCCCAATGGCTGCCCGACCACCAAGAATGGCGACATGGGTTGCCCCAAGGTGACGGATCGCGTCCATCGTGACCTTAGGAACCTGGTCATGGTTTGAAAGCAGGACTGGACCACCCACGGCGCCTGCTAATGCGGCACCACTCAGCGCATCAGGGTAGACATCTGCTCGGGCCAGGACGACGGTCGGCGTCTTACCTTCTGAAAACGCACTGGTGGCTGCG
The DNA here is from genome assembly GCF_036336025.1 of Stomatohabitans albus. Taxonomy (NCBI): domain Bacteria; kingdom Bacillati; phylum Actinomycetota; class Nitriliruptoria; order Stomatohabitantales; family Stomatohabitantaceae; genus Stomatohabitans; species Stomatohabitans albus. Next base: position 208,935 of record NZ_JAYKKE010000002.1, read on the forward strand.
CGTGCGGCCGTTGAGATACGTTCTGGACCACTTAAGCGGCGGACACGTGACTGGCGAGCCTTGAGTGCAATCCCGTTAGCAACGCGTCGCAATGACGAATCACAACACGGACGGTTCACAATTTGGCTCCCGACGGTCGCTTGGGTAGACCCGCCACCATCGAGAGAAACGGCGTCAACAACGCCTTTACTTGCCATATATTGACCAAGCTCGCGGATCGTGAGTCCGGCGCTGTAACCTTTTTGACGACCGTCTGCAGTGACCATCACCGTTTCGTTATTTGCGGTGCGTCCAATGGCGGTACGAGGATGACGTACATTGGAGTGGATATGGGGTTCAAACCCTTCACTCACCCAATCTGCTGCTGGGGTGACTTGGCCATTACGTAATACCTGAGGGCCCCCTGCAACTGCTGTATGCACGTGTGCCCAATCAGCAGCATGGGCAGGGTCCATAGGCACAAGCTGGGAGTTGAGATTGACTTGCTGGCCAATCTTTACTGATGCGAGGGCAGCCGCATGTTTTCCACGGGCAGTAACCAACACCTCTCCCTGACGTGGGGTGAGGGTAGCCGGCCCAGTACTGACCCCAAGCACCTCAGCGGTTACGGTGCCCGTTCCAGGCCACGCTTTTGCTTTGACTCGAATCGTCGTGAGATTGCCTGAACCACCTGGTGGTGGGGTGACTTTAACGGGGCCGCCATATGCAGCGTTATAGACGAGTACGGCATCACCAGTGTCTGTTGTTGCATCTGGGGTACGCCGCCAGTCACGGTTAATGCCCTTCACCGGGATACTGAGGTTATTAGGGCCGGTCAGCGACAAGTTAGCGGTAATTCGGTCTACCACGACGCGACCATCGTGGAGCCAGCCAATGGTGCCACGGGGACCGACCCCTTGGCTTTCCGGTTCACTTAACATCTCGCCGTGCACAATCCAGGTACCGTTTGGATTACCACCAGGACCAGACCGCCAGAAGCCACCGTTAATCATCATTAACGCACCAGACCGCTTAGCCATATCTGGCACGGTTCTCAGGCCACGCACGGTGGAACCACCTGCGGTGATCGGTTCAATCGTTACTGAGGCACCGGGAGCCACGCGAGTCAATATGGTTGCCGTAGATACTGGGCCAAGCGGGGCACGATCACGAACCATTGACACACCGGGAGCGATATTGAAACTGGCTTGAGAAAGATCAGCCGTTTCATTGGTTGATATGGGTGCCTTTTGGGCTGGTGCCGGTTGGCGAACTTTGCCAGTTGAACCGGGTTCCGGTGTAGCCAGTGAAGGTTCACCTGTCGCGGCATCAGGAGATATAGGTTCTGGTTTACCTGTGGGCTCTGGTGTTACCGAGGGGATCTCAACCGATCCAATAGGATCTTCGGTTTGCTGACTACCATCGGCGGGGAGGCCCGTACTGATGTTATCGGGGGTCGTATCGGATGCCGGATCAGCCTCAGCAGCAACGCCAGGCAGGCTTGCTACCCCGAGGCATGTGGCCAGCACAAATGCAGTGGGGAATGTGGGGAAGGAAAACATTGTCGCCTTAGCTTAAAGGCTTTTACCAAATATTACGGAATTATTTTGTAGTAAATGCTTGATTTACAGCATCAATTATGCTCTGGTCATCGACCGAACGGCCAAGCACATCATCGATACCGGTTGCCGCTGCCCAAATAGCGGATTGGGCTTCGTGAACACCCATAGCGTCAATAAGGGGGCTGGGATCCCAATGATGGGCAATACCGCACTGCACCAGGGCACCCCCACGGCGTTGCCGTTGGCTGAGGCCAACGAGTTTCTGATTGCCCGTTGCAATTTCACCTCGCCCCATGGAGGCATAGCACACTTCAGCCAGGGCAGCTTGTTCTGGCGTACCGAGGCGGGTAGCAGTGGCTGCACCTTCCCACAAGGAAAGCTCTGGGACACCAAGCATGGCCAACGCACGCAGCCAGGCTTGGCCAACTGGAATAAAGACATCCGCCAGGTGACGGCCCTGAGTCCAGGGATGGCCTGCAGGGATCACGACATCCAAACTCAACAGCCCAGGGTCAAGGCGGACTGCGCCGCCTCCGGAAGGGCGGACCACCTGGTTAAACCCTGGTACTTCATGGGCAGCTCGCTGGCCTCGACCTAACACGATGGTTGCATCAGTGGGCACGTACCACCGCAATAGCGGTTTGGGGTCATCAAGTAGTGTGGCAGAGCGGGCCAACAAGTTAACACCGGTGTCTCGTTCGACACCGGTGATAGTCCAAGCGAACGGTTCGTTCACTGGAACAGCAGTTTAGGCTTCTTCTTCGCCGTGGGCTTGGTTGTAGCCCTCAATGAGGGCCTGAAGGGTCTGTACCAAACGTGGAGCCAACTGGGGGCTCATCTTGACACGGGTGACCACGTCGACCTTAACTTCATCAGGAGCAGAGCCAGTCATGAACTGCCCAAAGTCTAAGGTGAAGTCCTGCGGAGTGAAGGAGCCGGTAACAAAGTTGGCGTAGTCCCCAAAGCGCTTGTCATCATCAACACTGACAACGATGCGGGGACGGTTCTCGGGATTATTGGTATCAGTCATGCTTTGAGCCTAACGTGTGGGATGGGTTTGGACATTTACTTGCAGAGTAGGGCACTGACGTCGTCTAAGGACCGTGGGCGCCATGACGGGTCTACCTTGCCTGCATCGGCGAGCCGTTTAGCCAACTTTAATGGCCAAGGTATTTGAAGTCTGGTCCGATTAATTAATTCTTCGTCGCTCAGCAAATCAACAGGATCACCCACAATGGTCTGTTTGTCGAGGACAATGATTGCGCGATCGGCCCATGTCAGGATCATATCTAGGTCGTGGGTACTCATTGCAACCGTTGTATTGGCGGCTTCTAGGCGTTCGAGTGCGGCCAACATTTCAGAGACGGCATCAGGGTCCATGCCGGCTGTTGGCTCGTCAAGCATCAAGATACAAGGGCGCATTGCTACGGCACCGGCACAAGCGACACGTTTACGTTCGCCATATGAAAGCTGATGCGTAGGACGTTCAGCAAGATGGGTTACGCCCATTAGCGCGAGCGCTTCTTCTACTCGCGCCCTTGCATCTTCCTCAGATAGACCCTGGTTGACTGGTCCAAAGCTGACGTCTCGATACACATCAGCACTAAAGAGCTGGTCATCAGGGTTTTGAAGGACGAGTTGCACCACAGAGCGGTGAGCATTTAATCCCTTGCTGTTGTATTTGAGTGGTACACCATCAACGAGGACATGCCCTGATTTGGGTTTAATTGCGCCCGAAAGGGCGCGCATCAACGTTGTTTTACCGCTTCCATTGGCCCCAAGGATGGCGGTTCGTTTTCCAGGCGAGATATCAATGGATACGTCGTTCAGTACTTGATGGTCGCCATGATTTACCACAATATGTTCACAAGAGAGATGTTGATGGGCCATGGTTATCCTCCCGCCATGACATAATTACTTGCCAATCCTATGGCAAGGAGTACCGCAATGAGCAGGAATGATGCGGCCACGAACCGGGGTGAATGATGTAATTTTACGCCTAATGTGGTCAGGTCGTTGACATAGCCACGCCCCGCAAGCCCTTCACTTTTACGCATAGCGGAATCAATAGATCGAACAAATGCAGTACCCATCAATGCCGAACTGGAATGGATGGTGCGTTTCCATGTGGAATGGCCAAGGCGGGCAGCTTGGGCTTCACCGATGGTGGCTACTGTTCCGGCCAGTCCAAAGATCATTTGGTACATCAGCATTGAAATATCTACTGCTGGAGCAGGAATCCCGATACGGCGCATTGCCGCAAGTAAGTCAACCATTGGGGTGGTGACTGCCAAGAGCATGAGCGACATGGTGCCAGATACCCCGTGAGCAGCGACGTCGATGGCTTTCAACAGCCCTTCTTTCGTGATGTTGATCGGACCGAGGCTTGCGATCACGGTTCCTATTGGGTTGTCCCCAAGTTCGATGGCAATTGGAATACCACCTATCAACAGGAATGTTGCGGGTGCCAGGGCACTGAGGACCACCATCTTGGGATGAAGCCGTCCTGGGCCAAGCATCAGGGCCATTACCACGAGCACGATAAGCAAGCTGGTTGGCCATGCAGGGGTTACTAAGGCAACTAATACCAGGCCTACTGAGAGCAATACTTTGTCGCCTACGGCGCGACGCCGCCAGGGGCTTGCCCAAGCGGCGTCATCAAAACCATGATCATGCATGGTTTACCTTTATGATTCCGTCTTTTTTGCAGATGGCTCCTGCTCACGACGTTGCACAGTACGACCACGAAGGTTGCCAATCATAAATCCGAATAGACCGGCACCAATTGCGGCTTGCGTTGCAAATAGCCCTGACTCGATTTCACCACTGTTGAGCTCAATCAATGGATTAAACCAAGGCTCAACACCATTTTCTTCTAACTTTTCAGTGACAATTGAGTCGGTGCCCCCAAAGGCTTCTCCTTCGGGTGCGTCGGATGTGTTCGCCATGAAAAAGGATCCTGCTGCAATGACAAAGATCACGATGATCAGCAGGACATTCGTCATGGTGCTGCCTTGAGATTGTGTGTTTGTATTAGACATTGCTCGCACCACTTTGAAGCTTCTGTTCGGGGGTCATAAAAAGACCGATACGGTTGAGCTGCGGCGCTGCAACCTGACTGAGGTACCTAAAGACAAGGACACCAATAAACCCTTCCATGATGGCCAGCGGGAGCTGTGAAACTGCGAAGATGCTCAAGAAGGTTTGTGCGGAACCCATGATGCCAGATGAGGCGTCTGGGTAGGCGATGGCAAGTTGGAAGCTGGTAACGACGTAGGTAATCAGATCAGCAAAAAACATGGCAAAAAAGACACGTACTGACCCGGGTGCAGCTTTGAGCAGCATATAAACGCCGTACCCTGCCCAGGGACCGGCGATACCCATGCTGAAGACATTCGCACCCAATGTCGTTAACCCGCCATGGGCTAACAAAATGGCCTGGAAGATGAGGACAATGGTGCAGAGAAAAGCCATAACTGGTGGCTTAAATAACACCGCCCCCAGACCCGTACCGGTTGGGTGACTAGATGATCCAGTCACGCTTGGTAATTTGATCGCGCTCAACACGAATGTGAATGCACCAGCAGCTGCAAGGAGAAGTCGATTCTCCGGGCTTTTCTGGCTTTCTTTGATAACTTCACGCGCACCATGAATGACAAATGGTGCACTGGCGGCGTACCAAGCCGCACAATGTACGACAGGTAAATAGCCTTCGGCAATATGCATAGCCGACCTTTCTGGAACGGCACATAATCCAATTCCAATGTGTATCTGATAGTACTCAGCAGGGCAGCTACTGGGGAGTAGTGGTGTTGGGCCGAACCAACTTGCATAACTGAAATTGGACCGCTGATCACTCCCTATCGTTACATGAATAAAAATGAATAGCAATCATTTATCACAAACGAGATGCGATAAATGGTGGGCCTTACTTAACTTTCTGTTGATATTTAACAAACATACATGTTAGTATGTATGTATGAAACGAACGGCAGAAGAAGCAGCTCAAACAAAACAAGCGCTCATGCGTTCAGCCCTATTCGTCTTTCAACAGCAGGGGTGGGTAGGCGCAACGTTTGAACAAATCGCTACACATGCGGGGGTCACTCGCGGTGCCCTCACCCATCACTTCAAACATAAGCAGGCATTGCTGATTGAGGCACTTGAGTGGGCCTGGAAACGCTACAGCACCCATCTCTTTGAGACGATCGAAGGGGGGAGTGCTGTTGAACAATTGACATCATTTATGAATACCTATGTTCAATTGCTCCAAGATGATGCTTGCTTTCAAGCGCTTGCCGCAACGAGTGTGCTTGTCGCCCCACAAGCCTTTGAAGTGACTGATACGAACAATCTTGATAAAGCCGACACCCTGACTGTCTGGCATGACCGTATGGTCTCGATCATCAATGCCGAACACCCTCAAACGAATCACCCCTCAGCGCAAGCTATCGCCGGCGTACTCATTGCGCTCATACAAGGGTTCACCGTTTCGGCGGCAACACGGCCAAGCGACCTTCCAGATCCTGTAGAACGTCCAGGTCTACTCCGTCAACTCATTACCGGAATCATGGGGCAGTGTGATTGATATGACTTCACGTACACAACCTGGCAATAGGCATGAACCGGCCAGTACCACCAAGCCTGTACACGCCTTGATTGTGGCGATTGCCGCCATTTTTACTGATATGCTCCTGAGTGGGCTTGCAGCCCCAATCTTGCCGCTTTTGCCGACCGTTGTTGATGCGGGGCCAGGATGGGCTGGCGTTCTATTTGCCTCTTACGCATTCGCTATGGTGATCGCAACCGTGTACGCCGGTTGGATGGTCGATCGGTATGGACCGAAAACACCGTTATTAATCGGACTTATCGGCATGGGTCTCGCCACGTTCTGTTTTGCACTCGGCGAACCGTTCTCTCTCTTACTTATCGCCAGGTTGGCCCAAGGGTTCTCCGGCGGTATTACATGGGTGGCTGCCCTCGCGCTCATTGCAGCTACAACACCGTTACAACGTCGTGGCTCGGCCTTTGGTATTGCCATAGGAGCGAGCTCATTGGGGTTTTTAGTAGGGCCACCGCTGGCTGGGGTGATGGCCACAGTATGGGGGAGTGGATCACCATTTATCTTCGCTGGTTTGATTGCGATTATTGATGGTATCTTGCGCATTGTCCTGGTCAACGGCGTTGAGGTACCTGAGGATGACACAGGCGGGCCATTGGCTGTTCTCCGTGTCCCTGGGTCTTGGTCAATCATCATGATTGTGATCTGTGGGGCTGCACTACCAGCGTCGATTCAACCGGTGTTGCCACTTCATCTCCACATAGATGAACTTACCGTGGGCATGTTGTACGGCATCTCAGCGATAGCCGTCCTGGTCTTTAACCCACTTGTTGGTTGGTTGACCGCCAAGGTACCGGTCAAATGGCTGGTGGGGTGTGGCGTGGTGGTGAGTGCCCTCGCCTTAGGTGTCCTTGGGTCAGGAACCGGGATTTGGGAAGTTGGAATCGCGATGGTCCTTGTCGGGTTATCAGGCGCACTATTGCTAACTCCGGCAACAACCTTGATCAGTGAGCAAGGAAAACACGCTCAACCACCAACACTGGGAGGAACATTCTCCCTCAATAACCTGGCCTATGGTGTTGGTATGGTGCTGGGGCCACTTCTCTCAGGCTTAGGTTCTCAAGACACGGGATATTTCTACGCATTCTTAGGAACGAATGTGGTGATTACGGGCATCGGTGCCGTGGCTCTTTTCCGTCTTCCCCGATTAGCACAGTCACCATTGAATAGAGTGCACGATCAGTAGTTCTTCAAAAAAGTGGTTGACCCTACGCCAACGTCAGGGTTCACAGTAGCGTCATGGACGATTACTGGATGCCACCAATTCGCTACACCCGCCAGCGACAAACAGAACAAGGGTTGAGCGTCGGCCAAACGGCGAATGCGGTTGGGGTAACCGTCCGTACCTTGCACCACTGGGACAAAATCGGTCTGGTACGACCGAGCTATCGCAATCCCAATGGCTATCGCCGTTACACCGCAACGGATATTGCTCGTATACAGCGTATTGTCATTTACCGTGCGCTCGATGTGCCCCTTGATGAGATTCGACAGCTGCTTGATAGCCAAGCTGCGTACTCACCAAAAGCTGCACTCGAAAAACAACGCACGCGAGTGGTGCAAGAAATCAAGCGATTGAAGCAATTGAAGAAAGGGCTAGAACGCATGATGAATGCACATGAACAAGGCTGGACGTTGACACCAGAACAACAAGCCTCCCTGTTTGGCGAGGATTGGGACCCGAACCTGATGACTGAAGCACACGAAACGTGGGGTGAAACGCCACAGTGGGCTGAATATATCGAAAAGGCACAAGGACGCACGGTAGAGGAGTGGAAAACCCTGGTAGACGCTGCGCGTGTACTTGAACGCAAACTCGTTGAGGCCTTTGATCGTGGCGTTGAACCTGGAACAGAAGAAGCAAACGCCCTTGCCCAACGGCATTTTGAACAATTCGGTGATTATTTCACTATTACAAGAAATATGCATGTCGTTCTCGGGCGTATGTATGAACAAGACCCGCGATATGCGGCGTACTACAACAAGATTCGTCCTGGGTTGGCCTCGTGGCTCCGCCGTGTCATAGATGCATCAGCTCGAGCACAAGGTATCGACCCAGACCAGGCTACCTGGGCGTAGTCTTCATCGACCTTTTACCTGCTGTATTCATTCACACACGAAAGTACGTTCTAGAGTCAACATGACTTTCTTTATTTACCCAATGCCGTACAGGAGCGTAGTGCTATGAAAGCGTTAATCGTGTGTGAATCATGGTTTGGCAATGCCTACACGGTGGCTGAACATATTAGTCAAGGGCTTGGTGCCCAAAAGATTGACACGGCCATCGTGCGGGCACAAGATGCCCCAGATGTGGTGGGTGTGGAATATGACCTCCTCATTGTGGGTGCCCCAACCCATGGTGGAGGACTCTCAACGCCATCTACCCGTGCGGATGCCATGAACGAGGGCGGAGATACTGGGGACATGGGCGTTAGTGAATGGCTGGATACAGTCACCATCGCTGAAAGTGTGAATGTTGCTGCCTTCACCACAATGGTCGATGATTCAGACACCGATCAAACGGCTGCCCACGCGATCGCTATCCGTATTTCCGAACGTTTTCCTGGCAAGTTTGTTGAGCTCAACCGATTTCTGGTTGAAGAATCACATGGTCCCTTAGCTTTTGGAGAAGGGGAGGCCGCAGGCACCTGGGGGCATTCTTTAGCTAATAGCTTGTACTAGGTCATGACCGCTCTGCAGAGGGGCCACGTCCCCTATAATTCGTTGTGAATATAGGTGGTGAGGTGGCTTTTCATTGCGGTGGTGAAGGCATCAATATCGGCTGGCGTATGGGTAAAGGAGGTTACGAGCCGAATGACACCTGGAGCCCAGTGATCGTCATAGAACGTAAATCCATCATGGTGCATGGCCGCTATCACCGGGGTTGGAACTTGACAAAAGACAATATTCGCTTGTGGGTCTCCGATAATGCTGATACCCGCTGTATCTGATAAGGCGTCACGAATTCGAGCAGCCATCGCATTGGCTTGGCGGGCATTGTTCAGCCACAGGTCATCGGTGATATAGGCCGTTAACTGGGCTGCTTGGTAGCGCATCTTTGAGAATAGATGTCCACCGCGTTTGTGGCGGTAAGCTAAATCCTTCTTGAGTGTGGGGTCAAAGGAGAGGACCGCATCAACGGTTGCCGCACCGTTCTTGGTGGCACCAAAGGCCAATACATCAACACCGGCTTTCCACGTCAATTCTGCAGGGGCGACATTCAGCGCAGCTACAGCATTGGCAAAACGCGCACCATCCATATGCACACGTAGTCCGGCTTCATGTGCAATGGCACACAGCTCTCGAACTTCCTCAACGGTGTACACACTCCCCGTTTCTGTTGGCTGGGTAAGACTGAGGACTGCCGGTTGTACACAATGGATATTGCCAACGCGATCACGAACCGCATGGCGGAGAGCATCAGGATCAATCTTTGAGTTAGGTCCATCGACCAGCAAGATTTTTGCGCCATTGGTATAAAACTCGGGGGCGCCTGCTTCATCATTTGTAATATGCCCGTCTGGATGGCACAACACGGCACCCCAGGGTGGGGTAAGGACCGATAGGGCTAACCCGTTGGCGGCCGTTCCTGTTGCCACTGGGAACATATCGAGTGGATGATCAAACAAGGTGGCCAGCGCGGCCTCAGCCTCGGCGGTGTAGCTATCTCGTCCATAGGGTGCAGTGTGTCCGCCATTTACGCGGGCCATCGCAATGATGATGTCAGGTGATACCCCTGCAGAATTATCAGAAATATAGGAACGTAATACAGGAGAATCACCAAATGCCATGAGCAGGCAGTCTATCGTGGCCCTCAGATGATGTAACGGATGGTCACAGGTGGCCGGTCACATGAGGCATGGTTGTCGTACACGCCACATGGCCTGGTTATCTACAGGGCGTTGACATCGACGATGATGCGGCCATGATGCTTCCCATCTAAGAGCTCGTGGGCGGTGTCTATCGCTTGGCTGAGCGGAACGGTGGTTGTCAGCTTATCGAGTTGGGCGGTGTCAACAGTGTCGGCCAATAGTGTCCATGCCTGTATGCGTGCCGGGTATGCGGTCATGACCGAGTCAATACCGGCGAGGGTGACCCCACGCAAGATGAATGGCATGACCGTTGTTGATAATGCGGCACTTGCGGCCAATCCACAGGTGGTCACGGTGCCACCATAGATTGTTTGGGCGAGGGCATTGTGCAAGATCGTTCCACCCACCGTGTCAAGTACACCAGCCCAGCGTGTTTGTTGTAACGGGGGGCCATCATTCGTGAGTTCATCACGACCAATGACTTGGGATGCCCCCAAGCCTTCCAAATAGGCGCCATACTGTGTAGCCCGTCCGGTAAGGGCAGCAACCGAATGGCCAAGGGCGTTTAACACCATAATGGCGATGGATCCCACCCCACCAGTCGCGCCGGTTACGAGTACGGGTCGGTCGTTGCTACTGGATAAGCCTGCGGCCTGAAGGCGAGCAATGGAGAGGGCAGCCGTATAGCCGGCCGTACCGATTGCGGCAGCCTGTGCTAGGGAGAATTGGTCTGGAATACGAATGAGATAGTCACCAGATACCACCGCACGTTGGGCAAGTCCTCCATGCTGCGTTTCAGATAGCCCAGTGCCATTCAGTACAACACGATCACCAGGTTTCCACCGAGAATCTGTTGATGACTGGACCACTCCGACAACATCAATCCCCGCAACGAGGGGGAAGGCTTTTACGACCCGAGGCTGTCCGGTTAGCACGAGGGCATCTTTGTAGTTAATGGTCGAATAGGCTACATCAATGACTACAGGCCCCGGCATAAAGAACGACTCGTTCACATCCTCAAGTTCCACCAGATTTGGGGTCGCCGGAGACGTCGATGATGCTGGTTGACGAATAATGATGGTACGTGCCATGCCATTACGGTAGCGCAATGTGTGGGGCACCAAGTGGGGCGTTCATGGGATTCCCTAGCCGCCAACACCCTCCTCTTGAATCGGAAATTGCTCAGTACGTTGAAAACGAGGGATGAGCCACGCCGCGAGGAGCACAAATGGGAGTGAAACAATAAGACCGCTGATACCTGGGCCAAAGATTCTGTGCGGCAAATCATTGGTTGCAATGATTACCGGAAAGCCACCAACTGCATTGATCGTCCCGTGCCCGAGGGCAGCCGGCCAGATGGTGCCAGAACGCTCGGTGAGATAGGAGAGGAACGTCCCCGCACCGAAACAAAACACACTCATGACAATGATTCCTAGCCAGGGGTATCCGGGGTACTCGGTTGCGTAATTGTGGCCCATGGTGTTAATCGGGGTATGCCAGAATCCCCAAATGACGCCCATGATTAGGTGGGCGTAGCGCGGGCGTAGCCGTTCAGCGAGCGCTGGATATAAAAAGCCGCGCCACCCGAGTTCCTCACCAAGCGCTGGCAAGGTATTAATGATTGGGGCAATGAAAACACCGCTTACCAACGAAATACCGACGATACTGGGAATTGCTTCATCAGGGACAGTCTCACTCGGTAACTGAAGTGATTGACGCATACCGCTCAGCGAGAGGTCGAGATCGTGTGGGAGCAGAAGGAAAAACCCGAGGGCCCCGAGCAGGACACAACCGATCGGAACAAGCCATGCGGCGAGATAGACCTTCCAGCGGTTACGAATATGAAATTGAAGCGAAGGTGTAAGTACCCGCTTGCGTTTGTTGGAGAGCCAAAGCACAAGTACACCTAACGCAGGTGACCACATTGCCATCACTGAGGTGATGAATGCCAGTGAAGATACGAACGATGGGTCCTGGTTATTCTTCGTAACGACATAAAGCAGTAGCCATACTGCCCAAGCACCACCAAAAGCTACCGAGAGAAAAACAATGATTTGCCTTGTTGAGTACGACATGGGAGCAGGCCTTACCGTCTATTTAAGTGGTCTTTCAAAGGTGATGTGAGTATATACAAGATAAAGAAAACTGTAAATAGTATTATTGATATAAGTACTAATAATATATTGTTTTGGATATGACTGACAATATCAATACTGGTATTATATTGAGCTGGAATTGACTCTGAAATAAGTGACTGAGGGATAATAAAACGAATAGGATAGCTTGACGGTATCTCCTGAATCCAATAACTTAATGCACATCCAAATGTACAAAGAACGATTGGATTAAATGGATTGGTAAACCAAAATGATAGCCAGAGCTGAAATATGACGAGTGGAAGACTATTGAATAGCATAAGAACAGCTATATTTAAAACATTTAAGTCAAGTATTCCTTCAAAATGAAATAGCAGCTTACCAACACTGATTATACCTACAATGAGTAATCCCTGAATATTTAGGCAAAGAAGTATTACTACAAAAAGTTTTGCGGCTACTAATTGAATAAATGTCTGTGAGGAAGTACGTATAAATGTCCAATTTGGCCCATTGATTTCCATTGCCAGAATTGCTGCCGAAAGGGAAGCAATTCCAATAGGGTAAACATAGTAAATATGTGCGCGCAACGTCATTGCCGTTAACGATTCCCAGGAGAGAGGAGTGTTGGCTGAAATATGAAGGGCAGTGTAGGTACCAATAGCTACCGCGATTAATGGCGTTAGGATGGTAATAACCCACAGGGGAGAGCGATTAAGCTTAAGTAATTCTGCACGTAACATCAGCTACTTCCTTTTTCTAGCAAACTGATGAATCCCAATTGAGTAGACCGCAAGAGAAACTAGTAAAAACCCAATGGGATACCAAAGAGAAGGCCAATAGTAGTCCAGGTGATTGCCAAGGTAGGCAACATGGGCAATAAGAGTGTAATACCCCCACGGCGTGAGTGTCGCTATAACTGAAGTATTACTCATCAACATAGCGCCTAAAAAGGAACCAAGTACAGCAAGACCTACGCTGAGTAATTGATTCTTGACGACAGATGATAGATAAATATGTAAGGCCATAAAGCCTATATCTACCGTGATGAGTAATCCTGAATACGAAAACCAGTGGGCAAGACTGAGCGGTCCATTGAGATGGGCGAGATAGCCAATACCAAGAATAAGGAGTGTTTGTAATAAAATAGTTGGAATAATCAGGAGGACAAGCATTAAGAGCTTGGCACTACACATCCGTTCAACAGTTATTCCTATTGAGCGACCCATATTCCAACCATGTGAGTTGTGTTCGATGTCAACCTGGCGACTCACAATGGTTGCAACCATAATTGGTGAGATCATGGTGGCTATAAAGGTGTAATCAAGTAGCAAATCTGCCCAAGTCGTCGTGCGTGTAACGTGCTCGTCAATTTGAAGCCCTGACGTTACGATGCCTGCACAGCTCAGGATGGCAATAATTGCAATCGCTGAGAGAAGAAACCGAATATGACGAAGGCGTTTAATTTTATGAAACTCGATGATTAAGGCATGGGTCATTGTGCTGCTCCGTCAGGAGTGAGGTTAACAAATACCTCTTCTAAACTGCGCGGGACCCGACGAACTTCATAAATCGGGATACCAGCGAGTGCAAGCCGTTGGATCACCTTGGCGCTTTCTACATGGGACACTTTACGAACCATGATTCCCCCAGGGATGGGAATAGCCCCAGTGATCTGTGATACAGCTCCGGTTCGGTCCGGTGTCTCAATCACCAAATCTGGAGCGGTATGGGTTTCTAATGCGTCACGAGTGCCTTCGAATAACAACTTCCCATCATCAATAATCCCGACGACATGGGCCATGTTGTCGACCTCATCAAGTTTGTGGCCGGTAACCAGCACAGTGGTACCTCGGCTCGCTAATTGACTGAGCAACAGGCGTATCTCTTCAATACCGGCAACATCAAGTCCATTGGTCGGTTCATCAAGAATGATGAGTTCAGGGTTTCGGGCCAGCACCATCGCAATCCCGAGGCGCTGGCGCATACCTAACGAATAGGTCCGGATTAATTTGTCTCGATGAGGAGTCAGGCGAACCATATCTAACGCCCGGTCCACTTGGCGTTTAGTAAGCCCCAACATATCTTGCACGATGTGCATATTTTCCGAGGCAGTGAGATGGTTATACCCAGGTGGTCCATCAACCATCGCCCCAATCCGGTTGACCAACTGCTTTGCATTATGGCGGTTCATCGGTGTACCCAGCACGTCTACCTGGCCACTCGTGGGGGGAAGCAGCCCAAGAATCATACGAATAAGCGTTGACTTACCCGCATCCTTTGGGCCAATGAGGCCATATACCGTTCCGGTTGGTACGGTCATCGACACCGAATCGACAACTTTTCTGTTCTTAAATTGTTTTGTCAGCGCATGAGTGCTAATCGCGTGAGCCATAGCAGAACCTCATCTCTCGCGTTTAAAAAGGTCCGACTATTGAGCATACGTCACACGTTGACAGAAACTCACATCTTGAGCGCACGTTCATGTGGTCAGCAATATCATGCTGACCACGGGCGATTGTGCAGGTTACTGACGTCGTACCAAGATGCGCGAAGCAATTACCAGCCCGATGAGTGTCCAGATACCAAGTATGGCAATGTCACGTAGCTCGAGAGGGTATTGGACCGGAAGGAGGGCTGAACGAATAAGGTCGCCGGCAGCTTGGAAGGGAAGCCATAGGTGAACGGTTTGGAACCAGGAAGGTAACGCAGATGGTGGAAAACTTATAGGAGAGAAGAGCATCACGAAAAAGGCAAGCAGTTGACTTACCACCATGGCGATCATCCGAGGACACGCCATCGCAACGGCGTAGCCGATTGCCGTTGACATGAGGGCAACCAAGACGGCGGAAATGAAGAGGAGCGGCCAGTCAATCGGAAATACAAATCCGTAATAGAGCTGTCCCGTTACGATCCCCATGGCAACGCCTGGAAGGGTTATGAATAGCCATACGGTGAAATCACAACAAAGCAGCAACATTCTTGGGATTGGAAGAGCGCGCTGGTAGTCAAGGAGTCCATTGGCACGGGCTTCACTGAGTGCTTGGGGTACCACCACAAAGCCGACCAGTGACAACATGACAGTTGGTGCACCGCTAGACAAAAACATGGCAGTTTGAAGGTCCAACGATGGAATCAGGAGGCCAAATCCAACAATGATCGAAATGCCCATCAGCATTTGGACCGCAATAATCAAAGGAAGTGCTGGTCTGGTACTGATGAAACTCCATTGCAAGAGAGTCAGATATGTACGGATGGGACTTGTCCGAACAGGATCTGGTGAAGGCATGGGTGCGAGTTCATACGACATCAGGTACCTCGGTTTCTGTCATTGCAGTACGTTTCGTTAATTCGATGTAGACGTCCTCAAGACCAACTGGTGCAATCGAAAAGTGGTCAATTGTGTTTGCTCCCTGTTGGTGCTGGGCCCAATGAATCGCAGTGTTGATCTCCTCGGCGCCGAATTGGAGGTAGGCACGACGGCCAACCGTGACACGATGAATGATTGGAAACGGGATGGCCTGGTCATTTGCCGTGGGATCTTCAAGTGAGTTTCTCAAGGCGAGTTCGAGCCGAAAGTGATCGCCGTGCTTGTGACGAAGAACTTCAGGTGAGTCATGTACAAGCACGCGCCCATGGTCCAAAATGATCAGGTCATCGACCACCCGTTCGGCCTCTATGACGTTATGGGTAACAACAAGGACGGCCGTCCCTGAATCTGCCTTTTTCCGCACAATATTCCACAATTTTCGACGGCGGCTGGCGTCAACATCATTTGTAGGTTCATCAAGAATGAGTAAGGGTGTTCGGGCAATCGTTGCCATGGCGAAGGCCGTTAACCGACGAACACCCCCTGATAGCCCCTTGCCTTCTGGAAATGCACGTTGTCGCGACCACGCAGTGATATCGAGTGCCTCCATAAGTGCGTGAGCATCACGTTTCGCCTCCAAGGGTGACAGCCCATAGAGTCGTCCAGCGATTTCAATCGCCTCACGAGGATTCAACCCATCTATGGGGGCTTGGCTTTGCGGTTGTAATGCCGTCAATTCACGTGCTCGGGCTGGATGTGCAATGGCGTCAACACCGGCAACAACAATCGAACCAGCGTGTGGTTTGAGAAGGCCAACGATTTGAGAAACGAGCGTTGTCTTACCGGCTCCATTGTGGCCAAGAAGGCCGAGGATCTGTCCGGGATAGATCTGAAAGCTAATCCCATCATTTGCGACCACCGATTTAAATCGCCTGGTCAACTGTGATATGTCAAGTACTGGTTGCATCGTAGACTCCAGTAGAGATTCCAACGGTATCTAAATACTAATACAATTTATATACCGATGGTATTTAAATTGTATTAGTACTATAGGTTCATGGTTGATTTCCCACGAGCTCGGGTGGCCAAACAGCGAAAAAGTCACGCTCAAAAGAAGAACGAAACCCAACAGGCACTACTGCTCGCGGCATTGGACATATTCAGCCGAGAGGGGTATCACCGTGCCACCCTGGATGCGATTGCTGATATCGCGGGGTATTCGAAGGGTGCCATTTATGCCAATTACTCCAATAAAGCAGAGCTTTTTCTGGCGGTTATGGAGTTTTTGAACGATGACGATTGCGAACAGATTGTCCAAGAACATGTTGATGAACATGAATTTGAGGGGCTCGAGACAGACGACGACATTCGTTCTTACGCCAAGGGCCTTGTTGAAGGTATTGGTCTAGCCTCTCTTGAGTTCATGACGGTGGCCATCCGCGATGAATCACTGAAAAAGCGGCTTGCACAACGAATGAGTGACAATATCGAAATCGTTATCCCTGATGTACAAGAGTGGCGATCGGATCGTGATCCGCTAACCGATAAGCAGATCGCCTATCTCATGGGCGCATTTGAGCTTGGGTTTAACGTGCTTGCACTTTTGGGCGTTCCAGATATCCATACAACCCTCAATGAAGTTGGATTGGCACGTCTCGCTAATCCTCGTCAAGCCGCTGATCAACCGATCCCAAAGGGGCTTGAGCTGCCAATGATGACACAAGTTGAACAAATTGAGGCCTTTATTAGAAGTTATCTAGGCCGGTGATTTACGCTCTCCTTAGCGCGTCATCACGTTAAGGAGGCCGTGTGACTCATCAACTCGAACTTGAGGACTATCGGGATCTCATCAATCTTGACACGCCGGTTGTGCGTGAACCAGGATCGGTCTACGGCATTGACCCGATGGGTCTACCTACGATTGCGGACAGCTTTGCTAAGACTCCTTATCCATCAGCTCCATCCACGAGTCTCTGGCAGGGCGATATCACCACGCTCGCCGCCGATGCCATCGTGAACGCGGCCAATGCAGGGCTACGAGGATGTTCCATCCCAAACCACCCGTGTATTGATTGGGCTATTACACAACGGGCCGGCCATCAGATCATCGCCGATTGCCAGCGCATCATCCAGCGTCAAGGGCACCCAGAAGTAGCTGGCCAGGCGAAGATTACGCGTGGCTATAACCTTCCATCTCGGTTTGTCCTCCATACGGTTGGCCCCATCGTACGTGGAGAACTCACCCCAGCGCACGAAGATGCATTGGCGTCGTGCTACTGGGCTTGTCTCGAACTTGCCGCTGAGGTGGGATATATACGTCATGTGGCTTTTTGTGCTATCAGCACGGGTGTTTTTGGGTACCCCAAGCGTGAGGCAGCAGTCGTGGCACTCCAAACAGTCAATGAATGGCTACAAACCCATCAGGGTGTGATGGACAGAGTGATCTTTAACGTATTCTCACACGATGATCGACGGGTATACGAACGTGCGATTCGCGCTTGGCATGATGACTAGGTAGCAATCTAGATTTTGCCGGCCACCTTGTGACATACTCTGCGTTTACCAACGTTGTGGAAGGTATGTCTCAACAATGACAACGAAACGTGCTACAAGCGCCCAGGTGAAAACAATCTTGGCCATTGTGTTTCTGTCCAATATGGCCCAAATGACCCTTAGCCCAGTAATTCCACCCCTTTCACGTGAATTGAAACTAGAAGAGTGGCACATCGGGCTCATGATCAGTATCGCAGCTTTGATGGTTGTAGCTACGAGCCAGTTTTGGGGTCGTCGCTCACAGTCTCATGGTCGACGACCGGTCCTCATTACAGCACTCGTGGGGCTAGTGGTTGCAATGATCTGTTTCACCGGTTTTAGTGCGGCCGGCATGAGTGGGTTATTGACCGGCATACCGTTGCTACTTGGATTGCTTATAACGCGTGGGTTCTTGTTCGGTGGTTCACTTGCCGGCGTTGTGCCGACAGCTCAAGCCTTTATTGCCAATGTCACAACGACTGAAACAGCCCGTGTGAAGGGTATGGCAGGCATCGGGTCGGCGCAGGGGTTAGCTCTGGTTGTGGGTTCAGTTGTGGGTGGTGTACTGGCAAAATTTGGACTCTTAGTTTCTATTGGTGCAGTACCGTTTCTCCTTCTCGGTGCGCTTGGGTTGGCTTTTTTTGTACTCCAACCAGAAGAACGTACCGCGCTTATACAAGACCCTCCCCGTATCAGCCCTTTGGATCACCGTGTCACCCCCTTTTTGCTGGCAGGGTTCGCCATGTTTATGGCATTAGGCTTCATCCAGTTTTTGGCAGGCTTTCTCATCCAAGACCGCTATGGGCTCGATGGAGAAACGACAGGTCTCATGACTGGACTCACGGTGTTATGTGCCGGAGTAATGATGATTATTTCCCAAGCCATGATCGTGCCACGGTCAAACTGGTCGCCGACTACGCTCTTACGGGTTGGGATCGGGATTGGGTTAATTGGGTGCGTGGGCTTTGCCCTCCATGGGCCGATCTGGCTCCTTATGGCTTCTGTAGGGGTCATCGGAGGCGGCATCGGGATGGCGATGCCTGGCTACACTGCGGGACCGTCGCTGTTACTCACCCAAGAAGAGCAAGGCAGTCTGGCCGGACTGATTGCGGCGACCAATGCGTTGACCTTTGTTATCGCACCGATTGCGAGCACATCGCTATACGGCATTTGGCCGGACTTACCTGCCTATATCGGTGTGGGCATCATGGTATTGGCATTAGTCCTCGTATTGTTCCACCCACGGTTCTCACACATGCCCACTGCACCCCGGGAATAGTTCAGGGTAGTGGTGCACAAAAGCCCGTACCGATCCGGTACGGGCTCACTTCATGAGAAGATTTATGCTTTCTTACCTTTGAAGAAGCTGTAGACGTATGAAACGATTACACCACCAACAATTGCTGAAATCCAGGTTGGAATACTGAAGAAACCTGTGTTTACATCAATGTGAAAGAGCGTGGAGCTCAACCAACCGCCTACGAGTGCACCAACAACACCAAGAATCAGAGAAATAACCCAACCCCCTTCAATACGTCCTGGTGCAATAGAGCGAACAATCGAACCGGCAATAAGGCCGAGGACAATCCAAGCAAGAAAACCCATGATGAGTCCTTTCAATAACGAGTGGATACGGACATCTTCGTCAGGTTTGTGCATACCCGAGGGCTGAACGATAACGATCTGTCCTGGTCAATTCCGATGAGGAATATACCGAGCATTGTACTGGGGTTATCAAACGCGCTATCAGGGATACCTCCCCCTATTACGACAGAAAGTGGCAGAAGGGAACATTTTGGTGCTTGCTAGGAATGATAATTATGAAAGAAAATACTCTAATTGCTTGAATTATATGACATTACAGAATCCATACGTAATCGCATTAATGTCTATATGTTATTTCTCATACCTAAATAGTAAATCCCTGTAAGGGGAGTGCATACCCTCATTCCTCGCACGACAATGACAAAGATTGTTTGCAGCATGTCTAGGGGAGTGAAATAAGAAAAGAGAACATTTCTGTTTTGTTCACTTGTACTCGAGAGTGAAAGTTGAGTTGTGTACTTCGGTAGCGAGGATGGCTCCGGCTTCTCTTACCCACAACTGTGCGCATTACAACGTTCACCACGAGGACGACGGAGTGTTTTGGGTGTCGAGAATGTCGGTGAACCTCCTCCACTGCCCATCCAACCCAGCACGTTACGCAATGATCTTGCTGTGACGATAGCGATGCCCTCACCTGGGCCAAAGACAGCAGCTAGGCCCGAACTGAAACCATCAACGATGGCAAGGGTTTGAGCCTTGTGCGTGGCGTGGGCGGTGAGGGGCTCGAACCCCCGACCCCTTCGGTGTAAACGAAGTGCTCTCCCAGCTGAGCTAACCGCCCGGGCTGAGAAAGAGTACCCTGTTTTTTTGTGTCTGCTTTTTTTACTGCATTAGTTCTTGTCTTTCTTGCTGAGCTGGGGGACAAGACACAGCTCATTGTGTTGAGTCACGGCAGTGGACGAAAAGCTCTACCAACCCTATTCGGTCTTTTAGTTACGATTGCGATTCTCATGGGGCTCGCGGTCACCGTTGGTGGAGTGATTCACACAATCATTCCACCAACCATCGGACCCCTATCACGCGATCAGATACTCGGTATCATCGCCGGTGCTATTTTTCTTGTCTTTGCCGTCATCACGTGGCGAGATATCGGGGAGGAAGATGATGATGCGGATACCCCTCCGGTAAGCCTATTCGCCTTCCTCACGATGTTTTTTGTGGCAGAACTCATTGACAAGTCATCACTCTCTGCAGCCACACTGGCGACGTCAGGGCATCCGGTTTGGATATGGGCAGGGGCTACGGTCGGCGAATTTGGTGCAGTCTTACTGAGCTATGTCGCCGGAAATGCCCTCCGGCGTTTGATTAGTGCCAAGCAGATGCAGCAGTTGGGTGCATTTGCGTTCCTTGTGGTTGGGGTAGCCATGATCACAACCGCCCTATGGCAACAGAGCTAGATAGCAGTGAGTAATATTTCCTAATTAATATTCGAAATGGAAAAACGTGCAGATTAGCGGCCAGGTTCATAGTCCAATCGGTCAAGTCTGATACATTGCAGAGCGTGATTGAACAAAAAGGGGACGTCTCTAATGGATGAGCTTTTGACCTATACAGAAGGTGATGGAATAACTGCTGAAGGTGATTCCATTCCCTCTGGAGAGGTGCTCTCGGAAGGTCCTGTGCTCATCGGGCCAATTGATTTACCAAAAGTTGACGAACTGTATTCAGCGCAACGAGAAGATCCAGATCATGATGCTGGTGATAGCACCTCGGCCGGCGTGAGTCAGGATACTCAGCCTGATGATCGCTCAGTATCAGAATCCTCAGGTGAGGACGAACCTGACCTGTCTGATGAGGGCGATGAAGGCGACGGTAGTGAAACTCAAGACGAGTCAGTACAAACCGGTGATGGTGTCGTCGTTGCCACGGATAGCACTACCACGCCATCAAATAGTGATCATGATGACCCTCTCGATCAAACAAATGCCAGCTCAGATACGGTGCAAGCTGCTGAAGACGGAACCACGACAACCCAGAAGAACAACGGTGGGCAATCATCACAACTGGATGGGATAACGGCCAATGATTCTGATAACGCAGTATCACCATCTGATGCAGAACCCGCCGAGGGGTCTCAGGTCGTTGAAAGCTATGAACGAGATGAGTCTTCCGATGAGTCGGTAGCAGGCAACGATCAATACGCGGAGTTTGTCGATAATTTTTGGTCACCGACCCAGTACACCGAACACGACACCTCGGCACGTGTTGTACGCACTGCTTCAGTTGTTGTTGGCGGCGTTCTTCTCGCTGTGGCCGGTATCGCGCTCGTACTCCCAGTGTTTGGAGTGCCAGATGGCACAACACTTGCGGGTATTCCCGTCACGACTGAAGAAGACGGCCCCAACGCAATCAAGACATTACAAAATCAACTCAACCAGACCTCGTTTTCAATCACGAATCAGCGCGGGGAGGTTGTTACCAAATCAGGTGAAGAGCTTGGCCTCACTGTAGATGAGGTCAACACAACCAAAGGATTAAACTCCTGGATCAATCGCTCTGGTGTTTGGATTCAACGGTTGGCTGGTGAGGTCACATTGCCAGTCGTGATTAGTGGTGGCAATACTGAGAAGCTTGCTGATACGGCGAAACAAATCACACTGAATATCAAAGAACCAGAAGTCACGTTAACACCGACAGGAGCCCAGTCAACTCCTGGGGTCGATGGGTATGAGACTGATGCCGAGATGTTGGTTGCAGGCTTGAAAGACACCATTGCGAACGTGAGTAGTCAACGTGGGAATTGGTCGTCAACGCCCATTGAGGTTGTTACCCAAGGCCGCACGATGCCACCGAAGATCTCTCCGGTTGATGTTGACGCAGTCACTCAGGAATGGAACCACATCCTTAATACCCCTATCACGCTTACCAAAGCGCTGAATGAACCGGTTCCTGCTCCCACAGTTGATCCAAGTGCGTCAGGTTCAGCAAGTGAGGGTCCATCAGCATCGTCATCTGCTTCTACACGCGCCAGTGAGCGAGGTGTGCAACGTGATAAATCGGCTGAGGATGAGGGAAAGGAACGTCCAAGTTCAGGGGCATCCACTGGAGACGGTGCGAGTGAACGGTCAGCCAATCCCTCGGCGTCTGCTTCTAACAAGACGGCATCGTTGGATGAATTATCAATTCCTACTTTGGGCGACATCACGCTTGTGAATCACCTAGCCTCATCCAACCCACTGCCTCTCTTAGCCCAAGCCGACCAGTCAGATCAACCAGAAGCAAGTACCGCGAGTCCATCCAGTACAACCGATGCTGCGAGCAAACATGAAGGTGACGAGGGCGGCGACACGGTAGAAGAGGGTGAAGGTGAATCGCAGGCTGGAGAGGTAAATGTTCAGGATGAACAAACCCCACGAGTTACTGGCCAATCCGATGATGACCTCCAACTGTCTCCCGAAGACAAACTTGCCATTAGTAGGGTTGTTCCCGATCCGACCGCAGAAGCAGGGAGTCGGCTGAAGCTTCAAGTCAGCATGGATGCCATTCCAGAATCACTCCAGAATTATTTTGCGGCGCATACCGTCACTAAAGGCCTGAAAGCCCATATCGAAGGTGAGCAAGACCCTCCGTCAAAGGCATCGCCAACTGACGAGAGTATGCATGATGCCTCACGAGTCACCGGTACCGTGGTGGTTGATTCAATGGAAGATGGGTTTGTTCCCGACGAGGAAGCAACGCTCAATGCCCTGTTAGCTGCGGCAAAGGGAGAAGGCGGCACCGTCAACCTCATTGGACTTGAAGATAAGGTGTCTAGTCCTGAAAGTCTGGGTATTAAAGAACCAATCAGTACATTTACGTCTTATTTCCCGGCCGGTCAAAGTCGCGTGAAGAATATCCATCGCATTGCTGACCTTGTTGACGGCGTTGTGGTTGGGCCTGGACAAAGTTTCGAATTGAACAAACACGTCGGACGGCGTACCCGGAAAAATGGGTTTACAGACGGGGGCGCGATCCAAGAAGGCCAGATGGTGCGTGAAGTTGGGGGTGGTGTGAGCCAGTTCGCAACGACATTCTTCAATGCGGCGTGGTTCTCTGGTGTACTCATTCCCCAGCACAAAGCACACAGCCAGTATTTCTCTCGTTACCCGGCTGGTCGTGAAGCAACGCTGAACTATCCCGGTGTAAACCTTGAGATTACGAACGATACGCCCTACGCAATCCTGGTTGATACGAGTCACACATCTAATTCTGTGACGGTCACATTTTGGTCCACAAAGTTTTGGGATGTAGAGAGCGAACGCAGTAAATGCCTATGCGTTCCTCATGCTGCGTTCCCTGTGACGTGGACGCGTACTCGCACAAATCCTGATGGTAAGAGTGAAAAATGGACGGTGACGACGTACTACCAGGCACCGAAACCAAAGAAAAAAGATGATGATTAGATCTGGTACCCAGTGCATGACGGGCAGCGGCATAGCGGTCCATCATGCACTGGGTAGGCGTTTAGCTGCGTTGTTTACGAGGGGCTAAGACCCGCAGGGCATGGGGAAGGACCTTCACCGTTTTTGGGGGCCGTATTACTTCGCCATCAGCGGATGCAGGTTCGTGCCATACCTGAACTTGGGCTTCTTTAACCTGCATGTGATGCACACTAGGATGTTCTAACAGCTTTTTAGCGGGGATTCGCCAAAGTGCAGACAATAACGATGCCTTCGGTAACGGGTCTGTCCACAGTAGATCCATTAGTCCATCATCAATTCTGGCTGGTGGGCAGACGGTGAGGCCATTGCCCAGATTGGGGAGGTTCGATAGGGTCGCGAGCCAGGTTCGTCCATTCACAACCACTCCTTGATCAGTTGTGATGCGAACCCGTGGCGCGGTCGTGAACATGGACATTGCCAGTCCCCACATGTATTGGGTACCCGCTGGAAAGAATCCAGGGGAAGTATTCGCCAAGTGCGCAGTTTGGGCGATCAGGGCATAACTCACCGCACAGGTAACGATGCGATTATCGGCTGATATCACATCCATGGGTCGTTCGTGGTAGTGGCGGGCCCGCTTTGCCACAGCGATGGGGTCAGTGCCCATCCCAAGTGCACGGCAAACATCGTTACCACTTCCTCCAGGTAATGGAAGGAAAAGTGACTGTGTTTGTACGGCTTGGCCTGCAATAGCGGCGACCATTCCATCCCCCCCAAGTACGGCTACCGTGTCATCCGGTCCAAATGTCCCAGCTAAGGCCACAGCTTCATCGAGACTGGGTGAAATGTGCACCTTGGTATCTGCACCAAGTAAACGTCCCACACGAGTGGACATAGCCATTGAACGGCCGCGACCGGCAGCCGGATTCACGAGAAGGTGAATAGTCATTGTCAAAGCATAATCGGGTCGAACAACTCGGCCTGCGCTATTGTTCATAACTAACGGCTCTTAGGGCCTCTTCATTGAAAACCAAGAAGGGTTTTCAACCGATCCAAAGGACAACTCCATGCCTCTCGCAACCCCGGATAAGTATCTAGAAATGTTGGATGCTGCCAAGAACGGTGGCTTCGCCCATCCCGCGTTTAACGTGACGAGCTCCCAATCCATCAATGCGGTACTTCTTGCGTGTGCAGAAGCTGAATCAGACGCCATTCTCCAGGTGTCTAACGGTGGGGCTGCCTACTTCAGTGGGCAGGCAGTAAACAATCGTGTGACGGGTTCTGTCGCAATGGCCGAGTTTATTCGTGCTGTTGCTGATCAGTACTCAATTAATGTGGCGATTCACACGGATCACTGCCCCAAGAATTTGCTTGATGAATGGGTCCGCCCGCTGATTAAGATCAGTGCCGACCGTGTCGCTGCTGGTGAGGACCCATTATTCAATAGTCATATGTGGGATGGCAGTGCGGTACCTGTTGATGAAAACCTTGAGATTGCCGCCGACCTCCTCGCTCAAACAAAGCAAAACCGTCAAGTACTCGAGATTGAAGTTGGTGTCGTAGGCGGTGAAGAGGACGGTATCAAAGGTGATACCTCCGACAAAGAGAAGATGTATTCCACCGTTGAAGACGGAATGAAGACCGTTGAACGGCTTGGAACCGGAGAGCAGGGCCGCTACATCACCGCGTTAACATTTGGAAATGTCCATGGGGTATATAAGCCTGGCAATGTGGTGCTGCGCCCAGAGATTCTCAAAGAAATTCAGGACGCTGTTGGGGCAAAGGTCGGTAAAGACCAGCCATTCGATCTGGTATTCCACGGTGGTTCTGGCTCCACGGATCAGGAGATCCTTGATGCAGTCAGCTTTGGTGTCATCAAGATGAATATCGACACCGATACGCAGTATGCCTTTAGCCGTCCGGTTGCAGACCATATGTTTACCAACTACGACGGCGTACTAAAGGTTGATGGGGAAGTGGGGAATAAGAAGGTTTACGATCCGCGTTCTTGGGGCAAGAAAGCCGAACGCGGTATGGCTGACCGCGTAAAAGAAGCCCTTGACATCCTTGGGGCAACCGGCAAGTCGGTAAAATAACGTATTCTTTTTCGCCATCCTTGCGCACAGGCTTGTCCTGTGCGCAAGTATTTTGACAGCGATACTAGGCTGAATGTAGAGGACGATACAGAGTAGGTGAAATGTGTTGGTAGACCACCCAGACCATGTTGTTCGTGATCATACCCATGACCATGATGAACATGCCGATTCAGTCGCACCATTTGCGAATCCGTATGACTATGAAATTGTCACCGGTATGTTTCGGGCATTGTCAAACCCCGTTCGTGCTGCGATTTTGCATCGTATCGCACACGCTCCCCATACCGTAACCGAACTTGTGGAATGTATGGAACTGAGCCAACCAATGGTCAGTCAGCACCTAAAAGTGTTGCGCGATGCAACGGTTGTAAAAGCTGAACGTTGTGGCCGCACTATGGTCTACACGGTGGCTGATGAGCACGTCTGTCGTGTATTCCGCCTTGCGCTTGAACACGCTGTTGAAGACCAGCCGTACCCACCCCAAACCGAGGCGGTGCATCAGGATTTGCACTATCACCACCAACACGGGAAACGGGTAGCGACTCCGTAACACTGACAATAGATAAGAACTAGGACTTGACATATGCGTAAGGTTGCATGTATTGTTCAGTACAACGTATGCAGATAACTGCATATTTTGAATCAATACCAAAGGACCTGCTGATGAGCACACATGTCATTCACGAAGATCACACCCACGTTCATGGACCAGATTGTGGACATGAAACTGTCCAACATGGGGACCACATTGACTACTTGCACGATGGTCACGTCCACCACCAGCATGAAGGTCATGTTGATGAACACTGCGCATGTTCAAATTGCGATGATACGTGCATGACCTGTACCTGCGACAATTGCACGTGCCCAGCATGTGAGCACTAGACGTACAAATATCTTCAGCGCAGCATTACGGTATCGTGATGCTGCGCTGTCGTATAGGGGGAATGAGTTGGAGCCTAGTGCTTGGACGCAATCACAATGACGAAGTCACTGTCGGGCCCAAAGGGGCGCATATCCCAAGTGCCAAGGACTACATCAATAGCAAAACCAATCGACCGCATATCCTCAATGATTGATTCAGCTGACCATCCACGGGCAGGCTGATGGCCAGTAATGAGACGGCCTTGCGGTGCTAAATGTTGAAAGAGTCGGGTCAAAACTTCCATACGGGTGTCTGGGTGTAAGAAGGTCATGACATTACCGACTGAATAAATCACATCGAATGGCTCCTCATCGCTGAGGTCTAATACTGCTAAATCCTGTGTTATCCAGCGAGCATTGGGGTGGCGGGCTTGTGCCGTTTCAATGAGTGCGGGGTCACCATCAACCCCAACAACGGTGTGGCCACGATCAGCGAGCCAGCCCCCATGACGACCTGGACCACAACCGGCATCCATGATGCGTGCCTGGCGTGGAGCCAGGGCATCGACGAATCGTGCTTCACCGAGTAAATCTCGGCCTTCGGCGGCCATCCGGTCAAAGCGGTCGATATACCACTGGCTATGACCAGGGTTTTGTTCCAACATTTGGGTCCAGCCACTGGGGGGCGGGGTGGGATTTTGTGCAGTTGTCATTGTCCTATCATGCCAACCACATCGTTTTGTGACAGGGTAGGCTGCAGACGAATTCACTTAAGGAGATTCACATGCGAACCCCCGCGTTACTTGCAGTACTGCTAGCTGGTGTATTAATGGCTTGTTCAGGTACAGATATGACAACGTTAAGTGAGTCTGATCAAGCTTTCTTGCGGTCTGTTCAAGACCAAGCCGTTCAGGCTCCTGAATCCATTCTCTCCAATGAAGAAGTGGATCCTGCGGTTAAAGATCTTGTTAAAGAAGTTCAGCGGTCTGGCGATCAGCTTGCCGTTCAAGGGAAACATCTGATCGGAGATGTAAGCCAAACGGTCGAGGATAACCCATCGGCAAAGGCATTGATTGATCAGGCTCAAGAGGCTATTGACAAGAGTGATGCAAAAGCTCAAGCACGAGCCTGGATTCAAGCAGCCATTCATCAACGTGAAGCCTTAATCAAGGCCGCTCAGGTACAAATTGACACGGGTACCAATCCTGAGGTCATCAAACTGGCTGAAAACGTGAAGAAAGAACAAGGAGCGCTTATCCAAGAACTCCGTACCCGACTTGAACAGTTATCGAAATAGGTTATATGTCACAACACAAACCACTTATCCTTGTCTCAAATGATGACGGTATTGACGCTCCAGGGCTCTATGCTGCGGTTAAAGGGGCAAGTGCCCTTGGAACCGTTGTCGTCAGTGCCCCAGCTCACCAACAGTCTGGGGTTGGGCGAGGATTACAACGCGGACCTGATGTAGGCACCACACAGGTAACGAATAGGTTTGAACAATTTGACAAAGTCGAGCGGGCTCAAGCCGTTATTGGTTCGCCCGCGCAAGCTGTGCATGTTGCCATCCTTGGATATTTAAAAGGGCGAATGCCAGATCTGGTTATTACCGGGGTGAATTTGGGCTATAACGTCGGATCCGGTATTCCGGCTTCGGGAACGGTTGGTGCTGCCCAAGAAGCATGGAGCCTATTTGGCATTCCAGCCCTTGCGGTGAGCAGCCAAACCCTGGACCATTTTGGTGATGGCTCAGAGATTGATTGGGATGCGTGCGCTGAGGTCGTTGCTCATTGGGGTGCATTCATCCTTGAACATGGGTTACCTGAACAGGTAGCTCTGCTTAACGTCAATATTCCTATCGGGGCAACCTTGTCTACTACACCGATGCGACGCACCATTGTCAGTTATGAATGTGACTGGAAATATGTTGATGCCAACGGGGGGCGAATTAGTCCTGCAACTGATCTCAGAATAATTGATAACCCCCACGAAGAACGATTCGAACCTGATAGTGATATTCGAGCGGTCCGTGATGGTGTGATTAGTGTGAGTCCGCTCCGGGCACAACTTGCAACAAGATCAGCTTGGGATGTCTTTGATCGTGCTATTGGTCACTGACGTGCACTAGGCTACAACCATGACTGCTGAAACAGTTTCGGATTGGGTTCGCCTTCTCGACCAGCTTTATCCTCCAGCGCATGCCCAAGATTGGGATTCCCCTGGCCTCCAAGTTGGCAATCCTGATGCCGCAGTACATGCCGTGAGCGTTGCACTCGATGTCACCGAAGCGGTCATCCTTGAAGCGGTCGAACACGGTTGTAACCTGATTATCGCCCATCACCCCCTGCTGTTTCGCCCACTACCAAGCCTTAGTCCCAATAGTGCATCGGGTCGCCTAGCTCTCTTAGCGGCAGAACGTGGTGTGGCTATTTTTGCTGCCCATACCAATTTTGATGCCAGGCCAGATACCACCAGTTGGACCGCGTTAAACACGCTTGGTATCACGACAAGTCATCCCATTGGCGGTGATGATCATGAACGGTCACTCGGATTACTTGGCACGCTCCCTCAACCTGAACCACTTATTGATGTGTTTATGAAGGTTCGTAACCAACTTCCAAGCCCGCATGCTCGTTTGGGAACACAAGACCCACACCGCTTGGTGCAACACATCGCTTGTGTTGGTGGCTCTGGTGCAAGTCTGGCCGAACAAGCTCGTAACGCGGGTGCGGATGTGTTTATTACGGGTGACGTTAGTCATCATGAGGCGCTTGATGCGATCACAATGGGGCTTGCCATTATTGACGCAGGACACTACGGCACAGAATCTCCTGCGATGGCAACCATGATCGATCACCTTCGCCATCATGGACCCTCCTATGGTTGCCATGCTCGCGTGTTGGCGTCCTCAATTTGTACCGATCCCTGGTCGACAACTCCAGCTCTGTAAAAGGAACAACTATGCGTGTTACTCCTCAACAACAACGTTCCCTCGCCCATTTATCGACCATTGATGAGCGACTTCGCAGGCTCAATCACACCCGTGATCACCTCGAAGCCCAACAGCGCTTGGATGCTCATCAACAACAATTTGACCAGGCAACGAGTGAACTTGTTGACACCGTTGGACAACTAGAAAAGGCCGAAGCTACAAACCGCCGGTTAGAAAATGAGATCAGTGCGGTCACCGCAAGCCAGAAAGCTGCTGATGCGCAGCTGTACTCGGGGGCACTCACAACTGAAAAGCAGGTTCAAGCGGTTAAAGACGAACTGGCTGCAATGAAAAAACGCAAACATGATTTAGAGGATTCGCAACTTGAAACAATGGAAGAGATTGAAGGGCTTGAAACAACAAAGGCGAAACTGACCGAAACAAGAACCCAACTATCTACTGAAATTGACACATTAACTGGATTGCGGAATGAAGCGAGCGCCGATATTGATGCCGATATCGAAGGGGCTAGGGAACAGCGTGTTCGGGTTGTGGCTGAACTCACCGAAGAGATCATTACCGAATATGAGCGCCATGCCAAACGGAGTAGGGGACCGGTTGTGGCGAGTTTAGATAATAGAACCTGTCTAGGGTGTCATATGGAGCTGCCAGGTGTCGATATAGAGGAACTACGGCAAGGTATGCGTGACGGTGAGCTTGTGGCGTGCCCTGAATGTGACACCTTGCTCGTACCGGCTCCCGATTAGTTTCTCGACAACCCCTATGGCTGAACTTCTTCCCCACCATCGTCGTGCTGCGCTTGCATTGAACGCGGCTGTACTGCACCATCGCATTGCCTCGCTAAGTCAAGATGAGCTTGGCGATATGGATATTGAGCAGGGCAGAATAATTGTGGCCGATAACACGGCTCGTTGGTTGCAACGTGGACTGACCTTGGGTGGTTGGGCAGCTAATTTGATGAATCCCTCCTGTCGGGATGCATACGGTTTACACGAACCAATTGTTGGTGCGGTGATGGCTAATACGGTGGTCGATGACGGGCAAACGATCGATTTAAGTCGCTTCCATGCGCCAACTATTGGGGGTGGGTTGGTCTTTCGTATGAATATGGATCTCCCCACTAGAGAAAGCACCACCGTGGATATTCGTCGAAGTGTGTCTGCGGTGTTGGCGGCACTCATTATCTACGACAGTCGCCTCGAAGTATCTGCGAACGGCATTGCCCTCCAAGCGGATAACGGTGGATTCGGTGGGGCGGTTATTGCAGCGCGGGGTAAAGCCCTGACCAAAGTGGATGTGAAATCTGCGGTCGCCACCCTCATCCACAACGGCAAAGAAATGGGGAGTGGCGCTGGAAAAAGTTTGATGGGTGATCCTGTCGAAGCCGCCGCTTGGATCGTCAATGTAGTTTGTGCGATGGGGTATTCCATCAGGGAAGGTCAAGAACTTATCTTGGGGACCTGTACACCTATTCAACCCCTACGTACCGGCACATGGCGAGTAAGTATCCCAATGGTAGGAGATGTGTCGTTAACGGTCACACAGAATACATAAGCTCCTGTCTATACTCGGAGTTGAGGAGTTGGGTGGACGACCGCGGCAGAGATGCTGAGGAAAGTCCGGACTTCATAGGGCAACCTGCTGGGTAATACCCAGTCACAGCGATGTGAGGCAAGTGCAACAGAAAGCAAACCGCCAACGGCCAAGGTGATTGGTGCGGGTAAGGGTGAAAGGGTGCGGTAAGAGCGCACCGGCGTTCGTGGTGACATGAGCGGCCAGGTGTACCCCAGGTGAAGCAAGGCCAAGCAGATATCACAGCGGCCCGTTGCATGATATCGGGTAGGCCGCATGAGGTTTACGGTAACGTAAATCCCAGGTAGATGGTCGTCTTAAATGACAGAATCCGGCTTATAGCCCAGCTCCTCATCTCCTATACCTAATAGTGCAGCGACAAGGGTAAGGTCGGGGTCGTTCAACGCCATATCTGCATTGGCTTGAACAACTGGCTTGGCGTTATAGGCGATACCGGTTCCGACCGATCCCATCATCAATAAATCGTTGGCCCCGTCACCGACCGCAGCAGCCTCACCTGGACTAATGCCGAGGGTTTGGCATGTTTCTAGGACATGGGCACGTTTTGCTTCACCGTTAATGATCTCGCCAATGACCTTACCAGTGAGGGTGCCATCAATGATTTCGAGTTGGTTTGAAAAACAGGCGGTCATACCTAAGGCCTTGGCCAGTGGCGCAGTAACCGTACTGAAACCGCCAGAAACCATCATGGTCGCAACACCAGCGGTGTGCAGTATGGCCATTAATTCATATGCACCCGGATTCAATGGCAGGGTGTCATGGATGGTTGTTAAAACTGTGGCAGGACACCCCGCAAGAAGCGCAACACGTTCACGTAAGGATGCATTGAAATCTAATTGACCTTCCATTGCCGCCTGGGTTACCGCGGCCACCTGGGCACCAACGCCCCAGTGGGCGGCAATCATATCAATGACCTCACCATTGACGAGGGTGGAATCAACATCGAATGCAACGAGACGGACCGCGGTTGCTGGAGTGAGCACATAGCGGCCACGCCCATCTCCGATACTGTTTGACAGCAGCTTGGTAACATCACTCCGTACTTGTGTTGTTACCCCTTCAATGACACTCGTGGAGGCTAGCTTGCGGTGGTTAAGGTAAAGATTATTCACCTGTTGACTGGCAAGTTTCGCTAAAGAATCTCGGTCAGAACCGTAAAATACGATGCGTGTTTGCGGTCGTGTGGGCTGATTCATAGAGCTGGGAGCCTAACAGGATGCGGTACGCATTGAAACTTAGGGCAGACTATGAGGGGTGAATGTTGTTGATATTGTCTTGGCACTAGTGCTGCTCCTTGCCGCCTATGCTGGCTTTCGCCGCGGTGCCTTCAGTCAAATTATTGCAGTGTCAGGCGCACTTATTGGTCTCTGGTGTGCCGCGCAATATGGTACCCAGTTGACCGTTCAGATCGTTGAAACGCCGGGGTTATCACGCGGACTTGTCACCCTGGCCATTGCCTGTGCCTTGATCGGAATAGGGTATGCCATCGCTTCAATCATTGGCGATGCGGTGAGCCGCACTGCAGCCAATACCTGGCTTGCACCGATAGACCGTGTTGGTGGGCTAGTTACGGGGTTACTCCAAGGCCTCATAGGGGTATGGCTGGTGGGTGCAATCTTGGCCTATGGTCCGGTTGTGGGGGTCGCTGATGCCTTCCAACACTCCATGGTTGCCGGATATGTCCAACGCCTCTTTCCCACTCCACCGCAAATTGTTGGCCGATTGACGACATTTCTCGACACACGAGGATTTACCCAGGCGTATGCCGATGTGGGCGCACAGGTTGTTCCACCAGAATTAAATGAACGACCCACCTCAGCAACCGTTGGCCTTGCTGAAAGTGCAGGACGGGCGTCCGTTGTGCGCGTTACGGCTTCAGGATGTCGCTTGACTAGTCATGGGAGCGGCGTTGCCGTGGAAGAAGGGCTCATCGTTACGAATGCGCATGTTGTTGCCGGCGCTAGCGAGATTGTCATTAATGACGTGTCTGGAGAACATGTCGCCAGTGTTGTTGCATTTGATCCACTCCGTGACGTGGCCGTTCTTGATTCCCCTGAAAGCAAAGCCGCCGTGATTCCTTGGACGGAACAGCCAGTCGAGCGCGGTGCATTTGGTGCCACATTAGGGTTTCCAGCAGGTGCTGAAACCGTTACCGTTCGGCCAGCAGGCGTACGCGACCACCTCCAAGCGCAGGGTTATGACATCTACGGACAAACGGTTGTCACCCGCGACATTTTAGCCCTATCAAGTGGGGTACGAATGGGTGACTCAGGTGGTCCCGTTGTCCTTGATGACGGTTCCTTGGCCGGCATTGTCTTTGCGGCAGCTACTTCGGATCCTGATGTCGGGTATGCCTTAAGTAAGGATGAAGTATTGCCAGTTATTGAACGTGCTGGGATTGATCCGGTACATACCGGTAGTTGCCGGTACTAAAACAAAAATCCCCCGCCATCGCGGGGGATTAATGACCAAGAACTTATAGATACGAGGATGGATCAAACTCTTCTAAATCAATAACACGTACCCGTGGTAATTCCACATCAAATGCACCTACATCATTTTCAAGGTCAAATATTTGTAGCCCTAAAGGCTGTAAGTGGACATACGCTGAGGACACGAACTCATTGAAACCAACGATGGAAACATCATGGTTATTACCAAGCAGATCTTTCACAATGTCGGCGTATCCACCATCGTGAGAAACTAAAATGACATGTCCCTCACCCTGGTCAAAAATGCCAGTCAATGTACGTAAGATCCCAATATCTACTACTTGTTCATTGATATTCCCGGTGCCTTTAAGTGGTACAACAGTGAACCCTAGTGCGGTCAGCGCTTTTACAAATGCAATAGGTAAGAGTTCATCCGATGGGGAATGAAGGAAGAACAGACCGCTGACCTCAGCATCGGGGTACAGCTCACGAGCATGCGCTAAAACATAATGCCAACGAGGACGGTCTTCTGGGTTGGGCCGTCGTTCAAGGATCTTGCCAAGCGTGGCATCGATATTTTCACCATCAATGAGTACATAAACTTTTTTAGACAATATTTCTCCTGCGTTGCAAAATTTCTGCAATACGGAAGGCCAGTTCAAGACTTTGGGCGTTGTTGAGCCTTGGGTCACACGCGCTTTCATAGCGTCGAGAGAGATCAAGGTCTGCAATATCTTGATCCCCTCCGAGGCACTCAGTTACATCTTCACCGGTAAGTTCCATATGGACCCCACCGGGAACAGTTCCGACTGCATCATGTGCTGCGAAGAAACCGACGATTTCATCAAGCACATCATCGAAACGTCGTGTTTTGTACCCACTTTCACTGGTAATCGTATTGCCGTGACAGGGATCGGTGATCCAAGTCACAGTCTTATTGGCTTCCTTAACAGCAGCCAATAGCGGCGGAAGAGCATCACGGATTGCAGATGCTCCCATACGAGTGATTAACGTCAAGCGGCCCGGTTCATTATCCGGGTTTAAGACGGAAATGAGGTCGAGTAACTCGTTCGGTTCCATCCGGTTACTCACCTTAACCCCGATTGGGTTACGGACACCACTTAAGAAATGGATATGAGCGTGGTCCAATTGGCGCGTCCGTTCGCCGACCCACAACATATGGGCACTACAGTCATACCAATCACCCGAGGTTGAATCTAGGCGGGTTAGCGCCTCTTCGTACCCGAGCAAGAGTGCTTCGTGACTGGTAAAAAACTGTGTTGCCCGTAATTTTTCACTGTTCTCAGCATTAATACCTATTGCATGTAAGAAGTCAAGCGCTGACTGAATGTGGTCAGCCATCAGTTCGTAGCGTTTACCCTGGGGGCTATCAGCTACAAATTCACGATTCCACTGATGGACTCGATTCAAGTCGGCATATCCACCACCCACAAGGGCGCGAATTAGGTTCAATGACGTTGCCGAATGATGGTAGACCCCCAACAGACGATCTGGATCTGGAATCCGGTCTTCTTCGGTGAAGGCCAGACCGTTGACCGCATCTCCGCGATAGGACGGAAGCGTCACACCGTCCACCGTTTCTGTTTCTGAAGAACGTGGCTTTGCAAACTGACCGGCGATACGTCCAATCTTTATCACCGGCATTTTTGCGCCATAGGTCAACACCGTTGACATTTGCAAAAGTACTTTGATTTTTTCTCGTGTATTAGTTGCTGTATCAGCAGCAAACGTTTCTGCACAATCACCACCTTGGAGTACAAAGGCCTCTCCGCGCCCAGCCTTAGCCATCCCAGCCGTAAGGGTTCGTGCTTCACCGGCAAACACAAGTGGTGGTTCACTTGCAAGTTGAGTGAGCACGCGGTTGAGATGGTCTTCGTCTGGCCAAGAAGGTTCTTGTTGAACCGGCAAGCTCCTCCACGATGATGGAGTCCAAGGAGTTGACGCGAAATCGTGCATTCTATACAGGTTAGCGGCCCCTTCAGGCCTTCCTAGTGAAAACAAAACAAACCTCCAAGAATGGAGGTTTGTATGCATGAACCGGCATGATTAGAGCAATCCGCCCGTCTCGCGAACCTGATCAATCAGCCCGTAATCAAGCGCTTCACGAGCACCAAGCCAAAAGTCACGGTCGGTGTCCTTTGCTACTTTTTCGAAAGGTTGTCCGGTACGTTCAGCCAGAATCTCGTTGAGGCGGTTTCGAGCAAAAACAATCTGTTCCGCTTGAATCTTGATGTCGGTGGCTTGTCCTCGAGCCCCGCCGAGGGGCTGGTGGATCATGATGCGTGCATTCGGGGTTGCCGCACGCCAGCCCGTGCCGGTTGCCAGTAAGAAGGCACCCGCTGATGCGGCTAACCCGACACAAAGGGTGTTGACTTTTGCGTTGAGTAGCCGCATGACATCATAAATGGCGAACATACCGGTAATCACACCGCCGGGGGAGTTGATAACCAAGGTGATGTCGTCGTCACTTTCTGCACCAAGGGACAAGAGTTGGGCAACGATCTCGTCAGCCTTGGTGTCTTCGATAGCACCACGAAGGTACAACACACGATTGTCATAGAGCTTTTTGAAGGGGTTTGCCCCCATGAGCTGGCTCAACGCAGAGTCTTCTTGTTCCGGCTGGTCCTGCTCATCATCTAAGCGCCACTCGAGGCGGTGAAATTGAGCCGTCATGGAGGTTCCTTTCAACAATGAACGATAGAGCTGTAAAGGGTAGCTGTTTAGTTCAAGGTGGCCTGAGCTGCGGCTAGACGCGCTACACATACGCGCCACGGTGAACATGATACGTAGTCAAGGCCAATGGTGTTGAAGAATGTGATGGATGCCGGATCACCACCGTGTTCACCGCAAATACCGAGTTTGATGTCTGGGTTGGTTTCCCGTCCATCGGCCACTGCCGTACGGACCAATTCGCCAACACCCGTTTGGTCGATAGATTCAAACGGGCTGATATCCAAGATGCCTTCATCAAGATAGGCACTGATGAATGGGCCTGAATCATCACGGCTAAACCCAAAGGTCATTTGCGTAAGATCGTTTGTACCGAAACTAAAGAACTCGGCTTCATGCGCAATCGCCTTGGCGGTGATTGCGGCACGAGGTGTCTCGATCATCGTGCCGATCTTAACGGGGATCGTTGTCTCAAGTTCAGCAAACACAAGCGCGATCTCGTCGGCGATTTCTTCTTTGACCCAGGCAAGCTCTGTTTCACTCGTGACCAACGGAATCATGATTTCTGGATCTACGGCATGTCCAGAAGCGACAACCTGGACCGCCGCTTCAAGAATGGCACGTACCTGCATGCGGTAAATCGCAGGATGGGTAACGGCAAGGCGGCAACCGCGATGACCTAGCATCGGGTTGAACTCCTCTAACTGGCGAATCCTTGTTTCCAATACGCTGACGTCAATACCCATAGAACTAGCAAGGTCGGCTATCTCTGATTCTCCGTGGGGCAAGAACTCGTGAAGTGGCGGGTCAAGCAAGCGAATCGTCACAGGGCGACCACCCATGGCTTCAAATATGCCCACAAAATCGGAACGTTGATGGGGGAGTAGCTCAGCCAGTGCCGCGGTACGCTCTTCGGCTGATCCGGCCAGAATCATCCGCCGCACTGCTGCTATACGATTTTCTTCAAAGAACATATGCTCCGTACGACACAGGCCAATGCCTTCAGCGCCAAAGGCAACTGCTCGTTCAGCATCAACAGGGTTATCGGCATTGGCACGGACCCCAAGCCGACGCGCCTCGTCAGCCCACCCCATCAAGATGTCAAAGGAATCTCCAAGTTCAGGCAGCTTTGTTTCTACTAAACCGGCGTAGACCTTACCGGTGGATCCATCTAAAGAAATCTTGGTGCCTTCACCGAATGTCTTCCCATTGATGGTAAATGTTTTAGCCACTTCGTCGACATGGATATCAGCACAACCGGCAACACAGCAAGTACCCATCCCTCGAGCCACAACTGCTGCGTGACTCGTCATACCACCGCGGGCCGTCAGTACCCCTTGTGCCGCAACCATACCTTCAATGTCTTCTGGGCTAGTTTCGGCACGCACAAGAATCGCTTTTTCACCTCTCTCATTGGCCTCCAACACGGCAGCCGCACTGAAAAACGCCCCGCCTGTTGCCGCGCCTGGACTCGCCGGTAGTCCGGACGCTAAGACCGTAGCCTTAGCCAATGCATCCGGGTTAAACGTGGGGTGTAACAGTTGATCAATATGTGCTGGTTCCACTCGTTTCAGTGCTTCATTACGAGTAATCATGCCCTCATTAACGAGATCCACGGCGACCCGAACTGCGGCCATGGCCGTTCGCTTACCACTGCGTGTCTGCAAGAAATAGAGGGTTCCATCTTCAATCGTGAACTCAATATCTTGCATATCACGATAGTGCTGTTCAAGTAGTGCGGCAGTTTCAACAAACTCACGATGCACCTCAGGCATCGAATTAGCGAGTTCAGCAATAGGTTTCGGCGTCCGGATACCAGCCACAACGTCTTCGCCTTGCGCATTCAATAAGAACTCTCCAAACAAGGCTGGCTTACCCGTTGAAGGATCACGGGTAAATGCAACACCAGTACCCGAGGTTGGGCCTTTATTACCAAAGACCATTGATTGCACGGTCACGGCCGTACCGAGATTGTGGTCAATACCGTTTAAATCACGATACACCCTTGCTCGTGGGTTATCCCAGGATCGAAACACCGCCTCAATGGCTTGGTGTAATTGGGTTGTAGGGTCTTGAGGGAATGGTGATCCGTATTCTTCTTCAACAATAGTTTTATACGTGTCGATTAATCCTCGTAAGCCTTCAGCACTAATCTCAGTGTCGGCCTCAACCCCTTCACGTTCTTTAAGACGTTCCAACTCAAGTTCAAACCGTACGCGAGGAACACCGAGAGCCACGTCTGCAAACATTTGAATAAAGCGTCGATAGGAGTCATAGGCAAATCGAGCATCTTGGGTTGTTTCTCTAAGTCCGATGACCGTTTCATCAGTTAAACCCAGGTTCAAAATCGTATCCATCATGCCGGGCATAGAAATAACTGCCCCAGATCGAACGCTTACAAGAAGCGGAGACTGTTTGTTACCGAAGCCTTTGTTCAGCTCGCGTTCTACTTCACCGATCGCATGTTGAACATCTTCAAGTAGTTCTGGCCACAACGCCCGTTCTTGTTGGTACCGTATGCAGGATTGCGTACTAATGGTAAATCCTGGTGGAACGCGCAACCCGATAGCGGTCATCTCAGCAAGATTCGCACCTTTACCGCCCAGGGTTGAACGCATTTCTGCAGACCCTTCACTAAATGCATACACGTATTGGTTAGTCATGTTCCTCTCCTCAAATAATGCTCAACGAGGCGGTGTTTTCTTTTGTAATTGATTTCGTGCGAGACGATTAAGCACAATTTCTGCGGTTTCTTCAATAGCTTTATCAGATACATCGATAATCGGGCATCCAATTTTCCTGAATAAATCTTCTGCGAATGCGAGTTCTTCTAAAATCCGTTCTAGTTTGGTGTACGAACTTGAACTTTTGATACCCATCGCACTCATGCGTGTCTGTCTAATTTCGTTCAACCGCTCTGGTGAGTTTGTGAGTCCGATGATCCGGCCTGTTTCAACTTTGAATAATTCATCAGGAACGGGTGACCCTAAGACAAGCGGCAGATTTGAAACAAGTAAGTTTCGATTAGCCAGATACATTGACAACGGTGTTTTTGATGTTCGTGAGACCCCGATAAGCACGATATCTGATTGCAGAAACCCGCGAGGATCCTTGCCGTCGTCATACTTCACCGCAAATTCAATTGCGGCAATGCGTTGAAAGTACGTTTCGTCCATTCGTCGCATGCGACCAGGAATTGGTTCGGGTTCTTGATCTGTAAACGTGCGTATCCGCTCAGTTACCGACGTAAGGAGATCGATATAGTCAATGCCTGCTTGGGT
This sequence comes from Stomatohabitans albus, assembly GCF_036336025.1. NCBI lineage: Bacteria > Bacillati > Actinomycetota > Nitriliruptoria > Stomatohabitantales > Stomatohabitantaceae > Stomatohabitans > Stomatohabitans albus. The sequence goes on from NZ_JAYKKE010000002.1 coordinate 248,723, forward strand.
ACATGAGGTGATGACATGGCGAACCAGGGCAGGATCCACCAAGGTAAACAGGACAAGCGTCTGGGGGCATGTCGCTGCTTCGGCCAGAATGGCATTAACGCTTTCAGGTGAATGTACATAGGGAAAACGCCGAAGCTCACAGGTCAATCGTGGAAACTGTGACAAGGAGGCCCTTGCCATTTGCTCTCCGGTCTCACCAATCGAGTCAGAGATGATGAACACGACAAGGGGTGGGCATTCGTCCAGTTGTCTGTCAGATCCAACGGGCATTGTTGCAGCATACGGAATGAAAAAGTCTGGTAACAAAGATTTGAACCATTAATTTCGTGCAGCCATCGCTAAGCTCAACGTATGAGCGAACAATCATCAATCACAATCACGAATAATGGGTCTGCGTTTGAAGCAACGAAAGATGCTCTCAGCGTTGGCTATATCAAGTACGCACATCATGATGGGTACATTGATGCCTATTCGACCGTAGTTGATCCGGCGCACCGTGGTGAAGGTATTGCAAGCAAGTTGGTAGAAGCATTGGTCGCTGAAGCCACCAGTACGGACCTACGGGTCAAACCCACATGTCCTTACATTGATGCCTGGCTAAAGAAGCACCCCGATATTGATGCGGTGGTACGTCTCTAGTGCACGTTACGATCATCGGTATTGGTCCGGGTCACCCGGACCAAATCACCGTGCAAGCAGTCAATGCCCTAAATGCACATGACGTTATTCTGCTGCCAACCAAAGCAGGGACAACAACAGGGGATACACGCCGCAGTATTGCACAGCGGCATCTCGTTAATCCAGATGCCCATCGTCTGATCGATCTCCCCATGCCAAGTGTGCGCAACCGTCCTCGTGGAGCATACCGGCACAGTGTCCAACAGTTTCGAGAACAACAAGCCGCCGCTATTGCTGCAGCACTGGATGCGCTCGACGTCACCAACGTTGCCATACTCACCTGGGGTTGCCCCACACTCTTTGATGGCACGATTGAAGGGGTAAGAACCTATCCAGGGGTTCAAATGGACGTCATTCCAGGCGTGACCAGTGTTTCTGCTCTTGCGGCTGCCCACGGTGTTGCCCAAACCGAGATTGGTCAGTCGGTATTGATCACGACAGGTCGGCAACTGCAACATGGACTTCCCGCTAATCATGGCACGGTCGTGGACATGGTTGACGCCAAGGGGCATGTATGGACGCAGGATCCCGCGGGATGGACTGCCTATTGGGGCGCCTTTGTCGGGCTAGCACAAGAAGAACTTGACCACGGTCCGCTGGATGAGATGCAGCAGCGCATACCAGCTAAACGCGCCGAATTGGCTGAAACCCACGGGTGGCTCTTTGATGTGACGTTATTGCGTCAAGATCACCAAGACCAGAACCCTCCAGAACCGGATATTTAACTGATGGGTGTACCAGCACGTCCCCATGTGCTCATTTTGGGTGGTAGCACCCAGGCTCGTCACCTTACTGAAGCCTTGGCTGACCAGGTGGCAATAACCCTCAGTTTGGCCGGCACAACGCTGCATAGCCAGACCGAACTTGCGCCGAGTGTAACGGTTCGACGGGGTGGATTTGGTGGTGTACACGGACTCATCAGCTTCCTTCGTACCTATCAGGTTCGGGCTGTGATTGATGCGACCCATCCCTATGCGGCCACCATGCATGCGAATGTAGCTGCAGCCAGCCAGGATGCGCAGATTCCCCATCTTCGTCTCGATCGTCCGGCATGGACGCCACCACCTGATGCGACTTGGATAGAGGTGGATGGGGGAGAAGAAGCCGTGGCCCATGTACGCGCCCACCATTGGCAACGTGTCTTTGTGACGACCGGACGGACATATCTGGAACCGTGGATGGGCCTTGGTCAAGCTATCACGGTGGTCCTTCGCTCTATTGACCCCGCTGATACAACAGGAATTGATCGTGTTGAGACAATTACTCAACGTGGTCCATTCAAGTATGAAGATGAGCTTGCCATTTTGGAACGCTGTGATGCGCTCGTCACCAGGAATGCCGGTGGGGATGATGCAAAGATTCGAGCCGCAGTGGCGACTCAAACTCCGATCTTGGTTTGGCGCCGACCACCACCGCCACCGGGGCCACTCGTAATGAGTGTCCACGCTGCGGTCACGTGGTTACACAACGTCTTAGGGCAAGAAGAGTTATTGAAGGGCACTCGTTAAGCGCATCAAGCTCTCAAGGTATCGCGTGACCCATGACCGCCGTCCCCATCGGTCTCTATCTAACACAGTGCATTTCGTTCGATAGGTACGAAGCACTTTATGCAGGTCGCGGTTGACATTGCCATTACTTGCCAGGAGGGAAATCTCATGGTTCAACCCGAATGAACGCATATCCATATTTGATGAACCGAGCACCGATACCTGCCGGTCAATCGTGACAAACTTCGCGTGCAAGATCTCCGGTTGTGGCCATAGCCAGATCGTTACCCCAGCGTCAAGCAAGGGTTCGTAGTAAGAACGTTGGGCAAGGTCCACCATCATCTGATCACCACGTTCATTGACAAATAACTCCACTTCGACACCCCGATAAGCCGCACTCGTAATGGCCTGCATCAGTGGAGTATCAGGAATGAAGTAGGGACTTACAATCGCAACGTGTTCTTGGGCTTGTTCAATCAGGGTTGTAAATAGCCGCAGGTTTGGTTCTTCGGCATATCCTGGGCCACTCGGGATGAGCTGAAACACATTCATCTCATCATCGGTGTGACGAGAAACATACGAAATATGTTGGCGTTGGGCAGCATCAGGAATGGATACGGGCAGGGTTTCATTTGTTTCACTTGCCCAATCAAGTGCAAAAATATTGTCTAATTGGGAGACAATTTGTCCATTCAGCAGGATTGTTACTTCATTCCAATGGCGTCCCAAGGCAACGTTTTGTTCATCTAGGTAGGTTGAATCGATCATGTTAAATGAGCCGGTGAAACCAACATTCCCATCAACAACCATGAGCTTGCGGTGGTTTCGCAGGTCCGGTCGATTGAACTCACCGTCGAAGGGCAGAACGGGTGCCGTCATATGGTGGTCGATGCCGTTATTGGTCATAAACTCACGCATCTCGGCAAAGCCGGGATATTTACGGCTTCCAATATGGTCATAGAGCACGCGTACCCTAACCCCACGGTCAACAGCACGTTTCATGGCATCGAAAATAGGGGTTGTACGTTCATCCTTTGCCATGATGTAAAAGAGCATGTGCACGTAATAGCGTGACTCATCAATGGCATGAATAATCTGATCGATACTTGTCTGATAGTCAGACGAAATAGCACGGTTGATACCAAACAAACTTGGTAATTCAGTCATCTTGCGGTTCATTGCGATCACCCGTTCAAGCCCTTCGGGTAACAACTCATTGGGGGGTGTATCAGGTGTGTCCAACCACATCGCCTTCAACCCCCTATTGACCGCTCGTTGGATACGCTGGCGACGGGCATTTAACTTGTTGCTACCCAGGATGGAAAACACAAGAGTTCCGATGATGGGCTCAAGCATGATGAGCATCAGCCAAGCTGTAGCTGCACTTGGACGCCGGTTGTAGGGGACGACCCCAATCGCGATGACTCGGATGATATTGGCGACGATTGAATACAACACCGTCGCAGTAGGCAAGCTATCGAAAAAAATGTCCAACATGGTGCTTTTATTGTTCGGCGTTGGTTACTAAGCACCACATAAGGTAGTTGAGATGGTTGATCAAATCCTGTACGCCATGTTCCCTACGGTGGTATCACTTATCGGGGTGGGGGCACTCACCACCGGACTTGCGTGGTGGCTTGGCCTTGAACAACCGTGGATCCAACCATGGGCAATTCTTCGAGCAACAGTTCAATTAGCGCTTTTAAGCGTGGTTCTTTCAGGTGTGCTTACCCATGTCCCGCTAACCCTGGCCTTCTTAGGTGTGATGGTTGGGGTTGCATCATTGACCATCCGGCAACGGCTACAACTATCGTTTCAAAGCCTTCCCGTCATTGCCGGAGTGGTTATCATCGCAGTTGCTGTCCCAATGCTGCTCGTATTCGGAACCCATGCCCTGCCACTCGAAGGACGATACCTGTTGAGTATCGGCGGTATTTTGATTGGCCATTCGATGATTGCAAGCACATTGATGGGTAGGGAAGTTAGTCAAGCACTTACCCAGCACGTTCAGGACGTGGAGGGATGGCTGGCCCTTGGTGCCCCGATGCGTCTGGCCACCCGATCAGTAATGCGTCGAGCAGGATCTACCGCGGTGATTGCAGGCACTGATCAAACTCGCAATATCGGGGTAGTAACGCTGCCAGGGGCATTTGTGGGAGCAGTATTTGGAGGGGCAAGTGTGCTTGAAGCTGGACGGTTTCAATTACTGGTCAGTTCGTCAATTTTGCTTGTGGGAGTTCTTGTTGTGGCAATGTGGACGTACATTCTTGGCAATCCTAAGACGATCCATCGCTAGGACAGGTATACCGGTGTGATGAGCGACACGATTCATCCGGTTTTACACACGGACTACACCGCACCCACCCCCGAGGGCTATGACACCATTGGTCTAGCTGCAGGCTGTTTCTGGGGGGCTGAACGCTTGTTCTGGCAGCTTGATGGCGTCCACACCACCAGTGTGGGTTACCAGGGCGGACAAACAACAAGTCCGACCTATCGGGAGGTCTGCACTGGGCAGACTGGGCATGCTGAAACCGTGCAGGTCACCTATGAACCAGAGCAACTAGAAACCCTCTTAGCCACATTTTTTGAAATCCACGATCCCACGACACTGAATCGTCAGGGTAACGATGTTGGCACTCAGTATCGCAGCGCAATATTCACCCACACACCCGAACAATATGACGCGGCTGTTAAGGCAAAAGCTCACTATGATGAACGTCTTGTTGCAGCTGGTTATAGCCCCTCAGTAACAGAAATACACAAGGACTTTCACCCATACTGGTTGGCTGAACCAGATCACCAGCAATATTTGCACTACCGTCCCAATGGGTATTGCATGCATGGGCTTTGTCAGGTCACCTACAACGACTAATGCCCATGATCAACCGTTTTAATAGTGGATAAGGAATAACGGATAAGGAAGAGTGCCGGTCGTAAACCGTGTTGTTAACGGCCGTGCACACTGGCTCGTGCACTATTTTTAGACAGGGTTAGGAGCACGCAAAAAACGGGGCGAAATGCCCCGTTTCAACCTTTAAATTGGATTACCAAGAAGACTTGGTGATCCCAGGAAGCTCACCTTTGTGCGCCAGTTTACGGAAGGTAACACGGCTCAACCCAGCCAACCCAACGTAGCCGCGAGGACGGCCATTTAATGAGTCACGGTTGCGTAGACGTACACGGCTGGAGTCCTTTGGGAGCTTGTTCAACGCATCACGAGCCGCAATTTTCTCATCAAAGCTCGTGTTGAGGTCCTTGATGATGGCCTTCAACTCAGCGCGGCGTTCGGCGTACTTTTCAACCAGTACGGCGCGTTGCTGGTTGCGGGCGATCTTGGACTTCTTAGCCATTGGGTGTCTCCTGGACAAAAACAGACAAATAGAGGCGCGCACGAGCACGCAAGGTCAGCTAATTTAGCACAGTTTGAAATGCCATGCAGCAGGCACAACAAAAAGGCTTCGCCTTTAGTTTAGCGGACTTCATGCAACGTGTTTGGGTGCGCCTATGGTATGGCCTATGAGTGCGCATAACCCAGAAGAACAGCATGTAACTCCTGTCCAAAAAGCCGCGGCTGCCTTGAATGCGAATAACATTGATGCGTTATTGGTTGGCCCTGGCCCAGACCTTTCCGCTTTGAGTGGGTGGCACACGCACCCGATGGAGCGGCTCACCGGGTTGCTGGTCACCAAATCTGGTGACGCTTCCATTATTTTGCCGCGCATGGAGTACCCAGGATTTCAGTCCAATACCTTTGACCCGTCTATCACCCCATTGATCTGGGATGAACAACATGGGCCGTGGGACAAGGTAGCTGAAGCACTTGGCTCCATCGGTGCTGAAACGACGATTGCAATTGGCCAACACCTTTGGGGTCAATATGTTGTAGATCTTGTTCATCGCTTCCCTGGGGTGCACCTGGCGCATGGTGGGCCGATTATGCAGCCGGTTCGCCAGGTGAAAACCGACGATGAAATTGCCAAGTTACGGGCTGCGGGTGCAGCAATTGATCGTGTGCATCAACGTATGGGTGAAGTGTTGAAGGTTGGCCGGACTGAGAAAGAAGTGGCCAAAGAGATTGACCGCATGATGCGAGAAGAGGGTCATAGTGTGGCCGAGTTCATCATTGTTGGAGCTGGCGAAAACGGAGCAAGTCCACATCACAGTCCAACTGATCGAGTCATCAATGAAGGAGAAGCCGTTGTGGTAGACATAGGCGGCCCGGTAGATCACTATTTCAGTGACTGCACGCGCAACTATGTGATGGGTCACGCCCCAGAAGGGTACGACGAGGCCTATCGCGTGCTTCAAGCCAGCCAGGCAGCTGGATGTGCCGCTGTTCGTCCAGGTATTCGTGCTGGTGAAATAGATCGAATCTGCCGATCAATAATTATTGATGGTGGGTACGGTGAATATCTCTTACACCGGACCGGGCACGGTATTGGCCTTGAAGTACACGAAGACCCATACATTTTTGAGTCAAATGACACGCTATTAGAACCAGGGATGGCGTTCAGCGTAGAACCAGGCATCTATAAGCCGGGGGAGTGGGGTATGCGTATTGAGGACATTGTGGCATGCACTAAAGAAGGTGGGGAACGCCTGAATACAACCAGTACGGATTATGTTGTGCTGTAATGGCTGGGAACACAACTGAGCAGGTTCTCGCGCGTTACAGCGCTGGACCAACAAGTGGTGTATTCACGGATGGAGCCTGTATCCCCAACCCCGGTCCTGGGGGTTGGGGCGCCGTGTATGTCGTGGATAACGAACTGATTGACCGTCGCTTTGGGCATGACCCTGATACAACCAATAACCGGATGGAATATACGGCGATTTTGCAAGGAATCGCACTTGTTCCCGATCAAACGCCAACGATTGTGTGGACAGATTCCAATTTGGCGGTGCGGAGCCTGACAGAATGGGCACCTGGATGGGCAAAACGAGGCTGGAAACGTAAAACCGGCCCCGTCGAAAACCTTGATTTGGTGCAACCAGCCTTCGAGCTGCTACAGGCCAAACCCTGGATTGAACTCCGTTGGGTGAAAGCACATGCGGGCAACCGTTGGAATGAATATGCCGATGCACTGGCCAGTGCTTGGACCCGCAATGTGGTATGACTTTATGTAATAGTTCATCAAAATTATAAGTTTTTCGGCCCTAACAGTTGCTTTTTTGCGGATGGACCTATAAACAGTTCCCGCAATACAAATTGGAGGGCGAGAGATGAGTGACTTGGATTTACACGACGATCCAATTGATGATGACGACGAAAACCTTGAAGTCAGTCTTGACGAAGAAGCTGACTTTGATGGCGATGACGACGATACAGACGACACCTACGAAGACTTCTACGGTGATGACGACGAGTATGATGCGTCAACCACGGATGACCTCGATGACGACGATGACCTTGACGATGATTTCGATGAGGACGACGATGAGGACGAGGATGAGGATGACGACGATGACCTCGATGACGAAGACATTGATGTTGAAAGTGAAGTTGCACCGCTAGATGCTGATGAACTCCCAACACGTGGACGTCGTGAACCTCAGGCGGTCGAACTGATCGGTGAAGATGAGTTCACCTGTACTGAGTGTTTCTTAGTGAAGAAACCGAGCCAACTTGCCGATCCAGAACACAACATTTGCGCAGACTGTATCTAATGCCAGGCTGTCTCTACTCAGATCCCCATATTTCTTTGGGGTTCTGGGTGGTTGTGTCACCGCATTAGCTTGGGATCCCTGGGGGGTTGGATCAGCAGCCGTCATTGGCATTGCCCTATGGTGGCATGGGTTGAGCCATACCAATTCATGGCGGCAGTCCGGTGGTGTATCGCTTCTATTCGGCCTGTGCTGGCTATCCCTTGCCTGCGCATGGATGCGGGTATTTGGACCAGTGCCGTATATCGCCCTCATCGCTATTGAGGGTGGGTTAATCGGTGCACTCGGTGCCTTGCTCTGGTTCGCGCGTAACGCACCGTGGCGATGGCTCCTTGTCCCTAGCGCTTGGGTAACCCTCGAAGCTACCCGTGCTGCCGTACCATTCGGTGGCTTTGCCTGGGCGCAGTTACATCACAGTCAAGGGACGGGAAGTTGGTTACTGGCCTACGCACCGTGGCTTGGGAGCTGGGGCACCTCAATGGCCATTATGGTGCTGGGTATGGGATTAGCTGAATCAATCGTCAACCGGGCGTATTGGACCCGCTTGATCCTAGCTACGGTTGCTGTCATAGGTGTAGGTATTGGATTATCGCACGTTCCTGCACCATTGACGACAGCATCTGGTCCGCCCCTTACGGTCGGCATTACTCAATCTGGAGATGTACGCCATACGTTTGCAGCTGGGATAAGTGCGGTTGATCCCAAAAACCAGCGGGTGATTGATATATTGGCGGCGCAATGGGAGAGGGCACCGTTACCACGAGTCGATCTCCTTGTCTGGCCTGAAAATAGTTTTGATAATGATCCTGATGCACCCAATCAAGCTAGGCTCAAGCAGGACCGAGATACGCTGTTAGCCCGCATTGGAGCGTCCACCGTATTTGTTGGCCAAAATGGGCATACCGCAGACGGTGAGTTGACCAATGTCATAGGGGTCTATCAGTCAGGTCAACTTGTGACATCTATTGCAAAGTACAAATTGGTGCCCTTTGGCGAGTTTTTCCCTTACCCGAAACTACTGGGATGGGTACCAAGTGCACAACTCATCGGGCATATGGTGCCCGGGCACGGCCCTGATTCAGTTGCCGTTGCACAGACACGAGTAGGTGCGGTCATTTGCTATGAAAGTGCGTTTTCATCGATGATCAGTCAAGCTATGGCCAAGAATCCTGGTGTACTTGTGGTGAGCACAAATAACGCCAGTTTTGGATCCACAGCAATGAAAGATCAGCACGTCGCTATTAGTCGATTTCGTGCGGTTGAGTATGGGCGACCAGTCGTGCATGCCTCACTCAGCGGACCAAGTGCATTTATCACGCCAGATGGTCGGATTCACCAACGCACGCAGTACCTTGAAGGTGCTTCCCTCCAACAATCGTTTCAACCACGGACTGGATTCACCCCAGCTGCCTATCTGAATCCAGTACTGCCCTGGTTAGCGGGCGCCTTTTCCGTCTGTTTTCTCGGTCTCGGAGTGGCTCGCCGTCGACTAGGCCACCATCGACAGGCAATTTAACTATTCTCCGCATACGGGGTAAGGTCGGATATCACTTTGGCCTGGGTATGTACCCACAGCCACGAACGAATTCGTAAGTTGATCTGAATCGCTCCTGATGCCTTACGTTCGTCAGAACAGATGACTTCACCAGGACCAAGATGGGTGACCGCATCCTCCCAGGCATCTGGGAAGTGCAAACGCCAATTCCCCTCATTGGCAATGATGAGCTTGTCATATGCCACATGATCTCGGTCCAAAAATTGATGGACCCAATTCCGTGACCACACACTTTCGGAGATAATCCCGATATGAATACCTGCTGCATGTAGCTTCTGTAAAAGGGCGACCTTCTCTGGATCATGACGAATAGTTGGCGCCCATTCATCAAGGTCATGTGTCTGCGTAATTGCCATGATTGTTGCAGCTACATCAACATCGTGGACTGCATCAACCTCACTCACGACATCAACAATGCGCAATGCTTGGTCGTGATGCGTTTCTTGAAAACCCTTAGCGGTACGTGACAGTGCTTGGGCATCAACTTGAAGTTGGTGCGCCGCAACCGTCCAAAGGTCGATCAAATCATCATCGAGAGATGCAATAAAGAGCTCTGACCATTCAATAAATACAGATGGCGTAACCATGCTTATCCTCACTCTGCATGATTACTGCGGCGATACCACACCGCTGCATCAGAGGCTGGTAGTGACGGTCGAGTCTGCACTACAAGAACCGTTGGGTCAGGTGTAGCTAAATGCACATTTAAGGCGCTGGTGAGTTCATTCACGTTATTGACACGGTCAGCTCGCAACCCAAGTGTTCGTACGAGTGCGGCAATATCTGGTGTTGGAACTTCAGCCGGGAATGATGGTGCGCCGGCCATGGCAAGGTGTGCTCGCAATCGCCCAAACCCACCATCGTCAATTACAACTAAGGTGGCCGGTACTTGTTCATTCGTTGTGTTAATAGCAGCTAGGGACGCCAAGACACCAAGGTTGGCCAAAACGCCTTGCTCACCAGTGATACCAATAATCGGTTGGTCATCCTTAGCGGACCATGCTCCGAGTGCCGCTCCTACCCATGCGGCAACCGCCCAGCGTGTTTGGCCTTCACGGGCTGCCATAGCAAGGGAGCGAGGCATCGTCCATTCGTGTAAATCTGCCAGCCACGAGCCCACAAGAGACCAGTCGGCTACAACAAGACCACGGTCGGGGATAGCCGCTCCGAGTGCGGTAATAAGCTCAATATCCTTGGGATTGGTTTCTTCCAATTGGGCACGACTTGAGCGTCGGATTTCCTCATTACGATTGCGGACTGCTGCCGTACCACCGCGATAGGTCACGGCGGCAACGAGGGCTTTGGTAACAATTTTTGCGTCGCCACGCAACAGCACGGTTGGGGGATAGGTTGTGCCACCAACGTCAGGATCAATGTTGATCGCAATCATCTTATTTGGTGCCGGCATTAACCCACCCTGCATTTGGTGATGGTCAAAATCTGACCCAATGGCAATAACCAAATCTGCATCATCCCAAAGTTGCCCAACCGCGGGAAGATGCGGCGGAAGACCAACCAGACAAGGATGGCGGGCTGGTAGCAATCCAACCGCCTGGATCGTCGTGATGACGGGCGCTCCAATACGGTCAGCTAACTCAGCGACCTCTATGCCGGCTTGGGCCCGTAATGCACCACCTCCTGCCCAGATCAGGACTCGTTGTGCCTCGTCCACCATTGCCGCAGCTCGGCGTAATTGCACGTGCTCGATACCGCTGTCGCTATGGGTGACCTGAACTTGGTTCTCACCAGCGAGACGGTCAGTCGCATCATCTTGTAGCGCCTCGTCATTGACATACCACAGCACCGGGCCGCTGGGCGATGTGGCAGCTTCTTGCAAACAATATCGAAGGTCTTCAGCAAGGGTTTTACGTTCCTTCGTGTATCGTCCACGCTGTTCCTCAGCGATTGAGGGTTCTTCAGTACAAGACACGATAATCAGGATCGGGGTCTCTGCCTTGACCGCTTCATCCCAAGGCCCCAGTGCATCTTGGACATCATCGTGACCATCAAGTAGTGCCACACTGGTCCGACCCTTACGACGAGCGGCACCATCGGCTACACGAAGGACTGATGCAGCATCAGGCATCTTAACGACAGTGATATTCGCTGCTTGGGCCGCAATGTGAAGCGGAGCCGTTCCAAGTGATGCTCTGGTGGCAATCAGCGTGATTCCGCGCCGAAGGAGTGTGCGTGCAATATGTTGAGCCCCAGTGGTCATATGCCTCTACCTACTCGTTTTCTCTTGTATTTGGCTGTCTTCTATTTCTACCGGCTCTGGGTAGGCAATCCTGGGATGGTAAACACCGACAAGGCTTTGAATCAAAACTTCTTCGACAATTCTTAAATCAGCAAATGTGAGCGGAGAATCATCGAGCTGGCCGTCCGTAACTCGATCGGTAATCATTCCAGACACAATTGCCTTGATTTGGTCATGGGTCAACGGTGTTCCACTTTGGCTGGCTGCACGGGTTGCGCCTTCACAACAGTCACTGAGCATCAAAATCGCCTGTTCCTTTGTAAACGGTTTGATGCCTTGGTACCGGAACTGTTCTTTATCTGGGAGTTCTTCCCCGTGCTCTTTCGCATCTTTTGCGGCCACACGATAGAAGTAGGCCACCAGGGTGGTGCCGTGATGGGTGCGGATACCGTCGATAATGGCACTCGGAAGTTTGTGCAACGTAGCCATTTCAACCCCGTCTTCCACATGGCGACGAATAATCACGGCACTTTGGAGTGGGTCGTTCAACTCATCGTGAGGGTTAGATAAGCCAGTTTGGTTCTCAACGAAGAAATAGGGGCGTACCACTTTGCCAATGTCGTGGTACAAGGCCATCACCTCAGCCAACAGTCCATCGGCACGAATGGCACGAGCACACCGGGCTGACAACATGGCAACCAGCACACTGTGGTTATACGTACCAATCGCCTTTGTTTCCAACTCGCGTAACAGGGTGTTATTCCGATCGGCGTAATCAAGCAAAATCGTCGCAGTGATGACATCAAAATGGCTTTCAAGAAATGGAAGCAGGCCATTGACCAGCAGGAGCGTTAATACGCCACCCGCTACACCCATTCCAGCCGCCAGTTGGACATTTCCTATTCCGTTGGCACCAATCTCGAAGAGCACCGCTGCAATCACATAGGCCACAATGATTTTGCCCGTCGCCATACGTAAATCGCCACGTGCACTCAGTCGCCCGACCATCGGAATAGGCAATAATGCGATGAACGCCATAAACGGAACGGTCATCGGATTAACCATTCCGCGTAAGGACACCATCGCCAAGAGTGGCACCACCGACAAAATACCAACACGACTGTCAAAGAGAATCGTGATGAGCATGATCGTTGCGGCAACCGGCAATGCAAACCATTTAATGGGGCCGACCGTCGTCGTGATTTCAGCCACGAACACCATGACTGCCGTCAGGTTGATACAGATAGACAACAACAACAGCTTTTGCCCCGATTGCCATACTGATTGGCGGAATGTTTTCAGAAAATACCCACCAGCAATAAGCAAGGACACCATCACAAATAATGCGGTGAAGAACTCTGAGTACGGGTCTGTTCCACGCAGTCCAGCCTGGGTTAGTGCTTGCATCTGAACGGGTGTGACAACTTCACCAACTTGAACAATGGTCCCCCCACGGGGCACCGAGTATTCAACATTTTCAACCTTTGCGGCGGCCTTATTGCGTTCAAGTACTGTGGCGGCTTCATCGACAACAGCAGTTGGACGCGTAGCGGTTGTAATAATGGGAGTCAATACCTTTGTGGCCACTTTGTATGAGGCCCCTGAGCTTGCCGCCCAGGTAGGAATATCCTCATCTTTGATGCGCTGAATGGTTGATTCAGTGATGTCCTTGGTTGCAGCCCGTTGGGCCAACGCAACCGCCAGACTTCGTGTTTGGGCAAGCTGTGCATCACTCATATTGGCGAGCAACTGCCCACCTTCGAGGTCAATGGCTTTGACTGCGTCGTCAATACGCATTGACAATTCTTCAGGTGTGATCGACGGCACGGCAGGATCGGTTGAAATGCCTTGCTTAATGATGTTACCTACCGTGTTAAAGGTTTCGTTAACCTCTTGAATGATGTTCGCTATCGCCTCATTGTCACGCTTCAGTACAGGTGTGACTTGTTCGCGCGCTTCATCTTGGAGTCGTTTCGTTTCTTCTTGGTCAATTGCTGAAATGGGAGTCCCAGCTAGGACCGTTCGTGGACTGGGTTCACCCTGAACAATGGGTCGATCGGTAATTGAAGCCGCAACGGTAAGCAGTGCGGGAAACAAAAAAACGAAGAGCAAAAGGGCCGATATACGGCTAATGACCTGTTTTTGAGGTGCGATTTCTCGACTCGATGCGAATGGCAAGTGGTCATCTGTTGAGCCTTCGGATACAGGGGACTCAGGCGATTGGTCGGCTTCGTTCACCCATCAAGTGTGCCCGATGTCAGCCAATTAAGCCACTAGCACATCCGATACGTACAAATATGTCGAGAATAGACCCATTCATTTTGTACGCCCGCTACCCTGTTGAGCTGTGATTACGCTCTCCAATATCAGTAAATCTCACGGCACCCGAACCCTATTTGATGGGGTGCAACTACGTATCAGTGCCGGGGCACGTATTGGAGTTGTAGGGCCAAATGGTGCCGGCAAATCCACCCTTATACGCATTATTCAAGGTATCGAGCAACCCACTTCAGGTGAAGTTGCCATTGGGCGGTCGGTAACCGTTGGTGTACTTGAACAAGATGTTGCCGAATGGGCTGCCCACATGGCGTCTGCAAACGGCGGTATCAATCCCACCCCCAAAGATCTCGTCATGCACGACCACCCAGTCACCGCCTTACAGGAACAGGTATTGGAATTGAGTGAACAACTTGCAGACCGGTCCGAAGACACGGTTCTGATTGATTCCCTTGGTCGGGTGCAAAGCCAGATTGAAGTACTCGGTGGATACGACCTTGACGCACGTGCGAGCCGCATCTTGGCGGGATTGGGGTTCCCACAAGACGCTATGGAACAGCCATTACGCACCCTTAGCGGTGGGCAGATGATGCGAGTAGCCCTTGGTCGTTTACTCCTCCGAAATCCCAGTGTCCTCCTCCTTGACGAACCGACAAACCACCTCGATTTAGAAAGTGTGGGATGGCTCCAAGAGTTTTTGATCCGCTACGACGGTGCCATCATGGTTGTCAGCCACGACCGAGACTTTTTGAATGCGACAACAAACCAAATTGTTGAGGTTCGAGATGGAGAGGTGACCACGTATTCGGGCAATTTTGAAGCCTATGTGGAACAACGTGCACAACGGATTGAGCAACAAGTAGCGGCAAGTAAGTCCCAAGCCCGCAAACTGGCCGAGGTCGAGCGGTTCATTGAACGATTCCGCTACAAGGCAACAAAAGCACGTCAAGTGCAAAGCCGAGTGAAAATGCTGGACAAGATTGAACGCATCGAAGACCCGACCCAAGCAACCAAGACCATGCATCTTTCCTTCGGTGATGCCCCTCGTGCTGGTCGCACAGTTGTGGAGTTAGCTGATGTATCCAAGCATTTTGGTGACCATCTTGTCTTGGCGGGGGTCAACCTTTCCCTTGAGCGTGGAGAGAAAGTGGCGCTCGTTGGTCCAAATGGAGCAGGTAAGTCGACGCTCCTCAATGTATTAGTTGGACAATTAGAAAGTGATACTGGAACACGCACGCTCGGTCACAATGTGACGGTTGCGCACTATACCCAGCACCAGGTCGATGCACTTGATATGAATAAAACAGCAGTCCAAGAAATTGCTGATGTTGTGGATACCGCAACGGTCAATCCACGTGATGTGCTGGGCGCATTTTTATTCTCTGGAGAGGATGCCGATAAACGGATCAGCGTGATGAGTGGGGGTGAACGCGCCCGTGTTGCCCTGGCTAAACTCATTGCCCGTCCAGCCAATTTGTTGTGTATGGACGAACCAACGAACCACTTGGATATGGAAAGTCGGAATGTGATTGAATCCGCATTATTGGCCTATCCAGGTACGGTCGTATTGATTACCCACGATCGGCACTTGATTCGATCCGTCGCAGATGTCATCGTGCACGTCCACAACCAAACGGCTCGTAAATACCTTGGGTCGTATGCTGACTGGACCGAAAAAATGGGGCTTGATGAACTTGGTCGCCCTATTGAGTCCACCGGTCCGACTTGGGCGAGGACTTCTGTGGATTCCAGCCAGTCGGGAGTACGTGATGCGAAGACAGAACGCCGGGAAGCCGCCGAGCGACGGCAGCGGATTGCGGCGGCAACAAAGGCTCTTCGGGCACAGTGCATGCAAGCAGAAGAAGACCTTATGGCAGCCGAGGAACAGCAGCGATTGGTGGAAACGGCGCTGGCCGATCCTACCGTGTATGAGGACTCAACTAGGGTTCAAGAGTTGATGCTGGAACACGCTGCTGTGAAAGACCGAGTAGCAGAACTCAGCACCCAATGGGAAGACCTAGTCTTGGCAATTGAAGATGCTCAAGCCGAAGCCGCTGAGGGATAGCCTCGAATCGAGTCAGCCTAGGGTTTCAGTGCATTAACCTCTATTTCGCACTCATGCACAAACACACGCTGTGCTTCTACCCGTTTTGGTAAGGATTTTAGTTCAGATTGCACGAGGAGTATGCGTTGTTGTATTGCCTCAATCGTAGGTTTGACCGAATCATCCAATCGTCGTCGAATGACTGGTGGTACCTCGCTCCCTGACTGATCACGTAACATAGCAATCCATTGCGTAAGCCGGGTCTGTTCCTCTTCCAGAATGGATTCATAGCGGTGTAAGTGGTCCAGATCTTCCCTTGCTCGTAACAAAGTGAAGTAGGCGGCCTCGTATTCTGCTTGTGTACTCATTATCCCTCCAACCCAAACAGCGTTGACTCAACCCTAAGCCGATTGTCAAGTTGAATGAGGAGCCTGTCATGTCCAAACTCACATTTAGTCATGCCCCAATGGGCGGGGGCAAGAGTTTGTCTACGCTCGTTCGCCACCGCCATGCGACAACGCACGATCTCAACTCCATCTTGCTGGTTTGTAACCCAAGGGTTGAAGGCGTGGTTAGTAGCCGGGTTGGTATGGAGGCACCCGCAATCGAGATTACGGCTGATACAAACCTGTTTGATCTCTTAGCCAAACTCCATGCACAGAACCCCATCTATCACGTCATTGCTGATGAGGCGCACTTTTACACCGCGAAGCAAATCGAAGAACTTGCCCAGGTTGTTGATGTGTTAGATGTGGATGTCGAGGCCTATGGCTTGTTATCTGATTATCGAACCCGACTCTTTGAAGCGTCGGCCCGACTCGTTGAGCTTGCAGATGAAATCATTACCCTGCCGACGCGCCCGCTCTGTGCCTGCGGACGAACGGCGACGTTGAATGCCCGTCTTGTTGATGGCCAGATGGTTACTGACGGTGAACAAATCCTTGTAGGAGACATCAAAGGCAACAAGATTCGTTATGAAGCAGTGTGTCGTCGCTGCCATATCCAAACAAAACCTAAAGTTCAGGCCTCGCTTTTTACCGAATCATTAGAAAACAACTAAAAATTGACACGATTGTCAAAAATGTGTTGCTAAGGCCTGCTCGGTCAATAGGGTTGTGGCCGTGAATGCTGTTGCTGTGCTGTCTGGTCTAGGGAAAGCGGTCCCTGACCGTATCGTTACCAATGACGATCTCGCCGCGGTTATGGATACCAATGACGAGTGGATCCGGACTCGAACCGGAATCCGTGAGCGCCGCTGGGCACAGCCAGGCCAAAGTAGCGACGATCTTGGTGAAACCGCTGCCCGCATGGCCCTTACACACTTCGCGGGATCTGTTTCGGCAGGTATCGATCGTATTGATACCGTCATCAAGGCCACCTTTACCCCACCATCACGATGCGTCACGGGAGCCGCAACCATTGCATCAAAGCTGGGCATTCGCACCCCGTTCGCCTTTGACATTCAGGCGGCTTGTTCTGGTTTTGTTTATGGATCAGCCATAGCCCAAGGGTTAATTGCAGCCGGTATCGCCAAGAATGTCTTAGTAATCGGTGCTGAAGTGACGAGTACGAGCATTGCCCCCGATGATCGAGGAACAGCCATCTTGTTCGGTGATGGTGCCGGCGCGGCTATCTACACTCCAGGAGAGGTTGACGAACCAGGCGCGCTCGGTCCATTTGATTTACATACCGATGGAACTGCGAGCGATATTTTGGATTGGCGAGGTTCGGATCAGATGATGAACCCGGCCTGGCACTTCAATGAACAGGTGAATATCGATCACCATTGGTTTTTACAGATGAATGGTACTCAGGTCTATAAGCGAGCAGTACCGGCCATGGCCACGAGCACCCAAGCTGCGCTTGACATGCGCGGCTGGTCCATCGATCAGCTTGATCATCTAATTGGCCACCAGGCTAACCAACGTATTCTTCATGCGGTCGCCCAACGGCTACACCTGGATCCAGCTAAGGCCTTTACAAATTTGCAGGCGTATGGAAATACATCTGCGGCATCTATTCCTTTAGCCTTGACGGAGGCGAGTGAACAAGGTGTGCTCAAGGCAGGCGACACCGTTGCCTTAACCGCATTCGGCGCAGGTCTGACCTGGGGCTCGACAACACTTATCTGGCCGGACCTCCCTCCAATTCCCGACATATTTTCATAACGACAACCCAAGAAAAGGAAGAACAATGAGTGCAAATGTCGAACAAGTGATTAACAACCTCCTTGTCGAAAAATTCGAGATTCCAGCCGAAAACATCACAAACGATGCGACGTTTGAAAGTTTGGACCTTGATAGCTTGGACATCGTCGAGCTGTCAATGAATATCGAAGATGAATTGGAGGTACACATTACCGAAGAAGAGGCCGCGAAACTGAGCACGGTCGGCGATGTAATCGAACTCCTGAACAGCAAGGTTAACTAATTATGATGGCCGCTCACGTCACTGGGATGGGGCTGGTTTGTCCAGCCGGTATTGATGTGGCCTCCTCTTGGGACGCCATGCTCGCTGGCGTGGGCAAAGCGTCGCGTGATCCCAACCTTGAGGGCATCCGTGTTGATTTTTCAGCACGAGTACCTGAGGCCTTTGATGCCGCGGCATTACTTGGACGTCAAGCCCGTAAGTTGGAACGGTTTGTCATTTTGGCTCTTGCCTCACTGAAAGAAGCCGTGGCATCAAGCGAACTTGATACCTCTACCTGGGATCCCACGCGTGTTGGTGTCGTGATGGGCTGTGGTATCGGAGGCGCACCTATCTGGGATGAGCAACACGAAGTCATGCGCGAACGTGGTTCTGACCGTGTGACACCACACCTCATCCCTCGCTTGATTTCCAATATGGTCAGCGGCCATATCTCGATGGAACTTGGTTCCACCGGCCCCAACATGGTGACCGCAACCGCATGTGCTTCAGCAACAACCGCGATTGGGACTGCACTGGATTTACTCCGGTCCGGTCGTTGTGATGTGGTATTTGCTGGTGGTGCTGAAGCGGCGATCACGCCGCTCAGTGTGGCTGGCTTTGACAATATGACAGCACTGAGTCGAAATGGTGCTGATCCTTCAAAAGCCAGTCGTCCATTTGACAAAGATCGTGACGGATTCGTTATCGCAGAAGCTGCTGGCATTTTGGTGCTTGAAACGCCAGAACATGCGAAGGCACGTGGTGCTACACCACTGGCAAAGATTGCCGGGTACGGCGCGAGTGCTGATGCTTTTCACACCACAGCACCACACCCCGAAGGCGTGGGTGCAGCCCAGGCAGTTAAGGCAGCATTGGCTGACGCGGGACTCACTCCAGAAGACATCCAGCATGTCAATGCACATGGCACTTCAACGCCGCTCAATGATAAGGCGGAGAGTTTGATGATTGCTCAGACCCTTGGCGACCATGTTGCGGTCACATCTTCTAAAGGGGTGACCGGTCATAGTCTTGGTGCGGCTGGAGCGGTTGAGGCCATTTTGACGGTAAAGGCAATTACCGAAGGGGTTGTACCCCATACGGCCAACTGTGAACAGCTTGACCCGGAAGTTGCGTGTGATGTGGTGACTGGCGCTCCTCGCGAGGTAGAGATTCGCGCAGCTTTGTCCAATAGTTTTGGATTTGGTGGGCAAAACGCGGTACTGGCAATCACACAATAACAACAGGATTTGACAGAAGGTTAGGTGCCATGGGCACAATTCCACAATTACTTGCGGGCCGCCGTGTGCTGGTAACCGGGGTGCTCAATGAAGATTCCATCGCATTTGCGGTCGCAAAGAACGCACAGTTGATGGGCGCTGATGTCATCCTCACGGGTGCTGGACGGGCCAAGCGATTAACTGAGTTGACCGCCAAACGATTGCCTGAACAAGCGCCGGTCCTTGAGATGGATGTGACTAATGATGAGCAAATCGAGGCCACAGTCGCCGACGTCGATGCGCGTTGGGGCCGACTTGACGGGTTAGTCCACGCCATTGCCTTTGGGCCATCAACGACTATCGGTGGTGAATTTGTCGGCGTCCCGTTTGAAGACGTCTCAAAGGCTATTCACATCTCCACCTGGTCCTTTGCGCGACTCGGGGAGGCGTTTAGGGACTTGTTGCGTGCCTCAGATGCAGCTTCCTATGTTGGCCTTACCTTTGACGCCTCTATCGCCTGGCCTGGCTACAACTGGATGGGGGTGTGTAAGGCCGGTCTAGAAAGCGCAAATCGGTATGTGGCTCGTGACTTCGGACCAGACGGTATTCGTGTCAATCTGGTTTCTGCGGGGCCCTTACGCACGGTTGCCGCGAAAAGCGTAGGTGGATTTGATGCCCTGCAACAGCATTTCGTGGCACGAGCACCGATGCACTGGGACTTAAAGGATCCGGATCCAACCGGTAAAGTCGTTTGTTCATTATTGTCACCTATGATGCCTTGTGTGACGGGTGAAATTGTTCACTGTGACAGTGGGTTCCATGCTGTTGCCTAGGGCGTATCTATCTAGGGCGTATCTATAGAGAAAAGGGCCGATGGCCCTTTTTTATGCTCCCGATACCAGGGCTACTCAATCTGAGTTGTACTTGGCAATGCCAAGATGAAACCTCTGTCAAACATCACTGGAGTAGTGCAGTGTAATGATCTCATGTTCTCGAGCGTATAAGGCATAGGGTCAAGGACCGATCCAACCCGACGAGATGACGGAGCTTAATCAGGTGTCTCAATGGGCACTGCAATACCTTAACGCCCACTGGTGTCTTCTGTGATCTGAGATGCTGGTAGAGATGGATGGATAATTGTGAAAACATTCAACATCCTAAAAATCCACAGGTAGTTATTTCTTACTCACACACCGTTAAACCACGTCAACTAAGGGTTTTTCCGCTGTCTCAACGGCAATATTGAGTAGAGTTGGGACCATAGCGCGCATTGCTTTTGTCCTAAGTGCGTGACTCGGCCTGTTTCCGGTATGCCCGTTTATGCCTAGTGACGATCTTCTTCGGTTTTTATCAATGTGATTCCGTCTTCGCATGTATAGGCCATGTTGATGGTTATTTGCTTATACCAACGCCTATGTCGCCAAGGAATAATGAATGAAAGGTACGAATGTTCGAAGCTAGAAAATTGGCAGTGAAAGCAGACTCAACATGGGGATTAATAGGTATTCCTCTGCTGGTGCTTATATTTAGTACGGTTGTGTTACAAGCCGTGTTAGCTCCAGCTATTCAATTGGTACTTCCTATTTCTGAGTCTGATCCCGTAACATCGGGCTCTACGGTAATGATGATATTGAGTGTACTCATCTCATTTGTCGTCATGATGAAGGTAGGCAAGTTATCACGTGAAGATCTGGGATTAACATCTTCAGGCGTGTTTGGAGCCATCGCGAGAGGTCTTATTGGTGGCTTTATCGCGATTACGTTGACTACGTTGGCCATCAAATTACTGGGTGGCGTTACCATTGAGTATGTATTCAAACCTGAGTACCTATCTACCTTACTTTTGGGTGTTGTATTTTTTGCGTTTCAAGGCACCTATGAGGAGTTAATTTATCGGTCTTATCTGATGCCGCATCTATCAAAAAAATTGGGTGATATAGGCGGTATCCTTCTCTCAAGTGTGTTATTTGTCCTGCTTCATGCCATGAATCCAGGTATAACCGTGGTACCTGTCATCAATCTCTTTTTAGCAAGTATCGTTTTCTCATTGATTTATTACCTAACAGGTAATCTGTGGCTTGTCGGCGTTGCTCATGGTATTTGGAATTATGCGCAAGGATTCTTCTATGGTTCACTCGTGTCGGGGAATGCCTTGAGTGAGACTGTATTCAAATCACTTCCGGTTGAAGGAAAGGATTTAATTTCTGGTGGCTCGTTCGGATTCGAAGGTGGGATCATTACCTCGCTACTTGGGCTTATTGTGATAGGGCTGACGTTTGCTGCCATCAAAAAGCAACGCAATAAGGCACAACCACTTGTAGCTGCGTAACCATTCTTATATCTGAAAGTATTTAAGGTGTTGGTCCAGAAGCAAACATATCCTTCTGAGCCAACACCTTATGTTTTAATGGCTAATGCTCACTATGCAGTTCATTGCCAAGGCTCTCGCCTATAGCCGAACCATGAACTTTACCTTGGATAATGCTGCCGAGATCGACACCAGTTGCGGCCTTTACTGTTGCAAAGCTGGATGCAAGGGCTGTCGCCCGCTCGGTATTCATATGATCAGCCAGCGCATCGTTAGTTCCGCCGATCAAGGTCACATTGCCAACCTTTGCGTAGCCATCTGCAAAGGTCATCATCAACTCAGGTAGGGCTTCAAGAGCCCTAATTGCCAATAGTGCTTCTTGGTTTTCAGCTAAGGCTTCCGCTTCCTTTCGTAATGCTTCAGCACGGGCAATGCCTTCGGCTTCAATCGCATCAGCATTTGCACGAGCCCGAACACGAATCGCTTCGGCATCCTTCTCAGCTTCAATCCGGCGGGCTTCTGCCTGGCGTTCAATAACCGCGGCTTCAGCTTCAGCGGCTTTGATCTGTTCAAAGGCCTGTGCTTGGGCATCTTGTTCACGACGGTACCGGTCTGCTTCGGCAGTACGTCGAACCTCAGCATCGAGTTGGGCTTGCCGGTTGGTGGCTTCTTGCTCTAAGACCTTTTGTTGGGCTTGGGTGCGAGCCAAGGCTTCAGCTTGTTCAGCTTCGGCTTGGGCCTTTCCGACCTCTGCTTCAGCATTTGCCCGATTTTGATCGAGCTGGGTTTGTTCAATCAGATTCTCTTCTGCTGTTGCAATCTGTCGCTGTGTAATGGCACGTTCAGCATTCGTTTGGGCAATCTCAGCTTCACGACGTTTAGCTTCAATCTGAGGAACTCCGAGACTGGAGATATACCCCACCTCGTCGGTAATACCTTTGATTTGGAAGGAATCAAGAATCAATCCTTGTTCTTCCAACTCGGCGGCAACATCCGTCGCGATTTGATCGGCGAACTTCTTGCGATCTCGCATGAGGACTTCAACGCTCAGTGTTGCCACCACACCGCGTAACGCACCTTCAAGCTGTTCAGTAGTGAAATGCTCGATCGCTTTATCTTGACTCGCAAAGCGTTCAGCTGCTCGCCGGACCAGAGTGGGGGAGGAGCCAATTTTCACGATGGCAACTCCTTCCACCTGCAAGGTCACATTATCTTCTGACTGAGCCTCAGCCTGCAGACTGACCTGACGGGAACGTAGGGAGATCGTTTCGGCACGCTGGGTGATTGGGTTAACTAGGGCTCGCCCATTCACAATCACCGTTACCGATGACTGCGTATCCCCGTCCATTTGTTTGCGGCCGCTGATGACTAACGCCTCATCGGCTCTGGCCACACGAATCCATCGACGAATCATGACGAGTACGATGATGCCAACCACCAATATGAGCAAGATCGCAACCGCAATAATGAGGATAGTCGTACCAGCTACAAATGTGCCCATGATGGCTCCTTGATCTCGGTATCTACGTTACGGGATATATCCACAGAAGAACTCTAGCGAGATTCAACTCCTCTATTGGTACCGGGTAGCTATCTGTCTGGCGAGTGAGACTGGACAGGTAGGATGGCACGCTTGAAACACAAGGTTGGTAGTGCATTTATGAGTCAGTTTGTCTTGCGTATCGGTAAGTTAGTTATCGGTTTATTCATTGCGGCAATCGGCATCATATTGACTATACGGGCCGAGGTCGGCTATTCACCTTGGGATGTCTTGCACGTTGGCCTTGCAAATACTGTCGGGCTATCCCTTGGCACCGTTGCTGTAGTAGTGGGGGCATGTGTAGTGCTCCTTGCAACAATGCTTGGTGAAACCCTAGGTATTGGCACGCTATTAAATATGCTCCTTATTGGAGTGTTTATGGATGTGATTATCTGGTCTGGATTCATCCCTCAGGCATCTTCAGGCATCATGAGTGCCGGCATGCTAGCCATTGGTATGGTCATCTTGGCGATTGGAATGTACTTCTATATTTCATCAGGGTTCGGGGCCGGCCCAAGAGACAGTTTGATGGTGGCGGTACACCGAAAAACCAATCTGCCTATTGGGATATGTCGCGGAGGGATTGAATTGGTTGCCACGATCATCGGGTACGGTCTTGGCGGGCTCGTAGGGATTGGCACAATCATTACCGCTGTACTCATAGGACCAATCGTTCAAGTAGTCTTTAGATTGGTGCATTTTGACCCTCGCGCAATTGTGCATGAACGCCTATCTGAGACGATTAAGCGGGTTAAACATCCTCGTCCTGTGAATACGTAAGATCTTGAAGTTAGGGGGTCGTGGCTTCTCCTTGCCTGGGCTGCACCGTGGTGCGTGACTGTAAAGGGCCGGTGATGAGCTTTTCAAGCATCAATGCCACTGAAGTCAAGATGAGCGCATAGGCAAATACCTTTGGGGTTTCTAAGTTTATTTGGGCAAGTCGTATGGCCCCACCTAACCCCGATGCCGTCGTTAGGAGTTCAGCCATCACTGCTACGCGCAGTGATTGGCCCATAGCTACTGTGGCCGATGCAATAAACGGCGGTAATACCAAGGGGATCAGAATTGTCCGTACTCGGTCAAACCAACTGAGGCCAAATACTTGCCCCATTTCATTCAACGTGGGGTCAATATTGCGCACCGCACCTGCTGTTGTTTTCACCATTAATGGGGTGGCCACTAACGTAACCACCATGATCACTGCTTGACTTGTTGATCCAAACCAGACAAGTGCAAGTACCACAAATACAACAGCTGGGGTTGCCAACAGTATTTGGATGGCTGGTTGACAAAATGCTTCCACACTTGGCCAACGTCCGATGGCGGTTCCCCAACAGGCACCAAGCACTAAGGCGATACAAAGCCCCATACCAGCGCGCAACGTTGTATCACCGAGTGCCAACCAAAAGTCTGGCTTAGTAAGTACGGTTAAGGCTGCCGTCGCGGCCGATAGGGGTGAGGGCAGGATGTACTCGTGCTGTCCAGCTGCAACCCCAGTCCATGCTAGGACCAAAGCGATGATCCCGGCAAGGGTAATGATGCTACGCCGGACTCGAGAATTATTTGCCAGCGTAGAACGCATCATCGGGGAGTTTGCCGCCATAAATATCGGGGCTGACTTCACCAAGTCGCATCAGGAAGTCTTCGTATTCAGCACGTGCTTCACTGGCGGGCACCATTTCAAGCTGTAGTCGTGGAATGACTGATGTAACGACGGGTTCGGGGAGATCGTAATGTTGTGCAATGGCCTTGATGGCTTCGGGGTCACCAACATTCGCTTTTTCCACACCGGCCTTCACTTCATCAATCACTGCTTGTACGGCTTCAGGATGTTCATCAACGATCTTGCCTGGCATGACCAGCCCAGCCATAGGGAACCGAGATGTCTTCCCCGTAACCTTGGCCCATTCATCTTGGAGGTCAAATACCCGTTTGGTATTGATGCCTTGTTCTTTTGCCTTGGATTCGGTAATGGTTACTGCATGCTCAGGCATCAAAACCCATTCCACTTCACCACTCAAAAAAAGTTGCATGGCTTGTTGCCCATCTTCTGTATTTACGGGGATGATGTCATCCTTAGATAACCCGTTCTGTTGGAGAAGGTAGGTGAATACAAGGTCTGGCATGTTATTTGGCGAGGTTATCGCTACTTTCTTACCTTTTAACGCATTCCAGTCGCCTGGTGTAGCATCCGCTGGCCCCAGTACATAGAGCATTCCCCATACCACTGGGCCGACCAAACGAATATCAACCCCTTTGTTGTATAGATTTGCCGCGACATAGGCCGGTGTTGCCGCGAGCTCTGCTTCACCATTGATGAGTGCCCCTTTGAGTTGCTCGACACTATCCCAGTTCGAAACGGTGTGTTTCTTGGTGATCTTGTCAACGAAGCCATTGTCCCCGTACGTTGCCATTGGAGCTCCAAAGGCCATCGTCTGGGGGACGATGGCATTCAGCTGTTGCACCGTCGATGCACTATTGTCCTCCGACGAGGCATCTTCGGATTGTGCAGTGGATGCCTCGGCTGTAGTCGTTGCGTTGGCATTCGACTCGGTTGCTGGGGTGGATGGTGTGGCACAACCCCCCAACCCAATGATCATGATGGCAGAAAGTGCCGCAATTAGCGTGCGTATCATAGCTTTCCTTTCAGTTAGGTTGTGAGTTACTCTTCGCTTGAGCGGGAGATAGCGACCAAGTGCCCGGTGGGCCATGAAGTGCAAGCCGATGTGTGGCGATATGTTCGAGTTCATCAGTGTCGTGGGACACCCAAATGGTGGTGAGTTGTCGAGATTGAATAAGGGCATAGAGCCGATCGCGTAACTGGAGTGCCAGGGGCCGATCAAGGGCTGAAAAGGGCTCATCAACAAAGAGAACATCGGGCTCTGCAGCAAGGGCGCGAGCAATAGCAACACGTTGACACATCCCACCGGATAGCTGTGCCGGATACATGTCCATCACATCATCAAGTTGCACACGTTCAAGCCATTCCTCTGCTCTGAACAACGCATCAGGTTGTTTAAGCGGCAACATGACATTGGCTCGAACCGTGCGCCAGGGGAGAAGGCGCGGCTCTTGAAATACCATGCCAAGCCGGTGAGATGGCAGCCGAATCATTCCGGCGTAGTCAGTTGTCAAGCCGGTGAGACATCGAAGTAGCGTCGTTTTGCCAGACCCTGAAGGCCCACTCACGCCTAGAACTTGTCCAGGTTTAAGCACAAATGAAAGATGATCGACAAGTCTTAGCCCACGGCGGTCAATTGATAGCCCATTGACGTCCAGAACATGATGATGAGTGTTCTGTTTAAGTTGTGAGCGAACTCGGGTTGCCACCTGCTCAACTCGCGGGCTGCTTTGTGCATGCTTGTCGATCATCCGATACTAATAATACAGAAATAAGGTTAGGTATGCCTAAGTTGATAAGCCCTTTTTATCACCATCATTCTGGGGGGTGGTGTTCCTGAATGATTCAGTTTGACTAAATGCATAGATATGGTCATACTGAATATATGCCAAGAGCTTTTTCTGAACATGAACGCAGCATGATAATGACTGCCCTTCGTGAAGCCGCCTTAGCCTCACTGCTAACCAAAGGTGTCCGTAAGACCACCATTGACGACCTTGTCCGCCAAGTGAATATCCCGAAAGGGACGTTCTACTTGTTCTATCCCAACAAAGAATACTTGCTGTTTGAAGCTCTGACTGATTACGGCATGCGTGTTCAAACCGAGTTGATGGATGAACTCCGGCTTGCTCACGAGCACCTGACACCGCAGTCACTGACTGACATCTTGCATCGCTTCTATCTCCGGGAATTGGGAACCGGACTTATTGCCCTGCTCACTGGTGGTGAGCTTGATGTCCTTATTCGTAAATTACCTGATGATCTGGTGGCAAGAGAAGTAACGCAAGATGAGCAAATGTTCGGCTTATGGCGCGAGGTATTTCCGTCAATAGCCCTTCCTCAAGTTCAAATCTTTTCGGCGGCCTTTCGCGCCATCTTCTTTGTGGGGGGGTACAAGCGTGAAATTGGGCCACACGCGGATGACGCATTACGAGCCTTAATCTATGGCCTTGTTCTTCAACTGTGGAGTGAAGATGATTAAAATTAACCAATTGACATTTAGTTATACGAATGATCCTTTTATTAATGATCTTAATCTGAATATCAAGCCAGGTGAGTGCTTTGGCTTCTTGGGGCCATCAGGTGCAGGAAAAAGCACGATTCAACATATCTTGATTGGATTACTTACCAACTATCAAGGATCAGTAGAAGTTGATAATACTGAAATACGGACGCGTAAAAACACATTCTATGAACGTATTGGGGTGATGTTTGAATACCCAACGTTATACAATAAATACAGTGCACGACACAACCTTGAGTTCTTTGGATCACTATACAACGGTCGAACCCGAGATATTGATACACTCCTCGATCGAGTCGGTCTTCTTAGCCATGCTGATAAGAAGGTGGGTGCATTTTCCAAGGGTATGCGTACGCGCCTTTGCTTTGTAAAAGCGATTATGCATAACCCGGTAGTCCTTTTTCTCGATGAACCAACAAGTGGCCTTGACCCGACCAATTCAAGCTTGTTGAAGTCCATGATCAAAGAAGAACAAGCGCTGGGTACAACGATTGTTATGACTACCCACAATATGGCTGATGCGACAGATCTCTGTGATCGAGTAGCGTTCATCGTTGATGGGGCCATTGCAGCTACCGATACTCCCACACAGTTCATGCGAGCTACTTACCCGCAAGAAGTCACTTATACAGCTATTGAAGAGGGTGTAGAAGTTTCACACACGATAGCACTCAGCACTCTGAGCAAGGATCCTATTTTCCTTGAACATATTCACCAGAACACCATTACAAGTATCCACTCATCAGAAATAACCCTCGGAGACGTCTTTATTCGTGTGACTGGAAAGCGTCTATCATGAGTATCCTTCGTCTTACTAGAGAGGCTCTCTCATTTCTTTATGCCTATGGAATCGTGGCTATATATATTGTTATTACAGGCTTCTACGTTGTGATATTACTTCTTCTCGATGAGGGAATACGCGCCCCAATTGCAACATTCATCATCTTTTCTGATCCAGCGGCCATGGGTATGGCATTTATGGGCGCAGTCATGCTTTTAGAAAAGAACCAACGCGTGAGTCTTACCCTAGTCACATCACCGCTTCCACTTTGGAAATACATCGTGGCTCAGGTGCTCACTTTTCTATTGATGGGTTCGGGTGTGGCTTTGGTTTTACTACTTGTGACCCATGATCGTTCGGTAGTAATCACCATCTTTGGTGTTGCAATTACTTCTATTGGGTTTTCATTACTTGGCATGCTTATTGGTGCCTCAGCGACAACATTGAATGGGTATATTGTCCAAACAATAATCCCCGTATTAATACTTTCCATCCCAGCATTCCTCTATCTTTCAGGGCTAATCACACATCCGTGGTGGCTGCTCCATCCGGGGGTTTCAGCCATAGCACTTATCAGTGGCCGAATGGACTGGGTCACACTCGTTGTTGTAATTGGCTGGACGATTCCACTACTACATATCACCCATACTGCTGTTCGTCGTTCATTTACTCAATTAAATGAGGTTAAAGTATGAACCGCTATCACTATGTACTTAAAATCTATCTCTTAGAACAAATAGATAATGTTATGTTCTGGGTTTGTATTATTGGTCCAATCTTTTTCGCATTATTAGAAGTATATGCGCTTCCTCATGCGATAAGAAGTTTGAATGAAATATTTTCTTACCATATTGATGTATTTCATTATGCAGGTGCATTTGATAGTTTCATCGCTATCTTCACTGCGATGAATGTCGGGTATGCCGGTGTCCTTGTCATGCTTGATGAACGAGATACGGGTATCGCCCCGTACCTCTGCATCACACCATTAGGGATTCGTGGATATATTATCACGAGAATTGGAATCCCTGTCTTGTGTTCAATAGTATTTATTTTTATATTAATTGGATTATTCAATCTTTCAAATCCAGAACTTTTATCACTAGTTGTATATGCCCTCTGTGCTGGAGCATTTGGGATGAACGCAGCTTTGATTGTGTTTACATTTGCTAAGAACAGGATTGAAGGTATTGCCATGACTAAAATTGTAAATATCTTTATATTCGCCCTTCCAGCAGGTGTACTTCTTTCAGGCTATGTGTCATTGCCATTCCTATGGATCCCTACCTTCTGGATTGGACGCTATGCGATGTCACTCCAACTGAGTGATGCCGCCATGTCGCTTCTATGCTCCTGTCTTTGGACAATGGTGTTATCAAGACGGCTGCATACATTCAATTCATAACGGTGAATGATCTGGTATCAGCTTCAAATATTTTAGGATTTGCTGAATTATGTGTAACGGCCTGCCCAGCAAGGGCAGGCCGTCTGACAGAGGTAGATGCCAGATTTGAGATAGATCACAGATTTGCAAGCACGGCAGCCAATGCCTCTAAAACATGGCGCCAAGACTTGCCGGAACGTTCAGTTAGGCCCATTTCACATGTACGATTAGATGATAGGTACCAGTCAATTGGGCCGAGGGATTCAAGTTCTGCCAATTCTTCACTGGTGGCACCCTCACTTAACTCTGGGTGCAACATAAAACGGTCGCCGGCCGATCCGCAGCAACCCGCATGCACTGGCACAATCACATCTCGCGCAGCTGCCCGTGCAATGGCAAGAACATCGTCACCAATTCCCATATGGATACTTGCACATGTTGGATGGACAACAACGCGCGCAATCTTTTTTTCCATTGGAATAGTGACTCGTGGTAGGACCTCACGTGCAACGAAAGTGGTTGCATCCTCTACGTGTATCGCCTCATTTTGACTGAAAATATCTTCAATGCCATGTGAACAACTTGACGCTTCACAGATTACGGGAAGCCGACCATCATCGGTCAACGGTTCAATGACGGTGGCCACGATGTCTCGCATTTGGTCCGCACCAGCGGTGAGGCCTTTAGAAGCCCACAGGGTCGAACAACACAGTTTGTCAACCTGTGGCGGGATAATCATGGAGATACCGGCATGTTTGCAGATCGACAATAACGCATCGGTTGCGCCACCCTTCTGGTCAGGTGCACCAAAGATTGCCGACACGCACGAAGGCACCCAAACTGCACTTGCGTGCATGATCTGGTGAGTAATGGCGGGATGTAACGTCAAGTCTGTGCGTGCTCGCCCTGGTCCTGGCATCGAATGAGGTACTTCGGGTATCCAATCGCGACCCCGTTCTCCGATGATTGAGCGCATCCCTTTTGTTCCTGCATGTATCAGGGTGTTCGGGATGATGTTTGCCACTTTCATACCATCGCGGAGTCGTGCTTGTGCGAGTCCCCATTGATCGGCCAGACCCTTACCGAGATCTTGTGTTCGGCCCGCACGACGGGCAGTTCGATACCCCTTCATGACCTTGCCTGTGTCAATATTCATTGGGCAACTGAGTGTGCATAAACTGTCTGCGGCGCATGTGTCAATTGCCATATATTCAAAATCAGCGGCAATAGCATCGGCTAATGCATGATCACCAGCTTGTCTTGCTAGATACATTTCACGGATTAATGCAATACGTTGGCGAGGGGTTGTCGTGGTGTGTCGGCTAGGGCAAATGGGTTCACAATAGCCACATTCAACGCATCGGTCGATGGCAGGATCAATCTGAGGGTACGTCTTGAGATCTTTAATATGTGCTTTCGGATCATCTGAAATGATTACCCCAGGATTCAAAATATGAGAAGGGTCACACAGATGCTTAATCTCTTTCATGACCTGGTACAGCGCTGAACCAAATTGACGCTCTACATAGGGCGCCATAATACGCCCCGTTCCATGTTCAGCTTTTAGAGAACCGTTATATCCAATAATCAGTTCTACTAAATCCTCAGTGAATGCTTCATACGTATCCAACTCACGTTTATCGTCCAATCGTGGATTAATTTGAAAGTGCAAGTTGGCATCTTTTGCGTGGCCAAAAATAACAGGGTCAATGTATCCGTGTTTATCTAAAATTGTCTGGAGCTCAAGAACCGTTTTAGTAAGTGCAGGACCTGGTACCACGATGTCTTCAAGTAGCGGGGTAGTACCTAATTGGCGGTTACCGGCTACTGCAGAATAAAGCACTTTCCGGGTTTTCCACATCATTGCACGTGTTGAGGCGTCGGTTGTTAACGGCGTTGGCAGCCAGGCAGGGAGGCCACCAAGTACACGAGTCATCTGATCCACATAATTATCGAGTTGATCAGATGTTTCGGCCTGTACCTCAACTAACAATCCGCAGTGGGTATCAACGTGCATACCTTGCAGAAAATCATCTACTGCCTTGTCACGAAGGGATACCCGTAAACTCACCGCATCAAGTAGCTCAAGAGCAACCGCTCCTGCTTCATCAAGAGCGGCAAGGGCATCCGTTGCCTGATCAATACGATCAAATATGCATAATGCAGAAGCCGCATACGGAAGGTCTGGAACCGTGTCAAAAACAACGTTCACGATATACGCTAACGTTCCTTCGGACCCAACGAGTAGCTTCGCAAGAATATCTACGGGTCGATCAGCATCTAAAAAGGAATTTAGTCCATATCCCATCGTGTTTTTCATGTTGTATTGCTGTTTAATCGTTTCAACATGATGAGGGTTAGACCGAATTGTGTCTCGCAATCGAGTCAAACCTGCATGTAGCTCAGGTTCTTTGATACGAAGTCGATCATCGGCATCAATAGCTGCAGAGTCGATGCGCGTGCCGCTTGGCAATATGAACTCCACACTCCGAACGGTGTAATAGGCGGTGCGTAAATGGCCACTTGTCATGCCCGATGAGTTGTTAGCTACGACGCCCCCTATGGTGCAAGCGATTTCACTCGCAGGATCGGGACCCAGGCGCCGACCGTAGGGGGCCAACAGGGCGTTTACGATGCGCAACAATGCGCCTGGTTGGCAGCGCACCTGTGCACCGTTATTGAGGATTTCAATACCGGTTTGTGTTTCTCGAATATCGACCAGCCACCCTGCACCACTTGCTTGACCGCTTAATGATGTGGCACCGGCCCGAAATGTAACTGGTATATGGTGTTCTGTCGCGCTTGTCAGGATGTTGGCAATGTGATCCAAGTCGTTGGCGCGAATAAGTGCTTGAGGGTGAATCAAGTAGTGGCTTGCATCGTGGGCGTAGGCCGCACAATCTACTGCCCGATTACTTGAATACAGCGGAAGGATACGTTCGCCCGATTTAATTGGTTGCTCGGTAATAGACATAACACCTACTCCTTATTGCCTATTCACAAATGAAGTATAAAAATGCATCTTTGAGCAATCGAACTTCTTCTATGTCCAATTTGTATAAAGAAAAGACATTAGAAAGCGTAGATTTTCATTAGTAAAGAAAACCCTGTTCAGCACAATATAAAGTTAGGCAAACTAAAAACGCTGGTGGATCACCACCAGCGCTTTACTCGTATCGTAGTCCCGACGGGATTTGAACCCGCGCCGCCGGCTTGAAAGGCCGGTATCCTAGGCCGCTAGATGACGGGACCGTTTAACGGGTTGATACCGTACCTGGACTTGAGGCTCATTGCCACTATTCATTCAAATTATTTTTACATTGCTTGGAATATGGCACACCATGGCGAAACAGCTATAATTGCGCGTCCGCGTCGCGCGTCCGGTGGGGTTTTCGGTTGAGAATCACTGGCGGTGCCGCCCGGCGTCCGAACCCATGAATCGTCCAACCGTCGGGTTAAATCCGACCTGATAGGAGAGTCCTATGGCTAAGGTCTGCCAAGTGACGGGTAAGAAGCCTGTCAGCGGCAATAACGTGTCTTTCTCTCACAAGAAGACCAAGCGTCGCTTTGAACCTAACCTTCAGAACAAGCGCTACTGGGTACCGTCTGAACAGCGCTACGTTTCCTTACGCCTGTCCACTAAGGGCATGCGCATCATCGACAAGCGCGGCATCGAAAGTGTGCTTGCTGAAATGCGTAAACGCGGGGAGAAGATCTAATGGCACGCAGTGAATCACGAATCAAAGTCAAGTTGCGGTCTACCGCAGGAACTGGTTACACCTACATGACCACCAAGAACAAGGCGAACCAGCGCGAACGGCTTGTCATGCGCAAGTATGACCCTGTCATTCGTAAGCACGTGGAGTTCAAGGAGGAAAAGTAGATGAGGGCCGACATTCACCCCGAATACCGAGAAGTTGTATTCCAGGACACCGCCGCAGGTTGGTCTTTCATTACGCGTTCCACCATTGAAACGAAGGAAACAACCACCATTGATGGTGTGGAATACCCGTTAAAGCGTATTGAAATTAGTGCAGCGAGTCACCCGTACTACACGGGTCAGATGAAGATTGTCGATACCGCCGGTCGCGTGGATCGCTACAAGCGTCGCTACGGCGCCAAATAACGCAAACGGACCTAGACGGTCACGGTTGAGCAATGAACGTGCTGCCAATGGCAGCACGTTCATGTATGTGCGCAACGTCTTGTTCGGTGATTCCTCCGCACCGGCACCTGCATGGTGCCAGTACGCGTGGTTACCTGACCTTACAATCAGCAGGAACGGGGCCAGCTCCCAAGGGATAGTTCCCACCTGGCTGGGGTGGTGTAGCTGGATTGGTAGGTGGAGGTGATTGGTCGGTGGTGACCATAGGAGCATCATCTGTAGCATTCGCGTCATTTGCTTCGCCAGGCAATGTACCTGAACCGCCGAGAATAAGCGTGATTTCTTTGATATCGGCATTCGTTTCAATACTGATACCAAGCGTATCCGCGACTTTTTGGGCGCCATCGGCCTTACCTGGTGGAAACTGCACAACACTTGTTTGGCGAGGATTGGCATTGCCAATACCAATGACATTAAACCCAAGGTCTGTGTAGGTCTGCTTGGCTTGATTTGCAAGTCCATCACGCCCAGTTCCATTTAGGATCCGCAGATTGACATCCTGTGCACGTACCTTATTGGGATCGCCTACCTCTTGGGGGGTAAGGACAGAGCCACTGGCGAATCCGGCATAGAGTGTTCCGGCTTCTGCCGTTGGTACTAGCACATCGTTACCTTCAATCCGTTGTCCAGTTGTCGGTACGGTATAGGTGGCAATTCCCCCTCCGGCAAGGCCTCGTGCGGCTCGTCCCAGTCGTAAGAGTTGAAATGGTCCAAAGCCTTCATCAGCCGTAACGGATGAGCCTCCTGCCTGAGCGACTTGGAAGAGCCGGGGAATATTGACAAGTGAGTGCGGGCTGATGATCTGGCTAACCATCGTTTTAATAACCCGCTGTTGACGAGCGATACGCCCTAAATCTGAATCAATATGACGGGCACGCACAAATCCGATGGCCTGATGTCCATCTAAGATATTGCAACCGGCGGGAAGGTCGACATTGGCCCAACGATCTTGCATCGGGGCATCAAGCCAAACCGGAACACCCCCCAAGGCATCAACCACATTTACGAAACCAGCCAAATTAACTTCTGCATAGTGGTTAATGGGAACACCAGTAAGGGTAGAAACCGTTTCAACGAGACAACTTGGACCACCTGTTGCATAGGCGGCATTAATGCGGCCCTTATTTCCTTGGCAGTCAGTGACATAGAGATCACGAGGAAAACTCAACATTGCGGCACTTCCACCGCTCACACTCAATAGGAAAATGGTGTCTGTACGCCGTCCAGAAACGGATTCGGTGCCGAGTCTCTGCAAATCCTCTTGACTCAGACCATCTCGGCTATCAGACCCCACAATCAAGATGTTCAATGGACCTGGAGCTGAGGTGAGGCCTTGGACTGGTTCTCGATTAATGCTTGCAGAGGCACTTAATCCAAGGCCGACTGAGAGAAGGATGATGAGCAACGCTGCAATTACAACAATCTGTAATAGCCGGATAGTGATCTGTTTAACGGAACGCTGTTGCAAGATTGCATTGCGCCCTCGCATTACCGGCCCATATCCATTTGGAGTACTCATAGGAACAAGCCTAGAACGCGCCGGCGCCTTAGCCTTAGTCAATTGCTGCAACTTCTACCGAATCAATACGTCCGTTTGGAGTCATCATCAGACAATAGACCTGGTTTGTGAGCAATCCCCCAGGTTGTTGCCATCGGACACGAACATATTGGCGAGCGTTTGCCGTATCTACTGCAATACCCTCAATGTGATCAAGTTCGACCAGTCCACCCAATCCAGGAAGCGGCTGTGAGACGAGCGAGGTATCAGTAACCATAGTCTGTTTTCCATATGCGGTAAAAAACGTAGTGACATGATGTCCTTGACCAGACTGCTGGCCATCTTCCCAATTAAGGGCCGGTAATGGACGGTGTGCACGCTGGTCAGGAAGACTCACCGGCACCCAGACTGGGTCGCTAAGTACGACCCACTGCTGACGGGTATCCCTACCAATCGGTAATTGAAGAGCAGCCCAGGTTGGCGCTTGGGTACCGGCAAGGAGTACAGAAACGGTCACGAGTTCAATGTCATCGCGGCGAATGATCTTAGCAATATGCGCATCAACCAGAACCTGCATCCCGGCTGTCGGTGTTGCCGAGGGTTCCAGATTGGTATCGCCCCGCATTGTGGCTAGCTGCGCGGAGCGGATGGCGGGATCGATGCCGCCACCTTGATTTGCCCAGATAGAGGTGTACCGCAAGGCGAGGTCCTCAAGTTGCTCACGTTCTTCCATCGACAGGGAACGTGTTGGCTCGGCAATACTTGAGGTATCGCTTGACCGGCCAGACGGACCACTTTCCACAGTCTGTTCACTACCAGGCACGCCATCACGACCGGGGGTTGAATGGTTGGCTTGGTCAACGACTGCCGCCTCTGGTGTAGCGCGCTGTTCAAGGTTCGTTGGGGTCATATTGGCGGCGTGTTGCTTGGCCTGAAGCGCAATGCCACCGATAAGTCCAACAATAATGAGCGCGACGAGACTAAGGCCGACTGGGGGTAGGACTCGGCGAAAAAGGCGTTCCCGATGTCGGCGTGGTTCATCAGCTTGTTCGGCCAGTGCGGCGTAAGCCTCAGCGAGGTCGTCATCAAATGGATTGGTATCCATTAGGCTGGAACAGAAGTAGGAATATCAGCAGGAATAATGATCGTTAGCCCTTCGGGTAAATGATGTGGTAGGGCATCCTGTAGACCAGGGTTCCAGGCCACCAACGTGATCCAAGTTGATTCCATCACTGCCCACGAAACATTCTCTCCCCATAGGGCACGTGCGATTGTCCAGGCCGTATCACCAGGTTGGATTGTCCACGCTGAGCCAAGCTGAGGGACCGACTCCACCGTTGTGGCCCAGAGTGTGTGCACTTCTGGTTGACCCGATTGTTTCCGAGTGATGTCTTGTTGGACAGCATCGATCCACTTACTAATTCGTTCTGCGGTGACCGGTTGTGAACGGCTCTTGATAATATCTGTATGCGTACGATCTACCTGACCAGCGGAACGTGTCACATCAGATGGAGCATGCGACCATGGCAGGAGATTGCCAGGCAGGTGATGTGGTTGCACGGTTCCCGGGTGCATCACGGCCAAGGATAATAATGCTGGATGTCGCACTACCGTGGATAAGGGCGGTGCTGCGTCTTCGGCCGTGGGAGTGAGTGCCGTCGGCATAGGGTTCCCTGAACTTGATGAAGTCTGACTGGTCCCGTCTGATGGTACTGGCTGAGTTGGCGCAGTCGGGGGAGAGGAATAGATACCTGCAGAGGGTGTTACCGGTGCCGGCATCGTTGGTGGTTTAGGGCGAGGTGCGGCTATGACATGAATACGCTCACTCGTAGATGATGCCGGTGGACGGATAGGGGCAGAGGGTGCAATAGGTCTATCCTCCACTGGTTTTGACTGCACTGGTGGGGGAGTGTCTACCCGCACATCCTGCTCATCTTGGTGGGATGGAATAGACGGTGATTCTCCGACTGGTGGTTCAGGGCTATCTGCCGGTTGTTCGCTTTCGTTTCCTTGTTCTGGCTGTGCGGTCTCGGTCTCCAACGTTGATTCAGGTGCTGGTTGTGTCACGTTGGGTGTGCTGGGATTGGGCTTAGGCAACGGCGTGGGTAGTTCGCCCGGCTTACATTCACACTGGCGCTCACCCTCACCCTCTGGGTCATCCCCTTGCCCCGCTATTGCTCCAGGTAGATTTGGCCGTAAGGGTGTCTGGGTATCCTCTGGTTCTGATGATTCCTCAGTGTGTTCATCATCCGGATCTTCTGGTGGGGTATTGGGCTGATGAGGTGGCGGTTTTGGTTGTTCAAGATCGTGATCTGGGGATATATCCAAGCGCTGTTCATCATCGGGAGAGGGGACATCAATGGGAGTTGATGGCGTCTCGGACGGGGCTCCAGGGGATACCTGTGGTGGGGTCGATGATGCGGGGCTATCCAGTTGTGGTGATCGCGATTCATCTGGCGCAAATAGGTCAATCGTGGGTGGTGTGGGCCGACGGGGTGTTGGTGCCTGGGGGTTACCAGTTTGGGACGGTCGGTTGTCTGCCTCCGGTGGCGTCACCGAAGGTGCCGGTGGCGTGGCATTGGAATGCTGAGGTGCGCTGACTGGCGGTGGGGAATCTGGTTTTGGCCTCTGGGGAACCGGTTTGGATGTGATATTGGCACTAATTTTTGTTTGGTTGGTTGTCCGAGTCATTGGTGCGTCTGGTTTCGCAATACCTTGGGGTGAAGCCGTTGATTCACGGCGCGGTGCATCAGAAGTAGTCCCCGGTTCTGCGCCAATATCTCCATCATCAGCTAAGGCCGTTGTCGCAAAGAATGGGATAAGGCCCGTTGCCACGGCTGCGGCCATAACAGGAAGATGCCGGAATAGTGGGTTGGATTGCATCATGGCTCCTATCTCATGGGTGTAGTGATTGGGCCTAACTGTGAACGGTCTCAGTCAAAATATCCATATAAAGACTTAAAAAACATTGAAATACAGAATAATTACGTATGATACGGTGAAATTACAGCCATGGGAGTCAGGAGGGCATTACATCCAGTAGTGTTTTTCTGAATTCAGCTAAGGGCATTTATCTGGCAGCTACAACACGGTGATGTCTACTTCATGCCGTAGCCCATTTCGTTCTCCACGTATCGCGGGTAGCGTCATAGGCGTTCACCTGCCTCAACCCAGCGCCTCGACCTGGCTTCACGTCCGTTTCTTAGCCTCATTACTTGCGGCTGGTACGGCACAACGTGTTGGTGTGCTGTCTACACGCCCACAACCTGAATCCCACGGTCTTTTTCAGCCGCTAGAGGGTCTTCTCGCTGCTTGCTATAGCGCAGCAAGCCGGTTATTGGGTGTACCGCCTGCACGACGAGTTGTTGACCAACGCCCCGGAGTTGATTGGTTCGCACCCATGCGGTCTGATGTGTGTTCGCCTGCTGATATTGAACGGGTTATCGAAGAAGCAAAGATAGGACGTAGCATAGTGCTCCTCATTGATCCGGAACCGTCCTGTCAGGTGAATTTGAACCTCGTTATTGGTGAGCACATCACCCTCTGTGAATACAATCACGAGTTCCCTCTCCCAACTACGAGCGCAGGGTGGGCAGCCATGAGTAGGACGGTCGTGGATACGTTGATTGCGCTTCGTGTCATACCGATTGAGCCCAGCCGATAGATATACAAGCAACTTTGCCCTGAGGCGACCCTCTATGTGCCAATCGTTGGAGGTGGACCAAGGCGGTGTTGGAGACAGATACGCTAAAGGCATGGAGTTCACTGCTGTAGCCGAAGGTTTCCGTTCGGGGTTAGTTGCGATTGTTGGCCGTCCCAATGTGGGAAAGTCGACGTTATTGAATACCCTTGTTGGCGAAAAGGTTGCCATTACCACACCGATCGCACAAACAACACGACGTGTCATTCGTGGTATCGTCACCACACCATCTGCTCAGATTGTCTTTGTTGATACACCCGGCATTCATAAAGCAAAAAGCCTGCTTGGACGACGATTAAACGATGCTGCACAAGCCCAATCAGTTGGGGTTGACGTCCTGGTATTTGTTGTGGATGGCAACACTGGCATTGGGACGGGCGATGAATGGGTGGCGACCAATGTGGTAGCAAGCCATAAGGGGCCCAAAATTGCGGTCATCAATAAAACAGACAAGTTTTCAAAAGACGCGCAACTACCCAAAATTGCCCAAGTCAGTGAACTTGCATCCTTTGATGCGATTATTCCCATCAGTGCACGTCGAGGGAAGCAAGTCGATGATGTCCTTAAGGCAATTATCACGCATCTGCCTGAAGGACCGTTGCTGTATGACCCAGATGACTATACCGACCAGACCATTAATGAGCTGATTGGTGAGGTAATTCGAGAGAAGGCTATGCACGGTATGCGTGAAGAGGTTCCGCACTCAATAGCGGTTGAAGTCGAGGACATCCTGCCGGGTAATAAGCGCGATGTTCAGGTTGTTCATGCCACCATTCTCGTTGAACGAGATAGTCAGAAAGGCATCATCATTGGGAATCGTGGCGCCAACTTATCCAATATCGGACGTGCGGCCCGTCCAGAGATTGAGGACATTCTTGGGTCTCGGGTGTATCTCGATCTTCGTGTAAAACTCTTTGCACAGTGGCAGTCTGACCCTAAGAAGCTCGGACAATTGGGGTTATAACACGATTGGGCTCCCGTCATTTCGAAACCGAAGGCCTTGTCGTCCGCACCTACGACTTTGGTGAAACGGATCGTATTATCGTGCTCCTCACGCCCAATGATGGCATCATCAGATGCGTTGCTAAAGGTGTCCGTCGGCCAGGGAGCCGATTCGGGGGAGCGCTAGAACTACATGCGCTGGTACGCGTAGACCTTACGCAAGGAGCAAACCTTGCGTTCATTAATCAGACACTCCTTATTCGGCCCCATGTGCATATTGCTCGTGACTGGGTACGTGCGACTTGTGCCGCAACGATGGCGGAGGCGGTCGGGTTAGTTGGCCAGGAGGGACAACGTGATTTCCCCTTGTTTAAGGGGCATCTGGATGTGCTGGATCTTCTTGATCACGGTCCAACGTATCCAGTGAATATTGTTGATGCTGCCTTGTTACGCCTTTGTGCAAGTCAGGGTGTTGCACCTTCAATCAGTGAATGTGCTCAAGGTGATCAATTGCCAGTGGTGGGGTTTAGTGTGGCTCATGGGGGTGCTGTTTGTGCGCGGCACCTCCCAGGCGAATTTGCCCGATTGGAGCATGATGAACTTGCAACCTTACGGATTCTTGGAGCGGGTGATTGGGCAACGATTAGTGATACCTATTTGCCACCCAAACCGGGGCAGTTAATCTATCGCTGGACTACAGCTCATCTCCATATCACATTGAAATCGTGGTCAGTTATTCCTCGTGACCCCAATATGACCTAGGACGGGCACACTAGAACAATGCAGTTAACCTTTACCGGTCACGGTCCCAATTCGCGAACGCTTTCAGTACCCGTTGCTGTCGTGCTCGCACCGATGGCAGGAGTGACGAACCCTCCGTTCCGTCGCCTCTGTAGAGAATACGGTGGGGGGCTTTTTACAAGTGAAATGGTTGGTGCGCGATCCCTGCTCGAAACCTGGGCGCGACTGGATAAGGATAAATCCATCAGCGAAGGTAAGGAACGCGTATTACTACGGGCATCCTTTGATCCCGATGAGCCAGTGCGTAGTTTGCAGCTATACGGGACTGATCCCAGTTCCATGCATGATGCGGTAGCGCGCCTCGTTGCTGATGGGCATGTTGACCATATTGATCTGAATATGGGCTGTCCAGCGATAAAGGTCACCCGCCATGGCGGTGGGGCTGCACTTCCTTGGAAACTTGACCACGCGATTGCCATTATCGATGCTGCGGTACGGGGTGCTGACGGTGTACCAGTTACGGTTAAAAGCCGTTTAGGTATTGATGATGATCACCTCTACGCCTATGACTTAGCCGTAGGCGCGGCACAGGTTGGCGCGGCAGGGTTTACCTTGCATGCACGGACGGCTGAACAGGCCTATAGCGGCCATGCCTATTGGCAGGCTATTGGCGAACTTGTCCGTGATGTGCCCACGATTCCTATTTTGGGTAACGGCGATATTTTTTCTGGTTACGATGCCCGTGAAATGGCTGCCCAAACCGGTTGTGCCGGTGTGGTCGTTGGCCGGGGTTGCCTCGGCCGGCCGTGGCTCTTTAGAGATATCGAAGCCGCACTCAACCATCAGAGCATTCCAGCGCCGCCTACCTTAGGTGACGTGTGCACCATGATTATTCGCCACACCGAACTGTTGGTGGAGTATCTAGGTATGCGATCAGGTTGTTTGGAGATTCGCAAACACACTGGTTGGTACCTTCAGGGATTCCCCGTTGGGGGACAACTTCGTAAACGTCTCCATCATGTTGAACATATCGATGAAGTTCGTGCGGCATTGGCTGACTTGCCAGCTGATCTTCCAATGCCACCTGAAGCGGCTCATATGAAACGAGGGCATACGCATGGCCCGAAGCCAGTTCGTTTGCCACAAGGCTGGATGGATTCACGACAGATGGACGGTGAGCTGGCTCCTGAAGCTGATATCGTCCTGAGTGGGGGATGAGTGGATGCTCCACATGATAGGAACAACGAGTAGGTAGGCCATGCAACCGGTCCTTGCTATTGATATTGGAAATGCATGGATTCGTGTAGGTATTGTTGGTATTGACGGTACGGTACTGGCATCGGCGGCTCGTCCGATACGCACCTCTATGCCCAATGATGGGTGGGCTGAACAAGACCCAGAGCATTGGGTTGCCACAATAGTTGACTTGGTTCAAGCGGTACGGCGTGCCTATCCAACGACCTACATCCATGCCATTGGAGTAACTGGTCAGTCACGTGTTGTTCTTGCTCAACACCAATATGCAATCGTGGCCGCAGACACACGACATCTGGCAATTCTAGATTTGCCATCAACGCTTGAGCCGACTCTTGCTCAACGCCTGGATGCCCAATTGGTGTGGGCATCTCAAGCCCATTGGAACCCAGGGCCCCTTCATCTCAGTGCTCATGGGTGGCTCCTGGCCTACCTGGGTGCCGAACCGGTTATCGACTTGTATGCCGCAGCACAAAGCGGTGGACTAGACCGTACAACATTGCGTTGGAGAAGTGATCTTTCGCAGGATGGCTGGGAGCTTCCTGCTATCAAGGTGAAACCATCGGTTGTTGGGTACCTCAACACCCTTGGAGCTACCCTTCTTGACTGTGATGAAGGGACACCGCTCGTACTTGCACCTTCGGGTGAAGCAGGGCTTATTGATGCGGTATTCGGTCGGTACGTTGGGTCTGGTCTTATTCAGCTTGGGGCACGGGTCGGTATCTCAGTCTTAACCGAATGTGATGAACCAACACACCCAACCATGACACCCTACCCTGCTTTTCCTGGGTTTAATGTGGTTGAGTATATGATCTCGAACCCGATGGCGGGATTGCATTGGGCCCGCAAAATGTGGATGCCATCAATGAGTACCCAAGAGGCTGATCTTGCTCTCATTCAATCAGGCGCACATGTAGGTACGTCTCAGCTTGTGATGGCTGAAATCGCACTGACAACGTTTGCGCTCACAGGTATGACACAACAGACTCAACCCTGGCAGGGCTACCTTGCCGCCTATGAATACCTTGCCTTTCAACTTGGCGATGCAGCCAATCAGATGGGATTAACCCCAGATATCGTGCCCCTACTAGGTATTCCTGTCACCCATCCCATCTGGCCGCAATTGCTTGCTGATGTGCTCAACCGTCCAGTGAGCGCGATACGACCAGCCGTAGTGAGTCTCTATCGTTGTGTAGATGCAATTACTCAAGCCTTTAATTGGCCTAGCCCTG
This sequence comes from Stomatohabitans albus, assembly GCF_036336025.1. Taxonomy (NCBI): domain Bacteria; kingdom Bacillati; phylum Actinomycetota; class Nitriliruptoria; order Stomatohabitantales; family Stomatohabitantaceae; genus Stomatohabitans; species Stomatohabitans albus. The sequence continues at coordinate 291,944 of NZ_JAYKKE010000002.1, forward strand.
CCCCCCTCTTAGGCGATGGTATTTGTATTTACCCGGGGCCTCGGGCTCAGATCTATGCAGAACAGCGCGAGCACGCCCGAGCCGTGCGTGCGCATCTTCACGTATTGCCCTGATACTGACGGTGTACGAAATACGTCACTTAAGGGTCGCATAGTGAGCGATTCCAACGGCGCGGACCTTCTCCCAATCAAGGGTTACCCAGGGACTCAGCGCATTCGAAATGAGCCAGTCCATGTGTAGTGCATAGGCGGAGCGAATAGTTGACGGGTAGGTTTCCAACGCACTCGGAAGTTGATCACATATCACGGCAGCGTAGTCAGACCAACTTGCTAGGTTAGGATCCCGCACGATCGTATGAATCGCTCGGATGCAGATGGATTGATAGTTGGTAAAGGTGATGTAACCCACATCATGGGCCGCACAAATCATGTGCAGGATCATGCCGGCTTCGACCATATCGGTGTCGTTATAGTGACTCAGAACAGCGTCCAAGGACGACGCGTCGATAATTTCACCATTCCACTCGTAGAGATTGCCTTGAAGTACATGAATGTACTCAGGTGCGATGTGACCGAATCCATAGAGCCGTTTTAGGCTGCCAAACGATTCATATAACCGCCAAGGGCAAGCAAACGCAAGGCTGACGGTTTCCAGCGAAGGTGGGTCACAGGTTGCGATAAGGGATCGGGTATCAGCTTCATCGTTTGGATGGTGCTCTTGCAAGTGTGTAGCCAGGCTTAATTCCTCACCCGTTAGCTCATCCTCATCTATTGGCACACGCTTAAACCAGCCTTCCAACCGCTGTCGTATCGGGCATATCCGTTCGGCCATAGGTGTCCTTCGTGTCCGATGATTTGATAATGGTCAGGTGTACGACCAACCTTAGGCAACCTTGATGAACTTATCCTTTATGCTATTGGTCTATGTCACGTTTGATCCTTGCCTCTGCAAGTCCACGCCGTCACGATCTACTGGTTAACCGACTTGGTCTCACCGTCGATGTTCAAGTCCCTGACGTTGATGAGACACCACAACGAGCTGAAGCTCCTGTAGCCTTGGTCCAGCGGTTAGCGAAACGGAAAGCCGAAGCGGTCACGGCTGACGCAGACGATGTTGTGATTGCGGCGGATACGTTGGTCATTGTTGACGGCGACATTTTAGGGAAGCCAGCCACCCCTGACGAAGCAACCAGCATGTTACGTCGCCTTAATGGCACCACCCATAGTGTGTTAACCGCTGTCTGTGTGCGTCATGATGAGCGATATGCAACAGGCGTTGAACGATCACACATCCGAATTCGCCGTATGAGCAATGAAGAAATTGACTGGTATGTGAACACCGGTGAACCAATGGACAAAGCCGGTGGGTATGCGGTGCAGGGTATCGGTGGGATTTTTGTCGAACATGTCGACGGGAGCGAGACGGCAGTTATCGGCTTACCACTCGCACAAACCCACCAACTCGTTTCTTCTCTCGGTGCCGACCTTATGGCCTTCCGTACAGCCTAATGTGTGGTCAGCACTACCTCGCGCCTAGGCAACCGTTCACCGTGTAGGTACGTTGACCTAGCGTTTTGTCTGAATGCCTAGGTGCTCTGTTCAGGAATTGCTCGACCTGATACATGCTTCCCCAGCGCTGTTGAATCACCTGGATCAGGAGTTTTCGAGCGGGTTGCGAGAGGTACTGTCTCTGGTCGAACAACCGTCCATCCCACCTCGGTTGGTGCATGGATAACTTCTCCACTACCTGCAAATGCAAGTGTTCCGATACCGGTAAGTACACCCTTTCCGTTCCGCCCTTGAACAGGGAAGTCGGACGCAGGTACGCGTTTCATGGCTCCATTTTCTCCCAGAACCAGTACGTCATGGTCAGGATCAATGACGGTGGCACTAACCACATAGGCATCAGATGGCAGTTTCATTGCTGCTACACCGGTTGTGGTTCTCCCGGTTGGACGAATCTCATCACTGTCAAACACGATGGCTTGACCACGATTACTGGCCAACATGATCTGTCCACCGGGCCGAAGCAGCAGACAGGCAACAATGGCATCCCCTGGTTTGACACCTGTCGCGGCAATGGTCCGGTTTCGGGTGTCGTACTCCTTAAGCGGTGTCCGTTTCACGAATCCTTTGGCTGAAACGGTAATGAGGTCGAAGGGTCCTTGTAGGTCTAATGGCACCGCCCCGGCCAATGTGGTGCCAGGCTCCGTGACCATCATCCCACGCTGACGGGCGCTAACCACACCAATATCAGTGAGGTTCACACGAGTACCTTCCCCGGTGGAACTGACCAACAGCAGCTGTGCATCACCGTTACACCTCATAACGGCAACTGCAGGGTCTTGGCCGCTATGTGCCGCGCTCATTTGTTGTTGGGCAACCGGTTTTATATAACCACCGGCGCTGATATAAACGGTGACTGCTTGTGCCGCTAGCTGTGGACTAAGATGGGTTGAACTGTTTGTATCTGGATTGATGAGATGGGTACGGCGAGGGTTGGCAAAACGGGCATCAATGTCATCAAGCTCGCTGATGAGCACACGATCTAATTCAGTTGGGTCATCCAAAATCTGGCACAGTCGCTCAATCAGGGTGCGTAACGATTCAGCTTCCTCTATCAGCTTGTGATGCTCTAATTGTGCTAACCGACGAAGCTGCATATCTAAGACCGCTGTTGCCTGTGGCTCACTCATTCCGAATTGTGCCATCAGTTCGGTTCGTGCTGCTGCAGCGCTGGCGGCTGCTCGGATAAGGCCGATAACATCGTCAAGGTTGTCTAACGCGATGAGGAGTCCATCAATGATATGGAGGCGCTGGCGGGCGTGTGTTAGACGATATTGGGTGCGCCGAGTAATAACTTCACGCTGATGAGCGACGTAGGCGTGCAATATCTCCATGAGCCCGAGTGTTTTAGGCCGCCCTTCATGTAGCGCGACCATATTGACACTGAAATTGGAGCGGAGATCGGTCAGGTCATAGAGCCGGTCCAACATCTGCATTGGGTCCACACCACGTTTGAGTTCAATAACGATCCGCATACCGTCACGACTAGATTCATCACGTAAATCGCGGATACCATCAAGGCGTTTCGCTTTTGTGAGATCGGCAATCTTTGCGATTAGGGCTGACTTATTAACCTGGTATGGAATTTCGGTGATAACAATACGGGGCAAGCCGCCGCTGCGTGTTTCCGTAGCCGCAACAGCTTCCATTTGAATGCTGCCCTTCCCGGTGGCATAGGCGGTCCGGATGTCGTCGGAAACGAGGATGCGAGCGCCGGTTGGAAAATCAGGAGCGGGAAGATGGGTCATCACCTGGTCCAACGTGGCGGTTGGGTTCGTGATCACTTCTTTGCACGCGGCAATCGCTTCGCTCAAATTGTGCGGTGGAATAGAAGTAGCAAAACCGACGGCGATACCCGATGCGCCATTAACCAACAAGTTGGGGAACCGAGCGGGGAGTACCTCGGGCTGGACTTCATGACCGTCATAGTTGGGTTCGAAGGCAACCGTATCATCATCAATGTCAGCGAGTAACTGCATAGCGATGGGGGAGAGCCGCGCTTCGGTATAGCGAAATGCTGCCGGAGGGTCCCCGTCGATGGAGCCAAAATTACCTCGCCCATCAATGAGTGGTTCACGAGTGACAAAGTCTTGAGCCATGCGCACGAGAGCTTCGTAAATACTCGAATCGCCATGCGGGTGGTATTTCTTCATCACATCGCCCACAACGCTGGCGCATTTGCGATGACTGCGGTCAGCCAATAACCCTGCTTCGAACATGGCATACAAAATCCGTCGTTGAACGGGTTTTAGTCCATCACGAATATCTGGTAGGGCGCGCGCCACGATAACGCTCATTGCGTAATCGAGGAAACTTGCCTCCATGCGGTCGGCAATATCAACGGGTTGAATTGAAGAGGGTTGATTCATCGTGATTTTCCGCTTCGCTAGACGGCTAGACCTTAGCGTCCACGCAAGGTGGCCAGGGCTTGTTTGACACTCATACCTTGGTAGGCGAGTGCACCGGCACCAAACAGACGGGCTCCAACCCTAAAGAAGATTCCACCAATGGCAAGCTGCATGAGGAGCGCTAATCCAACTTGGATAGGGTCCATATTGTCGACAGCATTGCGAATCATGACCGTAACTGGGCTTGTGAGTGGGAACCACGTCAGGATGGCTGTTACGAGAGATTCAGGTTCATTGACAATGAGCAATAGCGCAGCGTAGGGCAACATTAACCCCATCACGACAAAGCCAAAGACTTGGCCGGCGTCTTTGGCATTACCCACCATAGAACCCGACATCGTTAATAACCCACTCGTCATCAAGAATGCAGCAAAGAAGAGGCCTATTGCGAGTATGGTGCGTACCGGGTCGATTGGAATATTGCCAAAACTGAATTGGCTGAGGGCTTGCACAGTGTCTACTGATGTATTAGCAACATTGGGGCCACCACCAAACCAAAGGGTGGCACCTATTGCCATAAGCAATACAACTGTGACCAGTGTCACTACCTGGACAATGCCCAAGAGCAGTAGGCCGAGTACTTTCCCAAGCAATAGGTGCATGGGATCCATAGAGATCAGTACCATCTCAGTTACTCGGTTTTCTTTTTCTTCAACAGTAGCATTTACCATTTGATTACCGAGCAAAACAATTGAAAAATAGAATAGTATAAGGAAAACACCTGGAGCAATTATGTCTCTAAATTCTCCAGCAATTTCACCATTCTTATATGTAGTCAATGTGATATCTAGATGCGATTTTATGATTGATAGATAGTCTTTGTTGTTAATACGATCTGTTGCAGAATCCTTTAATAAGTCATCAACAATAGTATAATATGCTGAATTGGAGAATAGTCCACGTTCCTTAGCGACAACTACTATTTTATCTTTTAATGGATTGGCTGGAACGTGGATAGCTGCATCAATCGCATTATCCTTTACTGATGAAATGCTAGATTCAATTGAATCTACAGGTGTCCCACCATATTCTTTGGCGATTGATTCTACGATAATGTTGGAATCGTCCTGATAAACGAATGAAAACTCTTCACTCTTCCCAATCGAAATAGCTTCTGACGCACTTTTCCCACCAAGGCTTCCTAGAATGCCGAAACCAGCAATCATTAATGGTAGTAATATAGTGAGAATCCAGAATGATTTTTTCTTTAGTGTTCGAGTCAACTCAAATTGAGTAACAGTAAAAACTGAAGATTTCATGCGCTCTCAGCTCCATATACAGAAATAAAAACATCATTCATACTTGATAAGAATGGAGTGAACGATCGAATTTGAACACGATTACGTACGTAGGCATCGAGGACATCTGGAAGGGATACGTAGTCATCAATCTGTAATTCAGTATCCTCCCCATCTTCACCAAGCCGAGTAGTAATCTGCGTGACTCCAGGAAGCGGTGGTAATGGACCGTGATGGGTTACACGAACCCGCTGACCGCCGAATTGGCGGCGAACATCTTGAACAGTTCCATAGGCTGCGGCATTCCCATCCTTAAGGAGTAATACACGGTCACAGACTTGTTCGACCTGTTCCATTTGGTGCGTAATGAGGACAATGGTTGCCCCACGCTGGTGATGATCTTCAATGATTTCATTCAGTAATTGGCGATTAACCGGGTCAAGACCCTTGGTTGGTTCATCAAGTACAAGAATCTCAGGTTCATTCATGATCGTGACCCCGAGTTGAATCTTCTGTTGCATACCCCCACTCAGCTTTTCAACTTTCTTATGTGCTGCGTCTGCAAGGTCAACACGCTCGAGATAATCGTTAATCCACCGTTGGGCATCTTTTGTCTGCATTCCCTTTAACCTGCCAAAAAAGGTCATGACATCTGTAACGGTTTCTTTGGTATATAACCCACGTTCCTCAGGTAAATACCCCAATGATGACGCCATTTTGGTGGACCATGGCTTCCCATTAACAAGCAGTTTCCCATGTTGAGGGTTTAGCATGCCAAATAAGCATCGTAAGGTTGTTGTTTTACCTGAACCATTGGAACCTAATAGCCCAAAAATCTCACCTTTATTGACTTCGAAGGATAAGCCATCAATGACCTTTTGGTCGCCAAACGACATTGAAAGATCAGCTATTTCGATAACGCGTTCGTGGGTACTCATATGACGAGCTTAACACGGTAATGATTTCATAAAGAGTAGGGAGGTGATGGAAATTACCTCCCTAAATCGATTGGTAACTAAATAGCTGGGCTACTCGTCATCCTCATCAATATCATCCCACTCTTCAATGAGATCATGGACGGTGTTGGCTACCAGCTCACCGGTAAAGCCAAAGTGTTCGGCAACTAATGCAGCTGGGCCGCTGGCTCCAAAGGTTTCCATTGAGATGTGGTCATCGGCCAACCCTTCCCAACCCATTCGTACCCCTGCTTCGACACTCACAACAGGAATATCTCCATCGCCGAGCAATTCATCAGCATCCTCTGAGTCAGTAAAACGTTCACGTTCAGGCACACTGATGATTCGTGTCTCAATGCCGTCATCATCTTTCAAGAATGTCGCGGCTTCAACGGCCAGGGAGACCTCAGACCCCGTCGCCAATAAAATGACGTCCGGATCCTCAACGTCAGTCAGTTCATAGCCACCAACATTGACTAAATCTGCACTGGAACCTTCCAAAACGGGAAGGTCTTGGCGACTCAAAATCAGTGCGGTTGGCCCATCTGTTCGGCCAAGTGCATAGAGCCAAGCTCCAAGTGTTTCTCTGGCATCTGCAGGCCGGATAACGTCAAGGTTTGGAATAGCACGTAAGGCGGCAATTGTTTCAACCGGTTGATGTGTTGGCCCATCCTCACCGACATGGAATGAATCATGAGTAAAGACATAGATAACGGGAATACCGCTTAGGGCAGCGATACGAATTGCACCACGGGCATAATCACTGAATACCAAGAATGTTGCTACAAATGGTCGCAAGCCACCGTGAAGTGCCAGGCCATTTGCGATGCCGGCCATGGCATGTTCACGCACCCCATACTGAATATTGCGCGCAGCATAGGCATTAGGACCTACCAGGCCAGAACCTTCAATAGTGGTTTTATTAGAGCTTGCCAGGTCTGCCGATCCACCAATAAGTTCGGGGGCTATAGTCGCCAACTTATTCAGTACGGCATGGGAGGCAGAACGAGTCGCAACCTTATCGCCGTTTTGCCAGTCCAGAACAAGGTCATCGACTTCCTCGGGTAATTCATGACGCAAGATGCGTTCAAGTTGAGTCGCAAGATCTGGCTGATCTGCTTCCCATGCGGCATATAGGGACGCCCAGGCCTCATAACGGGCTTGTCCCACTTCGTGACGGTCCGCGATGTCAAGCAATGCCTCTGGAATCTCAAAGGGTTCATGCTCCCAGCCCCATGCGGTTTTAGCCAACGCTACTTCCTGAGCACCAAGGGGTGCCCCGTGCACCTTTGATGTTCCTGCCTTATTGGGGGAGCCTGAACCGATGGTCGTACGTACCCGAATAAAGGTTGGACGGCCATCATCTTGACACGCTTGGGTGAGTGCTTGGTCAATCTCATTGACATCTTCACCATTTTCGATGGTTAGTGTCCGCCAACCTGTTGCCTGGACACGTGCCATCACATCTTCTTGGCCCATTGCCCATGCAGTTGGCCCATCTAACTGAACGTCGTTATCATCCCAAATGAGTATGAGCTTGCCTAAACCCATTCGAGCGGCAACAGACAAGGACTCGAGCGCAATACCTTCTTGAAGATCTCCGTCACCACAAATCACCCAAGTATGGTGATCAATAATGGCATGGTCATCTGTGTTGTAGCGTGCGGCCAACATCGCTTCAGCGAGGGCAAATCCCACACCATTTGCAATACCTTGGCCTAAAGGTCCTGTCGTCGTATCTACACCCGGTGTATGACCATATTCTGGATGGCCAGGAGTGACGGAATCCAACTGTCGAAACTGGCGAAGGTCTTCGATATCAAGGTCAAAGCCAGCCATAAATAATGTGGCGTATAACAACGCGCTGGCATGCCCCACACTCAAAACGAGTCGATCACGGTTCAACCATGTGGGGTTAGCCGGATCTACGGCAAGATGGCGCTCTGTTAAGGTCCACATCAATGGAGCAAGCCCCATGGGGGCGCCTGGATGGCCAGAATTAGCGGCTTCAACCATGTCCACGCTCAGAGCGCGGATCGCGGAAATTATCTGCTGAGTGGGGGTAGTCTGCGTCACATAGGTGAGTCTAGCCCTCAATCACCGTCGCGTAGATTTCTTCAAAACGATCGAGTGTTTTGCCTATGGCGTGGTCCTCAGCAATATTGCGGCTGTGCTCACCAAAACGTGCGCGTAAATCGCTGTCACTGACGAGCGTCAGGATATGGGCGCTAAGTTGATCAATCTTTCCTGGCTCAAAGAGGAACCCATTGTTACCGCTTTGGCAGAGGTGTGGGAGTGCCATCGCATTCGCACAAATTACAGGGGTAGACGCGCACATTGCTTCGAGGGTGGCCAAACTCTGGAGTTCTGCGATACCGGGCATCACAAAAATGTCGGCTCGTCCGTAGAGATCAACCAATTCCTCTTCATCAACAAAACCATGGAAGGTCGTGACTGAGGACAGCCCAAGTTCATCAGAAAGGCTGCGCCATTTACTTGCGCACGAACCATCACCAACGATTTCAAGCTTTACCGCCTCGGGGTCTGGGAGTTTTGCGACAGCCTTAATAAGTTCATCGACACGTTTCTCCTCATCAAGGCGCCCAACAAAGAGGATTGTTGGTTTCTTATTTGTCCGTGAGGCAGCACGTGCGGCTTCATACGGCGCCCCATCGATACCACACGAAATGGGCTCTGCCCCATAGATACCTGCCGCCGCTTCAAGCAAGGTTGTCGCACGCGGGGTTGGGGCTGTTACATAATTAGCAAGCCCATAGACCTTTGCCAGATCCTGCCATGCCATGTGTTTGACCCAATCCTTAGCAGCCTTGGGCAACGGTAAATGGCCGACAAGGTTCTCAGGCATGAAATGGTTGGTTGCGACCAGGGGAACACCTGCGTCACTGGCGTGCTTGGCAAGGTAACGACCACAAACAAAGTGAGCCTGAACGTGCGCAACATCTGGGCGGAACTTATGCACAATCTGCTTGATTCGACCCGTTACTTCCCACGGTAGACAGATATGAAAATCAGCAACAGTTGGATAACGGTGGCTCCGCATCCGATGCACAAGCACACCGTTTAAGCGTTCGCGTCCCGGCTCACCAGTCGGTGAGGGCGCGATCATATGCACTTCATGGCCACGCGAAACCAATCCAACCGCAAACCGTTCCGCAAAGCGAGCTGCTCCGTTGATATCAGGTGCGTACGTGTCTGCTGCCATCATGATTCTCATGACTGGTCCTTTCACTGCCTTCACTGTTGCGATCGTTAGGTTCTTGTTTTGAACGATGTTGAATGGTATCGGGATGGTTGGACGAAAGTAGTGCAACTCCGACAACGGCGAGAACAGCAAAGAATGCCATCGTTGCATACAAGCTAGGGGTTACGCCCACGCCTTCTTTAAGGAGTACCAGCCCAAAAATTGATGCAGCCAACGGGTCTGCAGTTGTGAGCACCGAGATAACAATTTCAGGTGCACCCGTCGCGTACCCACGTTGGACACAATAGAACCCTGCAGCATAGGTGAATGTAAAACCTGCCACCAAGATGGCCACATAGGTTGGATTTAGAGAGGGGGTATCAGCAATTTGTATGAATGTCGCCTTGATAAGCCCGGAAGAATAGCCGTAGAGCAGTGCCGCCGATACAGACCACATCATCACTTGGGTTCGACGGGAAAATCGACGGGTTCGTGCTACCAGACCGATCAGCAGCGAAACAGCCAAGACAGATAGTCCCGACCACAACAATTCATTTGGCCTGGCATCTTGGCTGTGGGCAATCTTTGTCGAGAAATAGGTAAAGGCGGTCACCGCAGTGATGGTTAGTGCACAGGCGATCCACACGGGACGGGTAACGGTGGTCTTTCGCATCTTTTGGCTAATGATGACTGAGAGCGGTACCGCAAGCACCCCAATCGGTTGAATTACCGTAACGGGAGCCAAAGCTAACGCCCCAATATGAGTTGCCGCGCTAAATAACAACAACGCTAAGCCCGATAGCCAACGTCGATTACGGAAAGACAGACGCAACTGGACAGTCGTAGAAACTCGTCCGTTACGATGAAATAAATCAACAGCGTCATGCTGCAAAGCGGCTCCGACTGCAAAGCCGATTGCGGCAGCACACGCTAAAAGAATCGCAATGAAAAGGGACAAATTATCTCCAGAAGTTAGTGAGTGGTATACACATCGCTACCGTATTGCCGAGACTACAGACTAGAATGCCAACAGACTGATAAGGCCTTGAGGGTGATATTCACCCATCGGAGTATTTTTATGAACATCTTGATGGTCGCAGACCACACTCATGCTGCTGAACAAATTCGTGCTGCATTCGGTACAAAGGACAACACGTTATTCCACGTATCTACACCAAAGCGGGCACTAGCGATTCTTGATGATCCTAAAGAATATGGCGACTATGACCTTGTCGTTGCAGATAACGATATGCAACCAGAGGGCGGATTCTCATTGAGTCGAGAGATTAAATTGCGCAAAATGGGTGGTGCCACGATGCCCCCGATCTTGCTGTTATTAGCTCGGCCACAAGATATTTGGTTGGCGAATTGGAGCCAATGTGATGCCTGGGCCATCAAACCAGTATCGCCACTCGATCTTGGTGAAGTAGGCGATGCCATTGTTGCAGGACTGGCTATTCCAGATTTGCCTGGAATCGGATCTGATCCCCAGCCACTACCCATTGAAGAGGGGTACCGACCAGAATACGAACGGCAACTGGCAAGCCGTGGTTGGGTGCCAGACAATCCCGCCGACTCCATCATGCCCGTCGGTGTTCCGGCCCATAAAGAACTGGGTTAATACCGTTTATACCGATTACGACTCCAAACGGCCCTCTACAACAGAGGGCCGTTGTGTTACTCACAACAACGAGTTCAGTGATACGACGTATCACTTGGTACATCAAGGAGAATCGTAATGCACCAATCCCGTTTGCTTTCTGCTCTGCTCACATCACTTGCGTTACTGGCAAGTGGTTGCAGTGTCGGATCCGCCTCGTCGACCGCGGCTGATTCTTCTGGGTCAGCACAAATGCCCAGCGCATCGGCAGGTTCTCATGATGCAACGGGGGATAAATCTATTGCCGTCTACGCATGTGAACCAAAATCATTGACATCGACAAACGTGAATGAACCGTGCGGTCAAGACACCATCACATTTCTCTATACACCCCTCGTTCAGATAGATGATGCATTTAATCCCGTATTTGGTGACCAGTACCCAGATACGGCAGCATCAGCCATTGAAACCAGTGATGATTTAAAAACAATCACCATCACGTTAAAAGATGGGTGGACCTTCCATAACGGTGAGCCTATGGATGCCGACTCATTCATCCGCGCTTGGACGTATGGGGCAAACCCCAAGAATGCGCAAGAGAATTTGGATTTCTATCGCCATATTGAAGGGTTTGATGACGTACAGAATGGCAGTACGACAGAACTTTCTGGACTCAAGGCAATAGATCCAAGAACCATTCAAGTGACCTTGAAAACGCCATTTGCACCATTCGTTGGCTCACTCGTACACACAGCGTTCTTCCCAATGCCGAAAGCCGCATTAGAGGATTTGGATGCCTACAACGAACGACCCATTGGTAATGGCCCTTTCAAAATGGCTGATTCATGGCAGCACGATCGCAGTATCGACATGGTGGCCTTTGAAGACTACAAAGGCAAGCGACCTGATGTGCGCAGGGTAACAAATCGCATTTATGAGAATACGACAACAGCCTATAACGATTTGCTAGCAGGCAACTTAGACATCATTGAAGAATTGCCCTTTGAATTGGCTGATTCGTATGAAACGGATCTAGGCGATCATGTTGTTGTATTGCCAGCCACAACGTTGAACTACCTTGGGCTACCTGTAACTAAAGCACCATTTGATGACAAACGTATCCGGCAAGCACTTGCCATGGCTATTGATCGTAAAACAATTGCCAAGGCGATCTGGCGTGACACGATGGCCCCCGCCGATGACTACGTGAACCCACGTGTGGGTGGATACCGCGAAGGCGCTTGCACCTACTGCGAATACAATCCAGAAGAGGCGAAAAAACTCTTTGACGAGGCTGGTGGGATTGATGGTCCTCTTGAAGTGTGGTTTAACAGCGGTGCTGGTCACGAAGTGTGGGTTGAAGCGGTAGCAAACGACTGGAAGAAGAACCTGGGCATTGACGATGTGACGTTTAAGACACTGAACACGTCCGATTATTACCAGAAAATTGATAGTGGCGAGTACACCGGCCCCTATCGCCGCAGTTGGTCAGCAGACTATCCGTCAATGGAGAATTATTTGTCTCCATTAATGGGTACCGGCAGCGAGAAGAATAATTCTGGGTACTCAAACCCTGCTTTTGATGCCCTGCTCGAACAGGGAAATGGGGCCGCCACACTGGAAGAAGCCAAGCAGTTGTACCAACAAGCCGATGACTTGGCGTTAGAGGATATGCCGCTCATTCCTGTGAGTTTTGGCAAGAAATACAGCGGAACCAGTGAACGCATCAGCGGATACGACCTTGATTTTAATGGCCGAATCAAGATCACTGAGGTTATGGTAAAGGAATAATCCCAATACCTTCTCGGTATCACTACAGGTGTACCGAGAAGGTATGGATGTTCCAACACATGCGTTAAGGAGAACGTAATGCCTCAATTCCACAAGGCTCCTGCCTTACTGATTTCCCTTGCTCTGCTGGCCGCTGGATGCTCGGGAGGTAGTACCACAACTAGCTCAGAATCTGCGATGGCTGGTGGTGGTTCGGGCGGTTCAGGAAAAACGATCGCAATGCATGCCTGCGAACCCCAGCACCTCGTTCCATCCAATACTGCTGATTCTTGTGGATCAGAGATTCTTAGCCAATTATTCACGCCACTTGTTCGCATTGGTAGTGACTTAAAACCCAGCTTCGGTGCTGATAATCCCGATACCGTTGCAGAGACGATTACAGCCAATGATGACAATTCTGTTTGGACCATCAAACTCAAGGATGGATGGACCTTCCACAATGGTGAAAAGGTTGATGCTGATGCCTATCTCCGGGCTTGGAATTACGCAGTTGATCCCAAGAATGCCCAGAAAGCAACAAACTTTTTTGAGCATATCAAGGGTTATCAGAGTGTTGTAGACGGAACAAGCACAGAGCTAGAAGGCCTCAAAGCGGTAGATCCCATGACGTTGGAAATTACGTTGGAGTCACCCTTTGCTCCCTTCATCACCATGTTGAGCTATAACGCATTCTTCCCCTTACCAAAGGCGGCTATGGATGACATCAATGGCTACAACGAAGCACCGATCGGTAATGGGCCATTCAAGATGGATGGTACCTGGCAACACAATCAGCAGATCAATGTGGTTCGCTACGAAGATTATCCTGGCACTCAAGCCGATATGGATGCGATTGAACATCGTATCTACGAGGATTATGGAACGGCCTACAACGACCTGCGAGCTGGCAATATCGACATCCTTGAAGATCTCCCTGTAGAACAAGTAGCGTCCTACGAAGCTGACTTGGGAGATCGGGTTTATGAGAACCCCACATCAAACTTTGGGTTCTTGTCCCTCCCGGTGAATGATGACAAGTTCAAAGATCCCAAGATTCGTAAAGCATTATCAATGGCTATCGATCGTGAAGCGATCATCAAGGCAGTCTTTAACGACACCCGCACACCTGCTGATGACTTTGTGAGCCCACTTGTTGATGGATACCGCAAGGGTGGGTGTACCTCATGCGATTACAACCCCGAAGAAGCTAAGAAACTCTATGACGAAGCCGGGGGAATCCAAGGGCCCATCGAGGTGTGGTTTAACAGTGGTGCTGGCCACGAAGAGTGGATTGAAGCAGTAGCCAATAACTGGAAACAAAACCTGGGTGTCGAGGACGTCAAGTTCCAATCCATGATTTTTGCTGACTACCTGAGCAAGCTTGAGGAGCATACTGTCACTGGTCCATACCGGATGGCTTGGTTGGCTGACTATCCATCGATGGAGAATTACCTCAGCTCGTTACTCGGCAAAGACGGTGCATCCAACTACGGCAGCTATGACAACCCCAGGGTTGATGACTTGATTAAACAAGGGAACCAAGCCAAGACCCTTGAGGAATCAGTCAAGCTGTACCAGCAAGCTGATGACATCATCAATGAAGACATGCCGATGATTCCGATCCTGTATTCAACAAAGTTCTCTGGTACAGGTGAACGCATTTCTAACTTCAGCCTCGACTTTGGTGATCACGTCGAAATCTTGAAGTTGAAGGTTGCTGAATAGCCCAACATAATCCCTGATACGAACCTGGATGAGCGGGCTTCGGCCCGCTTATTCGGTTCCTAGTTATCACGAGATTCGCAATGCTTGGGTAAACTAGGTCGTTCTTACTTAAGAGGTAGGACCTGTACGGGTGGAAACACCCAGAAAGTGTGGTGACGTGGGCCGGTATTTGATCCGGCGAATCTTGCAATTTATTCCTGTGTTTTTGGGAGCCACCCTCCTTATCTATTCATTGGTCTTTTTGATCCCGGGTGACCCAATCCGAGCCCTGTCTGGTGACCGAGCCCTGCCTGAGTCAGTCCAGATGGAGTTGCGAGATCGCTATAACTTAGATGATCCATTCCTGATCCAGTACGGCAAATATGTCGGCGTGGTACCCGATGAAGAGGACGGATTTAATGGTCTCCTTCAGGGCAACTTTGGTACAAACTTTCGTGGCCGTCCGGTCACTGAAATCATCGGAGAAGCCTTCCCGGTGACCGCAAAGCTTGCCTTTCTCGCCTTCTGTATAGAAGTCGTCATGGGTATCGCAATCGGTGTCCTAGCTGGCCTCCGATCGGGTTCCTTTATCGATAATTTCGTGAAGATCAGCACGATTTTGGTCATCAGTATTCCGATTTTCGTTATCGGGTATGTCGCCCAGCTGTATTTGGGTGTGGAGTGGAAGATTTTCCCTGTCGCCTATCGAGCCGCTGACGGTATTCGTGCCATGATTTTGCCAGCACTCGTACTGGCTAGTCTGTCCTTGGCATATGTAGCCCGTCTCACCCGCACAAGTCTGATTGAGAATCGACGCGCCGACTATGTGCGTACAGCACGCTCAAAAGGCATGCCAAAACACCGCGTGATCATACATCACACCTTGCGTAACTCCCTCATTCCCGTAGTCACCTATCTCGGTTTTGACCTTGGTGCCTTGATGGCAGGCGCAATCGTTACAGAATCGATTTTCAACATTCCAGGTTTAGGTCGTGCTGCCTATCAAGGCGTCATCTTGCAAGAAGGCACTGTTGTCGTAGGCATCGTGACTGCACTCGTGTTGATCTACATGATTTCCAACTTGGTTGTAGACATGTTGTACGCCTGGTTAGACCCAAGGATTCGTTATGAGTAGCACCGCTGAACCACAAGAACAAATGGAATCGGCGTTCGCGGCAGAAGAAAACCAATCGTTTGAAGCCCCTGATGCTATTGGCCGACGTACAAGCCTGTGGGGTGATGCTTGGCGGTTGTTGCGTAAGAACCCACTCTTTATGGTCTCGGCGCTCCTGCTCATCATTATTGTTGCCATGGCTATATTCCCTCAGTTATTTACGATGTTGAGTTCGGCACAAGACTGTGCCGCCGCTTCGTCCAATACCGGGGCGTATTGCTGGCGTGACCCTGTTTACTCTGAATTGGGGCGCAGTGCGGAAGGCCCGTCCGCCTTGCACTGGTTTGGCTTTGATGTCCAAGGACGCGACATGTTTACCCGTGTCATTTATGGGGCACGTAACTCTATTTCTATCGGCTTGACTACTACCTTTGGACTATTCCTGGTCGCCTTGATCTTGGGTGCTTTGGCTGGGTACTTCGGTGGCTGGCTTGATGCCTTGATTGCACGCATTGCTGATACCTTCTTTGCGATTCCGACGACGTTGGCTGGCATTGCGTTCTTGAACTTGTTGCCTAATCGCGGTGTTATTGAAGTGTCAGCCGTACTCATTGCATTTGGATGGCCAGGCATGATGCGTATCGTGCGCTCCAGCGTCGTTGGAGAGCGTGAACGTGAATATGTCCAAGCGGCTAAAGCACTTGGATCGGGGCCAGTCCGCATTATTACGCGTCATATTTTGCCCAACTCACTGGCTCCGGTTGTTGTGTATGCCACACTGATGGTGGGGTCCATGATTGGTGCGGAAGCCACACTCAGCTACTTGGGTGTGGGGCTCCAATTACCAACAATTAGTTGGGGTCTCATGGTTAGTGAAGCCCAAAAGCGGTTATTGCAAGCTCCTCATCTCTTGTTTTTCCCTGGCACCTTTATCAGTGTCACCGTCTTTAGCTTCATTTTGATGGGTGATGCGTTACGCGATGCATTGGATCCGAGGTTGCGATGACACGATTATCTAATCAAACCGAACTCAGTAAGAAGCCAGACACTATTGGTGGGCAACCTCTTGATATGAATGCCCCACTCCTTGAAGTAAAGGACCTGAGTGTAGAGTTCCGTACTGACAGTGGCGTGGTGCATGCTACAAACCAATTGACCTGGACGCTGAACGAAGGTGAAACCGTTGCGATCCTGGGTGAATCAGGGTCGGGGAAATCCGTCAGTAGCCAGGCTGTTATGGGGATTTTGGACTCTCCTCCGGGCTTCATTACCAACGGAACGGCTAAGTTTCGTGGAGTTGATTTATTGAAGCTAACGGATAAAGAAAAGCGCCAAGTTCAGGGTCGGCGTATCGCCATGATTTTCCAAGATGCGCTAACCGCCCTGAATCCCGTGTATACCGTCGGGTGGCAGATCAGTGAGATGTTCCGTGTTCATGAGGGGTTAAGCCGTCGAGAAGCACGCGAACGGTCGATTGATTTGCTTGGAAGTGTCGGTATCCCCAGCCCTGAGTTGCGCTATGACAATTATCCCCATGAGTTCAGTGGCGGTATGCGGCAGCGCGCAATGATCGCAATGGCTATTTCGTTGGATCCTGACGTCTTGATTGCTGATGAACCAACAACGGCTCTGGACGTTACGGTGCAAGCGCAAGTCATGGAGCTGCTCGCAAGTTTGCAGCAGCGCTACAACATGGGACTCGTGTTAATTACGCACGACCTCGGGGTTGTTGCTGGTGTGGCAGATCGTCTTGTTGTCATGTATGCCGGCACCGCCGTTGAGCGTGCAGGTGTAATGGATTTATATGGCAACCCGTTGCACCCCTATACCAGAGGACTGATGGACTCGATCCCTCGTGCCGATCAGGTAGGCGGTCGACTAAACCCGATCATCGGGCAGCCACCAGACTTGAGTGCTATTCCACCAGGATGCCCCTTCCACCCCCGCTGTCCTATCGCCGTTCCTGGCAAGTGCAATACTGAGCGTCCCACGATGCGGACCATTGCTGAAGGACGCGATGTGGCTTGTCACTTTGCGGAGGTCAACGAATGATTGAAACAGACGAAATCCGCCCTGACTTTGTGCCTGACGAAGAAGCAATTTTGCGTGCTCGGGACATCAAAACCTATTTCCCTATCCGTCAAGGCATCTTATTTAAGCGTGTTGTTGGCCATGTCAAGGCTGTTGATGGGGTTAGCTTCAACCTTCGAAAAGGTGAAACACTTGGGCTAGTGGGAGAATCCGGTTGTGGGAAGTCCACGTTGGCCCGAACTCTGCTTCGTCTTGTTGAACCAACGAGTGGTCAGGCCTTTTTTGAAGATCGTGACATGTTCGCCATGGGTTCAAAAGAGATGCGTGAATTGCGCCGCAAAGTGCAGATCATTTTCCAAGATCCGTACGCATCATTGAATCCACGTATGACCGTTGGCGACATTATTGGTGAAGCATTTGAAATTCATCCTGAAGTAGCCAAAGGCAAAAATGCTCGTGACGAAGTGCGTGCACTACTTGATCGCGTTGGTCTGAACCCTGACTATGAAAATCGGTACCCCCACCAGTTCTCTGGTGGGCAGCGTCAACGTATTGGGATTGCACGGGCCTTAGCCCTCAACCCCGATGTCGTTATTCTTGACGAACCGGTATCAGCTCTTGACGTCAGTGTCCAAGCCCAGGTCATTAACCTACTGGAAGACTTACAACAAGAACTTGGGCTTAGTTATGTATTCATAGCCCACGACCTTGGCGTAGTTCGCCATATCTGTGACCGTGTCGCGGTGATGTACTTGGGTCGAATCGCTGAAATTGGTACTGAGGCTGACATTTATGAACGCGCCTTACACCCCTATACACAGGCGTTATTGAGTGCGGTGCCAGTTCCTGATCCTCATGTCCGTGATGTGAGCAACCGAATCTTGCTTAAAGGCGACTTACCAAGTCCTGCCAACCCACCAAGTGGCTGTACGTTTAGGACACGTTGCTGGAAGGCTACCCAGCAGTGTGAACGTGAGGTACCCACACTGGCTGAAGGTATGGAGAAGGGGCACCGGGCCAGCTGTTTCTATGCTGACCAGCTCGACCCTAGCCAAGGTGCCCTACCAATTGCGCCAAACGCAGACTAATGGACATTCTTCCTCAGCCCGAACCAAGACGGTTCGGGCTGAGCTGTTCTCAGTCACATTCTTGTTAGATTGACCGTGCGTATCCTTTCACGCTAGCGGAGTGCTATGTACAACGGAGAACTAGTTGGCTATACCGCAGATCTGTCCCACCTTGTTGTCGCGGTGGACGGGTTACCCCAGCGTGTGCGTATTCCGTTGACCCAAGCATTTGCTGATACTGTCGCAGAACTCATGGTTGGTCGTAGCCAACATGATGGGCAGGGGGGTGGCGTTATGGCCACGCGACTGCTTCGTGATCCGAGGGTGCAAGAACGAGCTGCCTTAGCCGCCGATCGTGAGGCCAGCCGATTAAGCCCCAAAGCTATTCAGCGACGCCTGCGCGCTGGCGATAGCCCAGAGGCGGTTGCGAAAGCAGCTGGAACCAGCGTGGCGCATATTCTTCGCTGGTACCAGCCAATTAAAGCTGAACAAGACCAACTTATCGATATTGTTCGTGGCGCCGTGCAAGAGCGGGCAAGTCTTGGATACTCATCGGTACCAATTGGTGATGCAGTCATCGAGCATCTTCGGGACCATGGGGTGAATACAGAAACAATACGCTGGACCGCTGCGAAACCAGATAATCGAGATACCTGGGTTGTAAGTGTGCACTACGTGACCCCATCTGGTACCGCGTCTCGTGTTGCCCGCTGGACTTGTGATCCTGTCTCTATGCAGGTAACACCGCGAGATGAACATGCCCGTGATCTCGGTTGGGTTGACCCTGGTCCTGGACACAAAGGAGCTAAGCCACTCAGTCAACGTGAAGCACTGGGTATTACTCCAAATCCGAGTCAGCCACTCGTTGCCCAAGATCCTTCCCGCGACAAATTAGTCGCCAGTCGTACAAGCCCACGCGGAAGGAGCACCCCGACGGTTGCGCCGAGAGAGAAGTACGTCCCATTCCAAAACTACGAACGGGCCCGTCCACCGAGTCCCCGACGGCCTTTAGGAGACTAGCTATTCAAGTTCTTCTGTACGTTCTTTCGTGATCACTTGACCAGGCGCGTAGCGGGGCGCGGAAGGCTGGGGGAGTGGACGTGGCGACGATAGTAACAAGCCACCAATAGTTATCATTGTCATTCCGAGACTGATGTCTAACGGCAGTTCAGCAGAAAGAACGCCACCGAGAAGCAGTATGCTCGCCACGGGGCCGACAAGCCAAAATAGCCACAACATCCACTGATTTTTTGATGGTTCACGCGGTGAATCTGCGGGAATAAGCACCCACAGAATGAAGTAGATTGGTAAGGATACGCCGCTAAGTCCGAGGAACGTCAAGACAAATACGAGACGCATACTATTTGGAGTAGACCCGAAATAGGTTGCCAATCCAGCGCATACACCGCCGACAATCGCCCGGCTACGGTCACGACGGAACTCGGTGGAAACAACGCTCATAGTTCTATAATGCCCTATCCAGGACAAGCCATTAAGGGCAATGCCCGTAGGCGACGCACAATAATGCAGCAAAATAGAAGTAATGAGTCGTTTTTTCCAACCGCTGGTCACGCGTAACCCTCAGCGCGGTGATATTTCGGGGGTCTCGCGGGCACTCGGCCAGCTTTTTGGCGTGTCAACACTCTTGGTACGCGCGTGTATCGCCGTGTTGATAACCGCTAAAGGACTCGGCCTTGTTGTGTATGTGCTTGCGTGGGCATTGATCCCAAAAACACCCAAGGATGCTGAGCCAGAGGTTGAACGACCACGAGCATTTCGGCATTCGCTAGGTTTGGTATTGGTGACGGCCGGTATCATGCAAATCTGTCGGTTTATTGGCTTCTGGTTCACCGATGGAACCGCACTCGTCGTAACTCTCATCTCTATGGGGTTCGTACTCGTATGGGAACGCGCTGACGATGAAGAACGACGTGGCATTGATGAGGCGATGAACCGGTTGATGGGTGGTCGCTTCCCTGACCTCAACAAATTGGGGTGGGTACGCATGGTGGTTGCGGCAATATTCGTTGCATCCGGTGTCGGTGTCACGGTTATTAATGGGTTAGAAGTAAAACCTGGTGACGTTGCTGACTTTGCGATTGCCATTTCATTGACGATGGTTGGTGTCGCAACGGTAGCGATCCCGATTATCCAACAGGCAACGCATCGAGCTGAAGAAGCACAGCGAGAACGGGTTCGGGCCGAAGAACGTGCCGATATGGCCGCTCACCTACATGACTCGGTGTTACAAACCTTGGCGCTCATCCAACGCACCCATGATCCCGGCCGTATTCATCAGCTTTCGCGCCAGCAAGAACGTGAATTACGCTCATGGCTATTCAGCGATCCTGGGACAGAACGGAAAAACCAGACGGTTCGAGAAGCGCTCGAACATATGGCAAGTGAAATCGAAGGTATTTGGCCGGTCAAGATTGAGCTAGTGATTGTCGGGGATAGACCGCTTGATGATGCCTGTGAACAAGTCATCTCTGCAACGAGTGAAGCCATTGTCAATGCGGCAAAACATGCGCAGGTTGATCAAATTGACGTATTTGCCGACATCAAAGACACCGCCATTAATATCTGGGTGCGTGACGAAGGTGTGGGATTTGACCCCGATGCCATTGAAGCTTCTCGCCAGGGTGTTCGTAATTCAATTATCGGCCGCTTGGAACGGCTTCATGGACAAGTAGAGATTTTTAGTCAGCTAGGCGAAGGAACAGAAATTGAGATTTCTGCACCGCTAGAACTCAATGAGGAGCTGTAGGCTCGCCCTAACCAACGAAAGAGGAAGCTATGAGTGACCGTCCCCGCGCCCAAAAACTTACCCCTTCTGTGTTGGGTAAGGCGCCCGCACAACAAGAATCGAGTGAACGAATTAAATCTGACGCCAGGGTTGTTTTAGTTGATGACCACCGCATGTTCTTGGCCGGTGTTAGTGCTGAAATTGGAGAAATGGTTGATGTGGTCGGCAAGGCCTCTAGCGTGAATGAGGCCATTGAGGTCATTTACAGGACCAAGCCGGATGTGGTGTTACTTGATGTACATATGCCTGACGGTGGCGGTGCTGAGGTATTGCGCCGAGTTGCTGACGCCCAACTCACCACCGAGCAAGGGGAACCGGTTCAATTTCTTGCCCTAAGTGTGTCAGATGATCCTACTGACGTTATTTCATTAATCCGTGCGGGTGCTCGTGGATATTTAACGAAGTCGGTGAATGCAACTGAACTCGTTGATGCCATCGAACGGGTACGCAGTGGTGATGCTGTCTTTAGTCCACGCTTGGCCGGTTTCGTTTTGGATGTATTCGCATCAAGCAAACAAGAACCTGTTGAACCTGTAGATGACCCCGATTATGACCAGCTCACACCTCGTGAACGAGAAGTTCTTCAATTGATTGCGCGTGGCTATGCCTATAAACAAGTCGCAAACCGCTTAGATATCAGCGTAAAAACGGTAGAAAGTCATGTTTCGAGCGTGCTCAGGAAACTACAACTATCAAGTCGCTATGAATTAACACGCTGGGCGACCGATAGACGTATTGTGTAAGTCTGTCTTTAGTTCAAAACGAAGGAGCACCATGCCGCATTACGATCTTGCCATTTTGGGTACAGGTTCTGGAAATACCATTATCCGAAGCGAGATGAAGGATTGGAAGATTGCAGTAGTAGAACCGTGGACCTTTGGTGGGACGTGTTTAAACCGGGGGTGCATACCTTCTAAGATGTTTGTTCATGCCGCAGATGTTGCCCATACGGCTGAAACCGGACATCTATACGATGTTCAATCCAATGTTATTGACGTCCATTGGGAAGCTATACGAGATCGTGTATTCGGACGCATTGATCCCATAGCCGAAAGCGGGAGATCCTTCCGAGCGAATGCCGAGAATGTGGATGTATACGATCAGCCAGCTGTATTTGTCGGTGATCACAAAATCAAGAGTGGCGATCATGAATTCACCGCAGATCGTATTGTGATTTCGGTGGGATCGACACCCACGATGATTGACATTCCCGGTATCGATGGCTTGGATATTGACACCAGTGACACGATCATGCGGCTTGAAAAGAAACCTGAAAGCCTGATCATTATTGGTGGTGGTGCCATTGCCACTGAAATGGGGCACATTTTTAATGCGTACGGCACGAAAGTGTCGATGGTTCAGCGTTCAAACCGACTATTGTCACGGGAAGATGTTGAGGTTGGAACCCTCATCACTAAGCTCTTCCATGAGCGTGGTATTGACATGCATTGTGGCGTGAATACTACCTCCATCCGTAAGGAAAATGGGCTGTTCCACCTTGAACTTGATGATGGCCAAACCGTTACTGGTGAGCGCGTACTCATGGTTGTGGGGCGGACACCAAATACCCTGAACATGCATTGTGAGCTGACTGGTGTTGAGTTAGATCAGTTTGGCAAGGTGAAGGTCAACGACTACATGGAGGCCAGTGCACCCAATATCTGGGCGCTCGGTGACTGTGCGAATCGTGACCTCGACCTTAAGCATGTAGCGAACGCTCATGCACGAACCATTGCCAACAATCTCATCCATCCGGACGATAAACAGCCTGTATGGTTACCCAATACCCCCCGGTCGACATTCAGCCAGCCGGAAGTTTCTAGTGTTGGGATAACGGAGCAGGAAGCAAACGAACAAGGTCTTGACGTTATTGTCCATACACAAAAATATGGTAATGCAGCCTATGGGTGGGCATTGGAAGACACCACAAGCTTTGTAAAAGTCGTCGTTGATCGGTCAACCCGGAAACTCCTAGGTGCCCACATCATCGGCCCACAGGCTTCCTTACTTCTCCAGATCTTAGTCATGGGGATGACCTTTGATTTGACTGTTGATGACATTGCTCGTAAGCAGATTTGGCCACACCCGGCACTTAGTGAGGTCATCGAACAGTGTTTGCTCGAGGTCTAAGGTTCACCTCTTTTTGGCTCACCCTGACGGTGTTTACCGTCGGGTGTGCCAGCACTGAATCTCGTGGGGGAAGTGCTTCCATTCCCCGTATCACCCAATCAGCGGCAAGTGAACCGGCATCTGAGCGATCCTCTGAGCCATCCTTGGTTGTGCAGACAGACACAACGAAACCCCCATCAGCCACATCACTTCCATCAGCGCAGCCAAGCGCTGATCCGAGTGCATCGCCTTCCCCAGTACCAAGCGGTATTGCAGGGTATCGTGCTTCGGGGTTGTGGCATGATTTAGGCAGTGCCCAACAGGCAGGTGGCATTGTTGACACCGTAATGAAATGGCGGAACCCAGAAGGTGCCGTTGGCCCAATACCAAATGGGCCGGAGCTTTGGAGCCAGATCATGCCTGATTTGAGGGATCAGCTTCTCACGCGGCACATCAATGATGGGGCTATCCCTGCACCAGTTTTTGCTGGTACCCCATATCAAACAACCCAGTCAGTTCGAGTAGTGACTTGGTGGACGAATGGGCCCAGTGGAACAGGAGGTCGCGGTCAGCTCATGATGGTATTCGCGGGCTGGCGGAGCCAAGAGGGGATCGATCATATTGACGTTTGGCCTGTGCTCATTGGTTTTGGAGCTGGCGGGCAAGGCCCATTTAAAGCAGGACGAGTGATTGATGTTGGCCCGCTTGTGTCAATGCCAACCGCAGAACTGGCAGCGGACCAGGTCACCGCATTCTCAGATATCAGTGCCAAGGTTCATGCTTGGATGCAGTCTCATGCCGTCACTGAGGATCCCATCGACTTACCTTGTCCAGAACAAGGTTGTTCAACTTAGGCTAACTTTAGTATTAAGAGACTTACGAAAGTGAATAATTTCTCATTACCTGATTAGCCTTAAAAATCCGTGAAATAGTTGGTAATTCTCCTCTATTCGTGCATACTCAACATGAGCGTGAACAGCGGATAAGTCCCTCAGAGATGAGGACCTTTAGCTATCTCCGCTGTTCAGTTTTTGTTGGTACAAGTTTTACGGTATGTACTCCAAACGACTGAGGAGGAAAAGGTGACCGCTACCCGTCAGAACGACGCGCCAGCTCGCCTTCGTGCCAAGCCTGCTTATCCAAGTTGGCTGGCGAAGGTGGTCATGGCCGTCTCCGGTGCGCTGTTAGCCGCTTTTGTGACCGTTCACATGATCGGTAACTTGAAGGTGTATTTGCCCGATGGCGAAGAGCACCTCAATGAATATGCGATATTTTTGCGCACGATTTTAGAACCAGCCTTTAACTACGAGGGGTTCTTGTGGATCTTCCGTATAGTGATGTTGACGGCGTTAATAGCCCACATCATTTCGGCTGTAATCGTTGCGCGACGTGGTCGTGAGACACGTGGCAAGCACCGCCGCAAGCTATCCGGTTTTAAGAATTTCTTAGCTCGCCATATGCTGGTAACGGGCATTGTGCTCTTCTTGTTCATTGTCTTCCATATTTTGGATTTGACCGCAGGCATCCCACCGTTTGCCCCCGAGGGGTACCAACACATTGAAGTTGTCGATGGGGTACGTCACGCCGCGGCATATGACAATGTGATTGCAAGTTTCTCGCGCCCACTCGTTGCATTGTTCTACATGCTCGCCATGGTGGTGTTAAGCATGCATATTCTGCACGGTCTTGGCACCGTCGCGGTTGACTTGGGTGCATCGAATAAGAAGATTCGTGCCTTCTTTGTATGGCTCGGCTGGATTTTGGCCGCCGCTATCTTAATTGGCAATACGTCTATCCCATTCTTCGTCATGACCGGAGTGCTGAAGTGACACACACATTTACCGCACCGCCATCTCGAATCGATAACGTCGCAGTTGGCAAGGTTGTAGAAACCTTTGAACCAGAAGGCCTTCACGATCTGGCCACGCTTTCGAACGCATGGCAGTACCAACGCGACCACTACCTTAAAGTCAGCCCACCAAATACTCGCCGTTTTACCGTCATTGTGATTGGCACCGGGTTGATCGGCTCCGGTTGTGCCGCCGCTCTTGGCGAACTTGGCTACAACGTGAAAGTCATCACTTACCATGACAGTCCACGCCGTGCGCACTCTGTTGCTGCGCAGGGTGGCGTTAACTCCGCCCGAGGCAAGAAAGTCGATAACGACTCGCTGTATAACTTCGTGAAGGACACTGTCAAAGGTGGTGACTTCCGAGGCCGTGAAACTGAAGCATTCCGTTTGGGTGAAGAGAGTGTTCGTGTCATTGATCACATGAATGCCATTGGTGCTCCATTTGCCCGTGAATATGGCGGCACCTTGGCGACGCGATCATTTGGTGGCGTCCAGGTTTCACGTACCTATTACACGCGTGGCCAGACCGGACAGCAGTTACAAATTGCTGGGGCGCAAGCATTACAACGTCAGGTTCGTGCTGGATCCTGCGAATTGCTTACCCGGACCGAAATGCTTGACATCATCATCAAAGATGGGCACTGCCGAGGTGTTATCACCCGTAACCTCGTGACCGGCGAGATTGAAGCACATACTGGCCACGCAACGGTCCTTGGTACGGGCGGATACGGCAATGTGTATTACGCCTCAACATTGGCAAAGATGTCAAATGTGACCGCAACGTGGCGTGTCCATCAGCATGGTGCATATTTTGCTTCGCCATGTTTTGTTCAGTTCCACCCAACAGGATTGCCCTACGACTCTAAATGGCAGTCAAAGACCATTCTGATGTCAGAATCCTTACGTAACGATGGTCGTATCTGGGTTCCAAAGGATACGGGTGAAACCCGTGAGGCCAATGATGTGCCCGAGGAAGACCGTGACTACTACATGGAGCGCAAGTATCCCGCATTCGGGAACCTTGCACCGCGTGACGTCACCAGTCGTAATGCGAAGGAGCAGATTGATGCTGGTCGCGGTGTAGGCCCATTAAAGAACAGCGTGTATCTTGACTTCCGCGATGCTATCGCACGTCTTGGTAAAGACGTTATTTGGAGTCGGTACTCCAACCTGTTTGAAATGTATGAACATGCAACGGGTGAAGACCCCTTAAAGGTTCCCATGCGTATCGCCCCTTGTGTGCACTTCTCAATGGGTGGTATCTGGACCGACTACAACTGCATGACATCAATTCCAGGGCTCTTTGCTGGTGGCGAATGCTCTTGGGCCTATCACGGGGCAAACCGTTTGGGCGCAAACTCATTGCTGAGCGCATCGGTTGACGGTTGGTTCACCCTTCCGTTCTCAATCCCGAACTATCTGGCACAACATTTAGGTGAGCCAGTTTTGCCGCTAGATGATCCTGTTGTCGTCGAGGCATTGGATCGGGTTCGTACCCGGATCAATGCGCTCATGAATATCAACGGGAGCCACGGTCCTGAGTACTTCCACCGCAAGCTGGGAGAGATTCTCTTTGAAGGCTGTGGTGTAGAGCGCAACGAAGCAGGGCTTCGTAAAGCCATCGCAGAGATTGTTGAACTCCGCAAAGAGTTCTGGCGTGACCTCCGTATCACCGGTACTGATCGTGAACTGAACCAGGTGCTTGAACGTGCTGGACGCGTGGCAGACTATCTTGAAATGGCCGAACTGATGTGCATTGATGCCTTAGACCGTGACGAGAGTTGTGGTGCGCACTTCCGTTCTGAGCACATTAGCCCGGACGGCGAAGCACAACGCGACGACGAGCACTGGGCCTTTGCATCCGTGTGGGAAAGCAAGGCTGACGATGCATCCACCTTCGGTGGCACCAGGAATTATGTGCGGCATATGGAACCGCTCACCTTCCACGTCATCGA
The DNA here is from genome assembly GCF_036336025.1 of Stomatohabitans albus. Classification (NCBI taxonomy): domain Bacteria; kingdom Bacillati; phylum Actinomycetota; class Nitriliruptoria; order Stomatohabitantales; family Stomatohabitantaceae; genus Stomatohabitans; species Stomatohabitans albus. The sequence continues at coordinate 319,321 of NZ_JAYKKE010000002.1, forward strand.
GCTGCAGACAAGGAATTACAAGTGAAGCTAACACTCGAAATTTGGCGCCAGAACGGTCCCAAAGATACGGGCCGCTACACCACCCATGTTGTCGACGACTTGTACCCCTCGATGAGTATTCTCGAAATGCTCGACAAGCTCAACGACGAATTGATTGAATCTGGTCAAGAGCCAGTTGTATTCGAATCGGATTGCCGAGAGGGTATCTGTGGTACTTGTGGTCTAGATGTGGATGGTATTCCACATGGTCACGAGGATAACTTACCCATTTGCCATCAGCGATTGACGCAGTTCAAAGACGGTGACACGGTTGTTATTGAGCCATTCCGCTCTGCTGCCTACCCCGTGGTTCGTGATCTTATTGTGGATCGCTCTGGCCTGGATCGGTTGATTCAGGCCGGTGGCCACGTGGCAATCAATGCTGGTACAGCTCCCGATGCGGATACGATGCTCGTCAACTATGAAAATGCTGAGCGAGCATTGGACTTCGCGGCCTGTATCGGTTGCGGCGCGTGTGTCGCAGCCTGTCCAAATGGAGCTGCGCACCTATTTATGGGTGCCAAGCTAAGCCACCTTTCCTTGAGCCCTACGGGTGAAATGGAACGCAAACGCCGTGCAAAGAACATGATTGAGGAGCTGGAGCGTGACTTTGGTCCTTGTTCCTTCTACGGGGAATGTGCAAAGGTGTGCCCCGCCGGCATCCCATTAGATGCTGTTGCTGCGGTCAACCGTGAAATGATCCGTTCAATATTCCCAGTTCGTAACTAGGAATCACCTGACACACGAAAGAAAAAGCCTCATATCACGAAAATAAATAGTAACCGTTCGTGATATGGGGCATACTTTGCGTATATGAGTGCTCCATCGGCCTTTGGTGTGAAGCCCAGCGTGTTGTTTCTGCTCGGTCTGGCTCACGTTGTTATTTCTAATATCGCGCTGATGTTGGCGCCAACGTGGCAGCTTCAACTTACGGTTCTCACCTGGCTCATCATCGTAGGCATGATTCCATCAGTGGTATTTATTATCCGTTCAAAGGAAAACCTGCTGATGGCTTACGCTTTACCGATGATTATCCCACTTGTTGGGTTTGGTTGTGCATTTGCCAAATTAGCAACATTTGGACACCTTGAGTTCTACCGCCCTGCAATTTTCATTTTATGTATCGGGTGCCTGAGCTTCTTTCTTTCGCTCTACCGTGACACGGTTGTCACCATTGAGGGTCTGCTTGTTCCTGAGACCCGACGTATTTTCTTAGATCACATCTTTGACTTGTTGGTTGCGTCAACCGGCCTTGGCGTCATCTGCTACATGATGATTTTTCAGCCACTTCAGGAAACAAGTGGACTGTGGGATCTCAATTTCCTGTTGGCCGTCACCACGTGGATCGGCCTTTTTGGTCTCGTCCATCGCTCATTCGCTACATCCATCAGTGTGGCAATGGTATTTCTCGTCGCGGCCGCTATTTCGAGTTTGAACGCGAATTCGTTTCTCGCATGGGAAGCCAGTCAGTCACTCGGTGAGCCATACACGGTGTTTCGCTTTCACGGGCTGACGATAGCACTGTTGATTTTGGCTACGGTCCATTCAAGTTATGGTGATTTGTGCCGAGCTCAGGTTGAACCTCAGCGCATCGGTTTTGTACGTGCCCTGTTAATCGGTGCGATTGCATGTATAACCCCGATTGTGGGGGTTCGTAACGGTGATCAGAGTGCAACCATTGGTGGAGTCGTTACTGCGTTCATGGTGATGATTTTGTTGGTGCGTATGGTGCAGATGGTACGTGAACGTGAACAGCGCATTCACGAGCGTGATGAGTTGACGAAGGCGCTTCAATTCCAAGCCACTCACGACGCATTGACCGGTCTCTCTAATCGCAGTTATCTCATTGAACAACTCACGCTTAGGCTAAAGAACCCCAACCCAGAACAAGTATCCATTTTGTATTGTGACCTCAATCATTTTAAACCCATTAACGATAAGCACGGACACGCGGCTGGCGACTTTGTTCTGCGTGAAGTTGGCATTCGTTTACGGGAAACAGTTGGGCCAAACTTTCTGGTAGGACGGTTTGGTGGCGACGAGTTTGTCGTCGTCATAGAGGATCCAAACGCAAAAGAAAAAATTGCTCCGTTGTGCGACCGGCTAAAACAAGCTATCAACGAGACTCCCTATGTGCTCGAATGTGGTGATCTTGTCTATCTCGGGCTTGCAATTGGTGTTGCCCATGGCTACGACGGTGTTGATGCTGATCAACTGATTGCGTTGGCTGATGCCGATATGTATGAAGCCAAGCACCCAACAAATAAGCGACTCCAACAAATGAACTAACCAATCTCAGTCAGTCTGTTCAGGACGAACACGACCGGCAGTTCGTTCATTTAGCTCATCGATAAACGGGGCATAGGATTCATCAACGACGGCAAGTTCGCGTCGCACATCGGCACCCCATTCAATGGTGATCGTTTCGATGTCGTAGCTGTGGATGACGCCATCGATGATGCCAGTTAGGTCGTGATCATGATGGATCGTCAGTCGTGTTCGTGTTGGTTGAGAGATAACCTCAACTTCACGTAATGCTTGGCCCGCTACGTCACCGTAGGCACGGATAAGACCCCCAACACCGAGCTTCGTACCCCCGAAAAACCGCACGACAACGATGTGTACATTTACAAGTCCTGAACCATGGATATGTCTCAGAATAGGGGGTCCAGCACTATTTGTTGGCTCGCCATCATCATTCGAAATTGAACGACCATCTTCAAAGCAATATGCCCAGCAGTAATGGGTTGCGCCCGGGAGTTCTTCTCGAACATGATGGAGGTGCGCTTTTACATCTTCCTCGGTTTGGACGGGCGACAATAACCCGTAAAAACGGCTGCCTTTAATCGGTGCAGGTTCAACACGAATAGGTGCCGCAGGCATAGCAATGATAGGCATTAATCTACGGTAGTCGTTTTGAAGAATTTTGATGACAATATGGAGTACTTGGCTAGAATGTTCGCTCCGCGCCGATGTGGCGGAATTGGCAGACGCGCATGACTAAGGATCATGTCCCTTCGGGGGTGGGAGTTCAAGTCTCCCCATCGGCACAGATAAGGATCGCGATGGCGGTCCTTTTTATGTTGCACTGTGCAAGGTATAACGGGGCGAAGCATACGGCTCTAATGAGCCCGCAACATCGTGACGGGCGACTCGTATTGCATGGGTACACTATTGCGATGAATACACGCATGGGCAATCGCAATGACGTCGTGGTGTTGGGCAACCGAAACCCGACTATGGCAACCGTTATTAGTACGCTTGCCCTTGCTGGTATCACCCATATAAGTGGAACTGTGCGCCTGGAAGACACCGTAGAAGATGCCTGTACAGCATGGAATGGTATTGCGAATAAATACCTGGTTGACACGACCACGTTGGTTCTGGCCAATGGCTCATTTTGGGTACATGCCGGTCTTGTCGTACCCATGATGGAATGGATAGCAGGTCGACTTAGAACGCTCATCGTGAGTGTTCCCGCTGAAGTCGATCCAGACCACACCGCTTCTGTGATATATATGACCGCGGATCGGTTCAACTGTCTGCGCCGTGTTCAGATTTTTCAAGCTCCACAACACGTTTCTACACCAGTCTTACGCGCCAATAGTGCGGGGGAAGGCCTCCGCCTTAATGGGTGGCAACGCATCCCAAGCCATGGGCACGCCTAAGCGGTAGCTGGCACCATAGATGCATGAACGTTCAGCTTCGAAATCCAGATAACCGTATAGAACTGCCCGGCGAACGTGTGGTGGCCGATGTGCTCAAGGAGCTGGAAATCAATCCCGAAACTGTATTGGTTATTTACCAAGACACCTTGGTTATGCCTAATGCGGTTATTCCCGCGGATGGCACGATCGAGATTCGACCCGTCATTAGTGGGGGTGCCGCTTAGTGGCCGCAATCAAACGGTGCTTGCAATGTAAAGTAAACCCAGCAGTGATGGATATGCCCCGTCACCGAACACGACTGTGTGGGGATTGTTACATTGATTTTGTGCGTGCACAGGTGCGCACCGCAATCCGTGAATACCGTATGTTGCGCTATGACCAGCGGATTCTTGTCGCAGTGAGCGGTGGGAAGGACAGCTTGGCCCTATGGGACATTCTGCTGGATATGGGGTACAACGTCGATGGGCTCTACCTCGGTCTTGGAATCGGTGGGTATTCCAGCCGGAGTGAACAAATCGTTCGTGACTTTGCTGAACGCCGCGGAGTAGTATTGCACGTCGAGCGCATGGAAGAGGCCTACGGCTTTGATATTCCCGCAACTGTTCAAGCGGCCAAGAAGGACCGCCATACACGCTCGGCTTGTGGAACATGTGGCCTTGCTAAACGGTATGCCTTCAACCAGGTTGCCTTGGTGGGGGAGTACGACATTATGGCAACAGGGCACAACCTTGATGATGAGGCCAGCCAACTCTTTGGTAATGTCATGCGCTGGCAAACTGACTTTTTAGCGCGACAGTCTCCCTCCCTACCCGCATCACCAGGTGAATTGGCGGCAAAGGTCAAGCCCCTTTATCGGCTAACCGAAAAGGAAATGGCGGCCTACTGTGTGATTAAAGGCCTGAACTACGTTGTTGAAGAATGCCCGCTTGTCAAGGGCAATACGCAAATGATGTACAAAGAGATGCTCAATGCAATGGAGCATGAGGCGCCGGGGGCAAAGGCGGCATTCTTATTTGGCTATCTGGATCGGGTACGTGAACCCTTCTTTGGTGATGCTGCTGCGCAAAGTGCCGCATCTACCGTGCCTTGTCAGGTATGTGGCATGCCCACCGTACTTTCGGGAGACCGAACTGAAGCAACATGCGCGTTCTGTCGTACACGAAGCAAGATGTTGACCGTACTTAACGGCTAAGACAGCTCATCAAAGGAACCTATGAAACGCTTTGCTGGTCATCATGACTTGTTCAGCCCCGGAGATACCGTGCTCCTAACTGATCGAAAAGACCGTCGATTCATGTTTGATTTGCAAGTCGGCGGTGAATTTCATTTTCATCGCGGCATCATCAAACATGATCAGCTCCTTGGCCAACCTGAGGGCATTACGGTTCGCTCCACTATGCATGAGCCAATGACAGCGGTACGCCCAACCTCAGCGGACTATGTGTTGAAAAGTCCACGTGGTGCCCAAATAATCTATCCGAAAGACCAAGCCATGATGGTCGCTGAAGGAGATATTGGGCCTGGGATGACCGTTGTGGAGGCGGGAGCTGGAAGTGGCGGTTTGACCCTTGCCTTGTTACGTGCGGTTGGGCCCACCGGCCGCGTAATTAGCTTTGAACGGCGTGAGGACCATGCTGCGGTTTGTATCGCCAATATTGAGCGTCGGCTGGGGGAACGACCCACAAACTGGGAACTGATCCAAACCGATTTAGCTGACGGATTGGCCAATGTTTCCTGCGACAGGATATGTCTGGACATGTTGGAACCATGGGAACATATAGATGCTGCTGCCCAGGCACTGCACCCAGGCGGAATTATGGTTGTGTATACCCCTGCGATAACTCAAGTCATGCGGGTGTATGAAACGATTGCTGATGATGCACGTTGGGGTCATGCTCGAACAACTGAAACGCTTGTACGAACATGGAAGGTTGATGGGTTAGCCGTGCGGCCCGATCATCGGATGGTTGCCCATACTGCCTTTCTCACGACACTACGCCGACTGTCGGGTGAAGTTGAACGTCGGTCAAGCGACCAAGTGGACAGGGTTGAAAGGCCGGTAGACTAGCTGCATGCAAACAACTTCCCCAAGTAGCCCTCTGTATCTCGAAGACTTGATCGATGAGATTGATGCGATTATCGGTCCGGATGCTGATGTTCTCGTTCATCAGTTTGTACAACAAGGCGGCGAGTAGCGCGCACGATGATGTCCCGTATTATCGGGCTTGAAGTTGAATATGGACTCATTGGCATTTGTGCTGACGGCTCAGCAATTGACGATGAGACATTGGGTGCTGCCCTGTTTGACCGTATCCAACGGCGAAGTGGTCATCGTGACATTTTCCTAGAAAATGGTGGGCGCCTCTATTTGGATGTTGGTAACCATCCCGAATATGCGACTCCAGAATGCATTGATCCCCTTGACGCAATCACCTATGAACGGGCCGGCATGATTATCATGCATAAGCTCGTTCAGCGGACCCAAATCAAGCTCACCGAAGCGATGGGCCAACCCGTTATCTTGCATCTATTGCGGAATAACGTCGATAGTCATGGACATTCTTGGGGGTACCATGAGAATTATTCTGTGGATCGTGCCGGGGAGTATCGCCGACTTGTGTCCCTACTCTTACCCTTCCTGGTCACCCGCCAGTTAATTAGTGGAACTGGTCACTTGATGACTACTACTCGCGGTGAATACCGGTATGTCATCAGTCAGCGAGCATTTCATATTGCTGATGGGTTAAGTGATGAAACCACTCACCATCGGCCATTTATTAATGATCGAGATGAAACCCACGCAGACCCATCACAGTGGCGCCGACTGCATGTGATCGGTGGTGACACGCCTATGCATACCTACCAGGCATGGCTGAGTCTTGCGATAACACAACTTGTTCTTGATGTTATTGAATCCGGTGCCATCTGGCGTGAGTTTAATTTGGCAAACGTAGGTCGGGCACTACGAACGATCGCCCAAGACTTGACTGGGCGACAACGTGTTGACCTGGAAGGCGGACGGGCAGCCAGTGCACTTGATATTCAATGGGCCTATTGTGAACGTATTGGCCAGTGGATAGAAGCTGGGCATGGTAACCCCATGAATCGCCATGTTCATCATGAGTGGGTACAGACATTAAACGGGCTTGAAGCAAACCCGATGGAGATGGCAGATCGCTTGGACTGGGTATTGAAATACCAAATGCTGTTGGACTATAAGCAACGCCATCAACTCAGTGTGCATGATGCTCGATTAGCGCTCATTGATATGCATTACCACCACTGCGACCCAAATATAGGGTTGTTCTGGCGCGCCCAAGAAAAGGGTCATACGGTGCAATGCGTTGATGATGATGTCATTGCTGATGCAATGGTCATACCACCGTCAAACACCCGAGCTTCTATCCGAGGCCGATTCATTACTGCTGCTAACCAGGCAAATGTGCCGTGGGAGGCAGGCTGGGCACAAGTCAAGGCCATGGGTGTTGTGTACGACATGATGAACCCGTTCACCACACATGATGAACGGGTTGAGAGTTTGATTCGTAAATTCGCTTAATGGAGCCAAGGATGGGCACGACGAAGGCGGAGATGACGTCCCCGCTGACGCCGTAACCCAAAAAGACTACGTGGTGCCCATCTGGCAACCTTGATAAGGGCCTCAACAACAATATGCTGACTCATTTTTGACTCGCCGGCGGTCCGGTCCTTAAAGGTGATGGGGACTTCGAGAATATGGAATCCTGCCAGCCACGTACGAATAGCCATTTCTATTTGAAAGGCATACCCATTTGCTTCAATACGATCCAAGTCGATGTACTCGATCACCTCTCGGCGGTAGAAGCGGAATCCTGCTGTGGGGTCCGCAACTGGTAAGCCGGTCAGAAGGCGGACATACAGGCCACCCATGCGGCTCAGTAGGCGACGCTTTAACGGCCAATTAATTGTCCGTCCACCAGGCACGTAGCGTGACCCAATCACTAGGTCAAAAGCAGTCAGCCCATGTAGGAGCGCGGGGATCACTGCCGGATTATGTGACAAATCAGCATCCATCTCGCCGAAAGCACGATATCCCGCGTGCAGCCCCCACCGGAATCCATCCCGATAGGCAGCCGCCAACCCTTGTTTTGTTGTTCGACGCAAACTAAAAATACGATTCGGATGCGTTGCCGCAAGGTCGTCAACAACGTCCAGCGTGCCATCAGTAGACCCATCATCCACCACCAGCACATCGCACCCCGACGCCAACGCTCCCGTTATAGCTTGAGCGATATTGTCTACTTCATTGAGGGTCGGGATGATGAGGAGAGCACCAGTAGTCATGCAAATCTGCCTTTGCTTGCCGTGTAATGATTAGTTTGCTGCGTCAATCGGACCTTCAGGCGGTGCTGCGGTTGGCAGCGGTGCTGACGGCTGTGGATTAGGTCTATTGGTCGCAGTTGGCCTAGCTGAAGGCTGTGGTGCCGGAGCTGGCGGTTTTGCCGATGGCTTTGTCGTGGGCTTAGGCGAACTTGGTTTCGCCGATGGTTTTGTGGTTGGCTGTGGCGGTGTACTCGGTTGCGGCGGGGCCGTTGGCTGAGGGGCCACAGTTGGTGTTTTACTTGGTTCTGACGGTTTTGCAGATGCTGAGGATGAGGCACTAGCAGACGCGGAAGGTCTTGCACTTGCCGATGATGAGACGTCCGGTTTCACTACCTTGATTTTTGTCCCATTGGAGATGGTCAACACAACCGTCGCACCAGGGTCAACAACGTCTCCAGCCCGTGGGGACTGTAACAGCACGGTGTCGGCTTTCTCATTTGAATCAATAGCATTGACCGTTACTTTGAGTCCCAGAGCTTCTAACTCTTGTTTAGCTTCATCAACATCGCGTCCGGTCACCATCGGTACTTCAATTTGGCCACTCGTTGCCTCACGCAATTTGCCATGGGGGGTAGAGGGATAGTCCGCCTTGGGAATATTCGCCAGGGCTTTACGCATAAATGAGCTAAAGACTGCTGCTGGCGCGGCACCACCTGTTACGCCATACATAGGGATACGGCCCTCAGGGTGACCGACCCATACCGCGGTGGAAAGGACAGGGGTGACCCCGGCAAACCACGCATCGACGTTTGTCTGTGAGGTACCAGTCTTACCGGCCACAGGCCACCCAGATACCGCAGCACGGCCACCCGTACCACCGTTCACCACACTACGCATGGTTGAAATCATGATGGATGCATTTGCTGGACTGATCACCTGGGTGTACGTGTCATCACGGGTGTACAACACATTGCCCTGTTTATCTTCAATCCGGTCAATCAAAGAAGGTTTGATGTGGCCGCCGGCATTGGCAAACGTGCCATAGCCAGACGCCATTTCGAGGGTGGTAACCCCAACTTCGGTACCACCAAGGGCAATAGAGGGGTTGTGGATACCGGCGGTAATCGCCTCAATGTCATATCCAGCCCGCCCCATGGTGTCCAGCATGTTTTCGATGCCTTCCATCACCACAAGTTGCGCAAACGCCGTATTCGTAGACTTAATCAACGCTTGACGCATGGTGGGGTTGCCATGGTTGGCGCCACCGTAGTTTTTCACGCCACGGTACTGCCATGAGTCACCTGTCCTGAACTTAGCACCTGAAGTACCTTCAAGTGTCATATCGGGGCTGTATCCCATTTCAAGTGCCGTTGCCATCACCCACGGCTTCAGTGATGAACCAGGTTGACGACGGCCCTGTATTGCTAAGTTGAATTTGCGTGCCTCATCAGAGACATCGTTGTAATCCTGATTGCCGTATGCGGCCCGAATCTGGCCAGTTCGTGGATCAATGGCTGTCAACACGGCTGTGGGCGTCTTATTCTTGAAGAAGGCTTTAACCGTCTCTTCCGCCATACGCTGCATCGCCGGGTCAAAACTGGTGTAGATATTTAGACCACCGTTGAAAAGTGTCCGCACACGGTCAGCACGGGTTGTCCCAAACTGGGGCATATTAAAGAACTCTTGCTTAACCGCATCAGAGATATACGGGAAGTTCGGTTCTTTCACCATTCGAGCCTGAACATCAATCGGCTGGGCGATGGCTTGATCATGTTCTTCTTGGGTCAGTTGATTGACCGCCAACAACTGATGCAAGATTTCATCGCGTCGGCGTTTGGCTACCTCAGGCGATTTACGTGCATCTTTCCCTGGGGAACGAATCTGGCCGGCCAAAGTAGCAGCTTGATCGACGCGAAGTTGGTTGGCCTTAACGCCGTAATACTCCAAGGCTGCCGCTTCAATTCCATACGCACCACCGCCAAAATAGACCTGGTTCAAATAGCGTTCCAGGATCTGTTCTTTGGTTAAGTCACGTTCGAGGGCAACGGCAAACGCCACTTCGGCAAGTTTGCGTTGGAAGGTGGCTTCAGTACCGACCTCACTCTTGGCCAACTGCTGGGTGATAGTTGAACCACCCTGAGAAACGCCACCTCTGCGGAGATTACCAACTGCGGCACGGCCAATACCTTCAACGTCATAGCCTGGATGGCTCCAAAACTTTCGGTCCTCAGCTGCAAGGATTGCATTTTGAACTACGGGTGGGATCTCAGCTAAGGGCACGACGATACGGTTTTCTTCATCGTGGAGCTCTGAAACCAGTTGACCATCAGCGGCAAACACCGACGACGACTGACTCAAGGTTGCAAGTTTGGCGTCATCAGGTGCTTGGACACCAAACCCAACGCTGTCGAAGAGGGCACGTCCAGACGCCGGAAGCAATAACGTTGCAATCCATCCGAGGACAAGTAACCCAACAACAGTGCCAGCAGCCAAAGCTAAGAAACCTTGGGTGACCTTACCGAATCTGAAGGGGAGCGCGGGGTGTGTTGTTTTTGAATCCATATAATCATCCATCACATGGCCGATTTGGCGCGTGTGTGTCTCCCCATAATCGCACACTGGTCACCATTGAGCCACGTAAGCGGGGTGACCCTTGGTTATCAATTCGGTAAATGATTGAAAAAACGCTCAAGCACCAAGGGTTATAGGTCGACGCTTTGGGAACGAAGGAGAATCCCAATGACAATCACGACCACGTGTACCCGTTGTGGCCGAATCCAGCTTCAACCCGACAGTATTGATTTACGTATTGATACGACTGACCCTGATGCCGCTATCTATGGATTCAGTTGTCCTCGTTGTGACACAACGGTGGTACGCCGTGCCGGGGCGCGTGTAGTGCGCCTGCTCGTGGCCAGCGGTGTACCAGCCCGGTCCTATGCGTCACGCTCACCTGCATGTAGCGACCCCGTTATCGTCATCCGAGATCCTGCCCCTTTTACAACCGATGATTTGCTTGATTTTCACGTTCAACTTAAAGATGATGCGTGGATAGAGAGGTTATTGCAAGCATAAACAAGTATTCTTGAATTCTGGCAGAAGGGATTGTCATGGGATTTCAAGAACTCCTTGTTGTACTCGCTATCGGACTCTTGCTCTTTGGGAGTAAACGGCTTCCTGACCTCGCTCATAGCCTCGGTCAAAGCGTTCAGCTCTTTAGGCAAGCATTAGAGGAACCGCCTCTGACGTCAAGGGAGCGATCACGCGATCACGGCCCGTCACATCGATGAGTCCGTTTGGGCACCACCTTGATGAGTTGCGGTGGCGAGCAGGATTGGTTGGCTTGGTGCTTGTGGTGCTGATGGGATTGGGATTACTCATCAGTGATTCCTGGCTGGACGTACTTACTCGTCCGTTGTGTTCAGTAGCCCAAGGTAAGGGCGACCAATCACCGTTCGTTCTTGAGCGATGCCAACTATTGGGTACAAGCGTATTCAGTGGCCTTTATTTTCAGGTCGTTGGGGCTGGCCTCTTTGCCGGGATGTTTGGTGTACCACTCAGCATTTGGCAAGGCATATTATTTTGCAAGCCAATGGTCACGTCGCACCAGTACCGTCGTTGTTGCCGGTATGGGGTTGTTGCCGTCCTGGTGTGGGGGATAACACTCAGCTTGAGTTGGTGGCTTATCGGCCCGATATTAAGCGTTGTTGGTTCATTCGGATCCCCCTGGGTCTTCGTTATGGTCAGCCCCTCGGCCTATGTCGCGTTTCTTCTTTCTTTGAGCATAAGTCTGTTTTCTCTTGCCAGTCTTCCTGGGTGCGTTGCCGTACTGCTTGACCTTGGGATGATCACCGGCGACCAGATCCTGAACTATCGAAAACAGCGCGTGCTTGGCGTATTGGTCATAAGCGCAGTGATAACCCCAACCCAAGATCCGATCACGATGGTGGTCCTTGCCGTTCCAATCATTGCGGTGATCGAACTGCTGGGTTGGTGGGCACAACATCGCGGTCACCTTGACTAATCCCACAACACGAGTCCCCTAAGCTGGGTATATGGATTCGGTGACCGCCTTTGCCCAACAATTTGATTTTCCCTTAGATCGGTTTCAGTTAGAAGCAATGGAGGCGCTCGCACAAGGCCGCTCAGCATTGGTAGCGGCACCGACGGGTGCAGGCAAAACAATCGTTGGCGAGTTTTGTTTATATGAAGCACTTCAGAAGGGTGGGCGGGCGTTTTACACCACCCCGATCAAGGCCTTGAGCAACCAGAAATATCGAGATCTCTGTGCGCAATATGGTGATGAGCGAGTTGGGTTGCTGACCGGTGATAACGCTATTAACGGAGACGCACCGCTTGTCGTAATGACGACGGAAGTTCTCCGCAACATGATTTATGAACAAGCACCTGGGCTTGAAGGATTGATGTATGTCGTACTCGATGAGGTGCACTATTTGGGCGATCAAGGCCGGGGGATGGTTTGGGAAGAAGTCATTATTTCCCTGAGCCATTCGGTCACAATCGCATCGCTGAGTGCGACGGTCAGTAACGCAGAAGAGTTCGGTGCCTGGCTCGCCAGCGTGCGCAATGGATGTGAAGTGGTGATTAGTGAAGTACGTCCAGTACCGCTTGACCATACGTATGCCATTGGCCACAAGTTCTACCCCATGTTCAAACAGGTGAAGGGTAAACGAAGCAAAGGGCGCACCCCAAAACAAGGGAGTTCACGCGTTCCCAATCCAGACGTCGTCATGTTGGAACGACGCTCCCAACATGTCCGGATTGGGCGGAGCGGGCGACGTATTCGGGTTGGCGAAAAAGTAAAGGCACCATGGCGTTCGGATCTTGTTGAGATGCTGGCTCAAAAACAATGGTTGCCTGCGATTGTGTTTATTTTTTCACGGGCGGCATGTGATGACGCGGTGGATCAGGTGCTTGGGAGTGGCATCGTATTAACGAGTGCGAATGAACAAGAGCAGATACGCAAGATTATCGACCGAGAAACCGCTGACGTCGATCCTGCAGATTTAGCCACACTGGATTTTGGGTGGTGGGCCCAAGCATGTGAACGCGGGGTAGCCGCCCACCATGCTGGCATGGTTCCGATTTTCAAAGAGACAACAGAAAAACTGTTCGCCGAGGGATTGGTCAAGCTTGTATATGCAACCGAAACCTTGGCATTGGGTATTAATATGCCTGCACGGACCGTTGTGATTGAACGGTTAGAAAAATGGAATGGGCAGCGACACGACTTGCTAACACCAGGCCAGTTCACTCAATTGACTGGTCGTGCAGGTCGGCGTGGGAAAGACACGATTGGCCATGCAGTGGTCAATTATCAGCGGGATTTAGAGTTTGAAGTGGTTGCCAGTCTGGTGGGACGGCGTACCGAGCGACTCCGTAGCCAGTTCACGCCCACGGCCAATATGGCAGTCAACTTGCTGCGGAGATATGACCTTGCTACCTGTGATGAGATTTTGTCTACATCATTTGCTCAGTGGCAAGCTGATACAAATATCGCAGGGAATACTGAGGAACTTGAACGGTTCCGTAAAGCGCTCACTGGCTATAAACAGCACCTAGTAAGTGATTACGGCGATTTTGAAGAGTATTGGGCACTGCGGCGCGAATTGAGTCGTACTCAGAAAACAGGGGCCAAAGCGAGAAAAGCTGCAAAGGTTTATGCCATCACCCAGGCACTTGCCCAACTCACACCCGGTGATGTCATCCGCATTGGTGGCGGCCGACGAGGAACAAATCAGCTTGCTGCCGTTGTAGACACGAATGGGCCACACGCCCGAACCCCACTTGTGGTTACCATTACGGAACATCGCCGTGTAGAAAAAATTGGACCACGCGATATTGACTATCCCCCTGCGGTGATTGGACGTATCGACTTACCAGATACAGGTAGTCACCGTAAACCTGTTTATCGCAAAGAAGTCCAAATAGCACTGACTAAAACACCTGTATCTGAGCACTATCGGATACCCATCGAAGTGGGCCCAGAAGTACACGCCCAACCTGCTGAAATTGAGCGGCTAAAAGCGGCCATTGCAGATCATCCCGTACACGATGACCCAACCTTAAGTGAACTGGAGGTCTGGGCCTATCGCCATGATGAGGTGTTAACCAAGATCGAAGCGATGGAAGGCGGGAATCGACGCCGGACACGGTCACTCAGTGACCGATTTATCGCCGTTGTTGCCATGTTGCGTGACCTTGGCTACCTCGATGCACAACCTAAACCGACGGAGGAAGGGTTGATGTTGGCACGTATTCACGGTGAAACGGATGTCGTGCTTTGTGAAGCGATCCGTGCCGGTATTCCTGATCACATGAACGCAGTTGAACTCGCGGCATGGGTCAGCATCTTTACGTATGAAAGTCGACGGAGCGAGGATGATCACCGAACGGTACGGGCTTCTGGACGGCTTGGCATAGCGTGGGACCAGACACAAGAAGTATATAACCGAGTGGTTGCGGTTGAATCGTCTCATCGGTTGCCTGCAACCCGACCATTAAATCCAGAGTTGATGGATGCAATGGCGCGTTGGGCAAGTGGTGATCGTCTCGAAGATGCACTCGTGGCTATGGACATGAGTGCCGGAGACTTTGTGCGCGCAACCAAGATGTGTGCCGATACACTGCGACAAATCAGAACGGCTACCACGGGTAACCTTTCACGCACAGCCCGTGAAGCTGCGGATCTCATTGTCCGGGGGGTCGTAGATTGGTAAGGAATCGGCTAGCCTTCGCTACGCACAAGTAACCGGGAATCTGGTGAGAGTCCAGAGCTGTCCTCGCAACGGTAACAGCCCCGACACCGGTCTTGGCATCCCTCAACGTGGCTCGCGATGGACGAGCAGGAAGGCCACATTTTCATGATATTGCTGGCGAGTACCGCCGATACCGATCTTCTCGCTGCGATTGCGGCAAGCAAGCAGGCAGATAAGGACGTACCCCCCGTCACCACGATCAGTATTGGTGCTGATCCCACGACCCACACGGTTCCTGACCTTGATGGTATCCAAGTGGTCATGGTTCGACTGTTAGGCGGTCGTCGTGCCTGGGCACCCTTTGATGCTGTACGTCAATCTTGTGTTGAACGGGGTATTCCGTTTATCGCGATGAGTGGCGAAGTTGCACCAGATGCCGAACTGACAGGCCTTTCTACGGTCCCTAGTGCGGTTGTAGCCCAGTGCTTTGACTATTTGGTCAAAGGTGGGGTTCGTAATGCTGGTAACTTATTGGCCTTTCTGACGGACACTTTGTTAATGGGTGGAGTCGGATTCGAAGACCCTGTTGACGAGCCAATGACCGGGGTATACGGAGAGGCGGATGCTGATCCATCCAAACCCACCGTGGGTATTGTGTTTTATCGCTCACACTTTTTGTCCAATAACACGGCATTCGTAGATGCACTGATTGATGGGATACATGCCCACGGCTGCAATGCGGTTGCGGTGTATACCTACAGTTTGCGGCCCGACCCTGAAACCGGACGCAGTGACGCCCTGGATCTCTTGGCATCACATCAAATCGATGCCCTTTTGGTCGGTATGTTCGCCATGGGCGGCACGATTGAATCTGAAGAGGGCGCTTGGACTGCCCAAGCATTACTCGACCTTGGCGTACCCGTTATTCAAGCAATCGCTGCAACGTCATCTGCTGCTGAGTTCAATGAAACCGACCGTGGTTTAAGTCCGATGGATACGGCCATGTATATCGCCCTGCCAGAGTTTGACGGGCGTATTATCGGTGTGCCAACCTCCTTTAAAGAACAAACCGATGCGGGTGCGGTGTACGTGCCAGATGCCGAACGTTCATTGCGAGTGGCAGGTATTGCGGCACGCCACGCAAAACTGCGACACATTCCCGTTGAGGACCGCAAGCTGTGTCTAGTGCTTTCGAACTACCCGTCGAAGCACTCACGAATCGGAAATGCCGTTGGGCTAGATACGCCCCAGTCAGCGGTCGCTATTTTAAATACGCTGACCGAACAAGGCTGGAATACCGGACACTGGAAAGATGAACCACTAACGGGTGACCAACTCATTCATCAGCTCATTGAAGCTGGTGGCTTTGACACTGAGTTTTTGACCGAAGCACAACTTGCTGGTCAACCACACCGTATTGATGCGCAGACCTATCAGTCTTGGTTTGACGCACTTCCGGCAGGGTTTACCGAGCCCGTCGTTGAGTCTTGGGGACCGCCCCCAGGTGAAGTTTTGGTTCATGACGGCGACCTCGTATTCGCCACACGTACCTTTGGTAATGTGACCCTGGCGGTACAACCACCTCGTGGTTTTGGGGAAAACCCTGTCGCCATTTATCACGACCCAGACTTGCCACCATCCCATCAATACCTGGCTTTTTACCGTTGGGTTGACAACGTCCTAGGTGCCGACGCCATTTTGCACCTTGGTAAACACGGCACGTTGGAATGGATGCCCGGTAAGGGTGCTGGTTTAAGTGCAAGCTGTGGTCCTGACGCCATTCTGGGTGACCTGCCCTTTGTGTATCCCTTCGTGGTGAATGACCCTGGTGAAGGCACCCAGGCCAAACGCCGTGCTCACGCGACGATTGTGGACCATATGGTGCCACCGATGACACGCGCGGAAACCTATGACGAGCTGACACAGCTTGAACAGTTGCTCGATGAGTACTACCACATCGACCAGATGGACCCAGCAAAGGTTCAAGCAGTTCAAGGTGAGATTTGGCAGTTATTACGGAGTGCAGAGCTCGTACGAGATCTCAAATTTGCCGAACACGGCGATGACATCCCTGAAGACCTTGATGATTTGATTGTCGATGTTGATGGGTACTTGTGCGAGATCAAAGATGCACAGATTCGTGGTGGGTTACACATCCTTGGGCATGAGGCCAGTGAGACCGAACGTATTGACCTCGTGCTGGCCATTTTGCGCCTTCCACAAGGTGGCCATCAGGGACTTCGCGCTACGGTAGGTGCCCATCTCGGTGTCGACGAGGCAGCCTTGTTACAGGATGCGGGTGCCAAACTGGCTCAGCCCATGGTGATACCCCCATCATTTGATGAGCTCGATCCGGCGCGCCTTGTTACGAATTCTGATGCCATCGACGCCCTCGAAGCCATCGCCCGTGAGATGATTGCACAGCTCGAATCAGGTGGGTATGACCCTGATCAGGCGGCCGAAATTGTGGCAAATGTGATGGGTGAACCTCATGATGACCTCGTGGCATTGTTGCGTTTTGCCTGTGAACAAGTAGTGCCACGGCTGGGTGGTGTTGGCCTTGAATTAGAACGTATCCATCAGGCATTAAGTGGTGCCTATATTCCAGCAGGACCATCGGGCTCACCAACACGTGGTCGCTTGGATGTGCTCCCAACGGGTAAGAACTTTTACTCGGTTGATCCCAAAGCCTTACCGAGTGAATTGAGTTGGCAGGTCGGACAACGGCTAGCCGACGATCTCATTAAGCGTCATATCAAAGAAGAAGGCGAACCACCAAAGAGTGTAGGTATCGTCGTTTGGGGAACAGCAGCAATGCGTACGCACGGCGACGATATTGCTGAGATTTTGGCCCTCTATGGGGTACGCCCAACCTGGCACCATGAAACCCGTCGTGTTACTGGCCTCGAACTCATCAGCCTTGAAGAACTCGGTCGTCCCCGTGTTGACGTGACGGTACGTATTAGCGGGTTCTTCCGCGATGCCTTCCCTCATCTGGTTGAATTGATCGACCAGGCGGCACGCATGGTTGCCAGTGCAGATGAACCCGAAGATCAAAACCCAATCCGTGCCCATGTCAACACCGATGTGGCAAACGGTGCTGATGCCCACTTGGCCGGTGCGCGGGTCTACGGGTCTAAACCAGGAGCTTACGGTGCAGGGCTGTTACCACTTATTGACGCCCATAACTGGACAGATGATGCCGACCTTGCTGCGGTCTACACCACTTGGGGAGGGTATGCCTACGGTGGCGGTCTCGAGGGGGTAGAAGCACCTGAAGCCATGAATGCCAGTTTTGCCCGCATCCAAATTGCGGTGAAGAATACCGATACTCGTGAACACGACTTGCTCGATAGCGATGACTACTTCCAGTACCACGGTGGCATGGTTGCAACGGTCAGAAATCTGACTGACCGGAGTCCGAAGGCTTATATCGGTGACTCCTCAGATCCTAGCCGCGTGAAAACGCGAGACCTTGCTGAAGAGACCGCGCGTGTATTCCGTGCTCGTGTCGCAAATCCGAAATGGATTGAAGCGATGAAACATCATGGTTATAAAGGCGCATTTGAGATGAGTGCCACGGTTGACTATATGTTCGGATATGACGCAACAACTGGCGTTGTTGAAGACTGGATGTATGAGACCTTAACGAATAAGTACGTCTTGGACCCCGATACAAGGGCGTTCATGGAAGAGTCCAATCCATGGGCACTTCGAGCTATTGCCGAACGTCTCCTTGAAGCTGCCGATCGCGGCCTGTGGGAAGAACCAAAGGAAGAAACCTTAGACGCCTTACGTGAAGCCTATTTGGCAAGCGAAGGTGATTTGGAAGCAGACGAATGAGTGATCACTATCCAACCATCGTGATTGGTGGTACAACCAGTGGCGTGGGCAAAACCAGCGTCGCCACTGGATTGATGGCTGCGCTGACTACAGCTGGATATATCGTGCAAGGCCATAAAGTTGGTCCTGACTACATTGATCCGTCTTGGCACGAGCTCGCTACTGGTCGACCTCGGCGCAATCTTGACGTCATGATGGCTGGGGAGGATCAGATTGCCCCTCTTGTCAAACAGGCGATGGTTGGAGCAGATATCAGTGTCATTGAAGGGGTGATGGGGCTTTTTGATGGTGCCGGACCTCAAGATGATTACGCGTCCACCGCCCACATAGCCCGTCTCCTCAACGCACCTATTATTTTGGTTGTAGACGCCGCAAATGTCAGCCGCTCCGTCGCGGCAACGGTATACGGGTTCACGCATTTTATGGGATCACCCGGTGCACCGTTGGCGCGCATTGCGGGGGTGATAGCCAACCGAATCGGAAGCTCAAAACATGCTGATCTCATCACACAAGCAGTTGAGAGCATCGGGGTACCGATGTTGGGTTGCCTGCCCCGGGTTCCTGAATTAGCCACTCCGAGTCGCCATCTTGGGTTGATACCTGTTGCAGAACGAACAGCACAAGCCCATGACACGGTCAGTGGGTTAGGCGCTTGGGTTGCGGCCAATACTGATATTCACCGGGTCATTGAGTGGGCAAACCGGGCTCAGTTGCCTGAAGGTCCAATGTGGTTCCCAGGTACAAGTCGTCTGAATGGCCACGAGCCAGTCACCATTGCCGTCGCCGAAGGTGAAGCGTTCAGTTTCCAATACACCGAAAATGTGCTTGCGCTAGAAGCCGCCGGGGCACGGTTAGTACCCTTTGATCCCACCGTCGACCGTCATCTTCCAGACCAGACCGAAGTCATTTGGATAGGTGGTGGTTTTCCAGAAATGCATGCGCTCAAGCTTGCTGAAAATCGGGCACTTATCGCTGATATTCAACGCTTTGCTGATCGGGGGGGCGCCATTGTTGCTGAATGTGCAGGGTTGCTCTATCTCAGCGAAGTTCTTGACGGCCACAAGATGAGTGGTTTGTTACCCATAGAAGCGGCGATGAGCTCATCCTTAACCTTGGGCTATCGTCGTGCTAAAGCAGAAACTGACAGTGTGTTATTTCAGGCTGGCGATCAGATCATCGGCCATGAGTTTCACCGCACACAATTAACTCGTTTACCACAAGGGCCTCATGCCTGGACCTTAACGGATCCCTATTCCGGAGTGGTCACCCAAGAAGGGGTGGTAAGCCACGGGGGCAATATCCATGCGGCCTATCTACATACGCAGTGGATCGACCCCAGCCCAGCTCAACGGTTGGTGCAATGTGCTCTGGATAAGCGAGCACAAACCTGAAAGGATTCATCATGAGTAAGCTTATTGGCCTCGGCGTTGGTCCAGGCGACCCTGACTATGTAACAGTGAAAGGGGTCAAAGCGATCAAGGTAGCTGATGTTATTTTTGTTCCTGTCGGCAATACCGGAGACCCTGGGTATGCCGAAGAGATTGTCCGCCACTACGCGCCTCGAGATAATATTGTTCGGTTACCCTTTGAGTTGGGGAACTGGGCAGATGACTATGAAGAACGACGTTTGGCATGGGATGAAGCAGCCAAACCGGTTATTGAAGCGTTAAATGAGGGCAAACAGTGCCTATTTGCCACCATTGGCGATCCCAATGTCTATGCAACATTTACCTATTTGGCCCGTGCGGTATCTCGCGCACGGCCAGAAACAGAGATAGAGACCATTCCTGGCATCATGGCGATGCAAGCAGTTGCGAGTGCTTCTGGAACGGTGATCTGTGAAGACCGTCAAACAGTGGCTTTGATGCCATTGACATTGGGTATGCCTGCCTATGTTGATGCGCTTGAAACCCATGACACGGTTGTGGCGTATAAGGGGGGGCGAAAGATCAGTGAAATTCGTGATGCGGTTGCCAACGCGGGTCGGCTAAACGACGTTGTATTTGGCGCCAAACTAGGGCATCCAGATCAAGTGGTAACCCGTAATCTTCCCGATGAAGCACCGTACCTGTCAACTGTGATTGTCAGTCGTGGTCGCCTCCATCTCGATGGCCATGAGGCCTCATAAGGAGCATTATTTTGAGTGGACATGTTATTTTTATCGGGGCTGGCCCAGGCGCTGCCGACCTCATTACCATCCGTGGAGCTCGTGCCATAGCCAAAGCTGACGTTGTGATTTGGGCATCAAGTTTGGTTGCACCAGACATGATTAGTGAGCACGCCAACGAAGGCGCTGAGATCTATGACTCACTAGAAATGAGTCTTGAAGACCAGATTGCTCTATACACTAGCGCAGCTAAGGAAGGACTCACCGTCGCCCGTGTCCATTCAGGTGACACAAGCTTGTATGGTGCTATTGGTGAACAGATTGCACGCCTTACTGAGGTTGGCTGTACATACGAAATCATTCCAGGGGTCAGTGCGTTTGGAGCTGGTGCCGCAGCCTTTGGTGTGGAACTCACGGTACCTGAGGTGAGCCAATCCATCGTGCTAACCCGTATGGCAACACGCACACCGATGCCTGCCAATGAGAGCATTGAAAACTTTGCGGCAATTGGTACCACCATGGTGCTATTCCTGAGTGTCAAACGAGGCAAAGCCTTACAAGCCCAACTGCTTAGTGGCGGTCAATACACCGAAGATACTCCCGTTGCGATTGGCTATCGCATCACCTGGCCTGACGAGGAATTACGTCGGTGCCGACTAGGTGATCTTGCCGCAACCTTGCGAGAGCTTGGGCAAACGCGCACTGTACTTATCATGGTTGGCCCTGCACTCGGTATTGACCCTACAAAACCAGGCGCAACAAGCGGACACGCGACTCGAAGTCGCCTCTATGATCCGTCATTTAGCCACGCGTTACGAGCTGCGGTCAAGCCAGAAGGTGACGGGGGACAATATACCGGTGGCGAATATGAGCCCGAATGGGCTGATGTTAAGGATAATCCACGCTAATGGATAATGTCATCCATGTGATGGGGGTTCCGCGAGTCGTTAGTGATGCTGACCGTGCCGTACTTGAAACGGCTGATCTGATCGTTGGCTCCAGTCGACAATGCAGTCTGATCCCGCATCCCCCCAATGCAACAACGATTGATTGGTCAATGGGGTTTGACCAAGTCTATGGGGCATTGACAACGGCAAACGCACCAGTGGTGCTCGCCAGTGGTGACCCAGGGTTCTTTGGTATCGTTCGCCGATTAAACCAAAAGTTTCCATCAAGCCGTCTTAATGTGCTTCCCGCCATTTCTAGTGTGGCCAGCGCATTCGGCATGATTGGGATGCCTTGGACTGATGCCGTTGTTGCGAGTGCGCATGGGCGCGATATTCGTCATGCCATTGCACTTGCGCGGGCTTATCCAAAAGTGGCGGTACTTACCGAACCCAATCAGGGAGCTCAACGCCTCTTTGAGGGTGTTAAGGATCTTGGCCGAACGGTATATGTTGCAGCTGATATTGGCGGTCCAAATGAAATCATTGCCCGTCATCATGACGGTGATCGTTGGCCAGATCCGAATGTCGTGCTCATTATTGATGAAGAAGCACTGGCTATCGAAAATAGCCCTGAAACCGAAGCACCCATCACAGCTGGACAAATGCCAACACCATTCTTTGGCCTGCCTGAAGCTGTGTATGAGCACCGTGATGGGATGATAACAAAAGCGGAGGTACGTGCCGTTGCCCTTGCCTGGCTGGCTCCTGGTCCTGGAAAGGTCATTTGGGATATTGGGTGTGGTTCTGGCAGTGTGTCTGTTGAGGCAGCAAGTGCAGGCGCCGCCGTATTCGCCGTAGATAGTGACCCTGACCAAGTTGCTCGAACTCGTCGAAACGCTGCTACACATCAAGTCACCGTTCAGGCTATCTCTGGCAATGCAGATACGGTGATCAACCAATGGCAACAGCTCATTGTTGCCGATGCTGCCTTCATTGGTGGGGGAGGAGACGCTGCACTTAACGCAACAGTTGAGGCGGGGGTTGGACGAATTGTGCTGACACTTGCAGCGATAGATCGGGTTATTCCCGTGATTAAAACACTGGAATACGCCGGCTATGGCGTACGGGCAACCCAGATTCAAGCAAACCGGCTGGAAGGGTTAGCCAATGGGCAGCGCCGACTAGCGGCGTTAAATCCAGTAACGATTATTCGTGCGGAAAAGCTGGTTATCCCGTGATTGGCGTTATCGCGGTTACACAAAATGGGCGAGCTGCCGCGAACAACCTTATAGACAGCCTCAATACACAGCGTGGATGTCGTGCCAAGCTTTTGTCGGGACCCGCAAAAACCGCGATACAAGAAGGTTGGACCACCTGCGATGCACTGATTTGTTTCCTGGCAGTGGGAGCAACTGTCCGGCTAGTCGCGCCGCTGTGTACTGACAAACGGTACGACCCCCCTGTGCTCTGTGTCAATGAAACCGCTGAATGGGTTATTCCCATTCTCGGCGGCCATAACCACACCGGTGCCGGTGCTGGAAATGACCTTGCCAAGACAGTTGCTGAGCTATTGGGTGCAACAGCCGTGGTGACAACGGCCAGTGATAGCCACGGACTTGGAAATATCGACCACTTATTCGTGGATCCTGATCATGACTACCGGCCAGCCATGATGCGCGCCCGGATTGATGGGGCAACCCTGCAAGTGTGGGCCGAACATCCTCACTACTTAAACCTCATCGACGGAATTGGCCCCTATAGCGTCGTTGACCGTATCGAAGACCTCACCGATCCAGCGCTCCTTATTACCAGCCGTACTGACATACCAATACCAGAAGGGGCTACGGTTATCCGACCCCAACACCTCGTCGTTGGGGTCGGAACAAGCAAAGGCTGCCCACCTGATGAACTTGCTCAAGCCGCTCAAGCGGTACTAAATAACGCCAACCGCCATCCCCGCAGTGTGCGTGCCATCGCAAGTGTGACTGCAAAGGCTGATGAGCCAGCGGTGCGTGCGCTTGCCGATACCTTTGGGGTGCCAGTCCTTATCTTTCCGCCAGAAGTCCTAGCATCCATACCGGTGCCAAACCCTTCTGCGCACCCACTCGCTGCAGTTGGTACCCCAAGTGTGGCAGAGGCCTCCGCTTTAGCAGCTACCCACGGTGACCTGCTCGTAGAAAAAACAGTTTCAATTCCAACAACACAAGGAGCTGCAATGGCAACAGCCGCAGTCGCAACGGACCCGGTCAATACGCGGGGCCATTTGCTCTTATTAGGAATGGGACCAGGTGATCCCAACCTCGTTCCACCGGCCACACGCGAAGCGCTTGCCCAAGCTGATGTTGTGATCGGGCTTGACCAATATCTTGATCGATGCCGCCAATGGATTTCGCCAAATGCCGATATCAGGCCATCAGGGCTCGGGAATGAGACCGGACGAGCTAAGGATGCAGTGGCAACCGCAAGGAATGGCCATATTGTCGCCCTGATCAGTGGTGGTGATATTGGCACATTTGCCATGGCCAGCCCCGCATTGGAAGCCTTGGGCGATGCCGATGACATCGATGTAACGGTGGTACCAGGTATTACTGCAAGTTTGACCGCTGCCGCTCTTTTGGGAGCGCCGCTGGG
Organism: Stomatohabitans albus; assembly: GCF_036336025.1. Classification (NCBI taxonomy): domain Bacteria; kingdom Bacillati; phylum Actinomycetota; class Nitriliruptoria; order Stomatohabitantales; family Stomatohabitantaceae; genus Stomatohabitans; species Stomatohabitans albus. Next base: position 343,517 of record NZ_JAYKKE010000002.1, read on the forward strand.
TCATGATCATTGCAATATCAGCCTCTCAAATCTGATGACACCCTGGGCGGTGATTCAACAGCGAGTGCAAGCCGCAGCGATGGGTGACTTTGTTATCTGTTTATACAATCCTCGCTCAAAAGATAGGAACTGGCAGCTTGACTGGGTCAAAGAAACGTTATTAGCGCACCGTTCTTCGTCGACACCAGTCGGACTTGTTACCGATGCCAGCCGTCCAACCCAGAACATTGTTCGTACCACCCTTGGTGAATTGGATACCAGTCTCGTGGACATGTTGACCATGGTTGTGATCGGTTCATCACAGACAGAATGGATGGGTCCACGGATGGTAACCCCTCGCGGGTATTCAGATAAGTATGCTGATTTTGCCCAAGGGGGAACGAATGCTGAATGAGCCACACCCGATTGAGGTCCAGAGCTACAAGCTGTTGCGAGCCGAACTGGATCGTGTCTACCCCGAAGTTGCTGAATTGCCACCGCTCAGCCGTGCTGTTGTTGAACGAGTCGTACATGCAACCGGCGATGTGACCCTGGTACCCGATCTCGTTGTTGATGAAGTGGCGCTCCAGGCGGGACGTGATGCCATTGAGGCTGGAGCACCCTTAATTACCGATGTCCGTATGACAAGTGCAGGTGTATCTGGCGGTATATGTGCAATTGATTTCTGCCCGGTTGCCCCAGCTGGTTCAACACGATCACGGGCTGGAATGAAAATAGCGTTAGAACAAGCTGATGGACCTGTCATCGTCGTTGTGGGTTGTAGCCCAACAAGTGTCTGGGCACTCCTTGACGCGGTTGAGTCAGGCATACCAGCACCGGTGCTAACTGTGGCAACTCCCGTAGGCTATGTGGACGCGGTTGAGAGCAAAACCGCCTTGGCAACGAGTGGATTGCCTTGGGTAGGTAATACAAATCGTCGAGGTGGCGCAGCTATTGCATCAGCAATGGTGAATGCCTTGCGGTATCACCCCCGGTATGAGGGTGATACCAATGCGGTCCGCCCCTTAACGGTGTAAGCACGATAGACAGAGGTAACCATGTTCCAAAGTATTCAGCCTGATCGGATGCCAGCTCTCTTAGTGAGTGGCCATGGCACTGCTGATCAAGAAGGGGTCGACGAGTTTATGGCCCTGGTTGATATTTGTGCCCAAATGCGTCCTGAAATTGATGTGCGTGCTGGGTTCATTGAATTAAGTCCACCCCCCTTGGGTGAGTCAATTGCCGAGCTCTATGCCAAGGGCCATAAACACATGATTTCAGTTCCCCTCATGCTGTTTGATGCCGGTCACTCAAAAACTGATATTCCCGCAAGTTTAAATATCGGGAAATCTCAGCATCCAGGTCTTGATATCACCTATGCCAAACCCCTTGGTATTCACACGAGTCTCATTGAAGCCATTAACAAACGATTAGAAGCTGCAGTTCCTGTTGATGAGCGTAAGGAAACTGCAGTCCTGATCGTAGGTCGTGGTGCGAGTGACCCTGCGTCAAACTCTCGGGTAGCCCAAGTCGCGCGTCTCATCTGGGAAGGTCGTGATTGGCCAGAAACAGAGATTGCCTTTATCGGTATTACCCGTCCTTCCCTCCAAGAGGGTTTGGATAAACTTAAACGTTTGGGCTACAAGAAGATCGTCGTTATTGCCTACTTCTTATTCACCGGCGTCCTTGAACAACGCATTCGTAATCAAAGCCTAGAGTGGGCTAAGGCAAACAATATTGATTTGACCGTTGCTGACTATTTTGGTCCTGATCCACTGATCGCCGAGATGGTGTGGTTACGGTATGACGAAACGGTGACCGGTGCGATTGACCGCGACTGTGACACGTGTATTCACCGTTTTAAAACAGACGGATTCGAACATAAATTAAACGCACCCCTCGTTCCCCATGAACACCCTGATGATCCCAATACCCATGGGCATCATCACGGACATGGGCATACCCATGGACATGGCCATCATCATGCCCATGGCCACGGACATGATCATGGAGGTCATCGCCATGAGCACTGATGCTCAAGAAGAAACAACCGATACGCCCCCCGCACCACCACCCATGCGTGGCGGGCAAACTACCTATCCGTTTACCGCGCTCGTCGGGGTTGATGATCTCCGCCTGGCATTGTGCCTGAATGCAGTCAACCCTGAAATTGGCGGTGTGCTTGTGCGTGGTGAGAAGGGGACTGCAAAATCAACTGCAGTCCGTGGCCTCGCTGCGGTCCTTCCTGATGTTGAGGTTGTAGCAGGTGACCCGTATAGCCACGATCCTGCATCACCGGATGCGCCTACCGGTGCGGTAACCAGCCGTCCGGTCCGCATTGTTGAGCTTCCTGTGGGCGCAACCGAAGACCGCCTTACTGGTTCTCTTGACCTTGAGCGCGCCCTATCTGAAGGTGCTGCAGCGTTTGAACCTGGGCTATTAGCCGCAGCACACCGAGGGATTTTGTATGTTGACGAGGTGAACCTACTCGGTGACCACCTTGTCGATGTATTGCTCGACAGCGCAGCTATGGGTATCAACCGAGTTGAACGCGAAGGGGTCAGTGTCGTACACCCGGCCCGCTTCCAGCTTATTGGCACGATGAACCCAGAAGAAGGAGAGTTGCGGCCACAGTTACTTGACCGCTTTGGGCTTAGCGTCACCGTTTCAGCTAGCCGCGATCCCGAAGAACGTGCAGAAGTTGTTCGTCGGCGGTTAGCCTTTGATGCTGATCCAGTAGGGTTTGCTAAACCCTGGCAAGAAACGCAATGCAATTTAGCAATGCGTATTGTTCGCGCCCGCGAACTGGTTCATGATGTCAACCTTAGTGACCAGCAATTGGAAAATATTGTGGCCTTGTGCGCACATTTTGATGTTGATGGCTTGCGTGCTGACTTGGTTTGTGCCCGTACCGCAATGACGGTTGCCGCGTGGGAAGGTCGCCATGATGTGACCTTGGATGATGTTCGAACGGCAGCGCGGTTAGCGCTTGGACACCGTAAGCGTCGCGGTCCGTTTGAGGAACCAGGCATTGATGAGCAAGAGCTTGATGAGGCCATGCAAGACATGGAAGATGATCTGCCCAATACGCCCGATGTCATGCCGCCGAATCAACCCCCGCAGCCCCCTGAAGGTGAGCAACAAGAACCACCGCTGTCACCCCCACCAGTGGAGGATCAGCCGGGAAAAGATGAGGGGGAGCCGCCTGCCTCCCCTCCGCAGTCTGATGCAGGCAAACCAGAATTAGCCCCCGATGCTGACGATTCACCTGATGGGCCACAAACCCCACAGCCTGAACAAGTCATGGCGGTTGGTGAAACATTTATGCCCTTGGCCATTCGCCTGGCTGGACGCGGTGTTGGGGACTGGGGTCGCCGTAGCCCCGCAATTGGTGATCGTGGCCGTATTATCGGTAACCAAACCCAGGTCAACCATGATTTGGCGTTGGTGCCCACGCTCCGACGAGCTGCGATTCGCACGGCCGGCCAGGCCAATACCCGGGAGTATCAAGCACCTGTTGACCGCATCAGTCCACAGGATTGGCGGTCCAATATTCGCCAAGGACGAGAAGGCAATCTTGTGCTCTTCTGTGTTGATGCCAGTGGTTCAATGGCGGCCAAATCGCGTATGGAAGCGGTTAAAGGTGCCGTATTGAGTTTGCTGACTGATGCGTATCAACGCCGTGACCGAATTGGGTTGATCGGATTTCGTGGCCAACACGCAAATGTACTTGTCCCTCCTACAACAAGTGTTGATCTTGCGGCTGGGCGGTTAAAGGAATTACCCACTGGTGGACGGACCCCACTCGCAGCTGGTCTTGAAAAGGCAGCTCAAGTCTTGGATGCGGAACGGATTCGTGATGCACGGCGTAGACAATTATTGGTCGTTATTAGTGATGGTCGGGCAACCTGGCCAAAGACTGGTGGCGTGGCAAACGCAATGCAAGCTGCTCGAGGGCTTGCCGGAATGAAGGTTCCTGCCTTGGTGATTGATACTGAACAAGGCCATGTTCGCCTCGGTTTAGCAAGACAGTTGGCTGACACACTTGGGGCTGCCTATGTGCCCCTGGACACCCTAACGTCGGGTGGTTTACGTGAAATGATTATTGGGGCTACCCAGCCAGTTCAACTGCGATAGAACTGCCCTGTCCAATCCAACCAAGGGAGGCTTCATGGGACGCTTTGACCGGTATCGGGCACTGAATGAGGGCGAAACAAATAAGCCCTCATGGCCAATGGCCATTGGTTGGGCGATTGGCTTTTTCTCCACCTTGCCAGCCGGTCCGCCTCAGGTGCGTAACCCTCACGCCAGAGATGTGTTCTCATTCTTGTTCGTCGGGGTTATGTTCGCCGTCATTTGGAGTGCGGTTGCAACCTTGATGCTGGTGATACCGAATGAGGAAGTTGGCACACTGATCACCGCTGCCGGGGTGATGAGTATTGACATCCTACTGACGGGCGGAATGCACGCTGATGGCCTCGCAGATGTGGCTGATGGCCTTGCGGCCAAACGCTCAGGGAGTGATGTTAAACGAGCTATGGAAGACTCTGCAGTTGGTGCCGTAGGTGGAGCCTACCTGGTGGTGGCCTATATCGTACGTTTTGCGCTGCTCACGGCTGCGATCTACGCCATGGCCCCCTTTGGGGCTACGGTACTTATGATCGGACTCGCCCCGTTGGTCGGTCGTGGATTGGCAGGTATGGCGCTGCGGTCGGTCGCCCCATCAGAGGGTGGGCTTTCAGATCCCTTACGGTCGGTCATCCCATTCAACGGAGCTCTCCTTATGCTTGTTATTACGGCAGCACTCGGTGTAGGGGCGGCAAATCTGCTGCATTTTCCGCTTCTGATGGTGCTCGCCATCATGGGAATCGCCACAGCTTCCGCTCTCTATCTCATTAATCGGGTGAGCAAAACGCTTGACGGGATTGGTGGTGGCGATATTTGCGGCACCGGCATTGTGGTTGCTGAAGCTATGGTCTGCCTTGGCTTGGCACTGAGTGGCCCCTACCTGTACTAAGCAGTCACCAGGCGATCAGGTAGTCGTAAGTACAAAGAAATGAGGTAACTTTTGTTAGTAGCGGTTTCCTTATTACAAAAGTATTTTTGCAAATGCGGCCTGGTTCTAAGAGTCCGCATTTGAACTATCCCTCTAAATAAGGAAACCAACCATAAAGTATACCATTTTGGCAGCTACTGCTGCAATCGTAATTTCGTTGCTGCCGTTTAATGCAATCGCTGAATCGATCACTGGAGCATCTGGTATTGACGCGAGCGCGGGTTCTGAATACGTCATCGACGACGTTTTGGAAGGTCCTCAGGTATTTAGCGATGCAGAAATTGCTGAACAACAGGATATTGAAGCGAATGCGATCGGTGGATGGGTTGAAGGCAAAGGCTACTTCACCAATGACGAATCAGTATTCTCAATCAAAGACCGCAATGCCAGCTCTCCGCTTGGAGACTCATCCAAGAGTTATGAATAAAGAACTCTTGAAGAAAATAAACTAACAACAAATGCTGAAGTTACATTTGGACCATTCCCTAACTATAGAGATAAATTTATATCTATATAAAAAGAATGGTTAGGTAGTTAGTAAAAGCCATTTTAGAATAGCGTAATTTACGCTTATGGCTTACTTCATGGATTGCCTACGAAGATATTTAATAGGCAATCCTCTAAAGTATATATAAATAATATTTTAGGAATAATAGAGAATATATGTTGATTACTATGCGTGTGGTTTCAAGCTCAATAATTCCTCACGGAAGAGAGCTATCGTATGGACAGGCCAAAAAGGAAGTAAAAAATATACTGATAAATGTAGATTTACAAAGTACGACTTTCTTGATACTGATTCTAGTCGTAAGATTCAATATATTAATATCAGAAATAGCTATATTTTTTGGAATAGTATCTATCTTCTATCTGGTTTAATAATCATTGTATTGTGAAGTGGGCCAATCGTACGCGCCGCTAGACATGCCAGGCGCACCAATATGGCCCCTCGGCCTACCGAACCCCAAGAGTGACTGAACCTCAAGAGTGCTAGCGGTTGGCGCGACTCAGCAACGCTTTTGCGGTATCCCAATCAATCACAAGATCTGTTGCTACACCAGCACGCAACGCCCCTAACAGGGGAGCAGCCTTGGTAGGTCCAGACACGACACAGATACGGCGAGGCACCTCCGCAAGTTGTGCAGGTGTGTATCCCGTGGCGCCTTGGTTAATGGGAATATCCTCATAGGTTCCATCTTCACGCAGCATCACCGTACACACATCACCCACAACACCTTGTTGGCGTAACGCAAGCATGTCCTTTTCGTCTAAGTAGCCATTGGCATAGACATGACTAATGGTTGGGCCACTCAAGACGCCTACGCTAAACAGGGCAACCGTCATTTTAGATTGCACTTCAAGAACAGCCTTAACAGAACGTTCTTGCCACATCAGTTCTTTGGTCTTGGGATTATCAAAGAACGCCGGTACCGGGAAATACACAATCCGAGCGTCCATTTTGGTTGCCATATTGGTGAGGAGGTCACCAACCCAAGGAATCCCACTGTTGCGAGTGTTAACTGCCCCATTGATCTGCACCAGCGTTAACCCAGGAATGGGATGGGCATTGAGTTGTTCAGAGACATTGACGATCGTTGTACCCCACGCGATACCTACCACATCGTCAGGGGTCAAGATATTGACTAAGAGATCGCCGGCCACTTGGGTCACGCGGCGTAACCGCTGATTGGCCGATGCATTGGCCGGGAGATGCACGACCCTGGCGTTCACGCCGAACCGATCGGATAGCTCTCTGTCCATGGGGCTGCTTACGGCAGGTTGGCGCACCTTGACCTGAACCACACCAAGATCTCTTGCTTCACTCAACATTCTGGAAATCGTTGAGCGCGAAACACCCATATCTCTTGCGATGGCCTGCATCGTTTCGTTATGCAGCCAGTACCGGGTAGCAACCTCGATCATGGTCGTGTCAGATGCCATTGACAGCCCTCCATACGGTGAATATTGGAAACCGCTATTGTGCGCTCATATGCATGGTTAGTCAAACGTGCGGGTGCACATATGTATTTCACTTTGCACATTTTGTTCATCGGCGGTTGTATAGGACTACCTAACAACTGTTCTACAAGAAGGCACATCCCATGCATTCAACCTCCCTCAATCCAACGCAACGCGCGAACGCACTTGATCGTCTTGCAACGGTGGAATACGACATTTTGGTGATCGGTGGTGGGATTACCGGTGCTGGTATCGCCCTTGATGCCCAGAGCCGGGGGTATCGCACTGGCATTGTGGAAGCCCAAGACTGGGCAAGTGGCACCTCAAGCCGTTCGAGTCGCATGATGCACGGTGGGTTGCGGTACCTGTACCAGCTTGACTTTCCGTTGGTCAGTGAAGCCCTGCGTGAACGTGGATTGCTGATGTCCACGATCGCCCCACATCTGGTACGGCCTCAACCGTTCCTATGGCCGCTGAAGACACCCGTTATTGAACGCTCCTATTCAGCGGTGGGCGTAGGTATGTACGACGCGTTGGCTGTGGCAGGTGCGTTGGGCAAGCGCATTGTTCCGACACAAAAGCACTACAACCGTGAGGAAACGAAAGAGCTCTTCCCTTCCGTAGATGAAAGCCTCATCGTAGGCTCCATTCAGTATTACGACAGTCGCGTTGATGATGCACGCATGGTGATTGCCACGGTTCGCGCCGCAGTCGGCTACGGTGCAGATGCGGTCAGTCGCTGCCAAGTCATTGGGTTTGAAAAGAATGAAGATGGCCGTGTTGTTGCCGCATTAGCCATTGACCTCGAAACGATGACTGAGTTCAAGATTCGAGCCAAGCACTTCATTCAAGCTGCAGGTGTGTGGACCGAAGAGATTCAACATATGGCCACACCAGATGGTGGATTGCAGGTACTAGCATCCAAGGGCATTCATATCTTGGTACCCCGTGACAAGATCAAAGCGAAAACCGGTATGTTCCTGCGTACCGAAAAGAGCGTCCTATTTATCATCCCATGGCAGTACTACTGGGTGATTGGCACGACAGACACCGCGTGGCATGAACAACTCCGGAACCCTGTACCCACGGCTGAAGATATTGATTATGTCATTGAACATGCGAATGTGATGCTCAATGAGGAAGACAAAATCACGCGTGATGATGTCATTGGTACCTACGCCGGGTTACGTCCACTCTTACAGCCAAAGGTTAAAGAAGGTTCGAATAAGGATTCAACGAAGGTCAGTCGCGAACACACCACCATTGAAGTTACCCCTGGCCTTATCGCCATCGCTGGCGGCAAGTACACGACCTATCGCGTGATGGCGAAAGATGCGGTAGATATGGCTATCGGTGACGTTGAAGCCCGTCGCCATCCCTCCCGCACAGAAACGATTGGGGTTGTTGGTGCTGATGGGTTTGATGCGATCAAGGCCCAAGTACACGACCTTCAAGGTGACCTCGGTATTGATGAATCAACGTTGCGTCACCTCCTTGGGCGCTACGGCTCAGAAGTTGAAGTGATCTTTGATCTAATCCGTGAAAACCCAGCGTTAGGAGAGCGGTTGGAGGCCTGCCCGTGGTACCTGAAAGCAGAAATTGCGATGGCAGTACTTCATGAAGGCGCGTTGCACTTAGAAGATATCTTTATCCAACGTGTCCGCCTGAATAGTGAGACTCGTGACCGTGGTGCTGGAGCGGTTGACCAGGTACTTGAGATTATTGCGCCAATCATGGGTTGGAATGATGCTCGTATTCAGGAGGAACGTACCAATTATTTGAACCGTGTGAAGGCAGAATTATTGGCGGAACGCCAGACCAATGATGCTGGAGCATCTGCTGCTCGTGGTCAGGCGAAGGAAATGGTGCCCATGTTGGGGGGCAACTAGCCCCGTACAGGACTTTTAAGGAATTGCGTTCCATACCCCTAGTCCGATAGAACTACAGAGAGACATCCCTTCGACTGCTCAAAAAGGAGCATCTATGAGTGACCACAAGTACGTCCTGGCTATTGACCAGGGCACCACGTCCAGCCGTGCCATTGTTTTCAATCATGGCGGGCAGATCGTTTCCGTCGGCCAGATGGAACATGAACAGATTTTCCCGAAGGCTGGATGGGTTGAACACAATCCTGAGGAGGTCTGGGATAACGTCCGCGCGGTTATCGGTCAAGTACTTGCAGATTGCCAGGCAAATAAAGACCAGATTGCAGCCATTGGTATTACTAACCAGCGTGAAACAACCGTTGTGTGGGACAAAAATACAGGGAAGCCGGTATATAACGCCATCGTTTGGCAAGACACTCGCACGCAGAAGATCTGTGATCGCTTGGCAGGGGATGAAGGTCCAGATAAGTACAAGAAGAAGGTCGGGTTGCCACTGGCTACCTATTTCTCCGGTCCAAAAGTGATTTGGATTCTTGAGAATGTCGAAGGTGCACGTGAGAAAGCCGAGGCTGGTGACCTGTTGATGGGCACCATGGACTGCTTCTTAATCTGGCACCTATCAGGTGGTCCTGACGGTGGCAAGCACGTTACTGATGTAACCAACGCAAGCCGAACCATGCTGATGAACCTGGAAACCCTTGACTGGGATGACGAGATTATCGCTGACTTTGGCATCCCCAAGTCCATGCTGCCTACCATTACCTCCTCATCAGAGGTCTTTGCCGAAGGGCGTCCGACAGGTCTGCTTCCTGGCGTACCTATCTCTGGCAACCTTGGTGACCAGCAGGCAGCAACCTTTGGTCAAGCCTGTTTTGAAAAAGGTATGGCTAAGAACACCTACGGCACGGGTAACTTCATGCTCATCAACACGGGTAATGAGATCGTGCCAAGTGAAAACGGCCTGTTAACAACTGTTTGTTACAAGATGGGTGATGACAAGGCCGTATATGCCTTGGAAGGCTCTATTGCGGTCACTGGCTCCCTGGTGCAGTGGTTACGTGACAATTTGAAGATGTTTGATAGCGCACCAGAAATTGAAGCCTTGGCCAACACCGTGGAAGACAACGGTGGTTGCTACTTCGTTCCCGCCTTCTCCGGGTTATTCGCCCCGTATTGGCGTTCTGATGCTCGTGGTGCAATTGTTGGCCTTACGCGTTACGTCAATCGTGGCCATATTGCCCGCGCGGTCTTGGAAGCGACCGCGTTCCAGACCGCCGAAGTGCTTGATGCCATGAATGCTGATTCTGGGGTGCCACTTACCGAGCTGAAAGTAGACGGTGGGATGACGGCCAATGACACCTTGATGCAGTTCCAAGCCGACATTCTCGGAGTACCCGTGGTGAAGCCCGTCGTAGCTGAAACAACAGCCCTCGGAGCCGCTTATGCTGCAGGTTTGGCAGTCGGGTTCTGGGAATCAACCCAAGATGTGATTGACAATTGGGTTGAAGATAAGCGTTGGATACCTTCAATGGATAAGGACGCACGCGACCGGACGTATCGCTTATGGAAGAAAGCCGTCACTCGTACCCTTGATTGGGTCGATGAGGACGTTGAGGCGGCAAGTATCTAACTCGCCTACCTTATTGCATGGCCCACAGCATGTCTGTGGGCCATTGTTATACCGCTATACCTGTCATTTGGCGATAACAGACCACTGATAGGTCAGCCCCTTTTGCCTGGTTAGTACGACAAAAATGAATAAACATTGGCCTGTGAATTTGACACAGAACTTTGTGAATTGCCACGATCACTTCAAGTAACTCAATCCCCCAGGTTTGGGGGTGATCTGAAGGGAAGCGCAATGATCAAGAAGAAATTTTTGGTGTGCTGTGGCACAGGTATCGCCACAAGTGTGCAAGTTGCAGCCAAGCTTAAAGAGGTGATGAAGGAGCGAGGAATTCAGGCCTTGACTGCTGAATGTAAAGCCTCTGAGATCGCCTCCAAAGTTGAAACGAGCCCGCCAGATGTCATTGTGGCAACCGCTGAGGTCCGGGTAAAGCCAGGGGGGCCTCGCGTATTTCGTGGCGTTCCCTTTTTAACTGGTGTTGGTGAGGAAGAACTCGCTGATGATATTGCCAACTATCTGAAGTCTGGGGGATAGGTGATGGCGTTTATCCAATACATCCTTGATCTCGGGCCAGCCATCGTTTTACCTATCATCATGTTTGGCCTGGGCATGATACTCAGGATGCCAGTGGGTCGATCATTTCGATCAGCGTTAACAATCGGGGTTGGGTTTATTGCCATCAACCTGGTCATTGGCCTCATGGGTGAAACACTTGGGCCTACTACCCAAAAAATGGTTGAGAATATTGGGGTGAACCTACCCATTGTGGATGTTGGCTGGCCTGTGGCAGCCACGATTGCCTTTGGGACCGCATCGGTTGTGCCATGGATCTTTTTACTGGGCATCGTGACAAACCTGGCCATGATCGCATTGAACTGGACCAAAACGCTCAATGTTGATATGTGGAATTATTGGCACTTTATTTTTAGTGCTGCGTTTGTCCATGTCATTACGGGAAACTTCATACTGGCTATCGGCATCGGTATTTTGACGTCGGTCATTGTGCTTAAGCTTGCTGATGCACTCGCCCCAGTCATCCAAGATGTCTATCAGATGCCCGGCATTACCACGCCGCATACGGAAACCGCTGGTCTTGCTCCGCTGACTTGGGTCCTTAACAAAGGCATTGATCGGGTACCGGGGCTAAACAAACTGCACGCCACACCCGAAGACATCCAAGAAAAGTGGGGTGTAATTGGTGAACCCATGATGATGGGTACGGTGCTTGGCGGGTTGATCGCCATTTTGGCCTACTACCCCGATTTTGCGACCGACCCTGGTGACGCCTTCGCGAATATTTTGCGTGTTTCCATCACGCTAGGTGCCGTCATGCTGGTCTTGCCTCGTATGGTTGCCATTTTGATGGAAGGTCTTGTGCCTATTTCTGACGCAGCCAAGAAGTTCATTTCAAGTCGCTTCCCAGGGCGAGAGCTATACATCGGTCTTGACGCCGCTATTTTGATTGGGGCACCAGCCAATATGAGTACCGCCATCATTATGGTCCCCATCACGTTGGTACTAGCTATTTTGATGAGCTTTATTGGACTCAACAAGATGCTGCCTTTTACCGACTTGGCAACGCTACCGTTCTTTTGTATTTGGGCGACAACCTGGCATCGAGGCAATATCATCCGGTCAACGGTCATTATGTCCATCGTCATGACCTTCTATCTTGCCATTGGCACATTCTTAGCTGATGCAACAACCCAATTGGCCATCGCTGCTCAATTTGATATGCCAGATAACGCCCAGCTCATTTCTTCCATTGATTCGGGTGCCCACCTGGTTCCCTTCCTCTTGGTCTTCCCATTCATGCTCGACCAGATCAATGCCTACGGCCCCAATTTCATGGTCTTCACTGGGTTTATCGTTGGTTTCACCCTAATCAGCTACATCGTCTTTTTTGTGAAGTACCTACGGGGAGATGTGATCGGAATGGAAGATAAACATCTCTATGTCACCGAAGATGCCTCAGATGATGAAAGCTGGGATGACTACACCGCGTCAGCGGCTTCTACTGAAGGATCCTCAGACGATTCCGCAAGCGATGGTGGCTACACATGACGCACGTTTGGTTAGACACCGTCCTTGGGCCGTGGTGGCGCACGGCCGTTGATGGGTTTATCAGTGGATTCTGGATTATCGTCATTCCTATCGTCATCTGGATGTGGGCGATGCGTGCCGGTGGACAAACCCAATCTCTCGTCCTTCGCGAGGCCAATGCGTTTATTGCTGCCCTTGGGCAACGTGCTGATCGACTCAGTGATGAAGAATTACTCAATCGTTTTCGTCCAACATTGCAACGAATAGGTGAACAACAGCAATGGATGCCCGCGATGTCAGGATTATGGGTCCAGCGGGCTAACGGGGCAACTATTGAACGCGCCGTTCGGCTAACCCCAACCACGATGCATCGTATTCGAGCAAATGTTCGCCACAATCACCAACGCCGAACGCGAGCAAGCGGTTCAAGGAGGACATCGTGAATGAGTTTTATGCCGTGTGGGAAACAGATGCCACAACGAGCGATGCGTTATTCCATGATGTTGTTCCGCGATTAGTAGCCGAAGGGGTAGCCCAACCATCCCTGACTGAGGCACTCATCGCGCGTGAACAGGCCTTTCCAACGGGTCTTGATTTTGGCCATGTACAAGTCGCCTTACCCCATGCCGACCCAGAACATATAGCGCGACCAGGGGTGATTTTGGTTCGACATCACACCCCAATCACGTTTTTAGCGATGGGAGAACCGGAAACCGTTTTAGAGGCTCAGGCATCGTTATGGCCCATCGTTGTTGACGCCCAAGCCCAATTGGAGTTGCTTGGCAAGATGATTGCGTTGCTTCAAGATGAGCCATCAGCCACAACCCTCATCGAGGGTGATCAAACACGCGCGCTGACAATGCTCAGCGCACTCACCACGTAATGCTTGGAGTTGCTATGCGGTATGAACAAGAGCGTGAACAGATCATCAATTCTTGTATTCGTATGTGTGATGATCAGTTGACATTAGGCACATCTGGCAATGTCAGTATTCGGATTGGTGACCACATTGTGATCACCCCATCCGCGGTGCCTTATCCAGAGTTAACGCCAGATATGGTGCCCATCATTGACTTAGAAGGCAATGTCATCGAAGGTGCATTCAAACCCTCTAGTGAAACACCGTTACATACGTTGCTATATCGAGAAACCGACGCCCAAGCGATCGTGCATACCCACCCCATCTATGGCGTGGTATTAGGCACCTTGCGGCGGGAGACACCGCTAATTCATTACATGTTGGCACCAATGGGGGGTGCGGTTCGTGTTGCTCCGTATGCCCAGTTTGGAACACAAGAACTCGCCGATAATGTGTTGGCTGCGGCCAAAGGCCGTTCAGCCGTGCTCATGGAGAATCATGGTGCAATCGCTTGGGGAAAGGATCTTGCGTCAGCCTATTCCAAATGTGCCTATCTGGAGTGGTGTTGTGAGGTGTGGTGCAAGGCTGCCGCTATTGGAGATCCTCACCTCTTGTCCACCAAGCAAGTTGAGTCGGTCGTACAAGAATTGGCTTCTTATAGCCCGATTGCTGATACCCCTCAAAGGGAGGTGTGAGGAGTGCGCGCATGGATATTTCATGGGCCTGGTGATGTACGTCTTGAGGAAGTACCAATCGCACACCCTGGTCCAGGTGAAATAAAACTTGCGATAAAAGCGGCGGCTACCTGTGGCACCGACTTGAAAACCTACCGGCGCGGCCACCCGACCATCCCGGTTACCCCCTCACGGTTTGGGCATGAGCCAGCGGGCATTGTCACCGAGGTGGGGGAGGGCGTGACAACGTTTCGTGAAGGTGATCGGGTTGTCTGTGCCAATACCGTCCCGTGTGGTGTTTGTTTCTACTGTTCAATTGACCGTGAAAGCCTATGTCCGAACCTTGAGTTTTTATACGGTGCCTTTGCGGACGAACTCATCGTCCCTGCTGCGATCACACGGCGAAATACCTATCACATTCCAGATCATCTGTCCTTCGCTGCTGTCGCACCCTTGGAGCCACTGGCCACGGTTGTTCACGGTATTGACCAGAGCGGTATTCGGCTTGGTGACACCGTTGTGGTGAACGGGGCAGGGCCGATCGGGCAAATGCATACCCGCTTGGCTACCGCACGTGGAGCCCATGTCATTTGCGTTGACAAGCGCGCGTGGCGCTTGGACCAAGCAGCTGCGGCTGGAGCAGTGGAGACGATCAATATTGACGGTATTGACGATGTTGATGCCATCGCCCAACGGGTGAAAGCCGCCACTCCGGACCACCGTGGGGCTGATGTTGCGATCGAGGCAGTCGGTCTGGCCGAGGTCTGGGAACAAACATGGAAGGTTCTGCGCCCTGGTGGTATCGCCATCATGTTTGGAGGAACACCAGCAAATGCCATGATGTCACTGAATACCTCGGTGATGCACTATCAAGAGATTGAAATTAAGGGCATTTTCCATCACACCCCGCGATATGTCCGTATGGCGGTAGACATGCTCGATTCAGGCATTGTGGATGGGCAAGCATTAATTACTGAATTGCGTCCTCTTGAGGATCTCATTATCAGTCTTGAAGACATGGCACAGGGTAACGGATCGAAATATGCGTTGGTACCTGACCTCGTCAAGGCATAGAAAGGAAACCTTATGGCAACAATAACAATCTTAGGGGCAGGGGTGATGGCCAGCGCGTTGAGTGTGCCCTTAGCTGATAACGGACATACGGTTCGTCTCGTCGGTACCCATCTTGATGATCACATTATTGATTCACTACAGAGTTCGGGAATGCACCCTGTTTTAGAGCTGTCGTTGCCCGCCGCGGTTGAACCATTTCATTTTGCTGATGCGGCTCACGCATTTGAAAGCACTGACGTGGTGATGAATGGTACGAATAGTTTTGGTGTTGAGTGGATTGGCAACACCATTGGTCAGTATTTCCAGCCAGGTATGAAGTTTCTTTCCATCACAAAAGGCATGCGCGCTGATGATGATGGGACGCTGTACACCATCCCACAGGCACTGAAACGTATGATGCAACCTGAAGATGTCCAAAAGGTGACATGGAACGCCATTGTGGGTCCGTCAATCGCAGGTGAACTGGCTGTTCGGCACCAGACATGTGTGGTGTTTTGCGGCGAAGACAATGAAAGCCTCCAATACCTTGCCGACTTGTTTAGAACGGACTATTACCACATCTGGACCTCAACAGACTTTGTGGGGTACGAAGTCGGTGCGGCATTTAAGAATGTCTATGCGTTCGCAATGGGCTTAGCTCGAGGTTTACTGAAACACGAAGGCAAAGAACATGACAAGTACGTGATGTTCAACTATGAGGCAGCCGTATTTGCCCAAGCCCAAACTGAGCTTCGACAGTGGGTTGAGTTCTTAGGTGGTAATCCGACGCTAGCTGATGGGCTCGGTGGAGTAGGGGATATGTTCGTCACGTCAATGGGAGGTCGTAATGTGCGTGCCGCAACTTATGTGGGTTCTGGCATGCCATTCAGCAAGGTTGTAAACGGACCGATGAAGGGCATCACCTTAGAAGGTGTTGCCGCTATTGAGGTTGTAGGCAAAGCACTTGAACGTTTAACCGATCGAGGCATTGTAAACGCGAGTTCGTTCCCGCTGTGTCGTCATCTGTACAACGTTGTCGTACACGATGGTCCGTTTGCTATGCCCTGGGATTTGTTCTATCAAACCATCGAGTAGTCACTGGTCTGTCATGTCTGAGGCACTTCGTTACGATCCCAGCCCGTCTCGACGGCGCCAACTTCAGTTATTGGATTTGGTCGTGAGACGGGGGGCGCAGCATGTTGATGCATTAGCTGCTGAATTGGGTGTCTCCTCAATGACGGTGTACCGCGACATTGCGGCGTTGGAAACAGAACAACTTGTAGAACGGCACCGTGGGGCGGTCACTGCTGCAATGTCATCATTATCTGAATTCGCCACTGCGTTACGGATGGGGCGGTGCCAGGCAGAAAAAGAAGCGATGAGTGCGCGCGCTAAAACAATGCTTCGTCCCGGTCAAGCCGTATTAATCGACGATTCAACGACACTTTTTCCTTTAGTCAACGAGCTTCATACCCTAACCCCTATCACGGTAGTAACCAATTCATCCCTGGCAATGCGGCACCTCGGTGGGATGACAGGTGTCACACTCATCTCCACCGGGGGAGAATACGTGTCGTGGGCAGATGGGTACGTAGGAACCCTTAGTGAAACGACCGTGCGGTCATTACGCCTCGATGTTGCACTGATGAGCGTGTCAGCTATCAACCAGGGGTGGTGCATGCATTCGGACCCCCGATTTGTGAGTATCAAACGCACCATGATGGAAAGTGCCACGGCCAAGATTCTTGTCGTTGACCACACCAAATTTGAACGATCAGCCCTGTATCGCATTGCGCCACTATCGAACTACGACCATGTCATTACCGATACTGGTATTTCTTCAGATGCACAACTCCAGTTAGAAGAGTCTGGTGTCCCCTTTGACGTTGTGACACCTCTGGTGCATGCCTCGGCACCGTAGGCCATTCACCACCCATTAGACTTCTGCCCGCATTTAGATAGCTCATCAGGCGAAATGCGCCTGCCCCGTGTTGAAAGGTAGTTATGACCACACGTTCTTCACAGATTGAATCACTCGGTCAAGCAATTTGGCTTGATGCGATTACTCGTTCCTGGCTCGGGCCAGATGGCCATATCGCCAAGCTCATCGCGGCACACGATATTTATGGACTAACGTCTAATCCCTCCATTTTCGCTAGTGCGATCGCCAGTGCTCCCGAATACGCCGAAGCTGTTACATCCCTGGGTAGCAATGACGCTGCCACCGTGTTATGGACACTGATGAAAGAAGATGTTGGTGCGGCCTGTGACTTATTTGCGCCCCTATATGCGGAAAGTAACGGGTTGCATGGGTACTGCTCGATCGAAGTCGATCCGTCAGCAGCCCATGATGCTGAACGGACTATTAGTCAAGCCCGAGAATTATGGACAACCATTAATCGGCCTAATTTGATGATTAAGGTACCAGGCACCATGGAGGGACTGGTCGCCATTGAAACCCTGATTAGTGAGGGTATCAATGTCAATGCAACCTTGTTGTTCAGCGTCCAGCGATATGAAGCGCTTGTCGAAGCCTGGCTTCGGGGGTTAGAAACCCGATTGGCCAAAGGTTTACCACTGGATCGCGTGGCCAGCGTGGCAAGTTTCTTTGTATCTCGCGTTGATGGCGCGGTGGACCCCCTGCTGCCAGAGGGTTCACCACTGCGAGGCAAAGCTGCTATCGCGAATGCTCGCAGCGCCTATGCTGCATTTGAGCGGATGCGTTCGGGGGAGCGCTGGGCAGCACTTAAAGCTGCAGGGGCTATGGTGCAGCGTCCGCTATGGGCGTCGACTTCTGCAAAGAACCCGGCCTATTCGCCCGTACTGTACGTAGATGAATTAATTGGTCCTGACACGGTGAATACCGTTCCTGAAGCGACCCTAGATGCTATTAGAACCCACAGTAATCCAGCTGACCGCCTGAGTGGAAGTGGTGAAGATGCCCGCGCCACGATTCAGGAGCTCGCCGAGGCGGGCATTGATATTACGAAGATTGCGAATGACCTTGAAACTGCTGGTCTTAGCGCATTTGTAACGTCTTTTGACGAGGCAATTGCAACCGTTGCTGCCTCACTACCCAGTTAAAAACGCCTGATGTAAAGGAGAATCTCATGGGCCTCAGAATTGTTGTTGCTGCAGATAGTGCCGGGGTTGACTACAAAACAATCCTTGCCGAAGACCTTCGCCAAGATGACCGTGTCGATGAGGTGATCGATGTTGGGCTTCAACCCGGTGAAGATGTTGATTATCCCCATATTGCGGTGAAAGCTGCAAAAATGATTGCAGATGGCCAAGCAGATAGAGGCCTTTTCGTATGCGGTACCGGTATGGGGGTTGCCATTGCTGCCAATAAAGTACCCGGTATTCGGGCGAGCGTGGCCCATGATTCATTTAGTGTTGAGCGTCTTGTGCTCTCAAATAACGCACAGGTGCTTACCTTTGGTCAACGGGTAATTGGCATTGAATTAGCTCGACGGCTGGCAAAGGAATGGCTTGGTTACACCTTTGATCCCAATAGTCGGTCAGGCCCCAAAGTGGCGGCCTTAGATGCCTATGACGAGGCACATGGAGCGATTGAAACGGTCCCAGGAAACTGTGCGTGAGAGGAGGAAGTCATGGCCATTGACGATCGTATTCAACAGGCTTTAGCGTACGCAGACACGACCAAGCACATTGCATTTGGCCATCATGTCACCGGTCAGGCCGGTGCACTCTTTGCGCAGTCATTTCCTGGCAAACGAGCGATTTTGGTCGCAGATACGAATACCTGGAATGCCTGTGGCCCAGATGTCCAAGCAAGTTTTGAGGCTGCTGGTATCTCAATGGATAACCCGTATATCTTTCCTGGGTCTCCAACGCTGTATGCCAGTTATGAAAATGTTGACATCCTCCGTGGCATCCTTCGAGCAACGGATGCCATTTGTTGTTCAATTGCCGCAGGCACATTAAATGACTTGGCCAAATTGGCAAGTTATGAGTTGGAACGCCCGTATATGAATGTGTGTACAGCAGCCAGTGTCGATGGGTTTGCTGCGTTCGGCGCATCGATCGCCAAGGATGGGTTTAAAATCACCCGGACCTGTGACGCCCCCGTTGCCCTGGTTGCAGACGTTGATGTGATGGCTCAAGCACCTCAGCGGCTGACCGCAACTGGTTATGGTGATTTGATCGAGAAAATACCGGCTGGTGCTGATTGGATACTGAGTGAAGAACTCGGAATTGAAGCCATTGATACTCGGGTGTGGGAACTTGTTCAGGGCCCGTTACGCCAGGCCCTTGCCAACCCTGATGCGATTGCGTCTGGTGACCCCGATGCCCTCGTCGGTCTAGCCGAAGGCAATCTGATGAGTGGCCTTGCTATGCAGGCCTACCAATCCAGCCGACCGGCCTCTGGGGCTGGGCATCAATTTAGTCACACCTGGGAAATGGAAGGTCATGGGTTGGATGAAGAACCGCCATTGAGCCACGGCTTCAAGGTGGGTATTGGCACGATAGCCTCTTGTGCGTTGTGGGAATATGCCTTGTCGCTTGATCTCACCACGATTGACATTGATGCCCTTGTAGCCACAGCACCAACCCGCGCCCAGGTAGAAGAACAGGTTCGGGCATTACATATTCCGGCTATCCAAGATGCCGCGGTATCACAAACGATGGATAAGTTTGTCGATGGCGAAGCGTTGCGTGAACGTCTTGAACGCATTGTTGCTCGCTGGCCCCAAATTGTTGAGCGTTGTCAGGCGCAATTAATAAGTCCTGAGGAGGTTATGGCGGCATTACATGCCGTCGGTGCACCAAGCCATCCGGCCATGATTGGGATTGATCTTGCACGTTTGAAGCAAACCTACTTCCAGGCATATTCCATACGTTCTCGCTACACGATTCTTGATCTGCTCAATAATGTGCAATATTTAGGTAATGCTGTTGACGCCCTGTTCGGGCCAGACGGTTTTTGGGGTAGACACCTCGACCCACTAGCTAGTTAACTCCACAATTTAAAGGATCCCTATGGACCCCATCGTGCTTTTCGGCGATGTGAACCTCTATTGGCTCATTGCCGCAGCTGCCGGCGGCCTATTTGGTGCCGCAATCGGGGGCAACATCGCGTTCGGTTTTACCGGCATAACTATTTTGCTGGGCCTAGCCGTTGCCACCGTCACAGACAGTTCATACGTCATTGACTTTGTAGCGTTTGGCCCCATCTTCGGTCCTCATATTTCGTTCGCAGGTGGTGCTGCTGCCGCAGCCTATGCGGCTAAGAAAGGCTATTTGGAAACTGGACGAGACTTGAATACGCCGTTAGTCAGCCTAGATAAGCCCGATGTACTGTTGGTGGGTGCTGGCTTTGGTGTACTTGGGTACCTGATCAAGGCAATTGTGTCCTACATCCCGTACTTGGGTGAAAAAGTTGACGCCGTTGCCTTGACCGTACTGCTCAGCGGTCTCATCGCCCGTGCGATGTTCTCATCAACGCCGGTTGCAAAATGGGCTGCCACATTAGATGGTGATCGTCATTGGGTTCCTTGGCAAGAACGTCCCGGCCAGGTGGCGGTGTTGTCTGTGGGTTCTTCGGTTTTGGCTATCGGGATTGCGATGTATCTCGTTCAGATTGAGGGTATCAATCCTGCACTTGCGGGATTCGCGCCGATCCTTCCCTTTGCATTAAGTGCCATCTGCATCATCCTGTTGGTCCTTGGCGCAAACATGCCCGTTACTCACCACATCACATTGACCTCTGCCTTAGGGGCTGTTACCTACCTGCCCATTGTTGGTGGCAATATGTTCGTCGCTTTGGTTATCGGCGTCATCTTTGGCCTCATTGCTGGGTTTGGCGCCGAGTTCGTTCAGCGACTCTTCTACGCCAATGGCGATACCCACATCGATCCACCGGCAGGCATTATCTGGTTCAATACATTCTTGATTTTGGTATCAGCATCGTTCTTCGCTTAAGGCCATGACGACCGTACCCAACCCCGAGGCCATTACGACGTGGTATGACGCGTACGTCTTTGACCTAGACGGCACCATCTATTTAGGGGATGAATTGCTCCCCGGTGCTCGGGAATTGATAGACACCTTACGACAACACGAAATTCCCGTACGGTTCTTATCGAATAATCCCACTAAAAGCCCCCATATGTATGTGGAAAAGCTTGCGGGGTTGGGTATTGATGCCCCGATAGAAACAATTGCGAATACCGTGGTCACCATGACCCGATGGCTTCAAACCCATCATCCTGGGGCCACGGTATTTCCTATTGCTGAAGCACCACTGGTTGAGGCACTTGATGCCGCAGGTATCCGTATGAGTTCGGATCCGACTGAGATAGACATTGTTATTGCGTCATATGATCGCGCCTTTACCTATGAAAAATTGCAAATCGCCTTTGACGCCATTTGGTTTCATCGTCGGGCCATCTTGGTTGCAACTAATCCCGATAGATACTGCCCTTTTCCTGGTGGGCGAGGTGAACCTGATTGTGCGGCCATCATCGCCGCTATCGAAGCGTGCACTGGGGTGACCTGTGACACGATTGTCGGGAAACCCAACCCCATAACCATTCATGAAAGCCTCAGGGGGCTTGATATTCCCTTCGAACGGTGTGTGATGGTTGGTGACCGCTTGGGTACCGATATCAAAATGGCGGTAAATACCGGAATGAAGAGTGCTCTCGTTTTGACAGGGGACTCCGATTTGGCTGATGTTGAAACCTGTGATCCTGGCGATAGACCGACATGGATTATCGAACGTATCGATGATCTCATCCCCGTGAATATTCGACCCACCTAGGGCTGAGGCCAAGCCGCAGCCCCATCTTCGTAAAGGAGTGCTATGAGCTTGCCCACAGATTCATCCGGACCATTCTTGCTCGGTGTTGATTTTGGAACCGAGTCCTGCCGTGTAGCCATCTTTGATGTCCATGGCCACCCAGTTCATTTTGCCGCTACCTCATACCCAACTCATCACCCACGCCCGGGTTGGGCAGAACAAGACCCCGGTGATTGGTGGTCATCATTTATCGCATCCACACGAAAAGCGATAGAAGGTGCCAAGATTAATCCCGATCAGATCGCCGGTATTAGTTACGACGCCACCACCATGACTGTTGTACCGATGGATGCGAATGGTAACCATCTCCGTCGGGCAATTATGTGGATGGATGTACGCGCGAGCGCTGAAGCCGAGCGAGCGTCAACGATTGACCATTGGGCCAGGCTGTATAACGGTGGTGGCACCATGTCAGCCACCGCCGAGTGGTACCCCTTCAAAGTGGCCTGGTTAGCCGCCAACGAACCAGCAATCGTTGACCAGGCCGCATACATCATTGATGCCCCTGACTGGGTGACGTACAAGCTGACGGGCGAATGGACCATCAACATTAACTCAGCAGCTCACCGCATGTACTACAACCGTGATCATGGTGGTTGGCCGACAGAGTTCTATGACCATATAGGTGCCGGCGCAGCCTTTTCAAAAATGTCCGATCGAGTGCTTGATGCAGGGGTATTGGTTGGGACATTAACTCCTCAAGCCGCTAATGACTTGGGGCTGAAAGCAGGAACACCGGTTGCCCAAGGAATTGCAGATGCATGGGCAGGCCAAATTGGTCTCGGTGTCGTTCGTCCTGGGAAAACGGCCTTGATTACAGGGTCAAGCCATGTCATCAGTGCCCAAAGTGACACCGCCCTCAGCGGAAAAGGCTTTTTTGGAGCCTATACGGATGGGGTTGTTCCAGGGCAATACACCTGTGAAGGTGGCCAGGTTTCAACAGGTTCTGTGCTGAAGTGGTACAAAGACAATTTCCTTGGCTCGGTATCAACAGCAGCCGAAACGATCGGCGCAAATCCCTACGATCTGATGAATCAACGCGCTGCTGAAATCCCAATCGGTTCAGAGGGACTGATTGTGAACGAGTACTTCCAAGGTAATCGTACGCCCTACACCGACTCCAAAGCCCGTGGCTCAATCTGGGGACTAAGCCTGCACCACACGCCGGCACATATCTATCGTGCCATTCAAGAGGGAGTGTGCTACGGCACCGAACATATTTTGCGTCATATGCGTGAAGCCGGACTCACCGTGGATGAAATTGTTGCATGCGGTGGGGCAACAAAGAGCCGCCATTGGATGCAGATGCATGCTGATGTAACGGGTGTGCCTATCACGCTAACCGAAGTTGGTGATGCCGTGGTCTTAGGTTCATGCATGATCGCAGCTGTAGGTGCCGGAATCTACAGCGACCTCCAAGAAGCTGCCGATCAGATGGTGCATCCAGTTGAAGTTATTGAGCCCGATCAGCATAATCACGAGGCATACGCCTTCTATGTTGACCAGTACGCCAATACCTATCCCGCGTTACGCGAATTTGAACATGCTGTTGTTGATACGTTGGGGTAACGATGCGCGCAGTCGTCTTTGACGGGCCAGGGGACCTGAACCTCAAAGAGGTCCCCGATCCAGTCATGGGTCACCATGACATCCTGATCGCCCCAACCTGTACCACCCTTTGTGGCACTGATGTCCGTATTGTACGAGGTGAAAAAACAAGCGGGATACGAAAAGGCATCATCTTAGGACATGAGATTGCTGGGAAAGTCGTCGGGGTAGGCAGCGGTGTTACCGGATGGCAAGAAGGTGACCGCGTGAGCGTATTACCCCTCATCGGTTGTGGACGTTGCACACCGTGCGTGACAGGTAATCAGCAAATGTGCGTTCACCCAGAGCTTTTTTCCTATGACCTTGATGGTTCCTTGGCTGATCTGATGCTCATTCCTGAACGGGCACTGGCTCGTGGTTCAGTCGTACGTATCAATTCGTCTGTTCCTGCTCCTGCTGCAGCTTTAGCCGAACCGTTGGCCTGTATTCTTACCGGTGTTGCCGCCTGTGGGTTGACCCTTGGTGAAGATGTACTGATCCTTGGGGCTGGTCCCATCGGCCTATTGTGGACTCAAGTTGCAAAAGCTGCGGGTGCAAACCGGATCATCGTAACGAATCGGGGGTGGGAACGACGTAATTTGGCCCTCGCGATGGGGGCAACCCATGCGATTGATCCCACCGACATTGATCTCGCCGAAGCCGTCCATGAGCTTACAGATGGTAACGGTGTCGACTTGGCAGTTCTTGCTATCGGAGTACCGTCGCTGATGAATGATGCACTTCGATGCACAAAAAACCTTGGGCGCGTAAGTGCATTTGCGGGGTTCCCAAAAGATTCAACCGCCACTATTGATGCCAACCTGATTCATTACAATCAGATTGCCGTGTATGGAGCCTCTAATTCAGGTCCGTATCACCATCGACGGGCTGTTCAATTTATTGAATCAGGAGTGATCGACACCGCTCGACTCGTAACCCACAACTTTGGGCTTGATGCGATTCATCGTGCTTTGGAAGTTGTTGCTAACCGTGAAGGTGTCAAGGTAGCAATTACGCCATAACAACACGCAACCCAATGCAGGGTCTTGGTTATTTGCAAGACCCTACATTGGGTTCAATCGATTAGTCAGTCGGTGCTGATAGATGCAATGGCGGTCAGTGCAAGTGCCATTGATGTTGCCCCAGGGTCAGCATGCCCAAGTGACCGTTCAGCTAACGGACGGGCTCGACCGCGTTTTGGTCGCAACGCAACCGTTGACTCAGCGGCTTGGGTTGCGATGGTTGCCGCGTCTGTCCACGCGGTCACTAACCCCTTATCGGGTAGGGCTGCTGTGAGGGCATCGACAAAGGGGGAGAGGGCGTCCAACATGGTTTTATCACCGAGTGAAGCGCCACCACGATACTGAATCGCGTCACGCATAGCACGTATTGCAGTCACCGCGAGAGAAGGATCGAATGAATCAGCTTGATCATCAAAGACCTGGCCAAAGGCGGTGAGACCCGCACCCCACAGCGCGCCTGATGTTCCCCCCGCACGACTTCCAAAGGCGTCACCGGCAGCCGCCATCACTCCACCGATGCCGGCTCCATGATCACGAGCCGCTTGGGCAGCTTCTAGGGCAAAGGTAGAACCTTTAACCATGCCTCTTCCATGGTCTCCATCACCAGCGACCGTATCAAGGTCCGCAAGTTCACGTTCATGGGCACGCATGGTGCGCGCAATAGCATCGAGCGCCTCAACTGCCTTATTCGCGAGTTCTTGGGCGGCTGTTGACCCTTTACTTACCGCCGATGATGCGGTGTGAGTGGCTTGAACTTCACGACGGTTTCCAGCAAGATCGATACCACCTTTGCGATAGGCAGGTGTATTGGCCGGAGCACGCCAAAACTGTTCAAGTTCATCGTCGAGCCATGCGATCGTGAGGCTCAATCCAGCCATATCGAGGCTCGTTACTAATTCACCAACATCCGGGTCAACAATCGTGTATCCCGCATCACGCAGACGCTTGGCAACTTGGCCCCATACCACAAAAAGCTCTTCGTACTTTGTAGCACCCAACCCGTTAAGAATGACCGCGATACGGCCCGAGTGGGTCGTTGGAGCCTCCGCAAGACAGCGATCAACAAGGAGGTCTGCCACTTCACGGGCACTTGGCAGAGGTTCTTCACTAATCCCCGGCTCACCATGGATGCCAAGACCGACGCCCATTTTGCCGTCGGGTACGTGGAAGAGTGCATCAGGAGCCCCAGGCAAGGTACACCCATCCAGCCCTAAACCCATTGAGCGAGTAACCGTGTTGGCTTTAGCAGCAACCCTGACTACCTCATCAAGGTTGTACCCTGCTTCGGCAGCTGCGCTTGCACATTTAAAAACTATGCAATCACCTGCGATACCGCGACGTTGCTCAATCGCGTCTGGGCCAGCGCTGGCTACATCATCAGTGATATACAGTGTTTCAGCAGCAATACCCTCACTTCTCAGCCGGTCACGAGCCTCATCAAAGTTCAACACATCCCCGGCGTAATTGCCTGCCATGATGAGTACGCCACCACCAACATGAGCTGCGCTCGCAACTGAGTAACATTCTGTAGCTGAAGGACTTGTAAATACATTGCCTACAACGGCACCATCAGCATAGCCAGGACCAACCACCCCACAAAAAGCTGGGTAGTGGCCGCTGCCTCCGCCCACAATGACCGCCACTTTGCCTGCTGCAGGTGCTTGGGCACGGATACAGCCACCAGGGACACCGACAACCCATGGGCTAAAGGCGTCAAGGAAGCCAACAAGCATGTCATCGCTGAATGTTGCGGGATCATTAAATAACTTAGTCATATCGCTCCTTTCACATGGTCGTTAAATTGAACCATGTGATTGGATACGTAAGCGAAGCTGACCAGGTGAAAACTAGAAAAAACGGGCGGGGCTTCACCCTTGCGCGATGACGCGGCCGGCATGTACCCACGTAACGAGATCAGGATGCAAGGCTTGGGTGATACGACCATGTAAATCCACGAGTCGACGCGTCTCTGTACCCAACGGCACAAGACCCATACCAGGGACACCAGCAATAACAACAGTAGGTGCGATACGTTCTTTTGCGAGCTCACCAAATCGGCTTGCTTCGTCAATGAGCGATCGACTTCTCGCTATTTCATCCGTCGGATCAGCCTGATCCAACCCTAATTCATAGGCACGCTGACTTAACCAGGTATCAACTGCGTCTACAAGCACGGGAACATCAGGATCAATCTGATCAAATACGTGGGTGATATCAAACGTTTCTACGGTCAGCCAACGTTCATGACGTGCTTCTTGGTGCGCTTGGATACGTTGTTTCATACCGTCATCGAATGCGATACATGGGCAAATAATGACTGGTCGCAACCATTCTTCTGTGGCTGCTAAAACGGTCTTCTCAGCCCAAGCGGACTTTCCACTTGACTGGCCACCTACCACAAGGTGTAAGCGTACAGTCATTGCAGTTCCTGTCTTGTTACTGGAGTTAAGGTAAATCGTTGAAGATCGTCAAAACCGTATCCAAATCGTCTGGATGCGGTACGCCAATACGCCACCAGCCAGGCATACCTTGGCTGGTCAAATCTCGAACCTGGACCCCAAACGCCGACCGTAAGGTCTGCGAAGAGGTTGGAGTTTTGGGCTTTGTAAGAATCCAAGGGGTGTGTCCTTTGTGCGTTGGCCAGCCCTTCTGGGAAAGGACGGTAGCCAGCCGCTCGCCCATTCGCTGTAACGTGATATTACACTCTGTTACCCAGCTATCCGCTTCAGATGAAGCCTGTTCACGTAGGAACTGTTCTCCAGGTGTTGAACAAATCCAGGACATTTGGAGCGCTCGCAATTGTTCAGCAATTATTTTGGGTGCTCGTAACCAGCCCGCACGTAGTCCGGTGCAGCCATGAGCCTTATTTGGTGCGAATAGCAAGATTGACTGTTCGCTAAACGGCTTAAGGTGTATGACTGACGGTGCACACAATGGGGCATAGGCCATATCCCATACAATCCAGGTATCACGGTGATCAGCATCATCCTGGAGTTGTTCGCACCAATCGTTATCGCGCCATAGCCCATCGGGGCTTCCCGGCTGGGTGATAAATGCCACCCCCTTGGGGATGAGGGTGTATTCACCATCCTGGGGATGGCCAGGAAAGGGTGTTGTACTGCGATGAAAAAGGTCAGCAGCGCCGCCATATTCACCGAATCCAGGAACCGGGTATTGGACTGGTCCCGAACGAGCAAGTACGACCCGATAAATCAACTCTGTAGCACCAGCCCCGACCACGATTTCATCAAATGAAAATCCAGTGTGATGTGCGATAGCGTGACGGGTAGCAGCATATGACGGATCAGGATACGCACTGATTGGGGCCTGCATCGCCCTCATTGCAAACGGGGATGGACCGAGTGGGTTCGCATTAGTTGACAAATCAAAACGAACTGGAGGACCAGCGTCCGTACCCCCATGTATCACCGGCATGCGCGTGACCGCCAATAGGCTAAGGCGCCAGTAACGACTCCAATCATTGCACCACCAAGTTGCACCCGTTTAACCGCTTTTCTGATATCACCTTGAGCGGGCTCATGCCCAGAAGCATTGAGCGTATATACCCCAACTTTTTCAAGTCTGGTATCCAAGTAGTGCGCCATCACAGCCATTGGCCACCCGGCATTTGGAGACGGTGTTGCCGAGATATCCGGGCGTGCCTTGGCGATCAATCGCCACCCTTGGGCAAGGATAAGACCCGTCAATCGGGCTGGTATCACATTGGCCAGATCATCCATCCTTGCCGCCACCTTTCCTAGATATTCCCAACGCGAATCTCGATACCCAAAGCGTGCATCCGCAGTATTTATCCACCGATAGGCACTAGCTGCTGGTATCCCACCGATAGCCCACCAAAAGAGGGGAGCGGTGACGCTGTCAGAAAGGTTTTCAGCCAAACTTTCAATTGCGGCACCACGAACTTGGGCAGGCGTTAAGGCTGACGTATCTCGACTCACTAACATCGCAACCCGATCACGTCCGGCTTGCACATCGTCATCGAGGGCTTCTTCGACCGCCGATACTTCATCGACTAGCATCTTATGACTAAAGAGGGTCCACAATGCTATGGCTTGGACGGCACGAGGCGCTTTGGCAACCATGTATCCGGCTGTCGTACAGACGCTCAACCCCGCTATCCAACCCAGCCCTCCACGAAGAACTGGTAATGGAAGCGGTTCATCAGGACGCATGATGAAGCGCTCCACCTGGTCGGCGACCCATCCGATTGCAACAACAGGATGAACCGAAACAGGTGGTTCACCAATAATTTGGTCTAAGGTGATAGCGCCAAGTAAAACAGGCAACGGTGATGGTGGAGTTCCCATGGAGCTTAACCTATCTTCATACCAGAAGTGTTCGCCACTTATGCTGCCAGACAGAGGAGTTCTTATGAGTCGCCAACCCCAACCAAAAACTGAGAAACGATATCCACCACGAGCAACCCCACTCATTCTCGTAAATACTGGCACCGCAAAAGGAAAATCATCATCAAGTTTTGGAGTCCTATTACGTGCATGGGGACAGGGGTATCGGTGTGGTGTTTACCAGTTTTTGAAAAGTGGAAAATGGCCGCTAGGTGAGCGCAAAGCGGCAGAGCTCCTCAACGATGCTGAGCAAGGAGGCACCATCGACTGGTTCTCTTGTGGCGATGGATGGACTTGGACCAGTCGTGACATTACTGAAACCGAAGATCTTGCACGTGAGGGCTGGGAAGAAGTTAAACGTCGTATTGCTGATGAATCATACGAGTTTTTATTGCTCGATGAATTCACCTACCCGCTTCATTATGGCTGGGTTGACATGGATGAGGTTGTCGATGTATTTACGCATCGCCCTGGTTTTCAACACATCTTTATTACCGGACGTTACGCCCCTGACCGCTTGATTGAACTTGCTGATTTGGTGACTGAAATGCACCCGATCAAGCACCCATTGGAACGGGGCATAAAGGCCCAACCCGGTATCGAATGGTAAGTCCGTTCTCCAAGTGCCATGCACTGATCGGCGGCATTCTTTCGTCACATTTATTCAAATCCTTAAAGTGCCCGTCATGGGTGTCCGTACATATCGCCTGAACGGCATTATTTTGTTTCAAGGACACCCATGGCGACCACGCCTTCTACGCTTCGGATTCCAGTTACACTCGGTGCAGTGTTAGTCGTCCTTGCGGCTAGCAGCGTACTCCCTTGGGTTAGTAGCACGGCTATTCAGTACAGCCTGCTCACAATTATGTTTCTTTCCCTGGCCTATCGAGTGATAGTTGGCCCTGCTCGATTGGTCTATGGTGCTGCTTTTATAGCACTATCCATATTCTTCTTTTGGCAGATCTTTGCCTATACACTATTCCCACAATATAAGTTTATTATATCTAGCATTTCACCCATACTTGCCTATGGATTTACCATTTTTTGTGTAGAAATTGTCCAACACTTTCGCTGGAGAACAACACTATTTAATACTACATCAACAGCAATTTTGTTAGCCGCTCTTCTTTTTGTTCAACTTTGGGAAGGAGAATCCTTCAGAGCAACATTTATGTTCGCTGCAATGAACTATTTATTAGTAATATGGCTATTTGGAAAAGCACTTGAAATAAGACCTTGGTCAAAGAAGACACCACCAGGCATTCGAATGCTTGATACAGGGTTCATCTTTCTAACTGCAAGTACAGGTATTTATATCCTTGCACATGTCGCTCCAAACCATCCCATCTATATATGGTCAACCACCTATGGAATTGCAGATGTACTGGTTAATATCGCACTCGTCTGTATTGCGTTGACGGCTATTAGTGGATGTTCCTTAACGCTGCCACGTGATACTGTTGTTCGTTATGGTTTTGGGCAAGATATCACACTTGCCTTTGTACCGCTACTTCTTGGTATATCAGGTACATCATCTATCTCAGTCGTATCACAAGTCATTTTAGGAACAGCGGCACTCATTAGTACAGTCATGTTACTGGTTGAAATAGACAACTTACAGCATCGTCTTCATGTAACAAATAAGCGAGTGAAAAGCATTGCGATCACTGATCGTGTAACTGGCTTACCTAATCGTTATGCCTTACCAACCTTCGCCGATAATACGATCGTTAATGCTACTATTATCGATGTTATTGGCTTACGACTTGTCAATACAACGTATGGCTACGAAGTGGGTGATAATGTACTCAAAGAATTTGCCCAGCGTCTAATCGCCCGTGTTGAAGACCGCGGAATAGTACTTCGTAGTAGTGGAAATGAGTTTATCGTTCTATGGACTCGCAAAGTGCTTGATATTGAGAGCCGCTTACGATCAACTATTGCTATTCCTTATGAAATAGAAGATGAACGTATTTATCTGAGTCTTGAATGTGGGTTTTCAGATGCTGCGAATCAACCACTATCTGTACTTGTAAATGAAGCCTATCGGGCTAAAGAACGAGAACGGCAGGCATTGTAATGCCCATTCGACTTCTTCTTGTACAAAGCGCTATCTGTTTATTCTGGATTTTCTTTTTAGCCAGCGGTATCAATCCCATCAATCTTCCCCTCCTCATTGCCTTTGGTATGTGGCCGATCGTGGGGCTAATCAGTGATGCAAAGGTGCCAATACGAGACATTATTCCTATTCTTACGCTCCTTATTGTGGGGTATGCTGCCTGGCTTACTGGCTGGCAGCCAGAGAGTATTACGTTCACAGGTATTTCAACCATTATTTTTTTGCTTGCATGGATTGAAGGGACACGAAAGAACACCGAAACACAAGTAGGCGCGTTCTGTCTCGGACTTGTGCTCTATTCTCCACTCGCCATCATCACCATTTCAGCCATCTTTGGTGTCTTTTCTATTTGGCCGGCGGCTATGGGGTTAACGGTGCTTGGCGGCGCACTCATTTATGCCCTCCGAGATGGGTGGTCAGTCACAGCAGCAATAACCGGTGTGACGATTTTAAGAATAAACGGATTGGCGATGTTATTGCTCCCCGTGGCCTTTATCACGGATCCCACGTCAATCTATGGTGTCCACATACAGATTTTGGGTATTGGTGGGGCAGCCTCTTTAATCGTGATGACACGCCAACAACTGTTGTTCCGACGAAAATTGATTGCAGCAACATACGAACTCTCCACCTACATGCAGCGCGATCAACTCACGGGACTCTTTACGTGGGTGGGGTTGGTTGATCGTCTGAATGAATTGAAACGAGAGACTTGGTTTGTCATTTGTGTTGATATCAACGGTTTCAACGCAATCAATGTTGCACACGGGTTTGAAGTAGGTGACAACCTCCTTCGCCATATCGGTTCTGAACTACCTGGGCAATGGCCTCAAGCACTCCATGCACGGGTAGGTGGTGATTATTTTGTCTCCGTATTCCCAACGAATGATGGCGTTGATGCGCGCACGTACACCCAGGCGTTTGAAGCGATGGCATCAGCCTTTAACCCGGACATTACGGTTCGTGCAACCGCCGGACGTTCCTTGCCAGGGACGCAAGATGTAATCGAAGAACTCTTAGCTCAAAGCGATCTTGATATGGCTAAACGCCGGCTGGATATTCGAAAAGCGCCTCGCTTACGCACAACCTCATAAGCGTACACATGTTCGGACAATTATGATGGTCGTATGCTTGATCACTCAACGCCAATACCCGATTCATCTACCCGCACAATTACGGTACAAGGGGCGCGTGAACACAACTTACAAAATGTTGATTTGACCATTCCACGTGATGCCTTGGTCGTGTTTAGTGGGTTGAGTGGATCAGGCAAGTCGAGTCTGGCGTTTGACACGATTTATGCGGAGGGCCAACGTCGGTATGTTGAATCATTAAGCGCGTATGCTCGCCAATTCCTTGGCCAGATGGATAAACCTGATGTGGACTTTATTGAGGGGCTCAGTCCGGCGATCAGTATTGACCAAAAAACAACGAGTAAAAATCCACGCTCAACGGTTGGCACGATTACCGAAGTGTATGACTACCTTCGTTTGCTCTACGCCCGTATCGGCAAACCACATTGCCCTGAATGTAACCGCCCTATTACACAACAAAGTGCCCAAGAAATTGCTGACCAACTCTTGGCCTTTCCAGAGGGCACCAGATACCTGATTATGGCTCCTGTTGTGCGTGGTAAAAAAGGCAACCACCAAACGCTGATGGCCGATCTTTCAAGCAAGGGGTACGCCCGTGCTCGGGTTGATGGCGAGATTATTTCCTTAGCCGAACCGCCAGAGCTTGCTCGCTATGAACAGCACACGATTGAAGTTGTTTTGGACCGTCTTGTGGCTAAAGCGGGCATTGATCGCCGTGTCACCGATAGCGTTGAACAAGCCCTTGCCCTTGGTGATGGGCTCATTGCGGTTCAAACGGTGCCGCGTGACGATGATACGCCTGAGTCGTTTCTCTTTAGTGAACACCTGGCTTGCCCCTATGACGGGCTGAGCTTTGACAAGTTAGCCCCACGTTCTTTTTCCTTTAATACTCCATATGGGGCGTGTGCTGATTGTGATGGGTTGGGGATACGCAAAGAAGTTGACCCTGAGCTCCTTATTGCTGGAGAAGACACCCCGCTGAATGAAGGCGCAATCATTCCCTTTGATACGGGCATGACGAAACGGTACTTCGCTCAGGTAATGGCTGCGTTGGCCAAAGAATTGGGGTTTGATCCGGCAACACCCTGGAGTGAACTTGACCCTGATGTCCAACAGATTCTGCTTTATGGCTACGAACCAACCTTGACCGTTGCCATGAAGAATCGGTTTGGGCGCAGACGCACCTATTCAGCCAATTTTGAGGGCGCTATTCCGTGGGTAACGCGCCAATATCAAGAAACCGACGTGGACTCACGGCGCGAACGCTTTGAAGCCTACTTCCGGGACGTGCCCTGCACGTCATGCCATGGCGCACGTTTAGCCCCGCTACCACTTCATGTGCGTATCAATGACCACTCAATTGCAGATGTTGCCGATATGCCTATCAACGAATCGGTAGCGTTCTTTCAACAGCTCGTATTGTCTGACCGAGAGCGGCAAATTGCCGAACCGATTCTAAAAGAAATTAATGATCGCCTGGCCTTTTTGGCTGATGTGGGGTTGACCTATCTCACCCTTAGCCGGTCGGCTGGAACCTTGGCCGGGGGAGAAGCTCAGCGTATTCGCCTGGCTACGCAAATTGGATCAGGCCTTGTGGGATGTCTCTATGTGCTGGACGAACCCAGTATTGGGCTACATCAACGAGATAATGAGCGCCTCATTGGGACGTTGCTCCGCTTACGTGATCTTGGCAACACCGTATTGGTGGTTGAACACGACCGCGCCACCTTAGAACACGCTGACCATATCGTTGAAATCGGGCCTGGGGCAGGTGAACACGGGGGCACGATTGTCCACAACGGGTCGTTCGCTGAGCTGATGGAAAACCCCGCGTCGATTACGGCCAAACATCTCCGTGAAGAGCTCAGTGTGGTCGTCCCTGAGCAACGGCGACCAGTCAAGAAGAAGCACGCGATTCGGGTCGTTGGTGCGGCTGAACATAACTTGCAATCCGTTGACGTTGATTTCCCGCTCGGTGTCTTTTGTGCCGTAACCGGTGTCAGTGGGTCGGGAAAATCCACGCTGGTCAACGATATTTTGAAAGCCGTCTTACTGCGTGAATTGAATGGCACCCGTATCGTGCCCGGAAAGTTCAAGCGAGTGACTGGCTTAGACCTTGTAGACAAAGTGGTTGGCATTGATCAAAGCCCCATTGGGCGAACCCCACGTTCCAATCCCGTTACCTACACGGGAGCCTTTGACCACATTCGCAAACTATTTGCGGCTACCACAGAGGCAAAGGTTCGTGGGTACCAACCTGGGCGCTTTAGTTTTAACGTCAAGGGTGGTCGGTGCGAACATTGCCGCGGAGATGGCACGATCACCATTGATATGCAGTTCTTACCTGATATTGCCGTCGTGTGCGAAGTGTGTGATGGGGCACGGTACAACCGTGAAACGCTATCAGTGCACTACAAAGGCAAAACAATTGCTGATGTCTTGCAGATGCCTATCGAAGAGGCCAACGCGTTTTTTGCGAACCAAACGACGATTGCAAACCATCTTCAAACCCTCGTCGATGTGGGGCTTGGGTATGTCCGCCTCGGGCAAAGTGCGACAACCTTGAGTGGGGGAGAGGCCCAACGGGTGAAATTAGCCAGTGAATTACGTAAACGTGCCACGGGTCAAACCGTGTACATCTTGGATGAACCAACCACTGGGTTACATATGGAAGATGTCCGCCGACTGCTTGAAGTCCTTCATCGACTCGTAGATAAAGGCAATACCGTAATCGTGATTGAACATGATCTTGACGTCATTAAAACGGCAGACTGGATTATTGACATGGGACCTGAAGGTGGCTCTGGTGGTGGCACCGTCGTAGCGACGGGAACACCTGAGACCATTGCCCGAACCGAAGGCTCTCACACCGGGCGGTTTTTACGGCCACTCTTACCCGCCCTCAGCAACGAAGGATAAGGAGCGACGATGACCTATCTTGCACATCCTGATCGGTATGAAACGATGCCATACCGCCAATGCGGCCAAAGCGGGCTGTATCTGCCCGCAATTAGCTTGGGGTTTTGGCACAACTTTGGCGAGAATCGCCCCGTTGAAACGATGCGAGCCATTATGCGGCGTGCCTTTGATCGCGGGGTAAACCATTTTGATCTCGCCAATAATTATGGCCCGCCCAATGGCGCGGCTGAAACGGCAGTCGGGGCAATCTTGCGTGAAGATTTTGCCGCCTATCGTGATGAGTTGCTTATCTCCTCCAAAGCGGGGTGGCGTATGTGGCCTGGACCGTACGGCTATGGCGGGTCACGGAAATATCTCATTGCCAGTTGTGATGCATCCTTAAAGCGCCTTGGCGTTGAATATGTGGATATCTTCTACCACCATCGCCCCGACCCCGATACCCCTCTCGAAGAGACCATCAGTGCCCTTGACCAGATTGTGCGCTCTGGCCGCGCCTTGTATGTCGGTATTTCAAGCTATAGCCCTGACCTCACTGAACGGGCGAGCACGATCGCCCAGCAAATGGGAACGCCTTTGGTCATTCATCAGCCATCCTATTCAATGTTAAATCGTTGGATTGAGGACGGCCTGACGGATACCACCACGGAGAATGGGATGGGCATCATTGCCTTCTCACCACTGGCCCAAGGGTTACTCACTAGCCGGTATCTGAACGGTATCCCTGCTGATAGCCGTTTGGCCTCAAACACGTCACTTCATGCTGACCATTTAAATGATGAAACGGTCGAGAAAATCAAAGCTTTAAATACCATTGCACATGAGCGTGGCCAATCCTTAGCACAGATGGCTATTGCCTGGACCTTACGCAAATCGGCAGTGACAAGTGCGCTCATTGGGGCATCAAGTGTGGCACAACTTGATGAGAATATTGATGCGATCAATGCGTTGGTGTTCACCGAAGAAGAACTTGAACGGATTGACGCATACGCCACTGAATCTGGTATCAACCTCTGGGCTGAGGCAACTGAATCCAAACATGCCTAAGGGCGTACCGACGGGCCGGAGTTGGTGACTTAATGAAGTACCCAAACCGGCCCTGATGAACCCATCGGACTCCATCTTCCCTTCACGTGCCACTATTACGTACAAGCGGTGCTAGGTTCAGGCCGTAAGCTACCCGCTTAAGTGAAGGGGGTTTGAAATCAATGGTCCGCTATCGGAGACGGTACGCATGGCTCCTCATGTAATTGCTGCAGGTCGTCGACACACGGTTGGGTTGCGCGCTGATGGCAGGGTGATTTCGGTTGGGGCGAATACCGCTGGGGAATGTCAGACATCACTATGGCGACATATTGTTGAGGTTGCAGCCGGACGTGTACACCTGGCTCGGAATACAGGAAAGTCACACACACTCGGTCTCCGTAGTGACGGCACTGTTCTCGCTTGCGGGTGGAATAGCCACGGGCAATGCAACGTACACGATTGGGACGATATCGTCGCTGTTGCTGCAGGTTGGCGATTCAGTGTGGGGTTACGCCACACCGGAACGGTCATCACAACCGACCCGGTCACCTACGACACGCTAGCTCAGTGGCAAGATGTCACTGCTATCACAGGTGGAGACTGGCACGTTGTGGCCCGCCTCGCTGACGGAACCGTCCGTGCCGCCGGTAATAATACTTATGGCCAGTGCGAGGTGAGCAATTGGAATGGGATTGAGTCGGTTGCTGCTGGCTATCTCCATACCATCGGGCTCAAAGGCAACGGAACCGTCCAGGTAACCGGCTATCCAGCGTTCTGGAATGGTTGTGCACGATGGACCGAAATCGTGGCTATCGCGGCTGGCAGCTACCACTGTGTTGGCCTTAGGGCAAACGGCACGGTTGTCACGGCTGGACGTGCTGAATTCGGGCAAGATGATGTGTCTGGTTGGACCAATATCGTGGCTATCGCTGCGGGTAGCGCCTCTACCGTTGGGTTGCGCGCTGATGGGTCCGTTGTGGTGGTCGGTGACAACAGTCATGGGCAATGCAATACCGCAGACTGGCGTCTTTTCTGATGGCGGTAGTCAGCATCCTTGGTTATGTGGACCGGCCAAGTATGCGCTCGGTGGTGTGCGCTGGGGTCAGATCAAGTTGGCGTAATAGCTGGGCGTTAAGTGCAACAACAACCGTGGAGATAGACATAAGAATTGCCCCAACGCTCATTGGCAATACAAAACCGAGGGGGGAGAGGATGCCTGCTGCAAGTGGAACAGATAGGAGGTTATAGCCAGCAGCCCACCATAAGTTTTCTTTCATCTTGCGGTAACTTGCTCTTGAAAGGGCGATGACGGAAAGTACCGAGCGCGGGTCAGAAGACGCTAGGATCACACCGGCTGAACTAATCGCAACATCAGTACCAGCGCCGATTGCAATCCCAACATCAGCCTGGGCAAGGGCGGGCGCATCGTTTACACCGTCGCCAACCATTGCCACCTTCCGGCCCTCGTGCTGAAGCTCTTTGACCTTGGTGGCCTTTTCCTCAGGACGCACCCCGGCAAAGACACGATCAATCCCAAGCTGTTCAGCAACCGTGTTGGCAACCGCCTGCGCGTCACCAGTAAGCATGACCACGTGTACACCCATCGTGTGCAAGGCATCAACGGCTTCACGTGATTCTGGCCGGATTGCATCGGCCAGCCGTAGGGCACCGATAACCGCACCATCAGCGAGGACATGCAGGATGATGGCACCTTCATCACGCCACGAGTCAGCGATGGGTAATTCGTCTTGCTGGTGGGCATCAAGCAGATGGGGCCCACCAACCTCAATGACACTGGTACCAACGGTCGCCTTGACCCCAATCGCCGGCGAGGAGGAGAATCCGCTGGCTTCTGGCACCACGAGTCCACGAGCCTTTGCCGCGTTCACAATGGCACTGGCCAATGGATGTTCGCTGTCCGTTTCCGCCGCAGCGGCCAAGGCCAATACATCATCATCAACGGTGGTATCGGTCCCCATGATTGCGGTGACGGCAGGCTCACCTTGGGTTAACGTGCCAGTTTTATCAAACAGCACCGTATCGACCGTGCGCATGGACTCCAGCGCAAGCCGGTCCTTGACGAGTACGCCACCGTTGGCAGCACGCTCAGTTGCGATAGAAACAACCAATGGAATCGCCAGGCCAAGGGCATGTGGGCAGGCAATGACCAGCACAGTGATGGTTCGGGCAACCGCCAGATCAGGCAGGCCGAGCGCACTCCACACGGTCGCAGTGATTACCGCGGCACCGAGGGCAAACCAGAACAACCACGCCGCAGCTCTATCCGCAATACGCTGCGCCCGCGAGGAGGAAGCCTGTGCGTCTGCGACCAGCTTCTGGATACCGGCTAAGGCAGTGTCCTCACCGGTGGCAGTGACCTCCACCCGTAGCCCCGAGTCGGTGGCGACGGTACCAGCAACCACCTGATCACCAATCTCACGGCGCACGGTTTTAGATTCGCCAGTGACCATCGACTCGTCCATGGCGGCTGATCCGGCGATGATATTCCCGTCTGCAGGCACTGAGGAACCCGGACGGACGAGCACAACATCACCAACAATGAGTTCGGCAGGGGGAAGCTTTATGATGCGCTCTCCGTCAAGTTTTTCGGCCTGGTCGGGGAGCAGTGCGGCTAGGGAATCTAGGGCCGATGTGGTTTGTGCTAAAGAACGCATCTCAATCCAGTGGCCCAGCAGCATGATGACCACGAGGAGCGCCAGCTCCCACCAGAAGGTGAGCGTACGGTCAAGCAAACCAAGGCTGGCCCCCCAGGAAGCAATGAAGGCAACAGTGATTGCCAAGGCAATGAGTAACATCATGCCCGGTGTCCGAGCGCGAAGCTCACTCAAACCACCATTCAGGAAGGGCCAGCCACCCCAGATGTAAATGACGGTACCTAGGACTGGTGGGATCCACCCGAACCACGCTGCCTCCGGAAGGTGATAGCCCAACAGCTGAGCGAACATCTCGCTGAATCCGACCACCGGGATGGCGAGGAGGAACATAATCCAAAACAGTCGCCGGAACTGCGCGAGATGGTCACCATGGCCTGCATGCCCACCATGCGCATCTCCCTGGTGGTTTGTGTGTCCGTGTGGTCCGGCTTCGCCAGCGCTGTGGTGCGTGTGCATCTCGTTCATGCGTGCAGTATTCCTCCTAGCCCTGTTCCCCGTTTATAAAGTGGTATCCCGTTCAAGAGAGATAGCTCCACCGTTGGTTGTCAATCACCTTGAACAATAGGCTATCGGCACTTAGTCTCTGGGCCGTTTGATGGGTATGCCACCCGCCCAGAGTGCGGCGGCGATAAGCCCAGGCTGGCCAAACAACCTTGCTAACCGCTTCCCATCGGTATCAAGTCCAAACGCCCCGTTCCGTTCGGCATACTGTGCAATATTTCCCGGAAAGATCGCGGCATAAAATGCAGCCAGTGCCACCCCGGTGAGCCGACGATGGGCAGGAAAAGCGGCCAAGGCCACCCCCAGACCGATTTCAGCTACCCCTGAGGCCACCACAACGGTGTCCTTGTCTACAGGAAGCCACGTTGGCACCTGGGCTTGGAACTCCTCACGCATAGAAGTGAGATGAGTAATCCCGGCGTAACTCATTAATGCGGCCAGCAGATACCGGGTCACGGTCTGGGATACTCGTGCCTTCGTTCGTTCCGGACGCATAAGCTCCCCAAGCGCCTTCATTAACCCATCACGTTCCAGCATCACTGCCTCTCCTTTCATGCTTGCTATTAGATGCTCAATCTAGCAAGCGCACTCTAGGGGCAGGCACACATTCATAAGAGCCAAGGATCAGAGGACAGTTTGTAAGCCTGGGCTATAACCCACCTACTTGCCAGCAGAAAGAATTGCTGAACGGGTTTTTTCCCCGTTGGTATTGGTTAATTGAGGAGGGAGGACCACAAACAGGGTGACTCAGTTTCTGCATTGTCCTATCCTTGCTCGAACTGTCAAACGCGAACCAATTCCTCTCACCTAGGTGCCTGATATGAACCATCCCACCGTTGACCTGGTATTCGACGGCCAGTGCGGCTTTTGCACCCGATCGGTCAATTGGATTAAGCGTCTCGATAGGCACGCACGCATCAATGTGCACCCAGCCCAGCGGCTCGGCGTTCGTGAACAATTTGGGCTCACTGAAGCAGATACCCAGAACGCTGCTTGGGCATTCAGCAATGGGCGTCGTACCGCTGGTGCTGCAGCAATCAACCTTGCACTTGACGCTGTACTCGGCATCCGTTTCTTCTCAGTTTTGCATCGAATCCCCGGTTTGCATTGGGCACAAGAACGCACCTACCGCTGGATCTCCGCACACCGCTACCTGCTCCGCGGCGTAACCCCGTGGTGCACCGCGCACCCTGAAGATTGCGAACTCGCAATAGAAGGAGCAACCTGCACACGCCCTATCGGTGGGGGAGATGCGCCGAGCTGTTCTGGTTAACTCCAAGCACCGGATAGAGCCGCCCAAAGGTGAAGTTCAGGCGGCATAGGATCAGTTCGTGCGGCGGCCGAGCCGGCGCAACGCGGTGCTTGCGGCACGGCGACCGGCTCTGGTCGCGCCAACGGTAGAGGCACTGGAACCATACCCGACGAGGAGGACACGGGGATCGGCGGGGACCTCCACCTCATTGCGGACCTGGATGCCTCCACCGGGTGCGCGTAGCTGGAGTGGGGCAAGGTGCCGCAGCTCCGAACGGAACCCGGTATTCCAGAAGATCACATCAACGGGCACGTCAGTTTCGTCCTGAAATGGTGCCCAACTCTCCGGTACCTTCAGTTCCGCCTCTCCGTCCGCTGGAGTGGCGGACATACCTGGAAAGTGCACACCGGTTGGGGTAATACGGTCGAACATGCCCCGGCTGACCAGCACCCCGGACTCCACGCCCTCAAGATAGTCAGGCAGCATCGGGATACCGGTTGCTGCCACAACACTCACAGGGCGAAGCCCCGCCTCAGTGCGTTTGCGCACGGCCCGTTCCACATCGAGACCCCACTCGATATTGAAGTCTCGGCTTGTAAACTCTGGTGGTCGGCGTGTCGCCCAAATCGTCTCGGTAACTGGGGCAAGTTGCAATAAGAACTGCACCGCTGAGAGCCCCCCGCCAACCACTACTGTCCGACGTCCCCGGAAATGCTCCACATCAACAAAGTCAGCCGTATGCAACTGTTCCCCATTGAAAGATGAATCGCCAGGTATGCGTGGTATGAAGGGACGGGTCCAAGTACCAGCCGCTGAAATAACCAGTCGTGCACGCACACTGTGTTCTTGTCCAGCATGGTCGTAGTACACGGTCAGCGGGCCATCATCACCGTCCTCAGAACGCACCGCGCTGACCGTGGCTGGTCGGAGGACTGAAAGGCCAAAATGCTGCTCATACCGGCCGTAGTAGTCCGAGACAACGCGGGAGGCAGGCTCATTCGGATCCGCCTCACCCAGTGGTAAACCGGGCAAGTCAGCAACTCGGTGTGCCCGTCCCAGGGTCAATGAATCCCAGCGGTGACGCCAGGCCCCGCCAGGACCGTCGTTCGCGTCAAGCACCAACAACTCGGACCCTACGCTTAGCCCACCAGAGACGAGTTGCCCCGCCGCGGCAAGGCCGGCCTGGCCAGCACCAATAACAACAACATCAATCGTCATGCGTCGACCACTTTTCTGGAGGTGATAGGGATCTGATGTAGACCTTGGTCAGTAACGGAATCGGTGATACACGTCTGGATCAGCTTCGGCTTCTCTCGTACCAAGATTCTCATGGAGAATCAGTCTACCTAGGCCCAGTTATTGCGAACGATTTACGGTTCTGCGTCACGATCCCGATCCAGCCTTCTAACCTACAGCCAATCGTTATAGGTTTAGCCATCGTGCCTGTCACGGATGTTGGCCGTACGTCACATGAGGCACACGGTAAACTGCAGGTCGAACCTCAGGGCGTGCTTTTCATTTGGCGGTAAGACCACAATTTCAAACATGCCCAGTGACGTAATCTTGAGCAGGAGGTCATCATGTCGATGATGGGTGTGGGCGCTGGCATGGGGATGGGCCGTATGCGCCCTGGCAGTCGGCTCATTCGCCAAGGTATGGACCCACGTGATAATCGCCCTGTCTCAATGGCCTTGTGGGGACGTGTTTGGAGAACCTTCGCAAAGCCTTATACCCGGTACCTCATTGCGCTGGTGTCCATCTTGGCAATTGGGAGTGTGCTTACGGTGATTCCACCGCGCATCATCGGCATGATTGTCGATACCCTTTCTGCCAATGGTGGTATAGATGCGACCGCAACGACGCGTATCACATGGCTTGCACTCAGCCTTGTGGGCATTAGCGTGCTGACTGCGGCGTTCAATATCGGCCAGCGGTATGTGAGCGCCTGCATCGGGGAAGGGCTTATCCGTGATCTACGCGTCACGCTTTTTCGGCATATTCAACAAATGCCCATTGCTTTTTTTACCGCCACCCAAACTGGTGCCCTCATCAGTCGGATTAATAGTGATGTCATCGGGGCCCAGAGTGCAGTAACGGGAACCTTTGGGACATTGGTGGCCAATATCGTTCAAGTGGTTGCCGCGATTGGGGTGATGCTGGCGCTCAATTGGAAGCTCACGATGATCGTGCTCGTGATGTTTCCGATCTTTATCGTGCTCGCCAAGATCGTGGGCCGACGTCTCGAGGGTTACACGCGCGATCAAATGGAACTCAATGCCACGATGCAAACGTTCATGACGGAACGTTTTGGTGCAAGTGGGGCATTGTTATCCAAACTCTTTGGCCACCCTGATGATGACGCAAACCAATTTGCGCAAAAAGCCGATCAAGCGCGTGATATTGGGATTAAGCAAGCCATCACTGGTCGTACCTTCTTCGTTGTCCTAACCCTGATGGGCGCTATTGGAACGGCATTGTCCTACCTCATCGGTGGCTATATGGCCATAGCAGGTGCCATGACACCAGGAGAAGTAGTGGCCTTCGGGGTATTAGTCACCCAGGCCTATATGCCATTGGCGGCACTCTCCAATGCCCCCATTGAGGTATTAACAGCGCTAGTGAGCTTTGATCGAGTATTTGACATCCTAGATTTGCCCATCCAATTGGAAGCCCCAACAGATCCTATTCCCTTACCCAATCCCCAAGGGCGTATTCAGTTTTCCAATGTTTCATTTGGATATCCACCAGAATCCAAGGAATCAACATTGGATTCTTGGGGAACCATTACCCTCAATCAGCCTGACCATCTCACCTTGCACAATATTTCCTTCACCGCAGAACCCGGTCAAACCGTTGCCCTTGTCGGCCCTTCCGGGGCGGGTAAATCGACGATCTTGAGCCTCGTTAATCGCCTATGGGATGTGACAAGCGGATCCGTCACCATTGACGGTATTGATGTTCGTAATCTCAGTTTTTCTACCCTCCGGCACACAGTTGGTGTCGTTAACCAGGACCCTCACCTCTTCCACGACACGGTTCGAGCAAATTTGTTGCTTGCAAATCCCACTGCCAGCGAAGCTGACCTGCGTACAGCATGCGAAATGGCGCACATCATGGATGTTATTGACGCCTTGCCCTACGGCTTTGACACGATTGTGGGTGAACGGGGCTATCGCCTGAGTGGCGGCGAAAAACAGCGACTTGCTATTGCCCGTGTGTTATTAGCCGACCCGGCCATTGTTGTGTTAGATGAAGCAACCAGCCATTTAGATTCAGCCAATGAAGCAGCCATTCAGCACGCCTTTACCTCAGCGTTAGCCGGACGTACATCGCTTGTGATTGCCCACCGACTCTCAACGGTAACGAGTGCAGACATCATTTTGGTTATTGATGAAGGTGAAATTATTGAAGCCGGATCAAGTGATCAATTACTGGCTGCGGATGGGTTGTACGCTCGCCTTTATCACACCCAATTTGACACCTAATCAGGACAACAACAGCCCATGGCAGAACTTCAACTTTTTATCCATCCCAAACACAAAGCCGCGAAGGCTGCGGAGCGTTTCTTTAAGGAACGCAACCTGAAATACCATGCGGTAGATGTCCGTAAAAAACCGCCTTCACCAGGTGAGCTACGTCGGTTTGTTCAGCGCTTTGGCCTTGATGCTGTGGTTGATAAACAGGCCAAGGCGTATGTTGAAGGGGGATGGCGTTATCTCCAAGCAGGGGAGGAGGATTGGATTGCTCGCCTATGTGCCGATCCAAGCGTCCTTCAACTCCCGTTAGTTCGGTACGGAAATACCCTTGCGGTGGGTAAAGATGAAGCTGCTTGGAAGGAAATTGCACAACGAATAAAGGCATCCTGACCATTTAGGCTGTCGCAGATCACCAAGATATGCGATAGCCTGACCAGAACAGCCCCGTTAAGGGCGGCTATACAAAACGTTGTAACAAGCGTTTTCCGATCTAAAGGAAGAACATCTTATGAACAAGAGTGAACTCATCGTCGCTGCTGCAGACTCCGCTGAAATGAGCAAGGCCGATATTGGCCGTGCTTTGGATGCGATTATTGGAACGATCCGTGACGCCGTTGCCAGCGGCGAAAAGGTTTCCATCACTGACTTTGGCAGCTTCGAACGTCGTTCTCGCGCCGCCCGAACCGGACGCAACCCCCAAACGGGTGAAGAACTGCCAGTGCCAGCCAGCAAGGCGCCTGCCTTTAAGCCGGCTAAAAAATTCAAGGACCAGGTAAACGTATAAACCTTGGTCTATGAGCGGCCGACCATA
The DNA here is from genome assembly GCF_036336025.1 of Stomatohabitans albus. NCBI lineage: Bacteria > Bacillati > Actinomycetota > Nitriliruptoria > Stomatohabitantales > Stomatohabitantaceae > Stomatohabitans > Stomatohabitans albus. The sequence continues at coordinate 388,325 of NZ_JAYKKE010000002.1, forward strand.
TGGTCGGTCGTTTATTTTTACGTAGGAAAGGAACACTGTGGCAAAAACGTGCACATCCTGTGGGGCACGAAATACGCCTGAGGCTTCATTTTGCCTCCAGTGCATGGCTCCCTTTGAGCCGTTAGTCCTTCCTCAGCCCCCAATCCGCTTTCTTACATCATCAACGTCACCGCCAAGGGAACCTGCACTGAACGGTCGCGCTACTCCCTATTCCGAGGAGACTGCCAACCACAAGCCAGCCACGCCGCCATCAGCATTTGCCCCCACTCAAGCAGCAGATCATGCGGAGTACACCCAACGTGAACACGAGGCAACCATGCCAACAGCGGGTGTAGTAATTAATGATGACGGGCTTGGGATGGTTAACGGGCAGCCAGTGTGGGAGTGCCGCCAATGCGGGAATATTCAATCCCTTGACACCTTTTTATGTGAACGCTGTGGCAATCGCTTTGGAGATGAAAAACCAGACCCGATCGCCCTTGCTCAACTGACGAGAAATGAGTGGTATTTCCCTGGCTACGGCTTTTATCTGGCAGGACGGACGATTCATGCCATTACCCGCGTCCTTATTACAGCCGGTTGGCTAGGAATGGCTATCTTTGTCGCTCTCCAACGTCCACTCGTAGCCCTCCCGCTCTTCATCGGTATCGGGGTCATCTGGGTCACAAGCCCCAAAGATCTGGAGCGTACACTGCTTGGCCAAGAACCATTCTTGAACGCCAAGAACTTGCTACTACTCATTACTGGAACGCTGCTGGCATTTATCTTGGTTGGTGCAGCCGATTTCTATTTGGGAACAAGAGGGTTTGGCCAGTAAGCTCAAAACATGTCTTCTGAAACCCCCTATGCCATTGGTATCGACCTTGGCGGAACAAAACTCGCTTGTGGACTCATTGACCGTTCTGGCCGCGTCGAATACGCCGTTAAAAAGCCAACTCGAGGCGATCAAGTCTCTGTACTAAGTGACATTGCAAGTGCCATTAAAGAGGTCTGGACACATACCAACCAAACCGCACCGACACCAGTGGGTATTGGTGTACCAGGGTTGGTAACCCATGACGGGATTTTCCGGTATGGACCAAATATCAGTTTGCGTGACGTCAATATTGCCCAAGAGATTCGCCAACGAACTGGAGCAACGGACGTTCATGTTGAAAATGACGCCAATGTTGCCCTTTGGGCCGAATATTGCCTTGGAGCTGGACGTACCCATGACGCCCACGAGATCACGATGGTTAATTTAGGCACCGGTATCGGTGGTGCATTCATTGTGAATGGCAAACTTGTCCGAGGTGCTCGTGGATTTGCCGGTGAGCCAGGCCATATGGTGATCGCTGTTGATGGCGTTGCCGGTGTCGGCGGTCTTCGTGGCGAGATCGAAGCCTATGCGTCCGGTTGGGCAATGGGTCGACTGGCACGTGAACGTCGTGAACGCTTTGGGCTGCTGGACTCTGTGCTCCAAGATGCTGATCCGCTTGACGGCAAAGCGGTGACTATGGCGGCTAGTGACGGTGATGCCGGCGCGATTGCGATTGTGAATGAGGCTGCGAGGTGGCTAGGTATTCACCTTGCCGGACTCGTCAATGCCTTAGACCCAGAACTCATCATCTTGGGAGGTGGTGCGGCAAGCGCCCATGAATTGATGATTCCTGAAGCACAACGGGTAATGAACACATACACCCTTGGCTACCCCCTCTACCGTGAACCGGTACCGATTGTCCATGCAGAAATGGACAATAACGCTGGGATGATTGGAGCGGGCCTCCTCGGACTGGGCCACCACGCTGGCCGTCTCCCAGCCTAGTTCGTGCCCGTGTCTTTATTCAGAGCCTCGGGCATGTCGGCTCCGCCCCGAAGCAATCCAAACCCCGCCAATAATTAAGGCCAGCCCCCAAATAATCACCATCATGGTTGGATCCATCACACCACCCACCCCCACCGTCAATAGGCCTGGGATGAGTAGCATCGTCACCAAAAACGCGATGTCTTTAAATCGGGTGGTGATCAGTGGCTTGGGGTTTGGGTTGTCTTGATAAGCTGCAACGCCAGCACCCATGCGTTTGGGAACTGGCTTGGCGTCTCGTAAGGCAAGGACTTCTTCCATCCGGTTAGCCATAATCATGAAGGCACGATCTCGTTGATCAGGAACGACAAGAATCCTGATCTCATCAACGGAGGCCAATTCAGTTTGGCTATCAATACCAGCGCGCCGCAGTACCGTACGGACCGCAGTTGCGGTTGGTTCGTCTAAGGTGACTAATTCTTCGAGTGCGTCAGCCATTACGTTTCATCGCCCCTGTGTTCGAACACGTTGTAGTACATCATCACGAAATGCAACAAACTCATTGATACGTTCACCGGCGCCCATGAGCGTGATCGTTGATGGAATTAGATTAACGGACATCGTAGACGGTTCAATATCACCAAAGGAAACTGGCTCGATATGACCAGCAATCGTCGGATTCATAAGCATAACGCCTAACCCAACATCCATTTGACTACCATTTGGCTTGGCCACACTCATCAACTGAACACCGGTAATACTTGAGTAGGGATGTGACGCGATAGAAGTATCAAATGTTGTTTCGACATTGGCCCCATCCAGATCGTAGTGTTCTTCAGTCACCAAAACCGTATGAAGCTCGCGCTGTCCAAGTAACCAAAGCGCAATGTCATGATGGACGTGTCCAGCATCACAGGTGTCTTCAGCAATACTCATGAGCCATGCGTGATAATTATCATCGGCAATGACTCGGTGTAAATGATCAATGAGCCAGCCACGTAATTGCGCTTGGTGTTTAACTTCGAGATGGTTAGAAAGGGCAAAGTCCCAGGAAAGATCAGCTTGTCGCACGGATCCAGTCTAGCCGTTAAAGAAATCAACGATTGTTTCCCAACGGATATCCTGCCCGTACTGCCACCACACGACGGCTCCGATAACAACAAGGATCAGTAGTACCCAAACCAGTGAGAATCGCCGTTTGGGTTGATGAGTGGGAATAAACGCTGGCAACTGATCACGTCGCAGCATCATGGTGTGATTTGCTGCCTGGAGTTGACGTAATTGGATTGGTTCGTCATGCCCAGCAATGGCTTGAGCAATTGCGTCTGCTACCGCACGCATATCTGGGAACCGATCTTCAACGCGTAAGGCCGTCATTTTGGCTACCAAGTGATCGATTTCAGCACTAAGACCCGGCATCATCTGTGATGGGGCTGGTATCGCTTCACTTGCATGACGGGCCAAGATTTCAGCTGGTGTGGACGCTGGAAGTGGTTTTAACCCGGTCAGTAGCTCATAGGTCATCGCGCCCAGGGCGTACTGGTCACTCGCTGGGCTAGCTGATTCGCCGTTGATGACTTCGGGACTGAGATAGTGGACACTTCCGAGGAGGTCACTGTCTTCGGGGGCCACATCTGGGCGGGCAAGATCGGCGATACCAAAGTCAGCGAGCTTAGGTACACCTTCGAGGGTGATGAGCACATTTTCTGGTTTAACGTCCCGATGAATGATCCCAATCTCATGGGCTCGAGCAAGGGCAACGGCAAGGGGACGAACAATCGAACGAACGACTGAAGGGGTGAGTGGCCCAGCCACACTGAGCACATTACGCAAACTTGGTCCGTTAATCAGTTCCATGACGATCCACGCATACGGCTCATCACCTTGATCAAATACAGCAACCACATGGGCATCAACAAGTTTGGCTGCCATGGTTGCCTCACGTTGAAAACGCTCTCGGACATCTGGCTGGCTACTCAAATGTGGGTGGAGTGTTTTGACCGCCACCTCACGGTCCATCTGAGTATCTATAGCCTTAAAAATGGACCCCATGCCACCTGATGCTATGCGTTCGCCAAGCAGGTACCTCCCGCCAAGTAAGACCGGGTCAGCAGGGTGTTGAATAGGGAGGTTCATGAGATAAAGAATAGTTTCGGCATATTGGACCGTTCCAACCGATAATAAACCCGTGGTCACTATTCCCAAACCTAACCCCCGCATTGCAGGCCCGTTATGGAGCCTCTGGCTAGGTATCGCATTGGCGACGTTACTTGTGATGGTTGTTGTTGGCTTGCTGGCCGGCCTTACCTTTCGGGCTATGGCCGTTATCTTTGGATTAGGGGTGGTCGCGTGGCTCGCCGCATCACTCTGGCTTCTCGCATCTGATCGGCGTACCCAAGCCCGTGAACGGCAAGCATACGAACGTGTGTTGGAAGAGGCAGATACGGTAAGGTTGAGTAATGAGTGACACCTTAATTCATGAAGATACTGACACCAAACAGATCTCTACTGAAGATGGTGACCACGAACGATTTGCCCACTATGTCTTTGGAAAAGACGCGAAGGCAAAAGTTACCGAGGCCATGGTGTTAGGTACCCCCGTTAAAGCCTTGTGTGGCAAACAATGGGTGCCAAGTCGAGACGCATCAAAATATCCCGTCTGTCCAGACTGCGAGCGTATTAAGAATCGGTTGCAAGGCAAACGAGGAGATTAACCCGCACCTATCTTGTGTCGACGTTAGCTGCACAGCGTCAACTGACGTGCAGTATTTAAAATGGAAGACGAACGAACGTTCATACGCTAAGTTCTGTCTTAACCAGCATTGCTTATCCAAGGAGATTGCCCGTGGTCAATGACCTGCACCGTATCGTTGCGGATGCCTTACCCGACCGTAATCCAGAAGAAACTCGCGAATGGGTTGATGCGTTAAAGGCCGTTGTTACGAACGGCGGTGAAGAACGTGCCAAATATATTGTCCGTAAATTGCTTGCGGCGAGTTCAGAGCTCGGCATTGACGTGCGCACCTTACCCTTAAGTGACTACGTAAACACGATTCCTGCCGACCAAGAACCGGACTATCCCGGTGATATGGAAATTGAGGAACGTATCCGTCACCACCTGCGCTGGAATGCTGCTGCTATCGTGCAACGCGGCCAGCGTCCTGGTTTGGGTGTAGGCGGGCACATTGCCACCTACCAATCCACCTGCCACCTGTATGAAGTGGGCTTTAACCACTACTTCCGCGGTAAAGACCACCCTGGTGGAGGTGACCACATTTACATGCAGGGGCACGGTTCGCCCGGGGCCTACTCGCGCGCCTTCCTTGAAGGACGAATGACGGAATGGGATCTTGATCACTTCCGCCAAACAACAAAGGGCGGTTTAGCGGCCTACCCACACCCACGGTTGATGCCCAATTTCTGGGAGTTCCCAACCGTCAACATGGGGCTCGGCACAATCAATAGTGTGTATCAAGCCCGCTACAATCGGTACTTGCACAACCGTGGCCTGAAAGACACTTCAGATCAGCGCATTTGGGCCTTCATCGGTGATGGTGAAATGGATGAACCCGAAGCACAGGGTGCCTTGACGGTTGCCGCCCGTGACGGCCTAGACAACCTCACCTGGGTAGTAAACTGCAACTTGCAGCGGCTTGATGGTCCGGTACTTCCCAATGGCAAGATTGTGCAACAGCTTGAAGGCCAGTTTGCCGGTGCGGGGTGGAACGTCATTAAGGTGCTGTGGGGACCCAAGTGGGACCGTCTTATCGCCATGGACTCATCAGGTGAGCTGGTCCAGAAACTCAATACCACACCTGATGGTCAGTTCCAGACGTTCACTGCCCGCGACGCAGCCTATGTCAAGGAACACTTCTTTAATACTCCGGCACTGCGTAACCTGCTCGAAAAATCACAGCTCACCGATAACGACTTACCTGTTCTCGACCGTGGTGGGCACAACGTGCGCAAGATTAATGCTGCGTTCGATGCTGCAGTTAATCACAAGGGCCGCCCCACGGTCATCTTGGCGCAGACGGTTAAGGGGTGGAGCCTTGGCAAGGGCTTCATGAGTGCCAATGCCAACCACCAGATGAAGAAGCTGAGCATTGACCAGTTCAAGGCAATGCGTGACCGCCTTGAACTGAATATTCCGGATTCAGCCCTCGTTGATCCCTATCAGGTGCCCTACGTCAGCTTGGATCATGACCCTGAAGCCAAGGAATACTTGCTCGAACGTCGTCGTGAGCTTGGCGGTTTCTTGCCTGAACGTCGTGAATACCACTCCGATATGGCCCTCCCTGAACCTAAGCGTTATGACGCGATGAAGAAGGGCTCAGGTGATGCTGAGGTTGCCACCACGATGGGCCTCGTCCGCTTAATGCGTGACCTCATTAAGGTCAAGGGCTTTGGCGAACGTATCGTACCGATTACTCCTGACGAAGCGCGTACGTTCGGGATTGATTCGATGTTCAACCAGTTGGGCATTTACAGCCCGCAAGGGATGCAATATGACCCGGTTGACTCGGACATGCTGATGAGCTATCGCACGGCAACAGACGGCCAAATCTTGAACGAAGGCATCACGGAATGCGGCTGCATGGCTATTTTCCAAGCTGCAGGAACAAGCCACTCCACCCATGGTGTGGAAATGTTGCCCATGTTCTACTTCTACTCCATGTTTGGGTTGCAGCGCATCGGTGACTCCGTTTGGCAAGCTGCTGACATGCGTGCCCGTGGCTTTATTGTCGGGTGTACCGCCGGACGCACAACGCTGAATGGTGAAGGCCTTCAGCACCAGGACGGTAACTCAATCTTGTATGCCGTTGCGAACCCATCCTTAATTACGTATGACCCAAGCTTTGTCTTTGAAGTCGCGGTCATCGTAGAAGAGGGTATCCGACGCATGATGGGTAAGGACGCTGAAGATGTGATGTTCTACCTCACCGTCTACAACGAACCAACGGTCCAACCAGCAATACCTGCGGACCTTGACCCCCAAGAAATCATTGACGGGATCTACTGCTTCCGTGAATCTGACGCGAACCATACGATGACGGCACAGATCATTGCCTCTGGTTCAGCTATGACAAATGCCTTGAAAGCGCAAGAAATCTTGGCTGCCGAGTACAACGTTGCCGCCGATGTCTGGAGTGCACCAGGCTGGGTAGGTCTCCATCGTGAAGCAGTTGAGGCATTGGAATGGAATCGTGAGCATCCCACCGAGGAACCACGTATTCCACTGGTCACCGAAAAGCTCGAAGAAAATAGTGGTGGACCATTTGTTGCCGTCACTGACTTTGTCAATGGTGTACCTGGCCTCATTGCACCGTATATGCCAGAGGGTAAGACCTTGGCAATCTTGGGTACCGATGGCTTTGGCCGTGCCGATACCCGTGAGGCTCTCCGCCGTGCCTTCCGTATTGATGCCGAGTCAATCGTTGTTGCAGTGCTGTACGAACTTGCCGAAGATGGCGAGATTGACTACAGCGTGGTTGAGCAGGCTCTTCGTAAGTACGAGATGAATTACGAAGATATCCCGGTCAATAACGCCCCGGCTTAAACACCGCATCAGCGCTATGAACGCCACCCATATGGGTGGCGTTCGTGCATGTTGAATACCGTATTGAGCGCTACGGGGCCCTCTTGTTAGAGTACTCGGGCACCGAGGCTGGCAAACTCGGCAAGCGCTGCACGGCTATTTACCTCATCAACCCCGGCACAGGCATCTTGAACAACGGTGACCGGCCAACCTTTTGCAATGGCGTCTTGGACCGTTGCCCGCACACAGACATCAGTCGCAATTCCTACGATAACAAGTTCTTGCACCCCGGTTGTGGCTAATACGGCCTCAAGGTCCGTTGACGAACGCTTACCTGTGACCGGGTCACTCATCGTGAACCCTGAATAGGCATCTTCACCATGAATGCCCTTTTTAATAATCGGATAGGTTGTTGGAGGAAGTTCTGGCATGAGGTCAGCACCAGGCGTACCACCTACACAATGCACTGGCCACTGATTAAAGTGCGCCGTATCCTCAGGATGCCAGTCTGCAGTGTAAATAACGGGTGCACCGGCAGCCTGAGCTGCCGTGACAAGCCCAACGATATGAGGTATAGCCGCTGGTGCCCCCGTCACAAAGAGACTGCCTTCTGGATGCGCAAAATCGTGTTGAACATCGACAACAACCAACGCCATATCGGGGGAGAACGAAAGCTGATCGGCCATCATGCTCCTTTCGATTTAGAGGATGAAAGCGGGAATAGTGGCCACTCCTTGCTACCACGGGTTCGGTCCAGCAGCATTGAAAATCACTATCCCCTCTGTTGAGCTATGACTTGGGAGAGTAGTCGCTCTCTAGCTTGAGGTCGCCGGTAATAATTTGTTGTTGAAGCTCAGCCAAACGGTCTTTTACCGCTTGGTCTACCAGTCCGTCATGATCATGGAAGGGGCTTAAACGCACACCCCCGTTTTCTAAGGTGCCAATATAGGGGTTAGCCGTGAACTTGCCCTCAACCTCATCACGTACCGCTTCTTTTACTGAGGCACCAACGTCCTTGATGACACTCGTCAAAATCACATCTTTATACTCTGGGGCACTGAGGGCTCCGTCTGAGTCGACCCAAATAACAAAGGTGCCTTCCTTTTCTTTTGCCGCAGCTGCCGCCCCTTGGCCAACACTGCCTGCTACAGGCATCACAATGTCGGCTCCTTGCCCAAACATTGCAGTGGTGAGGGTTTTACCTTGGGCAATATCTTCATAGGTGCCTGCAAACGTGCCATCCTTTTGCTCAGGGTCCCACCCCAATACATGCACCGGATCATCAGGATGATCGAGATTCCACTGGTTCGCACCTTTAGCAAATCCATCCATAAATGCGATAACTGGCGGTTCCTGCGTCCCACCAAACGTGCCAATCGTTCGTGTTTTTGATACTGCTGATGCTGCATAACCAGCCAAGAATGAAGCTTGAACGGTATCAAACTCCAATGGCCGTCCATTATCGAGTGTGACAGGCTCGTTCTGCTCGGTGAAGAACCCAGAGTCCACAAGGGCCACGTGCAGATCGGGGTTATCTTCAGCGACCTTCGCTGCGGTTGAAGACTGCAAGTAGCTCATACCAATCAATAACCCACATCCTTCTTGAACCATGGCGTCATAACTTGGCTGGTAATCGCTGACATCTTGAGGTTCATTCACCGTAAAATCGATTGATAACTCCTCAGCGATTGCTTGAAGGCCCTCATAGGCAGATTGGTTGAATGCCTGGTCGTCAAGGCCACCAAACCCGCTGACTAAACAAACGGCAGGCCGATCACCATTCGCCGCGGTTGTGGCTGATGTTTGTCCACCCTCGCTGGTGCCTCCTTGTTCTGGTGCGGCACCACACGCACTCAGGAGTAGACCAGCTACAAGCATAGATACGAGTCGCTTACCCATTGCAATACCTCAGTCTCCATAGTCTCTATTGCATGAATGCCCTCCCATATGGAGGTCACTCCATAGGCATGTTCATGCCCTGGCTAGGTATACCGCATTAGTGATAACGGGGTACAACATCAAGCACACAAAAAACATTGCGAACATACGTTCGATTCCTTTAGGATATCGAACATGAGTTCGTTTATCCATCTTGCTGCTCGAAGTTCCTATAGCCACCGTGAAGGACTCGTACACCCCGATGAACTCGTAGCTCATGCAGTTCAAGCAAAGATGCCAGCGATAGGTGTAGCCGACAGAGATGGGTTAGCCGGTGCTGTTCGCCTTGCAAAAGCCTGTAATCGTGCCGGCATTACCTATATTCCAGGGGTTGATCTTGCAGTACACGATGCTGCGTTACCAGGCTGGAAACGAGCACGAGAACGAACCCAGCACGGTGGGTGTGCCGTTGGTCAACCCTTCATCACTAATGGCGCCCCTCGCATAACGGTTATTGCAACAACAACTCGGGGGCTTGCCGCCATCTGTCGCTTAACCAGTGCAGCACATGGTCTTTATGAGGGCATCCCGCTTCTATCCAATACCGGAAATCCACGACGTCTCCCCATGCTCACCACAGCCGATATTCAAACCCACATCGGGGGAGTAGCGGGCCTCGTTGTGCTTTTTGGGCACCAAAGTCCGATCATCCGCCTTATACGTGCTGGTCTCCACGATGAAGCCAAAACAGAAGCCCGCCGGTGGATGCATTGGTTACACCCTAATCAGCTTGCCTTGGGCATTGCCTACCATGGCGACCAGGCAGACCATCATTTAATCCGCGCCACCTGTGCCCTCGGCGATGCGCTAGGTATCCGTGTCGTACTTAATCAAGTACCACGTTTCTTAGTTCCTGAAGATGACATCATTGCCGATGTCCTCGACGCTATTCGTGAACAGGTACGGGTCGGAGCCACCTACCCACGCCGTCGCCCGTCGGAGGGATTATGGGATGACCCCGCAGCCATTGAACACACCTTTGCTGAACGACCAGACGCCCTGCAATACACCTTGGTGCTCAGTGAACAAGTTGATGTGGACTGGAGGCTCGGGCAGAACCGCGTACCACATTTTGGCCAATGGGATACTGCACCAACCAATACCAGCACCTATGCCTTAGCTGAGCTAAGCCGTATCGGTATGATCGAGCGTTTGGGTATCAACCCCGATGAACACCCAAATGACCCAGCCGTTCAACGCCTTGACCATGAACTCCGTATCGTCACGGCACGTGGGCTCGCCCCCTATTTCTTAGCTGTGAGTGCGATTGTCCAACGGATCCGTGAACAAGACATTCTTGTTGCTTGTCGTGGTTCGGCTGCTAGCAGCCTTATCGCGTACACCTTACGCATCTCTGATGTCAATCCCATGCACTACGGGCTCATTATGGAACGCTTCTTACATGAGTACCGTACAGACCTCCCTGATATTGACCTTGATGTTGAAAGCCATCGCCGCGAAGCTGTACAACGTGACTTAATTCATACTTGGGGTGCAAACCGGGTCACCGGTCTCGCAATGGTTGCTACATTTCGAGCCCGTAGCGCAATTAGAGAAGTAGGGAAAGCGCTCGGCCTCCCAGAACAAGACATCAATCTGGCAGCCAAAGCGTTTCCCCGAACCCGTGCAGCTCGTATCAGCCACTTAGCCGCTACATTGCCTGAAGCCCAAGGCCTTGGCCTTAATGCACCACCTTTCCAACGGCTCTTCGCAATAGCTGAACGCTTAGACGGGCTTCCACGCAACCTCGCCCTCCATCCTTGTGGCCTTATCTTGGCTAATGCAGATTTAGGCGATATTGCGCCTCTCATTCCTTCCGGTCCCCGCGACAATGGGGATACGATTGCGATGGTGCCCTACGATAAGGACGATATTGAAGACCTCGGGCTTGTAAAACTAGACCTTTTGGGTGTGCGTATGCTCAGTGCAATGACACACGCCAAAAGGTTGGCAGAACATACACGGGGAGTGCACATTGACTTTGATCTGGTTGACGCCACACCCGATCCAGCCACATTTTCTATGATCCAACGCTCTGATACGATCGGGATGTTCCAAATCGAAAGTCCTGGTCAACGAGAACTCATCGGTCGACTCACCCCACAGAACACCCACGATCTAGTCATTGATATCAGCCTCTTTCGCCCTGGTCCGGTCAAAGGTGACATGATCGAACCGTTCTTGCGTCGACGGGAAGGACATGAACCAGTCGACTTGCCACCCCTTTTGGCTCCTATTTTGGCTGAAACCTACGGGGTTATCGTGTATCACGAACAAGTCATACGCTGTATTAGCGCAATCACTGGTTGTGACCTTGGTCAAGCAGATATCGCCCGCCGCAATCTTGGCAACACCCATGCACTTCCTGCAATGGAAGACTGGATTCGTTCATGGTGCCAGCGTCGTGGCATCACCCAAGCAGTTACTGATTGGCTTTGGCATAGCTTGGCACAGTTTGCATCGTTTGGGTTTTGTAAAGCACACGCAGCAGCCTTTAGTGTGCCGACGTATCGTAGCGCCTGGCTGAAAGCGAATATGATGCCCGAGTTCTTAGCTGGTGTGCTCACCCATGACCCTGGGATGTACCCGGCTCGCCTGATCTATGCTGAAGCCAGACGACATGGCATTATTCCCCTTGGGGTCAGCATCAATCATTCACAAGCGACCTATACCGTCACCCGAGTACTAGACCCATATACGCCCGATACGACCTTCATTGACGGTGATTATGGTCAGGCACCACCAAGTCATACTGGCCAACGCCACCGCTGGGCGATTCGTCCTGCCCTCACCTGTATTCGGGGTATCGATATGACTCAAATCACCTCCATTTGTGCAGGTCAGCCCTTTCATTCAATCGAAGATGTCCATAAACGCACCCAACTCCACGCACCGGTTGCCTTTGACCTTGCTCGGATTGGAGCCTTTGATGAGATCGCACCAGCCCTCAGCCGTGGTGATATTCAACTTGAGGTAGAGGAACGCTGGGCGACCCAACCACGCAAGCGACACCAAAACCGAAACCCAGCTAACACGACTCAACTAAGACTCTTTAGCGCTGATCCACCAGTGGGCTTACCCGCGCTAAGGCCAGCACACCAAATCCGTGCTGAGGTGGAAGTCACGGGTATTGATATGAGCCAACACATCATCGACTGGTATGCCCACCGTGTATCAGACACCACAAAGAGTGCTGACTTGATGCACTTACCCAATGGGCAACGTGTTCGCATCATAGGCGCTAAGGTTGCTTCACAAACACCACCAACCAAATCGGGTAAACGCATTATTTTCCTCACCCTTGACGATGGCACTGGCCTCGCTGACATCACGTTTTTCCCATGGGCTCACCATGAGTGTGCCCGCACGGTATTTACGAACTGGTTGATGGCTGTAGAGGGACGTATCCAACGGCGTGGACGCCTCCCTACAATTATCGGAGAACGTGCCTGGCCACTGAGCACACAGCCAATGCCACACCAGTTGTGGCACGCCAGTGCTGGAAGTAGCGGATAAGGTATGGATACACCTGAGGTAACTGAACCAATCCTCCATGTCGATATGGATTGTTTCTTTGTATCTGTCGAACGGGTTTTACACCCTGAACTCATTGGGCTACCCGTTGTCGTTGGTCGAGATGGTGGGCGCAGCGTTGTATCCGCAGCCAGTTATGAAGCCCGTGCATACGGTGTTCATTCAGCAATGCCGATGAGTACGGCTAAACGGCTATGCCCCGACCTCCGGATCGTGCATACTCCTGGAGACTATTACCAGCGGGCAAGCCGTGCGGTCATGCGCATTTTGGAATCATTTACGCCGCTTGTCGAAGCGGTAAGTATTGATGAGGCCTATCTCGATGTTCGCGGGGCAGTAAACCTGTTTGGGCCACCGGCAACGATTGCGGCACAGATTCGCACAACGATTGCCCGAGAACTAACCCTACCGGCCAGCGTTGGGATTGCCCCCACTAAGCAGCTTGCCAAATTGGCATCAAATCTGGCAAAACCAAACGGGGTGTATCACATCGAACATACCGCTATCACAGAGATTCTAAACCCATTGCCAATCGGACAGCTCCACGGTGTTGGCGCTAAGACTGTAGAAAAACTCGAACGCCACGCAATCCATACATGTGCAGATGTTTTGGCGTTGCCGCCAGATCTTCTGGATCGTCTTATCGGTCACCATAGCGCAGCACATCTCAGAACAAGTGCAATGGGCATTGATGAACGTCCTGTAGTTGTGCACCAACCGCGTAAACAAATCAGTGCAGAACGAACCTTTGATCGTGATCTTAGTGATGTGGAGCAGATGTATACCGAGCTGTTACGGCTTGCTGAACACGTTGCAACTCGTGCCAGGAAAGCGCACTCATGTGGCCAGGTGGTTACGCTCAAAGTGCGTACCAGTTCCTTTACGACAACAACACGTAACCGAACCCTGCCTACGCCTGTCGATGATGCAACAAGTCTCTACGAGGCTGCTCGGTTGTTGTTAGACCACATGCACATCCAACGAGTAGCCGTACGGCTATTAGGCATCAGTCTCAGTACGTTGTATCCACGCGAGGGGGCACGCCAACTCAGTTTGGACGGTAAAGAAAAGTGGCAAGACATTGACCGCGTTATAGACGGTATACGCAATAAATATCACGGTTCGGTTGTTACGCGAGGAGCCTTGATTGATCCCACTTGACCTGGTTAAACGCCTTCTAAAAAACCGTTATGTTGCCGCTCTGTATCGGCCATATCCTGGCTGTTCACAGACGCTACGTTGTAAGATCAAGGGACAGACACAAGAGGGACAGAGGTGGTGAATGATGGCCCTAAGCGAACACGAACAGCAAATCCTTGATGATATTGCAGCGAACCTGGCAGAAGAAGATCCAGAGTTACGTAAGATCGCGGCGACCACCCAGGCTGATTACACGTGGAAGCAGCGCCGTTTGGCGATCATCCTACTTGTGATTGGGGCAATACTCATGTTAGGCATTGCATTGAAGTGGTGGCTAGCCCCCATTGGTGCCGTGTTTGTATTTACTGGGATGTTCCGATTATTGCGTACCACAAACTCACCCATTCCTGGGTACACCCGAACCCGTGAATCTCGATAGCGCGGTACCAAGCAAAGCGCAACGAACACGAGATGCGTTGCGCAATGCAGCGCGTACCGCCTTTGTTCAAAACGGTTGGGCTGGTACGAGGGTTAATGACATCACCTCTCTTGCACAAGTCAGTCACGGCACGTTTTATACCTACTATGAAAACCGTGAAGCGGTGTTGGATGAGCTTATTAGTGAGGTAGTCACACCCCTCATTGACCTTGCGGCATCTCCTTGGCGGGCTCAAAACCCCACAGATGGGTTACGTTCACTCATTGAAGCATTCTTGGATGTTCACGTTGATGCTGCAGACATCCTTGAGGTATGGCGTCAGGCATCAGCAGACCAACAACGGTTTGCACAGTCATGGACGAGTGTGCACAAAGCATTTACCAGCCGGATCATTCAACGTCTCGAAGGGCTTGCACGTGTGGTTGGCACACCGTGCAAGCCAGACGCCATCCAAGACACGGCTGAAATCCTTGTATCCATGGTCGCGAGCCATAACTTGACGACGACGCAAAATGTGCAGAGTCGTCAACGTGTTGCTGATGCGATGATGATGATATGGGGTGGGGCAATCAATCAACTCCTTGATGCCCCGGTTATCGAACGACCCCAAATGGGTTAGCCCTGACCGTCCAACCCTGGCTCGATAAAGATATAGCGAGCATGGGGGACGACCTCTCGAATCTTCATTTCAAGCGCATTGACCTGGTCAGCTACTTCTGCGTACGACAGGGTGCTATCCATCTCAACTTTGATAGCCAACATGAACTCCTCAGGGGCTGTATGCAGTGTACGCATATTGAGAAGCTTCACGATTCCAGGTTCAAGATCAATGACCTTCCGAATCATGGTTGCTTCTTGTTCACTGGCCCCTTCGCCAATTAACATACTCTTTGTTTCAACCGCAAGGAATATTGCAATTGCACCGAGTAACAACCCAATACAAATGGTGCCAATGGCGTCAAAGACTGGATTGACAAGTTCACTCAATAACACACTAATAAAAGCAATAACAAGGCCAACCAAAGCACCCGAGTCTTCTAGTAAGACAACAGGCAGTTCAGGGTTACGGGTAATGTGGATAAACTCCCATAACGAATAATTCCCACGTAATTTATTGGCTTCTTTCCAGGCCGTGATAAAGCTATATCCCTCAAGAAGGATTGCGACAGCCAGAATGATAAGCGCAACAATCAAGTTCTCGGGTTTATGGGGATTCACAAGTTTATGGATCCCTTCATAGAGACTAAATACCGAGCCTAAACTAAAGAGAATAAGGCTCACGATAAATGCCCAGAAAAAGCGTTCGCGACCATACCCGAATTGATGGATATCATCGGCAGGACGTTTAGCCCAGCGTCCGCCAAGTAAGAGCAGCATTTGATTGCCGCTGTCAGCAAAACTATGGATACCTTCTGCAAGCATTGCTGAAGATCCAGTAAAGCCCCACCCCACGAACTTCGCAATCGAGATACCAACGTTTGCGATGAGTGCAGCAATAATTGCCTTTGTTCCGCCCTCTGAAGCCATATTACGCTTTAATCTCCATATCTTTTCCAATCACAACAATGCCCTCTTCAGTCACGGTAAAACCACGTTCACGGTCTCTATCCAAATCAACACCAATTTCGGTATGTGGAGGAATAACCACATTCTTGTCAATAATGGCATTGTGTATGACCGCGTGACGGCCAACATTCACTTTGTGCATCAACACACTTTCATGTACTTCACTGAATGAATTAACCCGTACATCGGGGCTGAGCACTGATCCGTGAACGTAACCACCAGACACCACACACCCAGGGCTTACCATGGATGACACCGCTCGTCCCATCCGGTCAGCTTCATCGTGAACGAATTTGGCTGGAGGGCGCGTGGGATTCCAGGACAGAATGGGCCAGCGGTAGTTATACAAGTCAAGGGCTGGTTCAAGACTTACCAGATCCATGGAAGCTTCGTGATAGGCCTTCAACGTCCCTACATCACGCCAGTACCCTCGCTCAAATGTTGTTTGACCAGGCCACATATTCTCAGAAAAGTTGTAGACCGATGCCACATGGTCCTTCACCATGGCCGGAATGATATTTCCCCCAAGATCATGTTGGGATTCATCATCCTTAGCATCGGCTGACAAGTACTCCATCAGGGCGTCAACGCTAAAAATGTAGTTCCCCATAGATGCATAACATTCATCTGGACTACCTGGGATAGTTGGTGGGTCTGATGGCTTCTCGACAAAATGCGCTATCGTACGCCCATCTGGGCCTGGCTCAATAATGCCGAAGGCACCCGCTTCTTCTTTGGGCACACGAATACCGGCTACCGTGACCCCAGCCCCCGACGCAATATGTTCTTCAAGCATGTGCCGCGGGTCCATGCGATAAATATGGTCAGCACCGAAGACAACGACGTGATCAGGGTGTTCGTCTCTGATGACATTCAAATTTTGGAAAATAGCATCGGCCGATCCCACAAACCAGCGGTTTCCAGAACGCATCTGAGCTGGAACGGGGGTCACGAAATCACCCATCAACGGTGACATGCGCCACGTCTGATTCAGATGAATATTGAGCGAATGAGACTTGTATTGCGTTAATACCACAATACGTCGTAGTCCCGCATTGACGAGATTGGATAGCACAAAATCAATAATTCGATAGCTCCCACCAAAGGGAACAGCAGGCTTGGCACGGTCAACCGTGAGAGGGGTTAAGCGCGTACCTTTGCCACCGGCAAGGACCATTGCAAGAACACGTGTGTTGCTCATGGCTGCACGGTAACGAAGGACTGTGGATTAGTCAACTTCTCCGAGAAGTACCAACCATTGATGCGGCCACTCCTGCGGCGAGTGCACAGATCGCTAACACGAATAGTGCTAGCCCATACATGCTAGAAGGGTCGTAGATCGGATTAAACAATACATCCATAAATGGAGGAATTGGTGGCAATCCAGTGGGGGAGAGTTGTGACCCGAAGCCGTACCACGGGAACACCCCAAAGACGAGAAAACTGCCGATCATCCAAGGCAATGACGACCGCATCCCGGTAATGAAGCGAACGGCAAGAATCGTGAGGACAACCCCAACTGCTCCACCGACCATCAAACTGATCGCTGCTCTAATTTGAAAATCTGAATGGTTTGCATTCCATGCGGTCAATGTCGGGAGCAACACCCAAAAACGGCCCAATAGTTGAGCCGCACCGATGAGGGCAACCAGCCAAACAAGGATGTCTCGACCAAACCCCGGTTGAAGTGCCATGCGACGAGCTTTCCCTACCTGATCTTGGGCAAACAAAACATCGAGCGGGGCATGGGTATTTGTGAGGTTACGATCGACCTCATTATCAGTAGATCGCCGGCGTGCAGACCGCCCCCAGAATCGGCTTGCAGCTGGGGGTTCTGAAGAGAAGGGCGCTCCGTATGGCGTCTCATCTTGGTCTTCTTCAGTAAAGGATTCGACAATCCAACTATCGGTATCATCAGCAGGGATTGGTACAGATGGGGCAACACTTCGCGGAGCTACAGTAATTGGTGCCGATTGAGTTGGTTCAGGTTGTGATGGCATCGCTTGAGCAGGAGCACGTTGAGGTGCGCTCATGTCTGCTCGCTGATCGATAGGTTGTTGGTCTGGTGACATGGGGGAAGGGGCTAGTTCTGATGAAGAGGGGGGTGGAGAACTTGGGATTGATTGTGGTGATACCAGAGGCGGTGGTTGCTGAGGTGGTTGCTGAGGTTCTTGCTCAGAGGTCCGTACCTCACCCCGCAAAATTGCTTCTGTCTCTTCTTTCGTAAAAGCAGGGGTAACTGTAGGGATGACGTCTAATTCGTTAGATCCAGAGGCCTCATCCTGGTTTGGTACAGTCACCAGCATCGGAGGATGTTCGTGACCATCCATCGAGGCCCACCGCTCAGCATCAGATAAATCTGATGGCATTGATAGCGGTGTGTCTGATTCAACAGTAATAGTGTCCCTTTTTAGTACAGAGACACTCGGAGCAGCTTCTTGTTTCGGTGATACCGATGCCTTACTTCCCTGGTCAGACGGGTCTCTACCCGCATATTCTCCTGGGTAGTCGGGCTGATCAAAATATGCAGATGGCCACCACCCTTCCGAATCGGGATCGGATGGTTGGGGAAATCGATTCTTCGGGTCACCAGTCATAATCTCATGTAAAGAATATGGCATTAGCGGTATGCGCCAACCAGTTTGGTAGCATGACGTGCAACTGATCCTCTGTGAAAGGAAAACTCATGGTACGTGGAGCTCGCGTCGCTGACGAAGCGGTACGCGCCTACATGGAAGCACTTCAAGACCCCAATTCGGCGGTTGACTGGGACCACGTAGACGATCTTGCCGGGCAAATAACCGAAGCAACGGACCCTGTTCGTCGCGTATTGTTGCGCTCTCAATGGCGGCAAGCCTCTGATCCAGCCACTTATATTCCTGATCTTGAAGCTGATTTTGTTGCCTTTGCCGGCCAATGGGCTGAAGCCAACCAAGTGATCGGTGACGACTTCTTCTATGAAGGTGTCCCGTTACCAGTACTCCGCCAGGCTGGACTGAATATCAGTGACGAAGCTGCTGGGTGGGTTGACGAAGATGAAATGCGTGCCGCTGAAGAAGTCGTCGACACAACCGACCGTAGCGAAAGCACCCGCGTCGTACCCGTTTCCACACCAACCCCTTCAGCAACGCCAACCGCAGGGAGCGAAGATCCTGATAGCCCGACCGGTCGTGCCGTCGCTGCGATGACTGAGCAACCATTCACGGTGGCAGAGTTAGCTGAACAGGCCGACGTGTCACGTACCGTGGTACGCCAGCTGATTGAGCGTATGGAAGCCGATGGTGAACTGATTAAAGGCGAACCAGACGAAGAGACTGGCGACTCAACATGGCGGCGCGCCTAACACGCATTTACTTTCGATAGCACTCACCAAATAACGGGCACCTCAGGGGTGCCCGTTATACGTCGTACAAGTGTGTGCTGCCTTATGGTGCAGGGATCACGAGACCCTTCCACTCGGTTTCCATCCACTTCTTTGTTTCATCACTGGTTAAGAGGGAGTAGAAGGTCGTGATACGCGGGTCATCTTTTAACTCTTCGCGGGTGGCAACAATGTTGTACCAGACACTGTCTTGTGGTTCGACCGCAATTTGGCTTTCGGCGGTGAGTCCTGCCCCAGCGGCATAATTGTAGTTAATCGCTGCCGCATCAAAATCATCGAGTGCTGATGGCAATGTGGCGGCTTCGAGTTCCCTAATTTCGAGCTTCTTGGGGTTATCGGTGATCTGGTCGATTGATGTCGCATCCTGCTCGACCTTGATTAGCCCTTCACGGGACAATAGTTCAAGGGCGCGCGCTTCATTAGATGGATCATTCGGAATGGCGAGGCGTGCCCCTTCACCAAGCTCATCGATGGACTTGAGCGTCTTGGAATAGACCGCCATCGGGGTCAAGTGAACAGGCCCCACCGTGACAATTTTGTCATTGGGGTTATTCGCCAAATACTCATCTAAGAACGGCTGATGTTGAAAGAGGTTGGCGTCATTTGACCCATCTGCCAGCGCTTGATTGGGTGTGGTGTAGTCGCTGAACTCTTGGATCTCTACGACAAGACCGGCTCGTTCAGCTTGGCCAGAATCAATAACATATTGGATGATCTCAGCCTCTGGACTTGCGGTAGCACCGACCTTCAAGGTTCCTAGCTTGCCGCCCTCACCTGCTGCCGTGCTCGCGCCCGAAGACGCACCCGCAGACGCTGAATCAGTTGAACTTGGGGCTGCGCATGCGGCCAGCGCAAAGGCGCTTGCCGCCACAACAGCAATCAGTTTCTTCATGTGCATTCCTTTCGAATTATCGGTGGTCTAGTCGGTTGGCTAACCAGCCACCAACGGCTTGGAAAACTTGAACAATGGCGACAAGGATCACAACCGTGCCAATAATGTGGATAACGCTGTAGCGCTGATGGCCGTATCGTAAGGCGACATCACCTAACCCACCGGCCCCAATGACCCCCACGATGGCGCTATAACCGATAACACTGACCGCCGTTGTGGTGTATCCGCGTAACAACCCAGGGATTGCTTCAGGCAGCATGAACCGAGAAATAAGTTGCCACCGTGTTGCACCCAGTGATTCTCCAGCCTCGATGAGTCCTGGTGGAACCTCTTTGAGTGAAATCTCGACAATCCGGGCATAGAAGGGGATGGCAGCAATCGTGAGGGGCACAATCGCACTGTGTACCTCAAAGGCACTCCCCAATAGGAACCGCGTGAATGGGATGAGGGCCACCATCAAGATGATGAAGGGAATAGACCGCCCAATATTGATGGAAATAGCCAAAAAGCCATTAATCACCTTACCTAGAGCTCGAGATCCAAACGGTGCCTCAAGTACCCCGCCCTTTTCGGTAGCAACAAGGGCAATGCCCATCAGCAGTCCGAACATGCCGGTAAAAATCATCGTGCCGATAACCACGAATAGCGTCTGCCACGTCGCTTCAAGCAGTAATTCAAATAACTTGGGCCAAAAGCCTGGTGCGCTCGGATCAACCATCGTTGCCCTCCCGGTTGCTGATGACATCGACAATTAACCCCTTAGACCGTAGGTCAGCAAGGGCATGTTGATGTAATTCCACCGGGCCAGGCAATTCAAGCCGGGTCCGTCCGATTTGCATATCACCAATATTCTCTATCGCCGCACCCAATAACGACGCGTCAATGTCATGGTCGCGCACAAGCTGTGCAATGAAGGGTTCATTAGTTGCCACACCAGCAAAGGTCACTTCAATGATCGTATTGCCGCGAGAGCGTGGGAGTGGCCCAAGTGGGAACAGTTCATTCCCTAACACTGATCCATGAACCGCAAGCACATCCACGAGTTTGCCTTGTTCAACGATATTGCCTTTACGCATCAATGCGGCGCTGTGACAAATGGTTTTTACCACTTCCATTTCATGCGTAATGAGGAGCACTGTGAGGTTTAGCTCTTCATTCAGCTCTTTTAAAAGGGTAAGAATCTGGTGTGTTGTTTCAGGGTCAAGGGCACTGGTGGCTTCATCACTGAGCAACACGCTCGGCTTACTCGCTAAGGCACGGGCAATCCCGACTCGCTGTTTTTGCCCACCAGAAAGCTGGGCAGGGTACTGGTGGGCACGATCGGCAAGACCAACACGATCCAGCATGTTCATGGCTTCACGTTCGCGATCACCTGTAAAACCTGAGGTGATCAACGCAAGCTCAACATTGGCCAGTGCTGTTTTACTGGACAATAAATTGAACTGTTGAAAAATCATTCCGATGTCGTGACGGGCTACCCGCAGTGCTTCTCCATGCAAGGCACGCATATCACGCCCGTTCACCGTGACGGTGCCACTATCGGGACGTTCGAGGCCATTAACCGTACGAATCAGCGTTGACTTTCCAGCACCAGAGGTACCAACGACACCATAAATCTCGCCAGCTTCAACATGTAAGCTCACATCATCCAACGCGCGTACAGGATTGGGCCCAGGAAAGGTTTTTGAGACATGCGCTAACGTGATCAATGGACCCTCCTTTCCTGCTATCGGGTGGTTTTTGCTCGGCTCAACCCTATCGGCTTCAATTTTTTCTTACAGTGGAAACGATGAATACCCTGACTGAACGTGATGCAGCTGCCGTCTGGCATCCGTATGCCCCAATGCCTCCGGCCTATCCGGCCTATCCTGTTATTGATGCCCACGAGGTGTACTTGACTTTAGAAGATGGGCGTGAGGTCATTGATGCGATGTCCTCTTGGTGGTGCATGGTCCACGGTTACCGCCATCCGGTGATGAGTCAAGCTATCAAAGACCAAGTTGACCGCTTTAGTCACGTCATGTTTGGTGGCCTCACCCACGAGCCAGCGATTCGGCTTTGTGAGGAACTGCTTGCCCTTGCACCCTCGGGATTCGCCCATGTGTTTTTAGCCGATAGTGGCAGTGTGGCTGTTGAGGTGGCGTTGAAATTAGCTCGCCAACAAGCCATTACCCGATCACCTCAGGGCACATTGGATACATCGCGCATGCGCCTTGCCACCCTTCGGGGGGGATACCACGGCGATACCTGGGGTGCGATGGGTGTTTGTGACCCCGAAGGGGGTATGCACGCCTTGTACGGTGATGCACTCGGCCACCAGGTATTTCTACCGCGACCACCTGCCGGATATGGGCGAACGAGTGATGACCCTGCACTTCAAACATGGGCAGGTGATGTGAGTGCCCTCATTGAGGCCCATCGCAACGAGCTTTGTGGCATCGTACTTGAACCTGTCTTACAGGGGGCAGGCGGCATGTATATCTACAGCCCTGAAGTGCTCCGAATCCTGCGTGCCATTGCGGATGACCAAGGATTAGTGCTCATTTTTGATGAGATCGCCACAGGTTTTGGTCGAACTGGCCAATGGTGGGGGGCTAGTCATGCTGATGTGGTCCCAGACATTATGTGTGTGGGCAAGGCGCTCACGGGTGGATATATGACCCAGGCAGCCGTTTTGGTCACCAGCCAGGTTGCTGAACGATTACGCCAGAGCCCATCAGAAGTCTTGATGCACGGTCCCACCTTTATGGGGAATCCACTTGCCTGTGCGGCCAGTCTGGCTTCGATTGGGTTATTGCGGACCGAAGATTGGAAAGACCAAGTTGCGATGATTGAGACACGGCTGCATCAAGGGCTCAGCCCGCTCATCACCGTTGATGCGGTAGCTGATGTTCGTATCCTTGGCGCCGTAGGTGTCGTCGAACTTCATCACCCCATTGATGTACCCAGACTGACTGCAACGGCATTGGATGCTGGGGTTTGGGTACGCCCATTCGGTAAACTGCTGTACACGATGCCGCCATACATCGCCCAAACCCACCACATCGACACGATAACCGCGGCAATGGCCATTGCGGTTGAACACGCTGAAAGGCAATAACGTTGAGTCAGGTACTACTGATTACAGGAACCGATACGGGTGTAGGTAAAACAATTGCAACCGCAGCCCTTGCAGTTCATTTCAGCCAACAAGGCCGTCGTGTCGGGGTCGTTAAGCCCGTCCAATCTGGGGTTGAGGATGGCGAACAATCCGATGTTGAAACCGTTGCTCGTCTCAGTGGCATAGCACCTGAAGATACCTATGAGCGGGTCCGTCTCCCCGAACCATTGGCGCCAACCCAAGCAGCTAGCCGTGCTGGTGTGGCGTTACCACCCATGCGTGAGCATGCAGCATTCATCGCTGGGCTTGTACCCACCTATGATGTCATTCTTGTTGAAGGCGCAGGGGGGATCAGTGTGCCATTAGATGCTGAGGACCACACACTGATTGATTTAGCCCACGACTTGCAGGCACTGGACCTTGATCCTCATGCCGTCATCGTTAACCGTGCAGGTCTAGGCACCTTGAACCACACGCGCCTGACGGTTTGGATGCTTCAAACAAATGCAGTACCCCTATTGGGAACCGTTGTGGGTGCTGCACCGAATCCGGACGATGTGGCCGGCCAATTAAATATTGATGAAATGAAGACCTTTGCCAATTCACCACTGCTAACGGTATTGCCAGACCATTTGGGTGATATGGACCATAACCGCTTCACTGCCACCCTCACAGCCCACTGGCAAGCCCACCCGATCAGCCTCGGATAGCGCAATGAATCTAGATGCGTGGGCGTATGAACAACTGCTTGGATTGCGACAAGCAGGTACCCAGCGTCAGTACACCCCCGTCACGATTGACGGCCCTTGGGCAACGGTGGATGAAGAGCGTCGCCTTAACTTTGCATCGAACGACTACCTCGGGATCGCATCAGATCCCATTATCCGACAGCATTTTCACTCTGAGGCGCACTTTAGTGCCTCCTCAGCACGGTTACAGACTGGCACCCACCCAGAACATCTTGCCCTTGAACACCAAGCAAGTTTGTGGTGGGGGAGACCAGTCCTCTCAATGGGAAGCGGATGGCATGCCAATGTTGGGGTGTTATCGACCTTGGCTAACCGAGATACCACCGTGTATACCGACCGACTCGTCCACGCCAGCATCTTGGATGGTATCCGCCTTTCAGGCGCCCACCTTCGCCGGTACCGCCATAATGACCTAGATCATCTAGCAGAACTCTTGGCTACCCATAGCCCTAATGACCGGGTCATGGTGGTGACTGAATCCATCTTCTCAATGGATGGTGATGAGGTGGATTTAGCGAAATGGGTGGAGATTACCAAGATTTATCCTCACGTAATTACTGTTGTTGATGAAGCGCACGCCGTTGGGGTCACCGGACCGCGGGGGAGAGGGGTAGCTGCGCGTGAGGGGGTGAGCAATCACATTGATGTGCTCATTGCGCCACTGGGGAAAGCGATGGCATCTGTTGGAAGCTTTGTTGGTTGCTCTGAGCCAGTGAAAGATCTTCTCATTTCAACAACCCGTTCTTTTCTCTTCTCGACGGCACTCCCACCGATTCAAGCCGCTTGGACAGGCTATGCCCTTGATATTGTGAGTCGAGCCGATGACCGTCGAGGTGCATTGACGGAAAATCAACACCTACTCGCCAACGGTATTCAATCGGTTACTGGCCAAGACACCTCACGGTGTACCCACATCATTCCGATCTTGGTCGGTGAGAATACGAAGGCAAAACATCTTGCCAGCCGGTTACAAGCGTTGGGATGGCAGGTGATGGCTATTGTGCCCCCAACCGTACCTGAGCGAACCTCGCGCGTGCGCCTGAGCGTGCGTGCAGATATGCCGACTGCAGCCATCCACGAGTTTTTGAATGATCTTCGTGAGTTATGGACCGATCAAACGCTGACCTGACAAGTATGCATTGGGTCCACCGCCCGCCCCAAGCGTCAACACTTGACATTGTGTGTTTAGGGTGGAGTGCTCCGGCATCAGCCATCCAACGGGTTAACGAAGACCATGCGGTTGTGGCCATTAGCAATCCGGTCAATGACCTTTGGCTGAATACCCTCATAACTGACGCCAAAGATTATGACAACTGTCGAATTACAGCATGGTCATTGGGTGTTGTAACTGCCTCTCGACTACTAGGTGACATAAGTAACGCCCAATTTGAGGCGATTAATGGGGTGCCATTCCCGTTTGAGGGCTGTCTCGACCGAACAACAACCGTTGCGATGGCCAATGCTCTGACTCCAGATGCCCTCCATGCCTTTCAAATGGGTATGTGTGGATCTCGTCGGGCACTTCAGCGCTGGCGCGCCCTTGACGGTCATCCCGACCTCATCCGCTTACAACAGTCCTTGGCCTGGTGGATTGCGATTGAACGTGAGCCACCGATGGTGCGAGCATCACGATGGTCCTCTGCCTGTGTTAGTTCACATGACCGTATCTGTGACCCTCAGGGCCAAATAGCCCAATGGCAGCGCCTTGGCTTGGCTGAGCCAACGATTGTGACTGGCGCACATTGGCTACCAGATGCCCTATTGGTCCCCTAAATACGTCGCAATGACGTCACCTGTTCGCAACAGGCCGGTTGGACAGGCAAGATGGCCCAATGCCTTCTCCGGACCTGATCGGTAGACGCTTCGCCCAAGCTCAAACAACCTATGGGTTACATGCTCATGTTCAGGCACGAGTGGCAGATCGCCTTATCGCCTTACTGAATGAAACGATCGGCCATATTCATGGTTCTGCGATTGACATAGGTTGTGGTACGGGATTACTTACCCGTCGTGTTCACGCCAACCACACCATCACACAGTGGGCACTGAATGACTTGTATTCGCCGCCTGAAGCATTGGTTCGTGACCTCGCACCCACCCCCACGACGTCACTCATCGGGGATGCCCAAACCCTTGATCTTGGCGGCCCTTATGCCTTGATGTGTGCAGGTTCGAGTGTGCACTGGTTCGCCAGTCCCCAGTCCTTCTGTACTCGTGTACCAGATCTATTAACAAATGGTGGCGTATTTGCCATGGTTACCTATGGCCCCGGCAATCTTAAAGAAGTCGCAGCGCTCACCGATCATGGGCTACACTATCCGGCTCTAAGTGAATGGGTTGGATGGTTAACCACCGCTGGTATGACGATCACCGCTGTTGAACAAGGTGAAGAAATTGAGCTCTTCGATACGCCCTTAGATGCGTTGAAATCCTTGAAAGCAACGGGTGTGACCGCCACAGGTGGAACATCCATACGTACGCCGAGTGCTCTTCGCCGCTTAGACGAACAATGGCGTGAACACTATTCCACCCCCGATGGTCAAGTAACGTTGAGCTGGAGACCTGTGTGGCTGATCGCAACGAATCAAAACCCCCAAGTTGGACGCATGAAGTAAAGCGCATCATTGCGCTCGGTGTCCCTATTGGGATGAGTGCGCTTACCGAGCCGGTACTCACCATGACCGATACCTTTGTAGCCGGACAAATTGGGACTGCCGAGTTAGGGGCTATGGGCTTGGCAGGCACATTGGTTGGGTCCATCAGCTGGATGTTCTTTTTCCTTACGGCATGGAGTACCACCGCCGTTGCGCGTGCATTTGGTCGTAACGATATGCGCACCGCGAATCGAGCGACCATCTATGCCCTGGTCGTTTCTCAGATCATTGCCCTGGGGTTGGTCATGCTGTACTGGTTTGGGGGAGGGCTACTCATTCACCTCACCGGCGCCGTTGATGCGCTCCAGCCCCTTGCCGTTGACTACGTTCGTTTACGCGCCTTTGGTATGCCCTTTTTGATGATTTCATTTGTGTGGTGGGGTGCGTATCGCGGTGTCAACGCCAATGTGCCAGTTCTCATTGTCAGCATTGCCATTGCGATCTTGAATCTCCCCATATCAATGGGGTTGGCCCTGGGGTTGGGGTGGGGGCTCAAAGGGGTCGCTATTGGTACAGATATTGTCGAATGTATTGAGAGCCTCTTATTAATTACCTACGCCTATAGGTATTTAGGGGTTCGTATTCCCCGAAAATCAAAGTGGTACCCCTCTCGTTTGGAACTCAAATCCATGCTTGGGTCTGTTTCCAACCTGTTCGTACGGAGCCTCTTTTTGGCCGGACAATATATGGTCATGGCAGCAGTTGCGGGCCGGCTAGGCGTAGTCGCTGCAGCAGCCCACCAGATCTTGATGCAAGTTCGTACCATTCAAAACGTCATCCTCGATTCTTTTGCCCATGCCTCCCAAGCCCTTGTTGCCCAGTCACTTGATACGGCTACCGTCCGAGAACGCCGAGTTCTGATGCGTACCGCATCTGGTCTCGGTGCCGTTTTCGGGTTGGTCCTCATACCGGTCATGATGCTTGTGCGCTACCCATTAATCGGACTCTTCACAACCGATCCAGCGGTCGTTGCCCTCACCGCACTGGTTTGGATCGTTCCTGTGTTTAGCGCGGCATTTGATGGGTTAACGTTTGTAGGTGACGGCATTGTGATGGGCTATGAGCGGTGGAAAGTACTCACGGCCAGCGCCATTATCGGTTGTTCTATCGCCATCGGGGTTGGCCTGGTTGTGGTATCCGCTCAAGCTCATCTGATTGTGTTATGGATCGCTGTTGAGGTCGCAATCGTTATTCGAGGAATAGTGCTTTGGGTAGGGATGCGAATGGCCGATAAAAAGGAAGCGCAACAAATAGACCCTTCGTAGCGTCTTACACCGTTAGGGCCATATCAGGGTACGAAAGGAGCGGTGATGGACATCCCTCGCCTACGAACGACAACAGCTCCTGCCCCGGTACAAGAACCAACCGTGACTGACTATTTGCCTACTCGCCGTGAGGAAGGGGAGGGCCGACATCATCACGGTCAACAGGATCGGGGTAATCGCTCACCAAGCCAACCACAGGAACGGGCTGGCAGCGACGAACCTCAAACCATCCCAAACGGTACCTTTTTGAATTCATTAGACAGTTTGGAGCCACTTTTTGAGCGCTACCAAATGCGTATCCCACATCTGGTGAGTCATTTAGCAATGGACCAACGTCATTTGCTGGGAGCCTTATACACAAATGCTGAGGCACATGGGTATGACCTCGCCCGTATTGATGCCTTGGCAAAGCGTTTCGCCCAAGAACGGTGTCGATATGCCGAGCGCACTATTCCCAATCCGGTTGACGCCGCCGGGCTGGTTATTGATACCCAGGCTTAAGGCCTCTCATAGATAAGCCGTCATTATGATTACATCACACTTAGACAACCCTGATAGAGGAGTACTCCGTTGAATTGGCGCATTCCCATGGCTGCCCTTGCGGTCTCAAGTGCTTTAACCGCAACCCAAGCCTCGGCGTGGATGCCCGCCGATGATCATGGCTCCTTTTCCATTGTCAACGGTCAAGATGAAGATCCCTTGACCTATCCTGAAGTTGTTGCAATCTCGGTGCCATTGATGAGTGGGGGAGGTGCCACAGAAGACTGTGGTGGCACCGTTATTAATGATCGTTGGATCTTGAGTGCAGCCCATTGTTTTCACGATTGGAATTCGAATTTCCCCGTCACCGTGAGGGTACAAACTGCCTTTAGCCAAGCTGCTTCTGGTGATGTCTATGCCCGTCCAATTGTGAGTAGCTCCGTATTCGCCCATCCTCAGTTTGCTGACGATTTCAATGCTGGTGGCCCAACACGCGGGAAATACGATGTTGCCCTCGTCCGTCTGAGTGAACCAATCTCGTCAACAACACCGATCGACCCCAACACCCTCCAAGTGCATCCACGACGCGACGCCAACCCGGTGTTAAAAACGGTTACCTTGGACCGTGCCGGAGCAGATATACCGCGCTCAGGTAACGGTATCGTCGTTGGTCGCGGTGCAAAGTCATGGGTTCCCGGTAACGCCTACGTTGGTATACCCGGTCACTATGATTCGGTAAACACGCAGCTTCGGAGTGCTCAAATCCCGGTCCAGTCAGGATGCCGTTCGGACTACCACGTTTGTGCTGGTAACCGGATTGACGAGAAAACCCTTCAAGATCTCCCTGAACAGGAACGGCATCTCGACACCAAACATCGACTCCCATCAAGCTGTGTTGGTGATAGTGGCGGACCATTATTTATCACCGCACCGGATGGCACTCACACACAGGTCGGCATTATCAGTCATGGCCGATTCAACAATGCCGCCCAAACATTCTGGAGTAACGATACCTGTGGGCGTGTTGCCACATGGTTCACGTCAATCGCTTACGTACGCCCATGGATTGATGCGGTTATTGCAGCCAATCCAAGTACCCCCGCAGACCTTCCTCAAGTTTCCTTGAAGGTGCCACCCTATAGCGATACGACACCTGCACCTACACCACCAGGAGCAGGGTCACCGCCACCGCCAAGTCAATCTTTGCCACCGGGTGGCGCGGCTCCCGACGCACCAGGTAGCGAGCCCAACACGCCACCGCCAACACCCGATCCAAGTGAACCGGAACGGCCGTTGGGTATCGTTCCTACCTATCCCGATGACCCCCCATTGCTTAAACAACTTCCGCAGCTTCGTAACGGCGATGTTACCTGGCCAATCGCAGAAACAACCCAAGAGGATGGTTCCGTGCTGTCCGTCGGGGTCGCACGCCTCCGTGCAGCTTCAGAACGTATTGCCGTCCGGAATGAATTGGGTGGGCGCAAAACTGCACTCTTAGCGAGCGAGCAGACAATGGCCGACGCCTTAGCCAGTGGCGTATTACAACGCAATACAACATTGTTTTTGACCGACCCAACCGAACTTGAGCCACTTGTTGCCAAAGAACTCGCCCATCAGGCCTTTACTGATGTATGGATCCTTGGCGGGGAACAAGCAATTGCACCTGGGGTTGAACGAGCTCTGTCCAATCTTGGCTATCACACACAACGGATTGCTGGTGAAGACCGCACCCAAACGGCAATCGAAATCGCGAACCAAGCCGTTGCCCTCCAAGCAAATACACCCAAAGGCCGGTTCCTATCACGGGCGTATGGTGATAAGGGGGACGAGACTCGCTCCTGGGCTGACGCAATTGCCCTTGGTGCGTTGTCCGCAAGGATGGGGAAACCCATTTTGCTTTCACCTCAAAACGCGATCACTGAGAATGTTGCGAATCGCTTAACCGAGGGTGTGCCAGTCACTCTGGTTGGTGGACCGAATGCCTTAGCACCTGAAGTTGAAATCCTGGCTGCAACATTGACCGGTATTCCAACGGCACGCATTGCGGGTGAAAACCGTGCTGGAACAGCTGGCGCCATTGCCACAAACTTCACCAAGCCAACCCATGCTTACATTATTGATGGCCAACAGCACCAGGCCTGGCAGTTAGGCTTCAGCCTTGCAGGATTGGCAGGGGAGAACAACGCCCCAATTTTGCTCGTCGCGGGCAAGACCGTCCCCCCAGAAACCCGTGAGACAATCACCAAGCTCGGCATCAACAACCTCTTTTGTTTTGCCGACCAAGTCGTGTGTCGTCAACTGCAACCGTAATTGAGCAAGCTGCCCAACAATGACGGCGTAGATAAGCACTAGACTGCCGTCACCCAAGTGAGGGTTAAGAACGGCACGCTGATGCCGATGTCTAGGCGATGGCTCGGCTCAGCGCGCCTCAGGTTTTGGGTCACGATAGCCACGAACAATTCATGGAAGGACGATTCGTGTTTAAACGCACTGTGATAGCGGCAGCATTTGCCACCTGTGCCGCATTAACTGGTCTGGGGATTCCGGCCATAGCGGCACCTCAGGAAACCGCTGATTTTAGTATTGTGAATGGGCAGGACCAGGCAGCAACGGACTATCCAGAGGTTGTCTACCTTTCAATCCCTATTGGGGATTCCTCTGTAGCGGCTTGTGGCGGAACCATCATTGATGACCACTGGATTCTTACGGCAGCACACTGCCTTGCCGACAGTGACCCCAATGCCACGGTCACCGTTACCGCATTTACCCCCTATGGGAAAGCCGAAGACGGTCGCACGTACGGAACGCGGCACACCTCCAAGCGGTTCTTCATCCACCCCAAATTCAAAGAGAACTTTGAATCACGGGAGATTACTCGCGGCAAATATGACGTTGCGCTTGTCGAGCTAGAGAACAATATCTCAACCGGATATCCAATGAATCCCAAAACGAGGGAGCGGTTAAATCGGTTCCCCGATGTTGAGTTGGCCGTACCCACCGTCACGTTGGCCCGTGCCGGGGAAGAACTGCCACGCCAAGGCACTGCGCGTGTTGTTGGTCGAGGGGCGTCTTGGTGGGAAAGTATCAATGCACCAGGTGTAATGAACGCCGGTCGGTACCGTGCGAACCCTGACCTTCTCGAAAGTGCTGAGGTCCCTGTCCTCAACTGTCCACTAGATACGCTCATTTGTGCTGAGCAGCAGATCGACATTAACCGTCTCAACGGTATCCCAGAATCAGAACGTCATCACCGCACGAATCACCGTCACCCTGCCAGCTGTGTTGGTGACAGCGGGGGACCACTGTTTGTGACTGAACACGGTCAGCGCCGTCAGGTTGGTATCGTCAGCCACTCACGCTACACACCCCAAATCCATAATTTCTGGGGTGACGATATTTGTGGTCGCGTAGGCACGATGTATTCGTCTGTGTCCTATGTTCGTCCATGGGTTGAACATGTGATGCATGCCAACTTGGCACCGGGGGCTCCTGCACCTCACATCTATTTACAGACGCCACCGTATGCTGCACCTAACAGTGGTAACCAGCAAGGCCCTGTGCAGCCACCTGCATCAGAACATCCTAAACCTGATCAGCCCGTTCCCCCGGCGCCAGCACCAGTACCGGTACCAGACGCACCCGCACCACCGACACCTGCACCAGATGCACCCAAGGCTCCAGAGACCCTGCCTAGCCGCCCCGGTGATCCTGCACTGCTTAAGAACGTACCGGTACCGTCAGATGGGCCGATGCGTTGGACGCTACCAAAAACTCAAGGACCAGCTGGTTCTGAGCTTGCCGCAGGGGTGAACCGGTTACGGGCTGCATTTAAGGATTTGCCGAAGTCAACGGAACCGTCAGCAAAACGAATTGCGTTGTTGGCGAGTGAAACGAAGATGGCCGATGCGTTGGCCAGTGGGGTATTGCAAAATAATGCGTCCTTGTACCTCACCAGTCCAGACAAGTTAGAACCCTTCATCTTGAATGAAATCAAGGCCATGGGCATCCATGAAGTCTGGTTACTGGGTGGCCCTATGGCATTGAGTCCTGCGGTTGAACAGGCGTTGCAGGCCAATGGATTAACCACCCGTCGTATCGCCGGTTCTGACCGTACCCAAACGGCTGTCGAAATTGCGAAAGCACAGGCAACCCGCACATCAAGGATGGAAAAGGATCGATTTATCGCACGTGCATTCGGTGATCAAGGCGACGAAACGCGTTCTTGGGCTGATTCCATTGCCTTGGGTGGTTTAGCTGCAAAAACCGGACGGCCGATCTTGTTAACGCAAACGGATAAATTATCTGCCAGCATGTTGAGCCAGTTGACCCTTGGCGTTCAGGCAACAGTTGTTGGTGGCCATGCGGCTGTAAACCCTTCGGTTGCTGACACGATTGCAACGGTGACGGGTTCAACAGTCAATCGTATTGCTGGTGCAAACCGTGCCGATACAGCCGGCCAGATTGCCCACAAGTTCCAAACTCCTCAGCGTGCCATTGTCATTGACGGTCAAGGTGAAAACGCCTGGCAGTTGGGGTTCAGCTTGGCTGGGCTTTCCAATGACTTGAATGCTCCGATTCTGTTGACAGCCGGTACCACCGTGCCACCAGAAACGAAGAAGGTCCTGAAGGACCTGAATTTACAGAATGTCATTTGTATGGGTGAGCTTCAGGTATGCGAGGCGGTAGAACAAGCCAGCAACCAGTAAGCCATACAGAGGCGATCTAGCCAGCAGTAAACCAATGTGGGTGTTGTCCGAGGAACGTCTCGGCACACCCACATTGGTTGTTGCCTATCGCGTCGATCAGAGCCAATTGCGACGCTTGAATAAGAAATACAATCCAAGGCTCAAGGCAAACATCAATATGAGCGCCATAGGGTATCCATAAGCCCAATCTAATTCGGGCATATGCGTGAAGTTCATCCCATAAATGCCACTTACGACCGTGGGTACAACCAACATGGCCGCCCAGCTGGATACCCGTTTCATATCTTCGTTTTGGCGTTCAGCAACCAACGTGGCATTAACCGTCAAAATCTGATTGAGCAAGTCGCGGTTACTCGCCATCCGTGAGTTCACGCGTAAGAGGTGGTCTTGTACGTCTTCGAGATAGGCCTGAAGCTCTTCAGGAACGGTGTACTTATCAAAGCCTCCGCTCAGGTCATCAAGCACCTCAACCAGGGGATGGGCTGCATGTTGGAAGTCGATCACTTCTCGATAGAGGCGATAAATACGTTCAGGTGCATCGGGGTCACCGCTAAATACCTGGCGTTCAATCTGTTCCACGTCGTTGCTAATGCCGTAGAGCACGGGGAAGTAGGTATCGACGACCGCATCAATAATCGCATACAGCAATGCTTCTGGTCCATGTTGTAAGAGTTCATGGTCAGGCCGAAATGCACGGGTAAACCGCTGATTGGCTCCACCATGCAGCCCTTGGCGAGCAAGGACAATCAAATTACGATGCATGACGACGTGGTATTCACCCACCACGATGTCTTCATCGATGTCAACATACCCTGCGGGTCGAACGACAAGAAACAAGGCTTCACCGTGGCGTTCTACCTTGCTGCGTTGGCGCGCCATGGTGAGGTCTTCAACCATCACCGGGTGCCAATCCATGGACTCAATCAGTTCCTCGAGATCAGCTTCATCGGGCTGGTCGAAGCTCAATAACCCAATCATATTGGGATTGGCGTCCAGGTCGGCTAGCAACTGTGTAACTGTATAGTCCTCAGGTGCCCCTTGTGGTAACCCATCAACAACCAGGGTGACCGATGGGTTCGTTCTCTGAAGTGGACGTCCACTGTCTGAGGGCTGTATCGGCGCAGAAGGCCAGATATCAGTCTTTGCCATCGAAATCACCTCCTGAAACGTCAAACGTACGAGAGTCTAGCGAACAAGACCAACGGAACCGAACTCTTCCCGCAAATATCCATAAGTTTACATAATATATATTATGTGCGTTTTTTGAATCTTCCGTTTCTTTTCCTTCTACCGTGGTGCCGTAACCGCTAAGCTGCCTATGTGCCTGAACTCATTGAAGACCTTACAGCAATTCCGAATGTCTTAGTTATTACGAGTCGTCCCCTTTCTGCATTTACCACTATTGGGGTCGGCGGTATGCCGCGTGCCATTGTGCGCACTAATACGAACGCAGCCGCTAAGCAGGTGCTTGATTATTTAGATCATATGGATATTCCAAGCCTGGTCCTTGGTGGTGGGTCCAACCTCGTGATTGACGATGGCGACTTGGATGTTGTTGCGGTCCAATTGCCTGGCTCTGGGGTTCGCGCTGGTGATGCACGCTATACCGATCACGTCACAATTGATCCAAAGTCTGGCGCCATTACATCTGATGCGGGTATCACCTGGGATGACCTCGTCCAGAGCGCCATTGGGCTTGGACTTGGTGGGTTGGAATGCCTATCAGGTATCCCTGGGTCTGTTGGAGCGACCCCCGTACAGAATGTGGGTGCCTATGGGGTCGAAATCGCCCATATCTTAAACGCAGTACTCGTCTACGATCGGCAAACTAAAGCAGCCCAATGGATTGAACCAGAACAACTGGACTTGGGATACCGAACATCCAATTTAAAGTTTCAAGACCGTCGCATTGTCTTTGCGGTTCAACTACGCGGAAATCCTGATGGGCTGAGCGCCCCGTTGCGCTACACCGAATTACTACGCATGTGTGATGCACGCGAAGGTGAACGTCGCCCGAGTGCAAAAGTACGAACAGCGGTCCTTGCCCAGCGGCGTGCAAAAGGCATGGTCTATGACCCTCACGATGTAGACACGGCAAGTGCCGGGTCGTTTTTTACCAACCCCGTTGTACCTGATCTTCGTCCAGTCATTGAGCGGGTGCGATTTGCCTGTGGTGATGATGTTGCCGAGCGTATTCCGGTTCATCCAGTTGCCAATGGATACAAACTCTCTGCAGCCTGGCTAATCGAACGTGCTGGATTCAAAAAAGGCTGGCCTGAAAACGGGGTAGCCACCCTCAGCACCAAGCACTCCCTTGCCATCACCAACCGTGGGCGAGCAACAACCAACGATGTTTGGAACTTGGCTAATCAGATTATGGAAGAGGTTGAGCGCACGTTTGGCATTCGATTGCATCCTGAGCCCGTGGCTTATCCCCCGCGTCCACGCCCGTCGTCTTAGGTGAACAGACTTGAGACCAACCAGATCCACATGATGCAGGGGCGGCCATTGGCCGCCCCTCTAGACCGAAGTGTGCCTAGTTCTGCTTTGGCTTTATATTGACGTATTCAACGTGATCGTAGAAATCGACCTTGAAATCATCAACATTGTCACTGATACCCGAGAACTTCTTTGAGTACACGATAGGAATCAATGGCATATCTTCCAAAACAAGGTCATCAGCTTGCTGATAGAACTTCACTGCTTCCTCACGGGTTGCAGCTTCGTTCCCCTGCTTAATGAGGTTATCAAATTCAGGGTTGGAATAGCCCGTGTAGTTCGATGATCCGTCCGTCCCAAGAATTGGTGCCAAATAGTTATCCATGGATGGGTAGTCGGCGGACCAACCCAAGCGATATGGGCCACTCACGTTCTTTTCTTCGAGCTTGTTCAAAAACTCCGCGAAAATCATGGACTGGAACTTCACTTCTGAGATACCCAGATTCTGCTTCCAGCTATTGGCAATGGCCTCAATCCATTCTTCGTGACCAGCACCGCTGTTAAACCAAACTTCAAGGGTACCGTCATAGCCGCCAGCCTCTTCAAAGAGCTGCTTGGCCCGTTCAGGATCATAGGTGCAGTAGGTACAGGCCCCTTCGCGGTATCCGTCAATAGGTTGGGCAACGTAGTCATCTGCAGGGGTACGGGTGTCATTCCATACCGCCTTATTCAAGGCATCACGGTCAATGGCCAAGGAAAGAGCCTGACGGATGCGCTTATCTTTCAACCCTTCAACATTAACTGGTACACCAAGGAACCCGAATGTCGATGAAGGTGTTACGACAAGATTCTCTCCCAAGTCAGATTCAAAGGAAGCTTGTTGTTCCGGCGGTAGGTCTTCAACAACGTCTAAGTTGCCGGCGCGCAATTCGTTATAGGCCGTGCCAATATCAGAATAAATCTGGAAATTCAACGTAGAGAAGCTTGGCTTCGTCCCAGGGTAATCAGCGTTTACCACGGCGGTAATGCTCTGGTTGTGCTTCCACTCCCCATCCATCTTGAATGGACCATTACCGATGGGGGCTTCGTTATACGCCTTTACATCATCAGCACCAGCCTTGGGCATGGGATAAAACGCGGTATACGCCAAGGAAGAAATAAATGGGGAGAACGGTGCACTTAATGTAACTTCAAGGGTCTTGTCATCAACGGCTTTCAGCCCCGACAACTCTGTTGCTGCCTTGTCTTGCACCTCTTGATACCCGGCAATTTTGTCGTAGAACGCTGAGTTATTCTGCGCATTGTCTGGATTGGCACCATAGTTCCATGCCCGGACATAGGCTTCCGCATCAAGCTTTTCACCGTTGTGGAATGTAAACCCGTCTTTTAACGTAATTGTGTAGACAAGCTTGTCATCACTGAGCTTGATGTCCTTGGCGACAGTGTCAGGCTGGTTATCACCGAAGACTGGCTTCTTGTCTTCGTCGATACGCACGAGTGGTGTGAAAAGGGCTGAAAGAATCTCACTCCCACAGCTTTCATTTGTATTGCTTGGCACCAGAACCTGAGGTTCACAGGCGTACACATTCAAGGTGCCACCCGTCTCCCCTGTAGCTACTTCAGAGCTGGAATTAGAGGATGATCCGGCGTCAGATGCGCCCTCGGAACTTCCTCCAGATGGGTTGCTTGAGCAGCCAGCAGCCAACATGGCTAATGACAGCAACAATGCAGAACTCAGACGGAATTTGGACATTACGTTTCTCCTTAACGTAAGGCAATATCAACACAACTACTCATACAAAACGCACGAGGAGCTCTCCGGGCATCGTTGACCGAACGCTTGCATCACAAACCTGTGAATAACAACGCAAAGGAGAATATATATCAATAGGACAGGAATAAACAAATCCACTAGCCTTTATCAGCCAAATAGTGGACTAATTTCCTTGCCGATCAGCCATCCATAATGTATAAGCCCTATACATAAACGGCTGTGTACGCATTGGGCACAGCCGTTCGTTCATATGGTGGGATTAGTTTACGTTGAGTGCTTCACCAAGTGGACCAAGCGTGTTACCAATTGCGCGGCAAACCGGATCAGAAGCCGTCAGACAGTTTGTGACCGTTGTTTGGGCGTTTTGGATGGCTGACGCGGCATTCAGCCATTTGGCTTGACGATCTTCAGCACCCTCAGGCACATTCGTTTCTTTCACAATCGTCGTTTGCTCAGTAATCGTACGGAATGCCTCTTCGCTAACTGAACGCAATTGTTCTTCATCAATCGCACCGTTATTGAATTGCGTAACCCCATTGGAAATATTCGTCAGCTCGCCAGCAACAACATTGGCACGCTCTTGGAGGAACAGGTCATATTCGGCAACCGTTTGTGGGCCTTCCGGCGTTGGGGTAGCTTCAGGTGTTACCGAGGCAACCGCAGTCGCATCAGCGCTGGCACTCGCACTCTCTGATGGCGTGGTCTTTCCGCCTTGTCCAAGCAAACTACACCCACTCAGGGCGACCATAGCAACGAGTGAAGCGATTATTGGCATGCGATTGCGCATTGGGGTTCCTCCAGCGTCAGACTGCCGACAACGGTAGTTCATTCGACTAGCTTTGCGCATATCTTCTTGATGAAAAGTAGTTAAAAGGTGTGCATTGCCTTGAACTAATGTCCAGGAATGCCATAACACCAAGCCAAGGAATATCGTGTTGATATGGACAATGTGACGGGAACACCTGAGGAACCACGTCCACTTCGATTCGTTAACGAAAGTTTGACGGCCTATATTGACAAGCTCGGTTTTGTCTGGATTAGTGCCGAAATCACTCAATGGAATACGCGTCGTGGTGCCGTGTATGGAACCTTTGAAGAAGACGGCCACGCCTTTTCCTTTTCCATCTGGCAGGGCCGCCGTCCCGTCCTCCCTGATCCGTTGCCTAAGGTAGGTGATCAGGTTGTTGCCAAGGTCACTCCGACATTTTGGACTAAACGCGGTCAAATACAACTCGACGTTGTTGAGGTGCGCCAAGCCGGTATCGGTCAACTCATTGTTCAAATTGAAGAGCGGCGTCAACGCCTTGCCCAAGAAGGCCTATTTGACCCTGATCGGAAGCGTACCTGGCCCCTACTCCCCCAAAAGATTGGGCTCGTGGTTGGTGTTCAAACGATGGCTGAACAAGATGTCAAGCGAAATGCCCTTGCACGATGGCCAGGAGCAACCTTTGAGGTGGTAAATACTCCTGTCCAAGGTGCTGACTGTGCTCCACAGGTGATTCAGGCCCTCGAACGGCTTGAGGCTGATCCGGCCGTAGAGGTGATCATCGTGGCCCGAGGTGGTGGTGATTATCGTGACTTGGTGGGATTCAGTGATGAATCCCTCGTGCGATTTGTGGCGGATATGACAACGCCTGTTATTAGCGCCATTGGCCATGAACCAGACCACCCCATCCTTGATGATGTTGCTGACTACCGCGCCTCAACTCCCACAGGGGCTGGACAAGTTGTTGTCCTTGATGCCATACGCGAATATGAGGAAATTCAGCGCCAACGCCGCTATCTCCATCAAACAGTGCATCAATTCCTCGACCATGAACACGAACGGATCCAGACGTTGCGTACACATATTGCACGTCCAGATGCACTCGTAGCACAGTGGCATGAGCAGATAGCACATCTTCGTGAACAATTAGCGCACATCGTGTTGCGTAACCTTGATCTTCATCGTGCCAATATCGCAACGCTCCGAGCTACGTTAGACGCGATATCTCCTAACCAAGTATTAGAACGGGGATATGCCCTTGCGATGGTAAACGGTGACGTTATTTCTTCGATAGACCAAGCGCCCATAGGCACTCAATTGACTGTCCGGCTCCGCGACGGCTCACTCCATAGTGCAGTCCTCGCAACGGTACCCACACCCCCACTGGAATCGCACACCACACCTGGAGACCAAGATGACTGAAGGATCGTTCGACGATATTGCCGATATGCCCTATGAAACGGCACGCGACGAACTCGCTGAACTGGTTGAACAAATGCAGCGAGGTACGATGCCGCTCGACCTCACCGTTCGGTTATGGGAACGTGGAGAAGCCCTGGCTCAACATTGTGAAACCCTTCTTCTCGCCGCGACAGAACGCATCCGTGGTGAGGAGCCTGATGAAACTGATGAAAAAGAACCGTTCTAGGCACTTCGTTTCTTGAACACGATTGAGTAGGCTGACGCACGTGAATGATGCCCAGTATTTAACACAAGTAACACCAGAGGCCCCTGTCGCTCGCCGCGACCTGGTTACCCGATGGGTGGATGGGTTTGCCGTTGCCAATGTGATCATCCAGTTCCTGGTCGTTGTGGCCCATGCAATCGTTCGTGTGGCAAAAGCGGGGCTTATTGAGCAGGGAGTCAACTGCTATGCCTGGCCAGATTGCGAACCGAATGCGCACGATCTGCCCTTTGCCGGCTACTACACCACCATAGATACTGCGCAGTGGGTGTTATTGCTTCTTGCCATTGTGAGTGCAGTTGGACTTATTGCGCTGACGTTACGAACACTGCCTACGAAGCGGCGCCCCCATCGCATACACACCTTTGCAGCGTTGCCGCTTGCTGGGGTCATCGTCCAAGCCATCCTTGGGTTGTGTGCAGCGATCTTCCCTGCCATTCAATGGCTGAATGTGGCACATACCGCCTGGTCATTTGTACTGATTGCACTCACCACTTGGCTTGTTATTCGCCTCGGTCGCCCTGATGTTCCCCTGCGTCCGGCAACGGGGTGGTCAAGTCGGCTCATTGTTTGGGGGGTTGCCATCTTGGCAATCGTTGCGATCGGGAGTGGTGTGCTGCTTATTGACGCCAATGACGCCCACATTCAGGCATTACCGTTCGCCGATTCCATCAATGTGGCCACACTGACTCACGCCTATGTCGGGGATCTCGTCATCCTCACCGCAGCAGTGGTTGGGAGTACTGTGTGGATATACCGTTCTCCCAAACGCATTCTTCAACCCGGTCGTCGGGTGTGGGCAGTACTTGTCGGCCTGTTGGGGGTAGACCTGCTCATCATCTTGGTCCAGGTATTCATTGCGCTATCGCCCATTGTTCACGTGCTCCATGTCATCCTAGGGGCACTCAGTGTGGTCACGCTTATGACAGCCGTCAGCTATTTATATCCACGCATTCCCGTACTGTCATTAATGACACGGGCCATGGCTGCAAAACAGCAAGCCGACGCGTCATAGACACGCAACAACCCCGACATGCGCGGGGTTCTTGATGCCTTTCATCTGCTCTGGCACTTACACCAGGCCAACACTCCGTCCACGCCGTAGCACTGCGCGAGGATGTTGGCAGACGACTACCTGTTCTCGAGGGTCTTGGGGGACAACCATCGCGTCTGCCCACTCCCCTTCTTCAAGCCCTGCATAGCCGAGCCACTTGCGGGCATGCCAACAACCGGCAGCTAACGCCTCTGTGTGGCTTAGCCCAGCCTTGGTTAACTCAACCAGTTCTTCTCCAATACGCCCATGGGTAATGGCTGATCCTGCATCGGTACCAGCAAAGAGGGGTACACCGGCTTCGTGGGCCATATGAATCGTTTGATAGCGCCGGTCATAAAGTGCTTGCATGTGCCTGGCATATGTCGGGAACTTTTCTCTCGCACTAGCCACAATTGACTCAAACGTATTGATATTAATGAGGGTTGGCACCACAGCCACCTGGTGATCGGCAACCAACCCAACAGTGGTTTCAGTCATGCCAGTGGCATGTTCAATACCGTCAATACCTCCAAGCACCAGGGGCTCAATAGAACCTTCATCAAAGGCATGGGCCGTAACCCGAGCGCCAGCTTGATGGGCTGCTTCAATCGCGGCGTTGAACTGTTCAGGTGTAAAAGTTTGCCCCAGGTCACCTGTTTCCCGGTCAATCCAGTCAGCAACCAGCTTGATCCATCCGTCTCCAGCCTTAGCTTGACGGGTGGCCTCTGCTGCCAGGTATTCAGGTTCGACCTCTACAGCAAAATCACGAAAGTACCGGCGGGTTCTCGCAATATGTTTCCCCGCTCGAATAATCTCAGGTACTCGCAAGTCATCACGCAGCCAATTCGTATCACTTGGCGCACCAGCATCACGCACTAAGGTGACACCAGCACTCAAATCTCGTTGGCCGTGAGCGAGGGCTTCATCGTCACTGACCGGTCCCTTGGCACCCAACCCGATATGGCAATGAGCATCCACAAGCCCAGGGATAACCCAACCGTCGATCGTGTGGTCAATGGAGCCGCTTGGTTTGGTATAGGTCATACGCCCATCTACCACCCAACCTTGGCCGACCACATCATCTGGTCCACGCAAGATCGGGCCACGGAGATGAATAGTGCTCATCCGTCTACCTCAACGCTATCGACGTCCACCCACGTCACTTCGGTATGCGTTGTTTCTTGTGCAGCCTGTTGACGTGCAAACTCGGCACGCAAGGCATCCTTTTCAGCATCACTGGCCACGCCTTCTCGCCGCCGGGGGCCTTCCGGCAACGCCCCAATGGGACGGCGTTTCGCGGCACGTGCAATACCATCGGCGTACACCGGGTCTACATCGGCAGTCACAATCACACCCGCCGGGCCGACCCGACGCAACACATCACCGTCCAGCGTCATGTGGTCAGTCACAATCCGCAGGACCTCTCCACTTGTGGCATCGAAATCAAAATCAGTTACCGTACCCAAATCGTTACCAATCTCACTCAGTACGCGATGCCCTAAGAGGCCTCGATCACCGTGTGCAATGAGTTCTTCTTCAGGTGTGTGAGGGGCTTTAATACGACCATGATCAGCGACCATAACGGCATCTGGTCCAATACCGGCCAAGGTTTCCCACGCAACAAGACGAGTATTTGATCCACGGCCAAAGCGCACAAAGGCAACACGGCACGTTTCAGGATCAACACCAAACCCAGATACCCTACCCAATTCAGAGGCCGTTGCGACAGCCATCACCGGCCGCTTCAATGTTTTTGTTGCCGTCACAATCTTGCGCATCGCATCTCCTCGCTATTACTGACTCAAGGCACCATCATGGGTTTGGGTTCAGATACCGACCCGATCACGGAACGCATCCACCGCCGCACCCAGTCCAACCAAATCATCACGAACAAAGTCTCGTAAATCGCTTGGCACCACAAGGTTCGTTCCACTCACACTGATTTGCGTTGGAAGCGGAATGTAACTTGCCCGACCTTCCTCAGTGTGAATGCGATACCCCACTACCGTGCCATCTCCACCAACC
Organism: Stomatohabitans albus; assembly: GCF_036336025.1. Lineage (NCBI taxonomy): Bacteria > Bacillati > Actinomycetota > Nitriliruptoria > Stomatohabitantales > Stomatohabitantaceae > Stomatohabitans > Stomatohabitans albus. Next base: position 431,213 of record NZ_JAYKKE010000002.1, read on the forward strand.
ATCACCACCAGGTCTACAACGCGCCCAAGATGCACACCGTCGGTTGTCATCACATTGGCACCAATCACATTGGATTGTTCTGGGTGGTCCAGATCTGGCAGCGGGTGTGTACTCGGTTCAACCAAGGCAGTGTCATCAGCAATCATGACCGCATCACGCCCGATAGCCGATACTTGGTCAACGGGTACGTACGTCCTAAGCTTGCGCCCAAAGAACCCGGTGTCTGATAACGAAAAGGCCATCAATGCCCCTTCATACGGGTGATACAAAATCTCACGAACCGTGCCATGCACCTGTGACGTAGCAAGATCTACAACAGGGAGGCCCACGATACGAGTTGCGGTCATCAATTGACTCATCGCTTGTCCTTTACCGACACATCAAAGAGATTGACGTCGTTAAAGCTGAATATCTGGGTATAAGGGGTACTTGGTCAAGAGGGCTGCGGACCGGTCAGCGAGCTGTTCGGCTGTTGCATCATCAAAGATAAATTTGGCTGGGCTATCACCCGGCGTCGCGGCACGCAATGCCGTGTCAATGATGTCTGCCACCTCTGCCATATCGGCTTCGTGCATACCCAGGGAGGTAACCGCCGGTGTACCCAGGCGAACACCTGAGGTGTACCAGGCACCCTGGGGGTCATTGGGGACGCTATTGCGGTTACACACCACCCCAGCTTTCAGTAACACTTGCTCGGCTTGGCGCCCATTCAGTCCATACGATGCCTGTGTATCAAGGACAAAAAGGTGGTTTTCCGTACCACCCATCGTCAATGTGGCTCCCTTAGCCGTCAGCCCGTCTGCAAGCGCCTTGGCATTCGCCACGATCTGATGGGCATAGGTTTTAAACTCTGGTTTTAACGCTTCCGCAAAGCAAATCGCTTTCGCGGCCATCACATGCGCCATTGGTCCGCCCAACACCATCGGACAGCCACGGTCCACATGGGGGGCAAACTCTTCGGTGCACAACACCAACCCACCACGTGGACCACGCAAACTCTTGTGCGTAGTGGTCGTAACAATGTCGGCATATGGAACCGGGTGGTACTCCCCAGTCAACACCCCACCAGCGACTAGCCCCGCAAAGTGGGCCATATCGACCATCAACACGGCGCCAACTTCATCGGCAATACTGCGCATCTTGGCAAAGTTGATACGGCCTGGATACGCACTAAAGCCAGCAACCAATACAAGCGGCTCAAACGCAATCACCGCTTGCCGTAGGGCGTCATAATCAATTTTTCCGGTGGATGGGTCAACACCATAGGAACGCTGATTAAACATTTTCCCGCTGATATTTGGGCGGAATCCATGCGTTAAATGCCCACCAGCATCCAAACTCATCCCCATCAGGCGCTGATTACCAAACGCTGCACGGAGGTTGTCCCAGTCGTCGTCGGTCATCGCGTTCACTTGCTTGACCCCAGCCCGTTCGAGGGCTGGCGCCTCCACGCGAGCACTCAAAATAGCCCAATACGCGACGAGGTTGGCATCAATCCCACTATGGGGTTGGCTATATGCATGCTGTGCACCAAATACGGCCTTTGCCCGTTCATTTGCACACGTTTCAACTTTGTCAACAATTTCACAGCCCGCATAGAACCTTCGGCCAGGTGTCCCTTCGGCATATTTATCGCTCAGCCAGTTCCCCATCGCCGCTAAAACCGCAGGACTTGCATAGTTTTCGCTTGCAATAAACTTCAACTGACGGCGCTGATTTTCAAGTTCTTCAACGATAAAAGCCGCAATTTCAGGGTCTTGGTCGGCGATCAAGGCTTGAGTAGCGGCAAAGGCATCGTGGGCTAAGGACATGATTAGGACTCCATTTCGACTCAGACATGGACATGGTGCCATAAAAAGCATGTATCCGTTAGTTACGATAGCGTAGGTTACTACGTCGTAGATTTTTGCGAATGCCCGAACAATCCAGAGAAAGGAAACATCAATGCGTTTCTTTCCATCAATCATCCAAGGCGGCATGGGAGTGAATATCTCCTCCTGGCAACTTGCCAATGCCTGTGCACACGCGGGTGCGATGGGGGTTGTAAGTGGCACTGCCGCAGATGCGGTGATGGTCCGTACCCTTCAACAAGGTGATAAGGGTGGTCACTGGCGGCGCGCACTCGCCCACTATCCCCTCCAGGACATCGCTGAGTTTTTAATTAAGCGCTACTTCGTTGAGGGTGGAAAAGAGAAGGACGCCCCGTACCGCCCCCATCCGATGCCGACGATTGCACCGCGTCGACACGCCGATGACTTGAGTGTGGCGGCAAATTTTGCCCAGGTGTGGCTAGCCAAGGAAGGGCACAACGGACGCATTGGCATCAACCTGTTAGAAAAGATTCAGTTTGCAACTCCTGCCGCAGTGTGGGGGGCGATGATTGGGGGCGTTGATGCGATTCTGATGGGCGCCGGTATTCCTCGCGAGATTCCCGAGCTCATACGTCGGCTTGCATCTGGTAAAGCAGGATCCGTCTCGGTGCATGTTGACAATGCCACGCAGGACTATCGAACAGTTATCGACCCCGAAGTCGTTACGCCTGGGGCGTCAGCCCAGCCACCAAAGATGATGGCCATTGTGTCAAGTGACAAATTGGCAACCTTTTTAAACCGCGACGAAACCATTCGTCCAGACGCCTTTATCTACGAGGCTCCAAATGCAGGTGGACATAGCGCACCACCGCGCGGGAAATTCAGTCTTGATGAGACTGGTGAACCGATTTATGGCAAAAAAGACCTCCCTAACTGGGATGTATTGATGGGCACCGAACTACCCGTATGGATTGCAGGGGGTATGGGAAGCCCTGAAGGACTTGCCACCGCGCAGTCACTGGGTGCCGTTGGTGTACAAGTTGGTACACCATTTGCGATGAGTAAAGAGTCTGGGCTGGCCCCTCATTTGCGTGATGAGATGATGGATAAGCTCCGGGCTTCAACCCTGTCAGTACGCAACGATATGCTCGCATCACCAACCGGATTCCCATTCAAAATTGCCAAGCGTGATGATGCTGAACGTCCACGTCTCTGTGATCTTGGGTATCTGCGTACCCCGTATGAACGTGAGAATGGTCGTATTGGGTATCGGTGTGCATCTGAACCCATTGATGAATATGTGGCCAAAGGTGGTGACATTGCTGATACTGAAGGTCGTGCGTGCCTGTGCAACGGGTTGATGGCGACAACCGGATTGGGTCAAACACGAAAAGATGGCTATGTCGAACCTCCGGTCGTCACGTTGGGGCAGGATTTATCCTCCTGTGAAGCCCTTTTGGACCGTCATCCCGATGGCTGGGAAGCCGTGGATGTCATCAACTGGATTAACGGGAAGCCAGCCGCGTATGTAGCAGCGGCATAGCAATTTAAACTGGCTGGCGATGCCCCTTGTAGCCCATTGTGATCTTCCTACCTTCATGGACCTTCGCCATCGTGGCGAAGCGGTGTTGACCCCAGCCCAGGCTGATGCGCAAGACATTCGAGAACTGCACATCGGACTCCTTAATTTGATGCCCGATGCCGCACTTATTCCCACTGAGCGCCAATTCCTATCCCTTTTAGGGAATGCCAACTCGATCGTACAAATCCATGCCCACCCCTTCACCCTCCCAGGGGTTGAGCGATCGGATGACACGCAGGCTTATATTGATACCTACTATGAATCTATTGATGACCTCAAACGTGATGGACTTGACGCACTTATCATCACAGGGGCAAATATCGGGCCTGGTCCACTCCAATCTCAGGGGTTTTGGGATCCCCTCATAGAAGTAATTTCATGGGCCTATGACCACGTAACCAGCACATTGTGTTCGTGTATGAGTTCACACGCCCTGGTCAACCATCTGTATGGGATTGAGCGCGAACGGTTAGCGTCCAAGCGTTGGGGAGTGTTTGCACATCGGGCCGTTCAACGGTCACATCCACTGCTACGTGGCATGAATACGAAGTTTGATATGCCACATTCTCGCTGGAATACCCTCACCCGTCCGTCCCTTGAACGGGCTGGCGTGCAGGTATTGGTGGAGAGCTTTTCTAACGATGTAGCCGTTGCTACAAGCCCAGACGGACTCCGTATTGTTTTTCTTCAAGGCCACCCTGAATACGACACCAATAGCCTCTTAAAAGAGTTCAAACGCGACTTGACCTTATGGGCCCAAGGGGTACCCGCCGGACTTCCACCATTCCCCGAACATTATTTAAGTCCGGAGGCCAAAACGATACTTGGTGAATACATGGATGCGGTGATCAATGCGCGTCGAAACGGTGAGCCGATACCCATTTTTCCTGAATCACAGATTACTGAGACCTTGCACAACTCTTGGGCCGATAGCGCACGCAGTCTGTTTGCAAATTGGATTGGGCTGGTCTACCAACTCACCAACGTGGAACGTGGCGTACCGTGGATGGACGGTGTTGACCCAGATAATCCATTCGCACAGTTTATTTTGCCCTAGGCGATGACGATCCAACTTCGTTACCCAGCCGATCTCCCCATCACAGACCATGTTGAGGAGATTCTGCAGCTATTGGACCACCATCAGGTGGTTGTGGTTGCTGGTGAAACTGGCAGCGGGAAGAGTACGCAGCTACCCAAAATTGCCTATGCCTCTGCTTTAGCTCGTTCTCGAGATCGTCGTCCAAAATTAATTGGGCACACCCAACCTCGCCGCATTGCAGCACGTGCCGTTGCCGAACGTGTAGCCGAAGAAATGGGCACAACAATCGGACAGGCGGTTGCCTATACGGTTCGCTTCACCGATACAACGGGCCCAGAAACTCGCATCAAGGTGATGACAGACGGGATTTTGCTCAATGAGTTTCAACGTGACCCCGCATTAAACCGCTACGACACCTTGATTATTGACGAGGCGCATGAGCGCAGCCTGAATATCGATTTCATTCTGGGCTATCTCGCCAACCTATTGCCTAAACGCCCAGATTTACGGGTGATTATCACATCTGCCACCATTGATACCGAACGGTTTGCTGAGCATTTTGCTCACCATGGTGAACCTGCTCCGATCGTGCAGGTGAGTGGGCGCACCTACCCCGTTGAGATTCGGTACCGCCCCTTGGACGCACCGAGCGGAGCGGCGCATCCTGAAGACGATGATTTTGAGGGCAACAACGTCGATCGTGATGTCACCGAAGGGATTGTGCTCGCGGTGCATGAACTGTGTGCTGAAGGCCCAGGAGACATCTTGGTCTTTACCAGTGGGGAAGGTCCTATTCGTGATGCCACTGAAGCGCTCTCCAAGGCGGCAGCCCATGACCGGTTACTCCAAGGCGTTGAAATTGTGCCATTGTTTGCTCGCCTGAGTGCCCAAGAACAGCACAATGTGTTTAGCCCGCATACGGGTCGTCGCATTGTTATTGCGACCAATATCGCCGAAACGAGTCTGACCGTTCCAGGTATTCGCTATGTCGTTGACTCAGGGTTGGCCCGTATCAGTCGGTACGGTCGAAAATCTAAGGTGCAGCGCCTCCCCATTGAAGCGATCAGCCAAGCCAGTGCCAACCAGCGTTCTGGACGCTGTGGACGCATCGGTCCGGGTATTGCGATTCGCCTATATAGTGAAGATGATTTTCACCAGCGCCCGGCGTTTACTGAACCCGAGATTCTACGGACGAATCTTGCCAGCGTGATGTTGCAGATGACCAGTCTGGGGTTGGGTGATGTTGCCGAGTTTCCTTTTATTCAGCCACCAGATAAAAAGGCGATCAACGACGCAAAAACAACGTTAGATGAACTGGATGCAATTGAGGCGGCACCCCAAGAGCCCAATGGGCAGCGCTTAACCGACATCGGTCGTGCTATGGCCCGCCTGCCGGTAGACCCACGGTTGGCACGCCTGATGATTGCCGGCGCTGCCTTTGGGGTCTTAGATGCTGCCATCATCTGTACCGCAGCGTTATCGCTTCGTGATGTACGCGAATATCCTGAAGCGCAACGTGATGTCGCAGTCGGACTGCACCGGCGTTTCGATGACCCCGCCTCTGACTACCTCACCGTGTTGGCGTTATGGAATTATCTTCAAGACCAGCGTGCCGCACTATCAGGTACCAAGTTTCGGGCTCTGTGTAAAGCTGAGTTCATTCACTTCTTGCGATGGCGTGAGTGGGTTGACCTGGTTAACCAGTTATGCAAGGCAGCCAAGGATGCATTTCTCGTTAGCGACACTGCCAATCGAGTCCAAGATCATGATGATGCCCGTGCACCCGGTGAGGCACTTCATCGTGCGGTGCTTGTGGCGATGGCTGCCGGTGTTGGCCAAAAACGGATTCCAACATCAGGACCTCCTCAATCAAAAACAAAACGACGCCGACCGCCGCAGAAGGGGCCGGTCACGTACAGCGGTACTCGTGGTACGCAGTTTCGTCTTGGGAAGCGGTCAGCAACGTCTACCCATCCACCAGATTGGGTGGTTGCAAGCGAAATCGTTGAAACCACCGGCCTGTGGGCTACCCATGTCGCCACCATCGACCCCCAGTGGATTGTGGGGTTACTCCGCCACCATTGCACATTTACTCGTTCTGACCAGCGTTGGATGGCCGACCGTGGGCAGGCCGTGGTTACGGAGCGTATCTCATTCCGTGGGCTAGTCATCGAACCAGGCAGGCCTGTTCCGCTAGCCCACTTCGATCAAGGGGCCGCACGGGACTTGTTTATTCAAGAAGGCCTTGTTGGTGGCCAGCTCACTGCACGCTCAATGACGCCGGAGCTTCAACGGGTCATCACCGCCAATCAAGCGGCAATTGATGATGCCCATGAGCTTGAAGATCGGATGCGTGCCCGTGGGATCATTGACCCTGAAGCGGTTCTCATTGACCGGTTGATGGCTGTTTTGCCCAAATGGGTTACTGGTGCAACTGAGCTTACCAAGTGGATTCGTAAAGGTACCCGACCGTTAAAGCGCCGTGATGGCGAGTCGAATTCAGCGTTAAAAGAACGCCGTGCCAGGGCAGCAAAACAGCGTGAAGCATCGATCACCTTTCGAGCCCAGCAACTGATTGGAGATGCTGACGGCCTTGGTGGGCGAGGGTTTCCTGACCACCTCACCATTGATGGACACGAGCTTGGGGTGACCTATACGTTTGATCCGAGTGATGCCGAAGCCGATGGGATGACGATACATGTCCCTGTAGGGGTACTGCCTGCTATTACGCCTGGGGCGGGTGATTGGCTGGTACCAGGGTTCCGTGCAGAACTGATCGAAACGATATTGCGCGGGCTGGATAAGACCATTCGTCGTGGCCTCAGCCCGATAGCCACGACGGCACAACGATATGGTGAACAACTTGACCCTGCGGACGGTCCTTTTAACCAGGTGTTAGCAACAACGATTTCCAACCAAGTCGGTCAAATCGTGACTGCGGCACAAATAGCCCAAGTCGATCGGCCCGCTCATCTCCGGGTTCGGTGGGCGGTAACCAACAATGGCACCATCTTGGCCACAAGTCCCGATTTGGGGGCGCTTCAAGCTGGGGTTGCCGGACATATGCGGGCGGAAATTAAAAAGGTGGGTGCTGAGTTAGAAGCCGACGGGCTTGACGGGTTCCCGGAGACAGATTTACCACGAGCGATCACTCGTCAAGTTGGCGGTCATGCGGTAACCGGGTACCCCGCGCTGGTTCCCGATACAGACGGGAAGCATGTTCGGATTCGTATCATGCCAACAGAAGCTACCCAACGCTCAGGGATGGTAGCCGCACAACGCCAGTTACTTCTTGCTCACTGTGCCCGACCGTTACAGGTGGTCAATGGCACATTGGGCGCGAGAGATAAATTACGGCTCACCCTTGCACCCCATGAATCTGTAGAGGCCTTGGCCGCAGATATGGCTGGGGCAGTCGTTGATGATTTGCTGATGCGTACGGGTGGGGTGGCTTGGACGCATGCCGATTTTGTAAAACGGACTGAGGTGATTGACCGGCATTGGAAAACAGAGATCGCCCAAGTTGCCCGAATTGTGGTGTCAGCATTAACAATTGCTGAAGCCGTTAATGCTGCGCTCACCACGCCAACCCAGCATCGTCCAAGTTTGCAGGTGCGCGCCAACGTCTTGTTGCGGTACCAGCAACTCGTGTATCCCGGTTTTGTCACGGGTATGGGAGTAAGCCAATTACGAGAACTCCCCCGCTACCTTGATGCGTTGCGCTTACGGCTACTGGCCTTGCCCGGCAGCTTTGATAAGGATGATCGAAACCAGCTTGTAATGGTTGATTTAGAGGAGGACTTCGCTGCTCTTAAACGAGCAAGGGTTGCTACTCAAGCTGAACTTAACGCCATTCGATGGCAACTCGAAGAACTCCACGTCCAGCTCTTTGCGCAGCGCCTTGGTACGGCGCAAAGCGTGTCTGAACGACGGATTCGTAACCAGATTCGTGCCCTTATTCAACGCGACCAACCGGCATAATGCGGCCTGGAGTCCTGGTAATAGGGGTGACATCACAACTCCACATTAGGGTTAGCAATGCTAGAGAAGCCAAGCAACCAGGGCATGCATGATGGCTGCAGCCGATGTATCCAGCAACCACCACTGATGTAAAGATAGCCACATTCGTAATCACTAGGATTTTTATCGAATAGTTCCTCACCTGGTGAATTGGTGGATTTCTACATTGCAAATACGGACGTTTTGAATGTGGGTGTATGCACTACGGGTGTGCGGCCAGGTCACGAATATATGACAAAACGGCGGGTATACCGCCGTTTTGCCTACCTCTGTGTATGGAAAATAGTGTTTGGACTAGCGACCTGCTGCCTGAAGGGCCGCTTCCTTCGCTTCCTTCGCAACCTTGTGGGGATCTGGCAGATCGTCAAATCCCTCAAAATCATCGAACTCATCGAAAAGGTCGTCGTTCGCTTGCTGGGATTGCATCCAAACCCACACGATGGCGGCAAGTAGCAATCCAAATAACCCAAATTTCAGCACGTTTTTCATTTGATTATCCTGTCAATTAAAGCAATGTATTGAGGCTGACTACCCGAGGTCGACCGTGTCGTCTCCAACTGCGTCCTCAACTAAACGCTTTGCGTTTTCCTTTGCTTCTTCAGCAGCTTCGTGGACATTAGGAATATCGTGCTCTGTATCCAGCAAGGTGAAGTCATCAAACTCATCAAATAAGTCGTCGTCATCACTGCCGTACAGCCACCAGGCCGCTGCTACGAATAGGCCAAGGCCGCAGGTCATCAAGATAATGAGCCACCACCAGACACCGAGCCCTTTTTTCTTGGGCTTGATCGCTTCAGCTAGCTGGGTGCGCAATTCCTCAACCTCAGCCTCAAGCGCCTTGTTGGCGTTGGCAAGATGCCGGGTATCGAGGGGATCGATTGAGCGGACTTTATCCACAAGCTGATCAAAATCAAATTTTTGCAAAGCACTCTCCATATTCGAGAATTTGTTTTCAACACGCCCATCTAACTGATCAGCAACCATGCGGAACCCTTTGGCTCCGTAGTGTGAAATCTTGTCAGACGCAAAGTTGGCGAAGGGTAGGGCTGCCCGTATGACAGCTCCGGTCTTAGAACGCTTAAACACCGTTTTCTCCTCTGTCGTAGACAACCTCGATGTACTCACCTTATACCAAAAGCAGCTCAGGTACCGATTCATATTTGCGATACCTACGACTTTTGGCCAATCACTGGCAGACTTTGAGGTCTCATGAGCCTTACATCACTTGATTTTGCAAGCGCAGTTCACCAGCGGCGCACGTTTGCGATCATCAGCCACCCTGACGCTGGTAAAACGACCTTAACGGAAAAATTCCTGCTGTATGCCGGGGCGGTGGGTGAAGCCGGTGCAGTCAAAAGCCGTCGAGTTGCCCGAGGAACTCGTAGTGACTGGATGGCACTCGAACAAGAACGTGGGATTAGTGTTTCGTCAACCGTCATGCACTTTTCGTGGGGTGATTGGCATTTCAATCTGTTAGATACCCCTGGCCACGCAGATTTCTCAGAGGATACGTATCGCACGTTGTGCGCCGCCGATGCGGCCATCATGGTGTTGGACTTTGCAAAGGGTCTGGAACCTCAAACCCTAAAGCTCTTCAAAGTCTGTCGAGACCGGGGGCTTCCTATCGTTACCTTTGTGAACAAGTGTGACCGGCCAGGCCTTGGCCCCTTAGGCCTTATCGATTCAATTGAAGCAGAAATCGGGGTACGTCCGGTGCCATTTAACTGGCCGGTAGGTGACGGGCCAGGTTTCGTTGGCATCGTTGACCGAGAAACCCGAAACCTTGTTCGAGTTGGTGATACCCAGTCAGGTACCCGCAAAGGCACGTTTATCGAAGAGCCTTTTGCCACAGCCGACCCAGGTGCCTGCCCCACCGATCGTTGGGAACAAGTGGGTGAAGAGTTGGATCTGCTCGATATGGACGATCGTGACTTTGACCACGATGCGTTCATGGACGGCAAGATTTCACCCATGTTTTTCGGCTCAGCCTTGCACAACTTTGGTGTCGAGATTTTGCTGCGTGGCTTTGCTGAACTGGCCCCTCCCCCATCAGCTCAACCAGTTATTGATGCAAAAGACACTGCCGCCACTACCATCATTGGCCATCGTGACCTTGACGCACCCTTTAGCGGTCAGGTGTTCAAGATTCAAACGAATATGAATCCTCGACACCGTGACCGGATGGCATTTTTGCGTGTGAACTCGGGGGTATTTGAACGCGGTATGAGCGCCACACTCGCACGAACGGGGCGTAGCTATCAGCTTAAATACGCCCACCAACTCTTTGCTGCGGACCGAAACAGTGTGGATGCGGCTGTACCGGGTGACATTGTAGGTCTCGTTAATGCCACGGATCTGGTGCCTGGGGACACGTTGTATATGGATAAACCCGCGACGTTTTTACCAATCCCAACCTTTGCACCTGAACAGTTCATGAGTGTCCGCCTCGGAGACACCAGTCGGGCAAAGCAATTTAGAAATGGGTTAGTCCAACTCGATGAGGAAGGTGTCATTCATGTACTCCGTCGCCTTGATTTAGGCGACCAGCTCCCTATTTTGGCCGGTGTGGGTGCCTTGCAGTTTGAGGTGGCCGCCCATCGGTTTGAACATGAGTTTGGGGCTCCGGTTCGCTTTGAACCACTCCCCTGGGTTGAGGCCCGGCGTATCGATGCGTCTGCTGTGGACGCTTTACGTGACCAGTTCCGGTCAATCATTGTGCAAAACTCACGCGGTCAGTACCTGATTTTATTTGGGTCAACGGTGGCATTGGACAAAGCGATCACCGACCACCCCGACATCACCTTTGTTGAACTCGGAACCGGCCTGGCCATTCGCCGCTAGTTCGTCTCGGTCAACCCACGCTGAAAGGCGGTGTGTCGGTGTATCGTATCGGGCCGATACGGGTACACCGACACACAGTCAATAGGTGTGGCTAGCTCAAGACGGTGATCTTCCCCACGGAGGCAAAGTGGCCTAGGTCTTCGTGGTGGGGAATGATGCGTGCGGTGACCCCGTGTTCACCCGCATTGGTCAAATGAAGGTTGCCGTGCCAGCGGCCATCGTCACCAATGGCAAGGTCAAGTACATCTGGCTCAGTGATGGTGCCATCAACGGTGACTGCCCCATGGAGGACTTGAACTTTCACATCCGTTGGGTTCAGCGAGCCAAGGTTGGCTTCAATGACAATTTCACGCTGTTCACCAGCGGTTGCTGCGCTATCGGCGATATGGACCGCATTGATCGTGACTTCATGCCAGGCCTTGCGGACCTTATCCTTCCAACGGTTGAACTCAATAGCACGCTGACCGGCATGTTCAGCCAAGCGCTTGGCGTGTTCGCCTAGCGGGGTGTAGAGCTCATTCGTGTAATCCATCACCATGCGCGTAGCAAGGACCTTGGGGCCGTTTGTGGCCAAGGAATGACGAACCCGCTTCATCCAGCGACGGGGATACAAGTTTGTTTCACGATCCCAGAACAAGGGAATAATCCGGTGTTCAAGGAGGTCAAACAAACTGGCCGCATCAGAGGCATCTTGTTGTGCATCATCGGCATGCATGAAACGGGTACCGATAGCAAAACCATTTTCAACGCCGTTGCTGCTTTGCGTTTCAAAGTCAGAATCTTCTGAGCTGATATACATTTCGTCCCACCAGCCATCAAGCACACTGGCGTGGAGACCACCATTCAATACACACTTTTCACCAGATGTACCAGATGCTTCATGGGGGCGACGTGGATTGTTTAACCAGACATCCACCCCATGCAGCATGTAACGGGCTACTTCCATGTCATAGTTTTCAATGAAGAGCAGACGCTTACGCATCTCAGGGTCATCTTTAGTGAAGTCAACAATCTGGCGAATGAGTGACTTGCCTCCGTCATCAGCTGGATGGGCCTTCCCCGCGAAAATGAACTGAACGGGTCGGTGTGGATCAGTCAACAATTTACGCAACCGTTCTGGCTGGCTGAGAAGCAAGGTTGCCCGTTTATAGGTTGCAAAACGTCGTGCAAACCCGATCGTTAACGCATTAGGGTCTAACGCTTCGTTAATCCAATGCAGGGTTGGTTCACTCGCGCCACGTGCAATGTGTTGGTCACGAGTCCATTCACGCGCCTTTTCAACCAGCTTGTAGCGGTTATGCACGCGAGCTTCCCACAGACGTTCATCGCTTATATTGCCGGCGTTAGCCCAAGCATCAGGATTCCAGCGCCAACCTTCGGCCAGATGCTCATCGAATATCTGGCTCATTTCATTGCTTGTCCATGTTTCAGCATGAACGCCATTCGTGATTGACGTAATTGGTACGTCACTTACTTCAACGCCAGCCCAGACAGACTGGAACATTTCTCGGCTTACTTGGCCATGGAGTTTGGATACACCGTTTGCCTTGGATGATAAGCGCAACCCAAACATCGCCATATTGAACTTATCGGAACCATTTTCATGACCCAAACTCAATAGAGCATCCATACCACCAAATGAATCCGCAAAGTTTGCAAACCAGTGTTCAATTAGGCCGCGATCAAAGCGGTCGATACCCGCAGGAACCGGCGTGTGCGTTGTGAAGAGCACCCCTGCCCGGGCAACTTCTTTTGCTTCCTCAAAGGTCATCCCGTTGGTAACCCCGTCGGTACCACCAGGAACAAGTACGCTGCGCTGGCCGGTGATCAGTTGGCGCATACGTTCAAACTGTAAGAACATCGCGTGGCCCTCGTTAGCATGAAAGACCGTGGGGGTGAAGGGCACAACACCGAGCCGAACAGCTTCTGCTAGTGCTCGAATCCCACCGATACCTAACACAATCTCTTGACGCACACGATGGGTTGCATCACCACCGTAGAGGCGGTCGGTAACCACACGGTCATCAGGGTGGTTGCCTTCAACATCTGTATCCAATAACAACAGCGGCACCCGTCCAACAGAAGCCACCCATGTTTGTATGGTCACGGTACGGCCATCGAGATCAACCGTTACATACACAGGCTCACCATGTTCAGATAGGCGTTCAACTGGCATGTCATGGGGATTGACATCGGGGTAACTCTCACGCTGCCAATGGGTTGAGTCAAGGGATTGATTGAAATAGCCGTGGCGGTAAAACAAACCGACACCGCTCAGGGGCAAGCCCAGGTCACTTGCACTCTTGAGGTGGTCTCCTGCCAGAATCCCTAGCCCTCCAGAATAAATCTGCATGACTTCCGTTAACCCAAACTCAGCACTGAAATAGGCAATGCCTGTTGGTGGGGTTTCTTGGAACTGGGCCCACATGTCTCGTGTTAAATAGTGTTGGAGTTCATCGTGTTCACGAGTTACACGCGCCAAGAATGCCTCATCATGGCGTAGGGACTCCATACGGTCAGGGTGCAAACGATTAATGAACTTGACCGGATTTTCGCCTGTTTCTTCCCACAGGTCAGGGTCAATACTGGCAAAGAGGTCTAAGGTCGGACGATGCCAAGACCAACGAAGGTTGGCGGCCAATGCGTTGAGTTGCTCAAGTTCTTGAGGCAACGATGGTTTGATGCGAAATGTACGAATGGCCTTGGCCACGAGGTCTCCTCTGATTAGGGGCAGTTGACGAGCACTGAGAACTAGTTTGACGTATTTAGGGAATTAGACCTATGACTTTGCATAATTTGTGGTTTTCTACTAATTCTGTTGCTGTGCAAAATCGTATCCAAATCACTCAAGTCCAGCCTCAAATTGATGGGGGTCGTTACGCGGCTAAAGGCGTAAATAATCGTCAAATACCCGTGTCTGCAGTTTGTTTCCGAGAAGGTCATGATCTTGTTGCTGCCTCCGTACGATTCCGGGCAATCAACGAACATGATTGGAGAATTACTCCACTTAGTGCCCAAACATTTGATCGTTTTACCGCCACCATTACACCTGATTCGCTGGGGGCTTGGGAATTTGAAATCGTCGCATGGACAGATCATTGGCGGTCTTGGTGCGACGGTATGCGCAAAAAAGTTGATGCATTTGTTCCCGATCTTGATGTCGATTTTGCTGATGGTGCCCAGATACTTAATGAACACATTGCCCTCGCTGAAGATGACCCTAGTGCGCAAGCACAATTGCATGCCCTAGCTACCGCATTAACTGACCCTACTTATCCCTACGCTGACCGGATCAAGGCCGCTGAAGACCCACGGATAGATGCACTTATTAGGGCGCATCCATGGATGCCAGATGCCTCTTTCTCCGGTGCACTTCCCCTTTGGATTGATCGCAAACGGGCTGCATTTAGCACCTGGTACGAGTTTTTCCCCCGTTCCATCGGGTCTGACGGATTTACGTCCGGCACCTTCGCCCAAGCCGAATCCGCATTGCCACGTATTGCTGAAATGGGCTTTGACGTGGTGTATCTACCACCCATCCATCCCATTGGGATAACGAACCGAAAAGGTCCCAATAACTCGCTGATTGCCGGACCAAACGACCCTGGGGTGCCCTGGGCGATTGGGTCTGACGAAGGTGGGCATATGGCTGTCCATCCAGCACTGGGCACATTGGATGATTTTGACCATTTTGTCCAAGCGGTGAAGGACCTCGGCATGGAAGTCGCATTGGACTTTGCCATTCAATGTTCCCCTGACCATCCTTGGGTGAAGGAACATCCTGAATGGTTCCGTATCAAGAGTGATGGTTCTATCGCCTATGCAGAAAATCCCCCAAAGAAATACCAAGATATTTATCCCATAGATTTCAGCACCCCAGACCAAGAGGGGCTTTGGAATGCCCTCTATGAGGTGGTGATGTTTTGGATTGGGCACGATATCGCCATCTTCCGTGTTGATAACCCCCACACAAAAGCATTGAACTTTTGGGAGTGGTTAATTGATAAGGTCCACCAAACGAATCCAGATGTTATTTTCTTGGCTGAGGCCTTTACCCGCCCAGTGATGATGCATCAATTAGCCAAACTCGGATTTACGCAGAGCTACACCTATTTTGCTTGGCGCCGCCATAAGCAAGAAATGATTGATTATGTTGTTGAACTGGTGACAGAAACCGCTGACTTCTTACGTCCAAACTTCTGGCCAAATACACCAGATATTCTGACCGACCAGTTGCAGAGCGGATCGCGGGCAATGTTTGAGATTCGTTGGGCATTAGCCGCATTGTTAAGCCCAAATGCCGGTATGTACTCCGGATATGAACTCCTCGAACACACTGCAGTTGCATTGGGGAGTGAAGAATATAAAGACAGCGAAAAATACCAGTTCAAACCTCGTGACTTTAACAAAGCTCACTCTATTGCCCCTTGGATCAAACTGGTCAATGGCTGGCGGCATACCTATCCGCATTTCCAACACCTAACGAATGTGTGGTTCCACGGCGCCGACCACGATGATGTACTCGTATTTTCAAAACATGACCCTAACGGTGGCGACCCACTGCTAGCCGTCATTCATATGGGCGCAAACGAACCAATTAACACGTGGGTCCATCTCGATTTGCAACGCCTCGGCCTTCCTGAGCAAGCCTCCTATAAAGTAAGAGACCTAGTATCTGGAAATACATGGTTTTGGCATGGAGCCCACAACCCGGTGTCGCTCAATCCATGGAACGGCGCACCAATGCATCTCTTCGATTTGTCTCAGAAGGTGGACTAAATGGCATCAATGGTTTTCGATGGAGCTGGTGAATGGCTTGCCAACCAGCGCTGGTTCGGGGCAAAAGATCGCACGATCGAACACATTATCCCGACCAATATTTGGCAAGTCAGCAGCCCAGAGGAACACCCCACATGGCTGATAACCGTCGATCTTCATGGGCAAGACAAAAGTATTGGCACCATCACGTTACTCGTAACACGGTGTTCAGCGGATGATCCAGACCGGATTGGTGAGGTTGATCACATCCCTGTTGCCGAGGTGAGCACCCGTCCTGGAGCCATTTTGGTACTCGTGCGTGCGGTCCTTGACCATCGATCTCTTCCAGATGGGTTGCGCTCGGGATCAATGAACACGCTGACTGAGCTACCACTGAAAGAAGCCCGTGTTATCGGTGGTGAACAAAGTAACTCAACCTTTGAAGTGGATGGGCAAGTTGCGGTCAAACTGAATCGTACGTTTGAGGACGGACCAGACCCAGAATTTGAGCTTGGTCGTGAATTGACCTTGGCTAAAACTCCTGGTGTTGTACCCCTACTGGGTGTAATGGTTGGTCCACGGCTTGAAGGCATCATCACCATCCATGCCCTCGTCCATGACGCCATAAATGGCTGGGAAGCCGCCATGGATACGATGCGGGGTAAGGATGTGCTCCTCTCCCCCTCCTGGATGTACACCCTCGGCCAGCATTTAAAAACCATTCATAAACATCTCCATGATCGATTGCCCGTTGATGCGCCTCATTTGAACGCACATGACTGGGAAGAGCGGCTGAATACCAATAGCCAGGAAACTATTCAGGCTATGGCTGAAGCAGGTTTTGATGCCACCGGCGGGTTAATGAACCACCTGAACTACGTGCTTGGCCACCTCCCACGCCACCCAGAACCGGTGCAGCGAGTTCATGGTGATCTTCATCTCGGACAGACTCTTATCGAATCTGATGGTGACTGGTGGATTATTGACTTTGCCGGTGAACCTGGTCGTAGCCATAGTGAACGGCATGAACCCAAAGGTCGGATGCATGATTTAGCCGGCCTTACCCGTTCAATCGCCTATGCGGAAGCAACGGCTATTCGAGAAGGGATGGATCCACGTTTCGCCCATGAGTGGGCACAAGCCTCACGCAAGCAGTTGCTGTCTGGATACGGGCTAACGACCGCTGATCGTCAATGGCTCTATGTGCATGAACTTGAACGCCATCTCTATGAAGTACGCTATGAGTTATCGCATCGCCCTGAATGGGCAGCAGTTCCCCTCAGCGGCTTCGATGATGATCCCACGGACATTATTCGAGCCGATACCCCACCTGCGCCCATTATTCCAACCGTAGTTACTAAGGCGAAACCAAAATCTTCCCAGGGTGACCACTACGCCATCGTCATTGATACACCAACACCCATCAATGGTGCATCTACCGATACCAAACCGGTGGGTATGACGGCTCCTTCAGATGTACAGACACATGAACCGGATGAGGATACAGACCCCGATAGCGAGTCTGACCCTGCCGAAGAAGATGCGCCAACTGACGATACCCCACAAACCATGTCGACTGACGTGCAGGTAGAGGTGCAGGTGAACGACCCTTCACAATCTGATACCGACTCAGCTCCCATTTCACCGGTGTCATCAGATACGATCGACCTACCTAGTGACGATGAGGAGGACACAATGACCGATATGTCTTCTGGTAGCGAACCAGAACCTCGTCCATCACATGACGTGCTCTTGGAGATGGCACCACAATTGGCAGACGGCCGGTGTGTAGCTCCCCACGATGTCTTGGGTGTCCATCGCACCGCTGATGGTTGGGTTCATCGAATCTGGCGTCCAGATGCCACAGACGTGTTCTATCACGTTACCCCTGATGCCGCTCCGGTAGCAGCCACGGAACGCCACCCCGGACTCTTTGAATCGCCTTTCTTTGATGACCAACCCAACCCTGGTCAGGCACGCTGGCAGGTGCATTATGGAGACGACGTATTCACCCTTGTTGATCCCTATGCATTTGAGCCAACCATCGGTGAACTCGATCGGTATCTTTGGGGTGAAGGTCGGCATGAAGAAGCCTGGACAATGTTGGGTGCGAACCGGCGGACCTTGCACGGTATCAGTGGGATTGCGTTTGCGGTTTGGGCACCCAATGCTCATGCAGTTCGGGTGATCGGAGAGTTCAACTCTTGGGATGGACGGCTTCATCCCATGCGGAGTTTGGGTGAAAGCGGAATCTGGGAGCTATTCATCCCAGATGTGCCCGATGGGTCCCTCTATAAGTTTGAGCTTGTGACGGCGGATCAGCGTCTTGTCACTCGTGCTGATCCATTTGCGAAGTATGCGGAGATTCCACCGGGTCAGGCAAGTCGTGTCTTTACCTCATCGGGTATAGATACCGCATCACCAAATTGGACGCCCGAAGAACGGCCGCATGCTGAGCAGTTGAGTATCTACGAGGTTCATCTTGGTTCTTGGCGCTGGCATGAAAACCGGCCGCTTACGTATGCTGAGTTAGCTGATGAGCTCGTGCCCTATGTTAAAGAATTGGGCTTTACACATGTTGAGTTTCTCCCGGTCGCAGAGCACCCCTATGCGCCATCGTGGGGATATCAAGTAACCGGTCAGTTCGCGCCAACCAGTCGGTACGGTTCTCCTGATGATTTCCGGAAACTCGTGAAAGCTTTCCATGATGCCGGCATTGGGGTCATCGTTGACTGGGTACCAGCGCACTTCCCTAAAGATGAGTGGGCGCTTGCCCAGTTTGATGGCACCCACCTGTTTGAGCATGCCGACCCACGCCAAGGCGAGCATCCTGACTGGGGCACGCTTGTGTATAACTATGGCCGCAATGAAGTGCGTAACTTCCTGGTTGCAAGTGCCTTATTTTGGATTGAAGAAATGGGCGTAGATGGGCTTCGGGTTGATGCCGTTGCCTCAATGCTGTATTTGGATTACAGCCGTGAAGAAGGGGAATGGGTTCCCAACGAATACGGTGGGCGAGAGAACCTTGCGGCTGTTCGATTCTTGCAAGAGGTCAATGCCACGGTCTATAAGCGCAACCCATATGCGCTTATGATTGCTGAAGAGTCAACGTCATGGGACGGAGTTAGTCGTCCGACGGACCAAGGTGGGCTGGGGTTTGGATTCAAGTGGAATATGGGGTGGATGCATGACACCTTGGAATATATTCAGCACGAAACGGTGCACCGGAAATGGCATCATGACGATTTGACCTTCGGATTGGTGTACGCCTGGAGTGAGAATTTTGTGCTCCCCCTTTCCCATGACGAAGTTGTCCATGGCAAGGAGGCGTTGCTTGCAAAAATGCCTGGTGATGACTGGCAGAAATTTGCCAATCTTCGTGCGCTCTATGCTTGGATGTGGGGCCATCCGGGTAAGCAGTTGCTCTTTATGGGTTCTGAATTTGGCCAATGGCGTGAATGGTCAAGTGAGCGTGAACTCGACTGGGGATGCCTCGCCGCAGAACCGCATATCGGTATTCATAAACTCGTCACAGATTTAAATACGGTACAAGCTCAATATCACGCAATGTATGAACTAGATACCGTTCCAGAAGGGTTCACCTGGCTCATTGGAGATGATGCCGATGACAATATTCTGGCTTTCGTTCGTAACAGCGTTGACGAGCATCCTCCAGTGGTGGTGGTTGCTAACTTTGCTCCGGTTCCACGATATGACTTCCCTATACCACTCCCCCAACGAGGGGCATGGCGTGAGATTCTTAACACCGATGCAGATATTTATGGCGGGTCGGGAGTAGGAAACCAAGGGTGTGTACATGCCGGTCTAGAGGGATTTAATGGACAGCCTGCCTCTACACGGATGACGATTCCCCCCTTGGGTGTTCTTTACTTCACCCCAGATTTGGATAAGTCCTAGCTGGTCATCAGATTAGAATCACACGATGGGGTATGGCGGTACATCGCCATACCCCTTTCCTCAAACCGGTGGTGTGATCTGCTCCTACCTGGTGACTGGGGTTAACCATCCATGGGTATCAGGTGCAGTACCTTGTTGTATTGCCCGGAGTTGTGCTCGAAGTGCCGTCGTAGTATCACCCGGCTTACCATCACGAATGGGTACTTCTTGACCATCGACAATTAAGGTGCCTACCGGCGCCATGATCGCTGCCGTACCGGTCAATGCCACTTCACCGGTTGGGGCAAGGGAAACCAGTTCATCCACACTGATATGGCGTTCTTCAATCGTCATACCATTGTCACGAGCAAGTTGAATGATGGAGTCCCTGGTCACCCCGTGTAAGAATGCATCAGATAGCGGCGGTGTGATCAGTGTGTTTTCAGTAAAGACCATCACGTTGCTGGCTCCGGTTTCTTGAATATCCCCACCTGGGGCAAAGAGTACCTGGTCAGCTTCATAGGCCGCTTCAGCAGCCATGGTTGGTGGCAGGGCAAGGGCATAGTTTGCACCTGCCTTCGCCCGCCCAAACATTGGTGTGGTACGCAACAGTTCTGTTTCAACGGCAATACGCAGGGCTTTATCGGCCGAAAAATACTGCCCGACAGGACTCACGAGGACCATAAAAGAAGCGCTTGTGCTGGGATGACCAGCTGCTCCGATATTGGGTTCGGTCCCAATAATCATCGGGCGGACATAGGCACTATCTGGCTGGGCTGGGATCGCATCCAAATTGGCCTGCACCGTGGAATAGATCGCATCGGTCATGAACGCAGCCGGAGGATGGGGTAGATGCATGAGTGACGCCGTTTGGACCAGGCGGTTTACGTGGGCATCTAAACGAAATAGACGAACAACACCATCCTCCCCACGATGGGCCTTTAACCCTTCAAAACATGCACTGCCATAGTGCAAGACATGGGCAGCAGGAGAAAGTGAGATCGGTCCAAATGGTTGCATCGTTACCGGCTCATAGACCCCGTTGGCATCTGATTGGCTGACGGCCATGAGGGGGGCAAAGGTGGTACCGAATGATCCGGCCATGGAGGCTCCTTCAAGATAGCGGGGTGCAACAGTCTAGTTCATAAACTACAACTGAAACTGCCGGTGAGAGGTGTAGGGAAGGGCTTAGGACGCGGATGTGCGCAGGGCGATGTGCATGATGGCAGTAACCATAACCATACCCAAGCCGATCCAGGCAACGACAATGCTGCCTTGGGCAATGCTCATGCCAGCCGTGAATGGCCAGAGGGTTCGAAGTGACCCAACCATCAGTCCGAGTAAAGCACTCATTGTCGTGGCACGATGATGGGTGAGGAGCCAAGTAAGTATCTTCGAAAATCCGCCCAGGCCAATAGCCGCTCCGAGTGCAAAGGTAACGACATAAGGCAGGTTGAGACTTTTAAGTGCAGTCAGTGTGGGGGTATACATTCCCAGGACAACGAGCAGATAGGCTCCGCTGATACCTGGAAGAATCATTGCGGTGATTGCAATGGCTGCGCTGAGAAAAATGCGGAGGTAGCCGGGGTCGGTGACCGTTCCGGCTTCATTCAGCCCCACTAGCCAAAAGGCAAACAACGCAAACGCAATCATCACTACCCAATCGCGGGGCTGGAGCGACCGACCAATTTCTCGGTAGGGTGCTTGCAAGCTTGCTGCTACCAACCCAAAAAAGAGCGCACTTGTGACCGTCGGGTAGGTAGCAATAAGGTCGGGCAAAATGTGGCTCGCAGTGACCACGGAGAGCCCTATCCCCAGTACTAGTGGCAACAAGAAGAACCACCGAATATGTCCCAGTCGCTTCAGGGATTGCCGCCACTTGCCTTGGAAGAGTAACAAAATGGCGTCAACTCCAATGGCAATAGAACCAACGAGCCGGTCGTAGATTCCACAAATCAAGGCCATCGTGCCACCAGAGACGCCGGGTACGGCATCGGCAGCACCCATCAGGAGACCCTGAAGAATGTGAATGATCGGAGTTGTTGGGGAAGTATCTCGATACGACGTGCCTGAGTGTTTAGCCATGGCCGTTACTGTATGCGGTCATTCGGGCTGAGGGCAGCAACACTGCGTCCTTCCAACATGAGTACCGACCCACCGGTCACCGTGTTGGGCAGTGATTCAGCAGTATCAACAACGACTTCCCACACCATGTTGGTATCTCCTGGAACAGTGACGGCCTGATGACCAGTATCTGCATTGAAGATGGCAACCAGGTCCTTAGGCTGATCAACACCGTTCAAACTCAGTGCTGGGTCTATACGATCACCTAGGAGGTGCATCGTGAAGGTACGTAAGGCATCGTTGTGCCAATCAGCTGATTCCATCGGCTTGCCGTCTGGTCGCAACCACCGCACATCTTCGGGTTGTAGCCACGCGTGACGCCGTAACACCGGGTTATTGCGGCGGAGGTGGACAAGGTTTGATGTAAAGGCGAATAGCGCACTATCAGCATGTTCCCAATCAATCCAACTCAGTGGGGCATCCACACAGTAGGGATTGTTATTGCCGTATTGGGTATTACCGATATCGTCACCGCCAAGCAGCATTGGCACTCCGATACTCAGCATCAAGGTGGCGAGCAGGTTGCGTTGTTGGCGTGCGCGTATCGCATTGATGGCCGGGTCGTCGGTAGGACCTTCAACCCCATGGTTACTGGAATGGTTATGCACATCACCGCTTGAGTTATCATCAAAATTGGCGTGATTGTGACGTTCTTCGTAGCTAACAAGGTCATTGAGGGTGAAACCGTCATGGGCAGTGACGAAATTGATGCTTGATTCACAGGTACGCATATTGTGCGCAAAGGTGTCCTGGGATCCTGCCACCCGATTAACGACATTGGATATTTGCCCAGGTTGGTCAAGGAGCCAGAACGAGCGAATCTGGTCACGGAATCCCCCATTCCATTCACTCCAAGGGTGTGGGAAGTCACCAAGGCGGTATCCATCACCGCCGAGATCCCACGGTTCCGCAATCAATTTGACCTGTTGAAGTACCGGATCTTGGTGAATGGCGCTCAGTACCGGGCCGTGCATCTGTACGCCGGAATCGCCTCGGGCCATTGTTGATGCCAAATCAAAACGGAACCCATCTACACCCATTTCAGTAACCCAATAGCGGAGGCTATCCATAATGAATGACACCATCTGCGGCTGGCGCATATCTGGGGTATTCCCGCAGCCAGAAAAATCAACGTAGTGCGTTCGGTCCCCGCCAAGCCAATACCATGCACGGTTGTCAAACCCTTTGAAATTAATAACCGGACCGGCCATATCGGCTTCACCGGTGTGGTTATACACCACATCCAAAATCACTTCGATTCCGTTGGCGTGCAAGGTGTCAACCATATATTTGAAGTCGGTGACTTGTTCACCACGGGTCCCGAGTGAAGAATACGCCGAGTGCGGCGCAAAAAACCCGACGCTGTTGTATCCCCAGTACTGGGTTAAACCCTTGCGGACTAAGAACCCATCATCGTAATACTGATGGACCGGTAATAACTCAATCGCAGTAACACCAAGCCGTTTGAAGTGATCAATAACCGCCGGATGGGCTAATCCGGCATAGGTGCCACGCAGGGGCTTTGGCACGTCAGGATGGGTGGCGGTAAACCCTTTTACATGGAGCTCATAAATGACACTGTCACGCAGACGATGATTGGGGCGTCCAGGAAACCGCCATCGATACACCGGGTCGATAACGACAGACCTCGGCATCACATTGGCATTGTTGAGGTCATTGCGTTCGCGCACATTGCCCGTGTGGTCTTGGGTGGATTCATCCCACTTCAACCATCCGTCAAAGGCACGTCCCCAGGGGTCCATAAGGAGTTTCTTCGGGTTGCACCGATGCCCCTGGTCTGGGTCCCACGGCCCATCAACACGAAAACCGTAGTGGGTGCCAGGGTCCAATCCGGCTATCCACGCACCCCAATTCCCACCATTCATATTTTCGAGCGGCACTTGATGCTCAACCCCACCGTCATCAAATAGGCACAGGTCAATGCCCTTAGCCACGGTTGAATACACCCGAACAGAAGATCCCCGTCCATCCCAATGCACACCAAATGGTTGTGTCAGGCCGGGGTCGTTTGGTTTTAGTGGGCCCAATCCGCCTTGGACTGGATTCATACACAACATCCTCTCTACCGGTAATCCCCTAAAGGGTACTGAATGCGCGTAGACCCATAGGTGATGTTCAGCACATTGTGTATAGGTTCGGCAGGTAGTGGTGTACTTCTTACTGTTCAATGGGTAACGTAATGAAATGCCAACAACTCCCAACCCCCCTCGACGCAATACGGTGTTCATGCACGTGCTTGTCGCCCTGATGCGCATCGTCTTTTCTTCGGCCATGAACCTGCGCATTGTGAATGGCCCACCCCCAGGGTTTGATGGACGAGCCGTAATGGTAGGCAATCACCGTTCATTCATTGATTTTGCAACCGGTGCAATCGCTGCGGTGAAATACAACATTCCTATCCGCTTCCTCGTTGCGTACGAATACACGGAAATACCCGTGTTTGGTTGGCTCTTAAAAGAAGCCGGGGCTATTCCCGTGTATCGTGACGATGATCGACGCGGCGGGGTGCTTGGCGATGCTGAGCAGGCGTTGCGCGGCGGGTACTCCGTTGTGATTATGCCTGAGGGTTCTCGCCTATCGCATAATCGTGAGAACCCTACGGAGATGGGCCGTTTACATACGGGTGCAGCACGTCTGGCTGCCCAGAGTGACGTACCGATCATGATTGTTGGCCTCGCCGGAACCGAAAAGGCATGGCCGGTAGGGAAATGGCCACGCTTCTTCCGTCGAGAAAAAGTGGTGTTCTACATTGACCAGACGTTCTTTCACACAGACCCGAACCTGGCGGCTCGGGCCAATACGCAGCGACTACGTGAAGCGATGACCAGTGCAATTGTTCGAGCAGAAACCGAACTTGCGGCATGGAAAGCGGCCTAGGCCACGTTCGCTATGACACCGGTGGCTGACCGGTACTCCCGGTCAGCCACATCGGAGCCGCATTGGCTCTCAATAGGGTTAGTCTCCCCTACCAGATTTGAACACGTTCACTAGGTTCAAGCCACATGGCATCATCAGGGGTTGTTTCAAATGCCTCATGGAACGCATCGACGTTCTTTACGATATTGGCTCGAAACTCTGCTGGTGAGTGGGGATCAACGGCCAAGAGTTGACGGGCACGCTCATTACGAGATTGCGAACGCCAGGAACGGGCCCATCCGACAAAGAACCGCTGGTCGGCGGTCAATCCATCAATCGTGTCATCAGCACCATGGTCACGTACATAGGCGCGCCAGGCCTGTAATGCGATACCTACCCCACCGAGATCTCCGATATTCTCACCCAAGGTCAATTCACCGTTCACACCCGTGAGCGACTCGGATTCTTCAGCCAGTGCTCGCGGGATAAGCCCCTGGAACTGGGCAATCAATGAAGCCGTACGGTCTTCAAATGCTTCGCGGTCAGCGTCAGTCCACCAATTCTGAAGTACCCCATCACCGTCATAGCGACTGCCTTGGTCATCAAATCCATGCCCAATTTCATGGCCTATCACGGCTCCGATGCCACCATAGTTATAGGCAGGGTCGCCGTCTGGGTCGAAGAAGGGTGGCTGCAAAATGGCTGCCGGAAACACAATTTCGTTTTGGAGTGGGGAGTAATACGCATTGACCGTTTGCGGAGTCATGAGCCATTCGTTCTTATCGCGTGGCCGATTCAATCGGTCCAACTCATAGGCGTACTCAAATCCACGACAGGCCAGCACACTATCAATAAGGTTCAGGCCATCAAGACGGAGTTCACTATAGTCACGCCAGGTAATCGGTGACCCGACTTTTGGGGTGAACTTATCGAGTTTGGTCAACGCTTTGGTCCGCGTTGAGGCTTGCATCCAGTCAAGGTTGGTTATGGACTCACGATAGGCATCAAGGAGATGGGTGATGAGCTCATCCATCTGTACTTTGGCGCGCTCAGGGTAGTGCTTGGCGACATAGCGTTTACCAATGGGTTCACCGAGATAGCTTTCAACCAGTCCAATTGCGCGCTTATAGCGAGGGCGAATAACCTCAGTCCCGTTCATAATGCGACCACTAAAGGCAAAATCTTCATCCACGATTGCCTGTGGACCAAGACTTGCGATCGCGCGAATGGACCGCCAACTCATCCAGGCTTTCCAGTCCGCTAACGGCTCTGATGTCAACACGGCAGCCATCGCGGGCACCACATCAGGTTGGCTGACCAGAATGCGCTCACGAGCCTGTTCTGGTAAACCGATGGCGTCAAGGAATAGGTCTATCTGCGGCCAATCGTCTCGAAGCTGATCAACGCTGCGTGGATTATGTGTCGCAATGGCATCGCGGCACTTTGCACGATCCCAATGGGCACGAGCAATCTTGGTTTCAAGGGTGATGATGCGGTCTGCCCACGGGCTTGCCTCCCCGTCAAGCCTTACGAGCTGATGCATATTGATCAGATGGGAGCGATACGCTTCCAATATCGGGCCATGTTCTGCCTCAAGGTAGTAGGCCTTATCGGGAAGCCCGATACCGCTTTGTCCCATATGCGGCACATACCGGTCAGGGTTGTCCGCATCTAACCACACATAAAAGCCAAATACACTGCCGGTCCCTTGCCGGTACTGCTGACCGGACGCGGTAATAAACTCCTCAAGTGAATCAATGGCCTCAATAGCGGCCAACCGTTCATGAAAAGGTTCAAGCCCAAGGCTTTCAATACGATCTTCATCCATGAACGCGTCGTACAAGTGGGCTATCAAGGCATCTTCATGGTCATTCACCGCATTTGCAGCACTTGTTTCAATAATGGTCTTGACATGCTCTTCACTGAGTTCCCTGAGCTGCTCAAAGGACCCCCAGGATGCTTTGTCTTCAGGAATGGGGTTGTCAGCGAGCCAATCATTATTGACTGAACCCCAGAGGTCATCTTGGGGACGGATTTTGGCACTAAACATCGAGGTTTCCTTTACCAGTAAACAAGCGTGGATTTCATTGGTATTAATTGGATTTACTTGGTCACAAAGTTGACAAGCCGACCCGGCACAAGGATTTCCTTGATGACATTGTCGGGAGAAAGGTCAGCCGCATCGCGGGCAGCTTGGAGTATCGTGTCATCATCTGCATCAACTGGTACTTGAATTACCGTCTTCTTCTTGCCCTTAATTTGGATCACAATCGTGATCTCATCATCGATGAGGGCGGACTCGTCAACCGCTGGCCAAGGCTCAAACGTGAGGCTCTCTGTGTGGCCAAACCGTTCCCACAACTCCTCTGCCACGTGTGGCGCCCAAGGACTCAAGATACGCACAAAGATCTCAGCATCATCACGTGATGGAGTGTCTGGACCACAGACATTCACAAACTCCATCATCTTGGCAATGGGCGTATTAAAGCGAAGTTCTTCGATACCCGCCCCGGCTTCTTTGACCGCGACATGGAGGGCTTTACGTGCTGCCGGTTTGGTTTGTGACGCGAAGGGCCGCACTTCACCGGTTTCATCGTTGATAAACAGACGCCACACCCGCTGTAAAAAGCGCAGCACCCCGTCACAACCAGACGTAGACCACACCTTCACCTGGTCGAGCGGGCCCATGAACATTTCATAGATCCGCAGTGCATCGGCGCCGTGGCTGGCCACGATGTCCATAGGGTCAACGGCATTATTAAGGCTTTTCCCCATCTTTCCGGACTTCTCTTCAACCGGCACCCGCTTGCCGTGCTCATCCGTTGCATACCACGTCGTTACCACGGGTTGTTGCGTCCAAGGACTCACCATCTCAAAGGGTTCATCTTGGAGATTCACCACATCATTAGGGTGATGATATTTGCCATTGCGTTCACGGTAGGCGTTCGCCAGAATCATCCCTTGGTTAAATAGCCGAGTAAAGGGTTCACGGACAGACACTAGCCCTAAATCATGGAAGACATGGTTCCAGAATCGCGCATACAGCAAGTGCAAAACAGCATGTTCTACCCCACCGATATAGAGGTCCACTGCCTGCCAATACTCCGTCGCTTCGTTACTCCAAGCAGCCTTATCATTGTGTGGGTCCATGTACCGCAACCAGTACCAGCAGCTACCAGCCCACTGGGGCATCGTATTCGTTTCACGTTTCCAGGTTTTACCGTCAATAGTGACGTTCACCCATTCAGTAGCACGCGCAAGAGGTGGTTCACCAGCATCAGTTGGACGGTATTCATCAACATGGGGCAATTCAACCGGAAGGGCATCATCAGGCACAGTCACAATTTCCCCATTTGGCCCATGCAAAATGGGGAATGGTTCACCCCAATACCGTTGGCGACTAAAGAGCCAATCCCGAAGCCGGTAATTGGTCTGTGCTTCACCGATACCTTCAGCCACGAGGTAATCGGTAATCGCCTGCTTCGCTTCTTCTTGGCCAAGACCATCAAATTGGCCACTATTGACCGTGGTTTGGGTCTCCGTTGCGAGGAATACCCCAGCACCAATATCAAACCCCTCTGGCAAGGTGTACGCACTTTCAATAGGCAGCCCGTGCACTGTAGCAAAGTCATGGTCGCGCTCATCATGACCAGGTACAGCCATAATTGCACCCGTGCCGTACCCGGCCAACACATAGTCCGCAACCCATACGGGTACCTTGCGCCCATTCAACGGATTGATGGCATAGGCCCCTGTAAAGACTCCAGTTTTATCCTTCTCCCCTACCTGACGATCACGCTCACTTTTAGCCGCAGCAGCGTCAACGTAGGTAGTCACGACCTCACGCTGGTCATCAGTCGTAATCGCAGCAACGAGTTCGTGCTCTGGCGCCAACACACAATAGGTTGCCGCCCCAAGGGTGTCTGGCCGTGTGGTAAACACGTCAAAGGTCAAATCGTCGTGTCCATCAATCACAAAGGAAAGCTGCGCGCCAGTGGATTTTCCAATCCATGCACGCTGCATGTCTTTAAGCCCTTCTGGCCAATCTAGGGATGGGTCATCAAGCCCTTCCAGCAAACTCTCGGCATAGTCGGTAATCCGCAACATCCACTGGCGCATATAGCGACGTTCCACAGGGTCACCGGTTTCAACGTACCGATTATCAACAACTTCCTCATTGGCCAATACGGTGCCTTGCGCCTCGCACCACCACACGGGTACCTCAGCTAGGTACGCTAATCCACGTTCAAAGAACAACGTAAAAAGCCATTGCGTCCAGTGGTAATAGTCCACGTCACAGGTAACTACTTCACGGTTCCAGTCAAAACTGAACCCAAGTGACTTCACCTGTGTACGGAAATACTCCATCCGTTCACGAGTAATGCCCTCAGGGTGACGGCCTTCGCGCTGAGCCGCACGCTCGGCAGGTAAGCCAAAGGCATCAAACCCAAAGGGATTAAGCACGTTAAACCCTTGCATCCGCTTATACCGACTCACAATATCGATGGCCGTGTAACTCTCTGGGTGGCCAACATGAAGCCCAGTACCCGATGGATAAGGGAACATACACAAGGCGTAATACTTGGGTTTGTCACTATCATTATGGGCGGCAAACACGTTTTCTCGTTCCCAACGGGCTTGCCATTTAGGTTCAATTGTGTTCGGTAAATAGCGGTGTGCAGGGGCGTCGCTCATCGTGGTTCTCCTTCGGTTGGCACTACAGTAATCGTCAGGTACGGATCAGACGATGACGACCCCAACATCTGCGATTTTTCCTTGGGGCGTAAAGGTAATCGTGACACTTTCTGGTTTTCCATCTGGCCCAGATGGTGGCACTGTTGCCAGCACAACCTCATCAACACCCGTCGTAGGGATACGTGCATCAGCCATGAGGTCAACGGTGGCGCGACGATGGTCAATAGGCACCATAGCAATTGCGGTGGTCAGTGCGTTCGCTAACTCATGGGCTTTGGGTGCAGGGAGGGTGACATCACTCATTAATACATAGATTGCACGGTGGTCGATAGGAACACGGTAGAGCACGTCAGCTAGCCCCCAGCCACGGGCAATCGCAGCCACCACATAAGGTTGAATATCGTCGAGATGCCAAATAGCTTCGCCAAACTCTGGGAGTAGTTCTCGTTTCCCCATATCACGCAAGGCTCTGGCGGTAATTGTGAGTTCCTCAGGGAAGGGCTGGCCGTCAGCCCACGCCCAAACCCAAGCATGTGCCTCGGTATCGGTGGTCCCAACGATCTGTATGGGCCACTGCTTGTCTCCAAATTGGATACGCCCGTCATCAAGGTCGAGTATCCCTGGGGTATCTCCCACCAGACGAACAAAACGTTCTCCCCTCGCCAAGGTTGCAGGGAGGTGGGTACCAGCCAAATCGAGTACACGGCTCATGAACAATCCTTTACGGGTGCCAACACAGACCTCCAACTTAGTGATACGTGCACCACGCTGTCATCACCTGAGCAAGAGGAGCCATAGGACCGTCATGACCGTGGGCATACCCAGCCTTGCACCAAGATGAGGGTGAGCCAATCGGCTCACCCTCATCACGAGCCGTATCGGGCTCCGTGGTTGACGTATTAGCTACGCCATTTAGATGTCTTCTGGAACCATTGAAATCGCGCCACACGGGCATTCTGCGGCGCAGATGCCACAGCCCTTGCAGTAGTCATACTTGAACTCATATGAACCAGGCTTCAACTTGGTGATGGCATTGTCGGGGCACACCCCAAAGCAGTTATCACAGCCGAAGCAGTTACCACAGCTCATGCAGCGGCGAGCCTCAAATAAGGCGCTTTCTTCGTCTAGACCGATGACAACCTCATCAAAGGTGGATGAACGACGTGCCGCTTCAAGCTTCTTGCGTACCTGCTGAGGCGCATCGGCGTAGTACCACGTTGTCATCCGGTCCAAGCTGGCATCACCGGGCTTGGGTGCCCCTGGATAGGGGTCACCGACTAACCAACCGTTGATATAGCGTGCCGCTTTCTTCCCGTGCCCAATGGCTACGGTCACCGTACGTTCACTCGGTACCATATCGCCACCAGCAAACACCCCGTCCATCCCCGTCATCATGGCATCGTTAACCTCAACGACACCCTTATTAATGATGATTTCTGGTTCATTTTCAATCAGGCTCAAGTCAGAGTCTTGACCGAGGGCCAGGACCACTGAATCAGCCTCAAGGGTTTCGTACTCACCCGTTGGCTGGGGGAAGCCCGTTTCATCTAACTCCATTTTTTCGATCACGAGCTTCTCATCCTCAACGTTCTTAATCGTTGAGAGCCAGCGCATCATGATGCCTTCTTCTTCGGCCTCAGCCACTTCAAAATCGTGGGCCGGCATACGGTCGCGGGTACGACGATAAATAATCACGGCTTCTTCAGCACCCAAACGCTTCGCCGTACGCGCGGCATCAATGGCCGTATTACCGCCACCATAGATGGCAACGCGTCGGCCCAGGAGCGGTTTCTCTCCGGCTTCCATATCATGCAGCACGTTCACCGCGTCCATCACCTTGGCCGCCCCTGCGGCAGGAATGTGGGCGTTGCGACCAATATGGGCACCAACGGCCAAGAATACGGCATCAAAGTCCTTTTTGACTTCCTTGATATTCGTGACCTTGGAATCAAACTCGAACTTGACGCCAAGGTTCTCGATGCGTTTGATCTCGGCGTCGAGGATATGTCGAGGTAGACGATAAGCCGGAATACCGAACCGCATCATCCCACCCGCCATTGGACCGGCGTCTCGCACGGTGACATCGTGACCAAATAAGCGCAGGTGATACGCCGCGCTCAGTCCGGAAGGACCAGCACCAACAATTAGTACCTTTTGGCCTGTTTCAGTTTTGGGGCCTTCAACAGTCCAGCCTTCTTCAATGGCTTTGTCGCCTAGGAAACGTTCAATGGCGTTAATCCCGACCGCTTCATCCACTTGCACCCGGTTACATGCAGTTTGACATGGGTGATAACACACCCGTCCCATACAGGCAGGTAACGGGTTATCTTTCATGATTTGGCGCCAAGCGCCCTCATAATCACCTTCTTCAGCATGGAATAACCATTCTTGGATATTCTCACCGGCTGGGCAGGCTTTATTACAGGGTGGAAGAAGATCAACGTAAACGGGGCGTTCGGTACGCCATGATCCGGTTTCGTTTGCCAGTGATGACCCGACTTGCAGGGTGATCGCAAACGGGTTCTGTGCATTTGGTTGAATTTGATCAGTACTCATCGCGGTCTCCGTTAATTCGCTGCCGGCGTGTTGACGGCGCCAACACTGTCACGGACCATTTCGGCAAAAGCGGCGCTAAAGCGCCCTTCAGGGTCGGCCTTGGCATTCATAAAGAGGTCACGCAGGTCGTCGTCCAACAGCTCAGGGTCAACGAGTCCGTAGCGACGCATATTGCGTGCAGCCATTTCTTGAATACGACGGGCATCTTCTCCGTCGGGGCCTTGCTTTACCACGTGGGCAAACCGGCGCTGAGTCTTCAAATATTCCATGACAGGAATGGGGCGGCGAATCTTGGCCACTGAGGTCACTTCACCGGCTTCTGCTTCGTACACGGGGAAAATACCGGTCTGTGTGGCCAGACGAGCAATTTTGATCGTATCTTTAGCCGCAGATCCCCACCCAAGTGGGCACGTCACCAACACGTGGATATAGCGGGCGCCACGAATCTTCATGGCCTTTTCAACTTTGTATTCCAAGTCACGTAGGTCAGCAACGGTGGCGGTGGCGACGTAGGGAATCTCATGGGCCATCGCAATACGAGCCATATCTTTACCCTGGCCAAAGTTATTGCCAGGACGTGCACCTACTGGCTGGGTGGTTGCCGTCCGCGCCGTTGGTGGTGTTGCCCCCGAGCGCTGCACACCCGTATTCATATAGGCCTCGTTGTCATAGCAGATGTAGAGCACATCGTCATTACGTTCGAACATGCCAGACAAGCAGCCCATGCCGATGTCAACGGTGCCACCATCACCACCTTGGGCGACCACGCGAATATCTGTCCGGCCCTTCGCTTTGAGTGCTGCGGCAACTCCACTAGCAACGGCTGGCGCATTACCAAACAGGCTGTGTAACCAAGGCAAGGTCCACGCTGATTCAGGATAAGGGGTTGAGAATACTTCTAGGCAGCCAGTGGCATTGATGGCAACCGTATTCCCACCGGTTGCCGCCATCGCGGTATCTAGGGCATAGCGAGCCCCGAGCGCCTCACCGCAACCTTGGCATGCACGGTGCCCTGACGTTAACGAGTTATATCGGTTGGGGTCTGACTGCACACTGCGGTGTTCTTCATTCGCAAGGCGATTACCAACGGCGAATGATCCAACCTGGTAAAAACGAACTTCGCTGCGCGCAGGAATCGGTGTTTCTACTGCATTGGCAATGGGTAGTGAAGACATCTGTTCCTCCTATTCACTGTGGCTAGCTAATTCGGCGGCCACAGCAATTTCGGTGCGCTCATTGACGTGACGTAACAAGTTTTCTGCCACAGGACCTGAGCGTCGCATTTGATCTTCTCGTGCCAATTCACGATCAATCAACTCATGATCAAGGTCCAAGAAGGTTTGTTCATCAGCTTCATGGGCTGCCACGGCATCAAAGTAGGTATTCAAACTCGTCTTGGTGATATTGCGTCCCCCCAACCCGGCTATCAGTTCGTAAACGTCCATACCGATGCCGCGAACCGCTGAGCGAACATGGGATGAAACGATGCCACCAATACCCACACTGAACGCCTTCTCTAACACAATCACGGTCTTGGCATGGGCCAACGCCTCACGGACTCGCCGTTGTGGGAACGGGCGGAAGCTCACGATGCCCAACACACCGATCTTTTCGCCGTTGGCACGACGCTGGTCAACAACATCTTTGATTGTTCCCAATACTGACCCAAGCGCAACCACAATCGTGTCGGCATCTTCAGTCATGTATTCGCGAATGAGGCCACCAGACTCACGTCCAAAGATCGATTTGAACTCTTCTTTAGTTTGTTCAATGAGCTCAAGGGCTTTCAACTGCTTATGGTGGGCAAGATAGCGAACCTCAGTAAATGCCTCCGGCCCTACCATGGCGCCGATAGATACAGGATTCTCGGGGTCGAGAACTTGGCGTGGCTCATACGGAGGTAAGAAGTTGTCAACTTCTTCTTTTGTGGGAATGTCAACCTGCTCTACGGCATGGGTCAAAATAAACCCATCCATACAAACCATGATCGGAATGGACAATTCCTCAGCGATACGGAACGCCTGAATATGCAGGTCTACCGCTTCTTGGTTGTCCTCGGCATAGAGCTGTAACCACCCGGAGTCACGCTGACTCATTGAATCAGTATGGTCATTCCAAATATTAATTGGAGCCCCTAACGCGCGGTTTGCTACCGTCATCACGATCGGTAGCCCAAGCCCGGCTGCGTTATACACCGCTTCAACCATGAATAATAATCCTTGGCTTGCCGTAGCAGTATAGGAGCGTGCACCCATGGCGCTTGCCCCAATAGAAGCACTCATCGCCCCAAATTCAGATTCAACATTGATGTATTCACACCCGGTCATGTCGCCTGATTTCACCATGGCGCTCAATGCTTCAACGATGTGGGTTTGGGGACTAATCGGGTAGGCAGCGATCACCTCAGGTCGACAGGCTGCTACCCCTTTTGCAATTGCTTGACTACCTTCAATTTGTTCCAACACTGGCCGGCTCCTTTTGGCTTAATACAAGTTCGTATGCGGCGGTAGCCGCCTTCACGTTCGCCTCGCCTACCTTGCCCGGGAACTTGTCTCTGATAGCAGCACTTACGCTTTCCAGTCGGACCAAGTTAGTGAGTGCAGCCATCCCGCCTAACAACACTGCGTTAGGAACAGGACGACCGACGTATTCCTTTGCCATATCAGTGGCTGGCATCGACCGGATATGTCCTGGGGGGAAGGCGTCTACAAGGTCACTGAGTCCGAGGGTACGAAGACGCTTAGCGCTATTGACAAGTGCATAGCCACCCGGCCTCAACCCCGAAAACGGGTTCATGATTGCCAATAGTGTTGGATCTTGAACGATGATGATGTCGGGCTCCATCACAGGTTCGCGTGATCGGATGGCCGTTTCTTCAATGCGGCAATACGACACAACCGGAGCACCCATGCGTTCAGACCCAAAGCTGGGAAACGCCTGGGCGTGGTGCCCATCTTTAAATGCGGCGTAGGCCAAGAGGTCAGCCGCAGTTACGACCCCTTGCCCACCTCTTCCGTGGATACGTACCTCTGTCATAAATGCAAGGTACGAGGTGAATGGCAAAACAGACCATTCTAAATCAGTTTTTTACTGCCTTAACGGTTGACTAGTCCATTAATGAGGACCTTAGGCCACTGCCTCACGGCCCAAGAGGGCCTTAAGTTCACTCACAAGGGCCGTACTTCGATCAATATGTAACTGAACAGGTAAATAAAGGTTACTTACCCTTCCTTTTTGGTCATCAATAATCACAGAGACTTTTGTTGCACCAGCCGATGACTCTAAAATTTCTTTTAATCGATTAAGCAGTTCAGGTACACACTGCCCAGGATGTAATCGGATAGTGAGCGGTGCCGCCCCAACCGCACTTAAATCGGGTGATGTGACCGTATCTACGATGACTTGTGGTGGATCCTCATCTTTTAATCGCCCATTAATGACCACAATGGCGTCATCGTGTAGTAAGTCGGCATAGCGATTGTAGGCCTGCGGGAAGAACGTGATATCTAAGCGCCCGGCAAAGTCCTCAATCTGGGCCACCACATAGGAGTCACCCTTCTTTGTGAATCGCTTCGTGACTCCGCTCAATAATCCGGCAATCGTCACTTCCGTTCCTTGAAAGCGATTTCGTCCATTAGCTTGATCATTCGACCCATGTTCTCGCCGATGACTGGCGTCATCGATGAGTTGGGGAATAGGCGCGGTAGAAAGCGGTTCTAACACCCGCTCGTACCCCTTGAGCGGATGATCGGACACAAAGAGCCCAAGCATCTCTTTTTCCGCCACGAGTTTGTCATTTCGGTCGTATTCAACCTGAGGAATATCCACACGATTGGCGTGTGTATCTTCAGCCGTTTCAGCCGTTTCATCGAATAGGTCAAACAGGCTGTACTCCCCCTGATCCTCGCGCTTTCGTGTCGCCAAAGCCTCGTCCACAATCTGGTCAATGACCATCGCCAAACCTTTGCGGGGATGCCCTAAGGATTCGAATGCTCCAGCCCGAGCCAAACTCTCAACAAGGCGCTTATTTAATACCCCGGTATCAACTCGAGAAACAAAGTCATAGATATCTACAAATGGGCCGTTAGCTTCACGTTCTTCAATAATTTGCTCGCAAACATGTTCACCAACATTTCGAACTGCACTCAATCCAAAACGAATCTGTTTCGTTGATCCATCTCCGACTGGTGAAAAGTTTACTAACGATTCATTTATATCAGGAACCAGTACCTCTATACCCATCGTTTTCGTGGAATATAAAGCAGCAGGTAATTTATCTTTATTATTCTTAACACTTGTCAATAATGCTGCCATGTATTGAACGGGATAATTAGCTTTCAACCAGGCAGTTTGATAGGTTACGACTCCGTAGGCTGCTGAGTGGGATTTGTTGAATGCGTATTTTGCAAAGCCTTCAATTTCATTCCAAAGTCGTTCGCCGAGAGATAGCTCATAGCCATTATTAACCGTTCCTTCC
This sequence comes from Stomatohabitans albus, assembly GCF_036336025.1. NCBI lineage: Bacteria > Bacillati > Actinomycetota > Nitriliruptoria > Stomatohabitantales > Stomatohabitantaceae > Stomatohabitans > Stomatohabitans albus. The sequence continues at coordinate 467,890 of NZ_JAYKKE010000002.1, forward strand.
AGGAAGGAATCCTTAATTTCAGCCATCTTGTCGAGGAGTTTTTTCCCGATGGCTTTACGAATACCGTCAGCCTGACCCAAGGAAAACCCGGCAATCTTTTGGGCGATCAACTGCACCTGTTCTTGATAGATCAACAGGCCATAGCTTTCACCCAGAATCTCACTCAAATCATCATGGGCATAGGTCACCGGACTCAGCCCGTTTTTGCGTCGGGCGTACTCATTGTGCAGATCGGCGCTCATGGGACCAGGGCGGTACAGCGCACCCAGGGCGGTGATATCGCCAAATCGGTCAGGTTTCATTGACCGGCACAGCGCCTTGTACCCGGCAGATTCCAACTGAAACACGCCGTCCGTATCACCACGCGCTAAAAGCGCATAGGTCTTGGGGTCTTTGAGGTCCAGCTCATCAAGATCGATGACTTGCCCTGTGGTGGCCTCAATATGGGCAACGGCATCGCTAATCACCGTCAGGTTACGTAGGCCCAAGAAATCCATTTTGAGCAGGCCAAGTGCTTCAATCTGGCCACCGTCATATTGGGTGACTGTTTCGCCTTCACCCTTGACTTTCAGGGTTGGGACCACATCGGTGATCGGTTCGTCTGCAATCACCACACCAGCGGCGTGAATCGAATGCTGACGACGCAAACCTTCTAACCCGCGGGCGAGACCGAGTACACGACGTGCATCGGGACTATTCGCTTCCTCTTCCTTGAGTTCCCCACTTTGTTCAATCGCATCATTTAACGCGATATTGATGTCGCCAGTTGGGAACATCTTGACGAGCTTGTCCCCAAAGGCATAAGGCAACCCGAGGACCCGGGCCGCATCCTTAATGGCTTGTTTCGCTTTAATCGTCTGGTACGTCACGATCTGCGCGACATGGTCAGCCCCATACTTATTGGCGGTATAGGTAATCATGTCCCCACGGCGACGTTCGTCAAAGTCCATATCAATATCTGGCATGGACACCCGTTCCGGGTTTAAGAACCGTTCAAACAGCAAGCCGTGAGCTAACGGGTCAAGGTTCGTGATACCCGTGCAATAGGACACGGCACACCCTGCCGCTGACCCACGACCCGGCCCAACCCGAATACCGGTCTTACGGGCATAGTCAATCAGGTCACTCACAATCAAGAAGTAGGCAGAAAAGCCCATATTCTCAATAACCCCTAGCTCAAATTCGAGCCGTTCGCGTACATCTTCCCTGAGCTGTTCATAGGATGTGGCGCCCGTTTCATCGCCATAGCGTTCAAGGGCACCAATAGTGACTTTATGGCGAAGAAACTCACGCTCACTCATCCCATCAGGACACTCAAACTTTGGCAAGTGCCGTTCACCATAGCCAAGAGTCACCGAACAGCGTTCATTGATTTCGAGCGTATTCTTCCATGTCTCCGGTAAGTCAGGGAATAGTGCTTTCATCTCTTCAGCACTCTTGACATAGAACTGATCGTTATGAAACTTAAAGCGATTCGTCTCGCTCTTGAGTGAGTTGGTTTGGATGCACAACAATCCGTCATGCGTTTCATAGTCACTCTGATAGGTGTAGTGGCTATCGTTCGTAACGACAAGGGGAATCTGGAGATCCTTAGCCATCGCGATGAGCTGTGGATTCGTTTCGTCTTGCTCTGGTATGCCGTGATCTTGAAGCTCTACGTAGTAGCGGTCGCCAAACACGTCACGGTACCAGGCCATAGACGCTTTCGCGCCCGCCGCATTGTTATTCAACAGCATCTGGTTCACTTCACCGCCCAGACACCCACTCAAAATGATGATGCCTTCTCGATAGCGTTCCAGTAATTCGCGGTCAACCCTTGGTTTACGCCAATACCCTTCGCTATAAGCCAGGGAGGATAACTTCATCAAGTTCTTATAGCCGACGTTATTCTCAGCGAGGGCCGTCAGATGGTAATACGGGGTCCCTGTCTTCCCTGGCACCGTTGTGGTGCGGTCAAAACGGCTTTCAGGTGCAAGATAAAGCTCACACCCTGCTATCCCATTAATTCCAACCTTGCCCGCGGCACCCAAGAACTCAGCGATGCCGAACATCACGCCGTGGTCAGTGAGGGCTACCCCAGGCATCCCCTGGTCAGCAACATGCTTGACAAGCTGACCTACCCGGCTTGCGCCATCAAGCATTGAGTATTCACTGTGAACATGGAGGTGAACAAAATCAGCAGCCATTGCACTCCTCTTACCCGACCGTAGCTGCCACGAGGCTAGCATTGTTGCGTTCAATCTGGACTTTCATACCTTGCTCCCTTACCCTTATTTCTAACAACGGCATTATCAATGGGCCATGCTCAAGAGCCATAGGGGAAGCGATGAATATCCTGATTGTTGTTGAATCTTTCTTTGGTAATACCCGCGAAATAGCCCAGGTTATTTCTTCAAGCCTTACTGAATTGGGTCATGCTGTAACGCTTCAAGAGATTAGTGATGCACCCTTGACGATCGCGGATGATATTGATGTCCTCGTCGTTGGGGCTCCCACCCATAACCGAGGTATGTCAACACCGCAGAGCCGGTTAAAAGCCTCTGAAGGGCAGCATAGTGAGGAAGAGCAGGGGGTTCGAGAATGGCTTACTTCTCTTACCTTCGCAGGTACTCCAGCTATTGCTGCCTTTGACACGGTGACCAGCCGAAGCTGGATAAATGGGTCTGCAGCAAAGAAGATCGCAAAGGTCCTCTCTGCACACGCACGAGGGAATAAAATCGCAATCAAGAGCTTCATTGTCCGTTCTGCTGCTGGCCCACTTGCACCTACCCAAACTATGGAAGCACAGTCTTGGGCATCATCTCTCGTCCAATAACCTCACCGCTTGATCGCATAGGTGGAGTCGGCCTTGTCCGGCTGCACCTATGCGATTGAATCGAGATTTAGACAAGCTTCCATCCTGAAGCTTGGCTACGCCGTTCCCAGAACCCTTGGTAAGGGCCGGGTTCTTGCACAAGCTGGTCGTGGGTGCCAACTTGCGCAATCGTGCCATTGGCATTCATTACAATGACTTGATCCGCCGCACGAATCGTGTCCAGTTTGTGAGCAATCACGACAAGGGTGGCATCGTTGCGTAGTGCCTCCATTGAGGCGACGATATTGGCTTCGTTTTCAGCGTCAAGGGCAGACGTTGCTTCATCGAATAACACGATTGGGGCGCGTTTTAACAACGCTCGGGCAACTGAAACACGCTGGCGTTCACCACCAGAGAGGCTTCGTCCACCCTCACCAACAAGGGTCTGATAGCCATCTGGTAGGCGCTCCACGATTTCTTCGACCCCGGCAAGGCGAGCTGCCCACAGGACATCCTCATCACTGGCATCTTCTCGCCCGACACGAATATTGGATTCAAGCGTGTCATCAAAGAGATACACATCTTGGAATACCATGGAAAGCTGGTCCATGAGGTCTTCTGTGGTTTGGTCACGGACATCGACTCCACCAACACCAATTGCGCCAGAATCAACGTCATAGAACCGTGAGATCAACCGCGCAATCGTGGTCTTACCACAGCCTGAAGGCCCCACAATGGCGGTCATTGATTTGGGGGGAACCATCAGTGATACCCCATTCAAGACTGGCTCATGTTGTTGATAACCGAAGTGCACATCTTTCAACGTGATACTGCCACGTGTCGTTGAAGGCTCACTGTGCTCAACCTGTGGCAGGGTTGGGGCGTCGAACAACTCATCAATCAAATCGAATATTGGGCGGCGGTCCTCAAGCCCGATGAGTGGCATTTGTACTTCGATGAGTAAATCGTAGAACCGAAGGCTCATCCCGATGTAGGCAATGCCTTCCACAGGACTGAACGTGCCAGAAAGGGTGAGCCACGTGGCGAGCACCACGAGTGTCACGATAATGATCTGGGTAAGTACGCCTGTGGAGACAAGCCCCGCAGTGGAGTACCACAAGTTCACCGTGCCTGCTTTTTGATTATCATCGACGGCTTGACGGAGCTGGGGATAGTCGGTACCCAATCCACAAGCGCGAATCGTGCCCTGGGAGGTGGCAAATTCAATGAGTCGAGCGGCAAGTTCTTCTTCGGTTGGTTCTGAAATCTCCTTACCCTTGCCATGACACCACTGGGCAAAAGCCATGAACCCAATCAGTACTGGGATAGATACGACAAAGGCAATCCCAAGGAGCCAGTTCCAAATAAACGATCCCACAATTAGCATGACGATGACCACTGCATTTTGAACGAGTGGCAACATGAAGTGCGCAGCCGTCTCACCGAGCATCAGGAGTTCCTTAGATACCAACCGTGAAAAGACCCCGGCGCTCTCAGCAGTGAACCAGCCCAATGGAATCTTGGCGATTTGCCTCCCCAAGGTGTTGTGCACATTGGTAGCGAGATCTAAAGCACCCCTGAACCCTGCAATCGCTAAGTTATATTCAACAATTGCAGCCAGTACGGTGAGTATGGCAATAGCGGCAATCCAACCCCAAAACGGTAAGCCCCACGCAGTACCACCATCAATCAATGTCGTGAGTGCGGGGAGGATGGTTAGCAAGGCAAGGCCTCGGATCACCCCATTGAGAGTCGCAAGGCGCACACCACGGTCAAAGTAGGCTAATCCTCTAGCTGAGAGTAGCCGTTTGAAGCGAAGAAGAAATGTTCGATCTGCAAGAAATGTATTCATAGCGCCGTCTCCCTATGCCATACCATTCATCGCCAATAGGGTTTGATAGTGCGGATTATCTAAAATCCGTTCGTGTGCCCCTTGGGCCACAATGCGACCACGCTCCAAGACCACAATCTGGTCAGCACCAGTGATAGCGCTGAGCCGATGGGCGATAACTAGGACCGTGCGGTCTTTGACCAGTGCATTCAATGCTTGTTGAATCTCAGCTTCGGAATCTGGATCGGTCGCAGCCGTCGCCTCATCCAAGATGAGAATGGGGGCATCAATGAGGAGTGCCCGCGCAATGGCGATGCGTTGTGCTTGTCCACCTGACACATTGGCATCTTGACCAATGACCGTTTCATAGCCTTTCGGGAACGCGGCTATTTCATCATGGATATATGCCGCACGTGCAGCAGATTCCACTTCTTCCTTGGTCGCGTGGGGCCGTCCCATCACGATGTTGTCATAAATCGTGGCTTGAATGAGTTGCGGGTCTTGAAGAACAAAGGCGACGTAGCGATACAAGTGATCTGGGTCGATGTCACGAATATCTACGCCCCCAATCGTCACCGAACCGGCGTCGGGGTCTGCAAAGCGGGCAACGAGCGTTGCCAACGTACTTTTGCCTGATCCAGACGGACCAATGAGGGCAGTTACGGTGCCAGCTTTAAGTTCTAAATCAATGTGTTCGAGGGCAACGGTGTCACCATAGGCAAAACTGACATCGTGGAATGCTACATCATAGGATGATGGTGTTTGTGGCACGCTCGGTGGCTCAAGAATCGGGGTGTCAAGGGTTTCTTGAATCCGTAGTGCGGCACCGCCCGCCATTTGATACGCCCAGGTACTCATGCCCACCGTCATGACCGCCATTGGGAGTAATAGGGCAATGAGGGTGGTTGCTAAGACCTGTACTGGGTTGACATAGCCGGCGTTCACCAGGAGTGCCCCACAACCAAGGTTGACCAGGAGCATCGCTGGTATGGATATAAACGTAATTGCGATGGCATTCCCTTTGAGCATCGGTTCGCACCAGGCGAGATAAAACGCTCCAAACTCATCTGCCGCCGTTTGATACTGAGCGTGCGCCCTTCCAACATGACCAAAGGCTTTCACTACAGAGATACCCGACACAAACTCAACCATGGTGGCCGATACTTTGGCCAAGCGGGTGTCCATTTCGGCTGTTTTTTCACCCATATCACGCATCATGTAGGCATACGCCGCCACAAAGACTGGGATGTTGAGAATGGCCACGATACCCAACCGCCAATCAATATAAAAGGCATACACCAATAGGGCGATTGGTTGGACAATCGCACTCGTCATTTCTACGGGTGCGTGCGCAATGAGGGTGTGAATTTGGGCGGCATCATCTTGGATAGCTTTACGTACCCGTCCAGAATTAATTGCCGTGAACCAGGCAAGCGGGGCACGACCAAGCCGGTCAAGCATCAGGGTGCGCAGGTATGACCTGAACTTCACATCAGCAAAGTGCGTGAGGCTGAGGGCGAATACATAGATCACGATGCGAAGTAAGAAACTGCCCAACAGAAGCCAGACGTTGCCCCAAAGTGCATCGCCGTCAATCGGCCCACCGGTTTGTTGGGCGGTGAAGAGAATCGACCCGATTTCAACAAGTGCAACATAAGGGGCGATGGCAAGGATCGCCGATATAAATGCCATCACCCGTCCAATACCCAACTCAATACGAATTGGGCCCGTGAGTGCATTTAAAGCTTTACGCCCCGCCTTGTCCTTGGCTTTATTATCCATCTCTGCCGGATCTACTCGCACAGGGGGTGACCCACCAAGGTTGTAGTTATTAGCTTGTGTAGATACTGATTGGGATTCCGTTGTACTGCTTGTCATGAGCAGCCTCCTTTCAATCAGGGAAGATGGAATGAGAGTTGAGGTTGACCCGTACCAATCGTGTCAAGCGACTCCATGCGTACGATCTGATCCGCACAGGTGGCAATGAGTTCTGGATCGTGGGTAATTACCAATACAACCGCCCCACGGTCAGCAAGTTCGCGCATCTGCGCGCTTATCCCATTCAAATGGCGGTAGTCAACCCCAGAGGTTGGTTCATCAAAGATGTACACCGACTTGTCTGCAACGACAGCGGCCGCAACAACAAGTCGCTGTTTTTGTCCACCAGACAATGCCAGGGGATGCCGCTCCTCAGTACCGGCCAAGCCGAGCGCGCGCAAAACGTCCCTAGCTCGGGTTGTTGCATCCTCCCCAGTTTGTCCAATCATCACCTCGGTTAATACCGATTCACCAAAAAGCTGACGATGCACATCTTGCATAACAACAGTAGTTTCACTCAGCCGCTGGCGAGAACGCACCCGCTTGTGCTTGAGTTTGATAACACCACCACGAGCTGGTCTGGCAAGGCCACACAGCACACGGGCTAGGGTGCTTTTGCCTACACCGTTATCACCGGTAATCGCGGTGATCGTGTGGGATCGGAACGCTGCATGGTCAATATCGAGTATCCGTTTATCTCCATAGGAAAATCGGACCTGGTCAAGTACTAAGCCATCGTCATGTTCACGCTTATCCGTACCGTCATGCACTGATGGCCCCAATGGGGTTCGAGGATCAACAAGTGTACGGAGGCCGAGTGCTTGACGGTCATCTTCTGAAAGGTTAAAGAATGTGGGGCCGTCATATTCGTGGGCGATAGCACCATCCGCCATAACCACAACATGGTCAGCCAGATCACGCAGAAAGTAGAGACGATGTTCGGCCACAATAATCGTATGACCAGCCGCTTTGAGGGTATGAAGCAATTCACCCATCTGATCAATTGCTTCAGGTGAGAGATTTGACGTCGGCTCGTCAAAAATCAGTACGGGTGGTTGTGGGGTAAGCGCTTGCGCACACGCGACCTTCTGAAGCTGACCGCCTGACAAGTTCATTAATTCCTGGTCAAGGAGGTCCTCGATGCCAACTTGTTTTGCGGCAATCATGGCTTGGTTGAGAATGGTCTCGGGCGCTTTCCCCCAGTTTTCACCCCGAAACGCTAATTCAGAAAGTACTTCTGAGGTAAAAAACTGCGTACGTGGATTCTGGAATACCGTTTCTGAATGGGTACCAAGGGCCTCTATTGGCGCATCAGGTACAGACTCACCCATTACCTGTACCGTACCCGTCAACGTACCTTCGTTGACGTGAGGAACAAGCCCATTAATCAAGCGCAAAACCGTTGATTTGCCACTTCCCGATGCGCCACAAATGAGCGTAATGGTGCCAGGCTCACACCGGAGGGATATATCGCGCAGCGCCGTCACGGTATGGGACTGTTCAACAGACGATGTCGTTGAATCAAACCCACCAGACGCCTCATGTCCTCCTTGATAGGAGAACTGGGCATGTTCAATACGTACCGATGGGTCGTTCATGCAACCTTCTCAACTCAACACTTATGCCAAACACCAGGTATCAACCATGGGTCCATGGGTTGTACCTCTGAACAGCTACTACAACCGTTCAACACATAATTTAGGAGAACTTAAGTTTGAGAACAAGTAGGGATTGGTGGCCATAAGTAGGAGTGTTTCTGTGACTACATGACCCTTAGAAGGCTTCGACATAGAGGTGGTGCGCCCCATGTGACCGGAGATAGGCGGCACTGTCGTTGACCATAGCTGCTGATCCACAGATATAAAAGGATGAATCGTCGATATCATCCAGGTACTCGTGAAGCACATCTGTCACTCGCCCCGCCCTCGCATTGGCATCAGACTGACGGCTATAACACCGGATGCATCTTCCAGGTAGCGGTATGTCCAATTGAAGAAGAAGATCATCTTCACTACCGCGACTCCCAAAGAGCAGTGTGGCATCTTTTAGTTGACCACTATCATCCAGCTGACGAAACATCGGAATAAATGGTGCAATGCCTGTTCCAGTAGCAATGAAAATGGGGCGTGTATCGTCATCAATAAATTGATAGTGACCTAATGGAAGTTCCGCAGTCGTAGACACACCAGCCGCTATCTGCTCAATAAACTGCGACCCATGGCCTCCCGTTCGGGTACTCACAAGCAGTTTGAGTTCGTTTCCATCAAGGGACACAATTGAATAGTCACGCCATACATAGGGATGGACACGGAGGCGAGCAAATTGCCCAGCCTTCCATGCCTGAACTTCTCCATCTACTGCCAAAGTGAGCTGCCAGATGCTTGGTGTAAGCCGATCCTTTTGAGTGATGGTGACACGGTATTTATCCGGTGGCAGTAAGGACGAGCGATCTGGCATTTGGTGAGTTGGTGTACCTAATGCCCGATTAATTCGGCTAAATCCACGCGGTCCCAAAGCATGACTAGCGGCTGCAACACCACCCATTACTGCGCCCATAATGCCAAGTTCACCAGCGTCTTGGCCGGACAATAACAGGCCAGGGATGGGCGTACGTGGCCCCAAAGGTTTGGCCTGATAACGCCTTGGCGTTGCAGGCAATCCGTAGAACGCTCCTTGTGGATGTGCGGTGTAATGTTCAATGGTTAGCGGTGTCGCCACTTCGAAACGATCAACAAGCGCGCCAAATCCTGGAACTGCTTGATCAACGAGATCAATCAATCCCGCCCCAATCCGTGTCTTTAACGCAAGATACTCAGTATCTCGTTGACCTTTGGGCTGACGCTTCCACGGTTCGAAAGCGTTGGCGTCAATGAAGGCAATAATCTCTGCGGTATGATGCTTCTGTTCACCAGCCTTCACCGAGGGAAATGAAACAAATGCTGAAGATGGCTGGCCAGACACCAATGCTGCTGCGGCCTTATTCGCCATAGCGTCATGATCTAAGCCTGTATATATCCAGAGGTTTTCTCCATTCAATCCAATTGAGTGGATATGGCGTGTTAACTGAAGATAAACAGTTACCACCGATGTTCCATGCCCAATTGCGGCGATTGCCTTACGAAGTTTTGCGGTACGCCGACCAATCTTCCCCGTCTTGGGCAACAACGATTCAAACGTAACTCGGGCACCAGCGTCAGAAATAATCAATGGCGCCCGATATATGCAATCTCCAGTGTTGCCCCCTCTTATGTCATGAACATGCACCCCAACAGCGCGCCCTTGTTCGATGAGGATACGCGAGACATGTTGACCTACTCTGACAGCCCCACCCTGATGTTCAATCTGGCGTTCAATCATTCTGGCAATTTGGGCACTTCCACCACGAGGAAACCAGCCACCCTGTAAGTAGTGGTTGACGATCAACGCATGAATAGCGAATGCACTTTTACTTGGTGGGAGACCATAATCGCCCCACTGACTCGCAAGTAGAGCGCGCAACTGGGGGGAACAAAATCGGCGCTCTAAATATTGTTTAGTAGTTTGCAGTGGCATCCGATTAGTTAGCGTTCCCAATCCGATGAGGATAGGAGCAATCCATGGTGGGGTCATTCCACTGGCCATTCGCAATGTTATCCAGCGTGTTACCCATTTGATGTCACGGAAATATCGACGTATCGCACCACCTTCGTCAGGAAACTGCGCCATGAGCTGCGCTTGGTACTCCATCGGATCGGACGGCACGACAAATTCCATGTCGGGATAGATGAACCGCTCAAACCCGTCTGGCATTCGATTCCATTGGAGTGCACCTCCGGTGAGTAAATCCAAATATTGGCGAGATGGACTCTCTGGATCCATCTGACCGATGTAATGAATGCCAACATCCCAGCTGGCCCCATTCCGGCGAAAACAGTGAGTCAATCCACCTGGTTCGATGTGGCGTTCGAGTACCAATACCCGTTTCTTTGCAACACGAGCAAGTAACCCAGCGGCAGTCAATCCCCCTATCCCAGACCCAATCACAATTGCATCGTACGTACCCATTACTATCCCCATCCCATCTACTTGACAGTGTCTAGCCTAATAACACAGCTAGACACTGTCAAGTATCTGAGAGGGAGGATTTGGCCTTTCCAAAGATGGCTAGGCTGGCGGTATGACAACGGGAGAATCAGTGCAGGCCGAGGGAACCGATGATTTACGCACTCGGTTGCTCAATACGAGTCGAGCACTCCTCACTGAACGTGGACCCGCGGCGCTGAGTATGCGTGAAGTGGCACGACGAACCGGATGTACCCATCAAGCGCCATACCACTACTTCCCCAATCGAGAGGCCATTCTTGCAGCTGTTGTCGCTGAAGGATTTAGTGAGCTGGCAGATGCGCTGGAATATGCCAACACCCAGGTGTCTAGCCTGGGTGCTCATAGTGCAGCCATTGCATCAGCGAATGCCTATGTGACGTTTGCGATACGTAACCCTGGTGTCTTTCAAGTTATGTTTCGTAATGACATGATTGACCACAGCCACTATCCCGATGTACAACGCCACGGTGATCGTGCACGAACTGCACTTCGTGATCTTGTTCGCCTTATCGATAGCGATCACGCAGACCACGAGCAAGAAACGGTGTTATGGTCGCACGTCCACGGCCTTGCCAGTTTGCTCACGAGCGGTCTGCTGGGCACAGAAATGCCGAGTGAATCAGCGCGTATTGCGTATGCGGAGAGGATCAATACACGATGTATTGACATTCTCCTCCGATGATGGTGCAACCAGGTTGATAGCGCAGCCCAGTGCATGGTCTAGGTATCGACAAGCCCCGCTTTGACAAAGTGCTTGGCAATGATCCGGTTTCCCAACCACGCACCAACCAGCCCGACTAGCACGAGCGTTCCCATCCAGAGGATTACGGTTGTGCCGTTGAGATAGTGTTCGAGTTGCGCAACAAATGCTTTATTGCGAGCCTTCGCATACAACATATCGAAATAGGCTTGGCTATTAACCAAAATGGGAAGAAACGGAAGGGCTATCCAAGGTGCGAATACCCCGTAGCCGATCATATTGAGCGTACGGTTCGTAAAACCACCTCGCTGGGCAATAGCATCCGCACCGGCTCCGAGAAGGGCCGTTAATGGGGCAACGTACCAGGGGTACCCGCTTCCTACGGCAATCAACCCTTCGAGTAACCCCAAAAGCGTCATGGCGCCAAAGCAAGGCGCACGCAGCCGGAACAGCATTAAGACGGTGCCGTTTAACACCGTGCCAATGGCCCAACCGAGAAATAGAAATGGTGGGCCAAAGATACCGAGTGCGGCTGTAGTGAGAAAGACCACAATATAGATGGCACTAAATACCCCTACATGGACGAGGTATTTAGGATTAAAATATCGGGTAGCCATATACCATTTCCTCAGTAAACGAAGATGGATAGCGTCTAGACGATTCCCGCGCGTACAAAGTGTTTATCGAGTACCTTTGTGCCGATATATCCACCAACTACACTGATGCAGAATACTGCTACAAGCATCAGAACCATTGATGTGGGCTGAAAAATAGCACGCATTTGATCAGCATACGCCTGGTTATTCATTTGCTCAGCTACTAACGCGAAATATTCATCACTGTTGATAAATATTGGTATGAGTGGACTAATACCCGATAGCGTAAAGACAGCATATCCAAGAATGTTTTTCCAACGTGATTTAAACTGACCTGAAGCACAAATGAGGTCACCTAAAAACCCAAAAATAGTATTTACGATGATGCTAATCCATGTATGGCCAGTAAAAAAGAATAGAACACCAATAACAAAACCTGTAATTGTTAGTGCCCCTATGGTTGGTGTGCGGACAAGGTAGAGCATCATGACTACTGCATTAATCAATCCGCCGATAACCATACCAACAAGGATAAATTGCGGCCCTATAATGCCGAGCATTCCAGATGCGAATGAAATGACAAAATAAATTGCAGTGAAGACCCCGATATTAATGAGGTTCTTTGTGCTGAGATCGACAGGCATTGATCCTCCATCCTTCAAAACACGAGGGGAATATTGAGCATATGTAATAGCGCTAGGCCAACAACACCACAAAGGGCGATGACATCGGATAGACCCATACCAACCGGCGTAACACTTGTACGTTCGCCAGGCCGACCGAGGCCGCGAAGCATACCTGAGGCCGTGAGGTCATCACTGATACGCGTGGTCGTCGCCAGTAGTGGCACAACAACATATTCAGCGGTTTGGATAGGGTGCACCACCATTTGCCACCCGCTTCCGATAACACCACGCAACCGCATCGCGTCAACAATGGCGTGAAGTTCGCGTAAAACGGTTGGAATAAACCGCAGCATAACGGTAACGGGAACAATAACGACCTGCGGAACCCGCCAGGAACGAAGCGCCGCGATGAAGGCCGAGACTTTTGTGGTGCGCACCACGTAGTAGGCCATTCCGATACTGATTCCAAATCGCCATGTCCAATAACAGACCATCCCAATTAGGACAACAGCCCAATGGCCCCAGATGCTTGGTGCGGCAATACCCAAAAAACCACAGAGTGGAATGATAACGACATAGCCGATCCAGGTTTGCCACCGCATCGCGTTGGTGAGCAGAATGCATACAAATACGTAGGCCATAGCCGGCGCAAGCAAACTCCCACGCCCGAAGGCCAACACATTAACAACGAGCAGAGCGACAAGCTTGGTTCGGGGGTCGAGCTGGCACCAACCTGTTTGGGTTGGCGTAATCATGCGATACCGGCTTTAACAAAGTGTTTGGACAGAATATTGGTTCCTAACCAGCCACCGATACAACCAACAACAAACAAAACAATGGCGATAACAACGATTGATGCCGGTGTAAATATCTGTTGCATTTGATCGGCATACGCCTGATTATTGGTGTATCTTGCTATTTCTTTAAAGTAATTCTCACTATTAAAAAAGATTGGGAATAATGCATTAATATACCACATTGAAAATACGCCATAAGCGAATATTTTATTCTTATTAGACTCTGGACTACCAAACCACACAATAGCATCACAGAGTATTCCTAAGATAACCATGCCAATAATAACAAACCAAAACGATCCCATAATCACATAGAGACCACCCACAAATAAACCTAAAGCAGTAAATGTTCCGGTAATAGGTGTCCGCTTCAAATACAGCATAACAACTACACCGTTAATTAAAATACATAATACCCATCCAACAAGCATAAAAATAGGTCCAAACGTACTAATCATTCCCACCGTAAGTAATACAGTAAGATAGATAGCACTAAATACACCCATGTTAATAAGGTATTTCGGTGAGATTGATTGACTTTTCATGGAGCACCTTTCCTGACTATCTATTAATCAGTATGTGAATATTAAAAAAAACAGCCAGGCGGACCTGGCTGCTGCTGAACTAGTGAGCATGGACTGCCATGCCCTTTGGTTCGTGGTGGCCCTCATCAATTACATTTTGTCGCCTACGCTTCAAGAATATAAAGAAGGCCAGAAAAACAATTCCGTTAAAAGTCGCCATGGTTGAGGCGGTACCAAGGTCAAATTGCAGTGCAATATAAAACCCTATCAACGCTGTTATTGACGCAAGGCCGAGTGAAATGGCAAGCATGTGTGGCAGTGTTTTCGCAACTAAGAGTGCAGTTGCTGGTGGCACAATCATTAATGCCACAACCAAGATGGCGCCCACCGTATTAAACGCAACTACAACAGTGAGGCTTGTCCAAATCATCAATACGAAATCAACGATCTTGACGGGTAAACCCATGGATTCTGCCAAGACCGGATCGAAGGTTGAGATTTTGAGTACGGGATAGGCAATCGCCATGAGCGCTGCGCCGCTCAAAAAGACACTCAGCATAATCCACATCATCCGTGGGCCTATATCTATCCCGTTAAGAATGATGCGCTCTGGTTCAAGTGCCATCAAATTGATATCACCAGCTAGTACCGTTTCTTCACTGATATGAACTTGAGAAAGTGTGGTCGATAGGATCAAGACGCCAATGGCAAAGAGCACCGGGAAAATCAAGCCCTGGTTCGCATCGCCTACAACGAGTCCAGTTTTTTGGATCCAGTGTGCACCGAGCACCACAATGATTCCCATAGATGTGGCAGTCACAATCATGATCGGTGAATAGGTTGATCCACTAATCAATACCCCAATAACAATGCCAGGCAGCACGGTATGAGACATCGCTTCAACAAGCATTGATTGATGACGGAGGACCAAGAATGTGCCTGGCAGGGCGCATGTGAGTCCACTGACGATGGCGAGTAAGGCGACAGCCGTGATAAATCCCATATCTACTCCCCCTGAAGTACGACGATTGGTACTTCATTCACTGACGAATCGGGTTCATCAGCCATGGTGGCTGATTCATCTTGACTTGCTTGAACAGCCTTGCCGAGATTGGATCGGCGAGCCACAAGACCCCGCGGTGCGAAGAGGAAGGAACCAATGACCGCGACTGAAAGGACAACCACAATGACGGGTCCTGTTGGTACGCTACCGAGATTGACTGAAAGATAGCAACCAATGGCGGCGCTGATGGCACCAATCGCACCCGAGAGCGACACCATCGAAAACAAATGATTCGTCCATTGACGAGCAGCAACCGCAGGCATAATCGCAAAGGCAATCATTAGAATCAGCCCGACCGCCTTCACCCCAATGACCACAGCAACTGTGATGGTTGTCAGCATTAGTGGGCTAATAATTGAGGCTTTAAACCCCATCATTTCTGCCTGGATAGGATCAAAGGAAAAGAGTTTGAACTCTTTCCACGCAAATGCAGTAACGCTGAGTGCCAATATCCCAAATACTGCAATAGTGACTAAGTCGTCATTCACAAGGGTGGCTGCATTACCAAAGACGTAGTCGGTGATACCACCACGCTTTGGCAGATTCGATCGAATAATGAACCGCATGATAATCATGCCGCCACCGAAGAATAAGGCTAGGCAAATAGCCATCGCAGCATCAATGCCAATACGCGAATCGGCTGCAATCCAGTTTGCTAACAGGACTGCGAGAGTTGAAGCAATCACCGCACCAATGGTCAACGTCAACATCGAACGGCCATTGACCTGGAGAACTAATGTCGCAAAGACAAATGACCCCGTTACACCCAAAATCGCAGAGTGACCAATGACGTCTGAGACGAGTGATTGGTGACGGAGGTACAAAAAACTCCCGAGTACACCAGAGAACACCCCAATCATCATGGACCCAATCAACATGGTCCTAAAGGTGTAGTTAAAAATAAAATCAGTAATGGGGACTTCAAACATTATGACCCTTCATCAGGGGTTGGGGTAGACGTAATCATGTCTGGTTTAAAGCCATACGCCTCTTGAACAATCTCAGTTGTAAAGGCGGTCTCGAGTGGCCCGGATGCGACCACACGCCCTTGGTTCAGGAGTGTCACGTGTGTACAGAACTCTCGAACCGTTGAGAGGTCATGGTGAACAATGACAATTGTTTTCCCAGCCTCACGAAGTTGGGTGAGCACCTTGCGGATTGCCCGTTCACTCACCACGTCGACACCAGCAAAGGGTTCATCCATAAAGAACAAGTCAGGATCCTGAGCCAGTATTCGTGCCACGAAGGTACGTTGTTTCTGGCCGCCAGAGAGTTCTGAAATTTGGCGGTCAGCAAGGTCAGCGATACCAACCTGATCGAGGGCATCAATGGCACGCTGGCGTTCCTTTTGCCCGGGCCGACGCCACCACCCTAGGGACCCGTAGGTCCCCATGGTGACAACGTCCAGGACGGTTGTTGGAAAGTCCCAGTCAACTTCCGCAGCCTGAGGCATATAGCCCACACGCCTCCGAGATTGGTTCAAGGATGAACCAAAAAAGATTGACTGACCATCAAGGCAGGGCACTAGCCCCATAATGGCCTTCAGCAAGGTCGACTTTCCCGCTCCATTTGGCCCCAAGATGCCCATTACGGCACCGCTGGGAACCTCGATGGAGACGTCATGGAGCACCACCCGATCCCGGTAGGCAACCGTCAGGTTGTTCGCGGCACATGGGCAGGTGCTTTCTTGTAACATGATTAGCTTTGTCCTAATGCGTCGGCAATGGTTTTGGCGTTGTATTCAAAGACGCCCAGGTACGTATTGAGCGGAGATTCCTCACCAAGTGAGTCGGCAAAGAGTTCCTTGTCGGAGACCTCAACTTCGCCACCCTTGGCACGCACAGCTTCCTTCAAGTGGTTGATCGCGTCTGGGTTCTTAAGATTGTCCTGGAAGATGACAGGAATTTTCTTCTCAGCAATTAGACCTGCCAACTCATCGAGGTCAGCCGCAGAGATTTCAGATTCAGAAGACACGAAGTCGGTAGCGTGAATTTCGATGTTGTAGGTCTTACCGAAGTAGTTGAATGCATCGTGACCAGTGATCAAAATACGACGCTCAGCCGGAATAGCCTCTAAGACCTTGCCGGCTTCCTCTTTCGCCATATCAATCTTTTCGTTGTACGCCTTAGCATTGGCTTCGTATGTCGAGGCGTTTGCCGTGTCGATTTCGCCTAATTTCTTGGCTGTCGCATCAACTACAATCTTCCAGTTATCAGGTGAGTTCCAGACGTGCGGGTCAAAGCCTTCAACCTTGCCGTCCTCTTCCCAGGGCAACAGGTCTGTTTCCGGAATGGCTTCAGCTGCAGCGACTTGCTTTTCACCAAGTTTGTCAAGCTGATCACGCATCTTGTGTTCCATGTCGTGGCTCGTCCACACGACGACGTCAGCACTGTTTAACTTTTCAGTGTCCTGAGTCGTAAGTTCTTGCGTGTGTGGGTCACCACCGGGGCCAACAAGGACCGTCACATCGGCATCGGGCGCAATTTGACGCACTGCATCGCCGAGGTACCCGGTCGTCGCAACAACATTCAGTGCGCCGCTCTCACTGGTTGTTGCTGCGGTGCTCTCGCTCGAGGCACTTTCGGTTGTAGCTGCAGCGGTTTCAGATGAATCAGCTGACTCACTTGACGTGCTTGACTGGCCACTTTGGGCACAGGCAGCCAAGCTCAGTGCCAAGGTGGCAGCAGCAGCAAGGTTCAGTAGTTTTTTTCCTACGGGGATCAAGGGAGGAATCCTTTCAATCATTTACTTTCCTACGCGGACAACCGCGGTTAAGTAAACCTTACCCCCCAGGAGAATACAAGCAAATCTTCGAAGGACCCCGTTAGCACCTTGGCTGTTCAGGCATATAAAACTGACGAATTGAGGCCAAAAGGCCTAATTGCATGCGATTTTGCGCATATTAAAAAAATAAGATTTTTTTGGAATCCGGCTACTCAGCGCAACCTATTGCCGTGTTTCACGCACAGGGTCGCCCGACCAGTTAACGATAGAAACTAGGCATTCACACACCCTACGTACCATCGGTATCGGCTCCACCTCCGCTGCCAGGGCTAGGAGCTTCAGGAAGCGGCTTGGGGTCACTACTCGGCTTTGTAGTTGGATTCGTAGATGGCGTCGTTGGCCTCGGACTGGGTACTCCGGTTCCCGTTGGACTTGGATTCGGGTTGCTTGGTGATGACTCAGACGGACGAGTACTGGGGCGCGTCGTGGGCGTTGGTGGCGATGAGGGTGATGGTGATGGAGCCTGACTGGGTTGCTGAGGCGATGTCGGCCGCACAATTGGCCGTCCAGTCGCTTGAATCGGCGGCAAGACGATGGGTGCCGATGGCCGACTGGGCTGTTGGACAGGAGGTTGAAGGGGCGGAAGCTGAGGTGGTTGTTGTGGGTACGGTGGCAGGGCACCAGGCGGGTAGGGTGTGTAGGTGGGAACACCCTGTTGGGGAACATCCGGAATATCTTCCAATATGGGGTCTTGTCCAGGTGAAACAATATCCACGGTTTTAATAGGTTCACATAGCACTAGGTTGCGAACGCTATTCCCTAAAACTTGAAAATGCATTCTCGTCTGGTGCGAAGATGACAAAAAATAGTCTCCTGTCAATTCTTGCTGCACGACTATCACAAAGATGTCATCACCAAGAATCTGACCTGCCCGCGGCCCCACAGACATCATCCACGCCGGGTCACGGCGAAGGGTTTCCCATTGGGGCGTAATCAACTCACGGACATGTTCTTCTGGGTTTTGGCCAAACCAACGGTTCTTACAAGACTCAGGAGTAGCACCTAGACCGGCCAAGTTATGTTCAACAAGAAATGCCACGCCATCATCCGTTCCACGGTCAAAGGCGGATGAGCGTTGGTCAAAATACGTCTCCAATAACGCACGCTCATACTCAAGCGGGGCAAGCCATGCCTGGGGATCGTTGGGGAACGGAGTACCCGTTTCTTTGGGGGCAATCTGTTGGGTTGTTGGCGCTGTACAAGCAGCAAGTGCCACCATACCGATAGCAGCGACTAAGCATGTATTAGATAAAGGGGTCACGATTGAGCTTCCAGTACAGCGCGAAGGTTTGATCTGAGCTCACCAATTTCATCTCTCAGTTTGGCAGCCAACTCAAACTTTAATTCAGATGCAGCAGCATTCATTTCATCAGTTAATCCATCAATCATCTGCTGGATTTCAGCGGCACCTTTATTTCCGATACTAGTACGAGGCGTGGCATTGCTGGCGTCAATAGCAACATATACCTCCCCAGCTTGTTCAGCCCGAGTTTGTGCAATGATGTCACCCACCCGCTTTTGAATGGTTGTAGGAGTGATGTCATTCGCTTCGTTATAGGCCATCTGCAAGGTACGACGGCGTTCAGTTTCATCAAGAGCTGCCCGCATTGAATCCGTTATCTTGTCCGCATACATAATGACCGCGCCATGTGCGTTGCGAGCCGCACGTCCAATGGTTTGGATCAGGGATGTCGTTGACCGCAAAAATCCTTCCTTATCCGCATCCAAAATGGCAACTAATGACACCTCTGGAAGGTCAAGTCCCTCACGTAATAAGTTAATACCGACAAGCACATCAAAGACGCCGGTACGTAATTCACGCAATATCTCAATCCGTTCAACCGTGTCAATGTCAGAGTGTAAGTACCGTACCTTGATGCCGGCTTTGGCAAGATAGTCCGTAAGATCTTCAGCCATTTTTTTAGTCAATGTCGTGACTAAAACCCGTTCATTAGCAGCTGTACGGAGGCGGATTTCTTCGATGAGGTCATCAATTTGTCCTGTTGTCGGGCGAACCTCGACGGCAGGATCAACTAAACCTGTTGGGCGAATTACAAGTTCGGCAACGGTGTCTGACACTTCTAATTCAAAGGGTCCAGGTGTTGCGCTTACATGGACAACTTGATTCACCTTATGTCTAAACTCATCGAACGATAAGGGTCGATTATCTATTGCTGATGGAAGACGGAAACCGTGTTCGACCAACGTATCCTTCCGGCTCCTATCACCGGCTTGCTGCCCACCAATTTGAGGATTAGTTACGTGGCTTTCGTCAATGATGACGAGAAAATCATCTGGAAAATAGTCAAGTAATGTAAAGGGTGTCTCCCCTGGTTTGCGTCCATCAAGATGACGAGAATAATTCTCGATACCTTTACACATCCCAATTTCACGAAGCATCTCTAAATCATGGTTGGTTCGCATCCGCAACCGTTGGGCCTCTAACAATTTTTGTTCTCGTTCAAAGAACCCTAAGCGATCTTCGAGCTCTTCTTCTATCCCATGTATTGCACGGATAAGGCTCTCCCCAGCAGAGAGATAGTGCGTGTTGGGGAAAATATTAACCTGGTCGAACTCTCCAAGAATCTCCCCTGTTAGTGGGTTGACCTTAAGAATCCGTTCAACTTCATCTCCAAAAAACTCAAGCCGCCAGGTTGTTTCACCTTCAGCACTAATGACATCTAACGTGTCTCCACGCACCCGGAAGGTTCCACGCACATGGGCGATGTCATTGCGGGAATATTGCAACTCCACTAACCGACGCATCGCCGTTTCTATTTCCAGTTGCATGCCGGTATGCACCATCAGATGGTATTGCTCATAGAGTTCAGGAGATCCCAACCCATAAATACAGCTAACGGAGGCAACGATTAGAACATCGTTGCGCGTCATAAGTCCCATTGTGGCTTGATGGCGCAAACGTTCTATCTCATCATTAACCGAAGAATCCTTTTCTATGAATGTGTCGCTACTCACCACATAGGCTTCAGGTTGATAGTAATCGTAATAGGACACAAAATACTCAACCGCATTATTGGGGAAGAACTCACGGAACTCATTGACAAGCTGGGCAGCAAGGGTTTTATTGTGCGCCAAAACAAGGGTGGGTCGCTGGACAGCTTGCACGATGTTGGCCATTGTGTAGGTCTTTCCAGAGCCGGTTACCCCGAGCATCGTGACATCGGACTCACCCCGATTCAGTGCTTCAACTACCGTCTGGATAGCTTGAGGTTGATCACCTGCCGGAGCGAACTCGCTGACCAATTCAAAGCGGCCTTCACGTCGTAATGCCATGTTCTCAGTATGCCCGCCCTTGCAAGTTAGTGATCGTTTTTATCAAGTTTTCAACCCCAGGGCCGATGGAGTAGCGCAACGACTACACGCGCGTATTCCTAAGGACATGCCTTGGACGAGATGCAAGAAATTATTGATGAGTTCATTGTTGAAACGGTTGAAAACCTCGACCGTCTAGACAGCCTTTTTGTAAGCCTTGAAAGCGATCCACACAATGTGGATATTCTGGCCAACATCTTTAGAGATGTTCATACCATTAAAGGAACAAGCGGTTTTCTAGGCTTTAATAAACTGGAGCGAGTCGCTCACGTAGGTGAAAACCTGTTGAGCAAGCTCCGTGATGGTGAACTCGTATTAACCGCAAACCGTACAACCGTACTTTTGCATATGGTTGATGCCATTCGTGAAATCATCACCTCCATCGAACAAACACAGGGTGAAGGCAACGGTAACTACGAACGTTTGGTCGAAGAGCTTACCCGTGCTGTAACTGATGATGAAGCCGCACCATCGAAAGCCCCAGCGACACCATCAGCGCCTACGCCTGCGCCCGTTACTCCCCCAGCTGAATCTTCCACAGAACCGGCACCAGTGGATACGGATAATACTGCGTCTGCTCTCCAATCCACATCTCCTGATGGCACCGACGTGGCACCTGATGGCACTGCTGATTCATCATCTGATGCGGGGACGACATTAGACGCTGCGGGTCGCAAGCCATTGGACCAACAGGCGATTGATCCGTCATTATTTATGATGACCCCTCCGGTCAGCGAGAAGGTTGAAGAGCCTGCTCCTCAACAAGAGCAAAAAATAAGTCGATCTGCGGCAGATTCATCTATCCGTGTTGATGTTGATTTACTTGACGATCTCATGAACCTGGTTGGCGAGCTTGTGCTGGCTCGTAACCAGATTTTGCAGTATCAACTTGATACCCAAGACGCATCCCTTCAAGATACTTCTCAGCGGTTAAACCTGATCACGACTGAGCTGCAAGAGGGGGTAATGAAAACCCGTATGCAGCCAATCGGTAACGTCTTTTCTAAGTTCCCACGTGTGGTCCGTGACATCGCCCGTGACTTGGGCAAACAAGTGGACATTGTGATGGAAGGTCGAGAGACCGAACTTGATAAAACGATTATCGAGGCGATTAAAGACCCCTTGACCCACATGGTTCGCAATTCGGTTGACCATGGCATCGAACACCCAGAAATCCGTTCATTCCTAGGTAAACCCATTTCAGGAACACTGAAACTGCGCGCCTTTCATGAAGGTGGCCAGGTTAATATCGAGATTGAGGATGATGGTGCTGGAATTGATCCTCAACGGATCAAGCGGATTGCAATCGAAAAAAATGTGCTGAGTGCTAGTGAGGCTCAGTTACGTTCAGATCGTGAACTCATTAACCTTATTTTCCATCCAGGGTTCTCTACCGCTGAAAAAGTAACCAACGTATCCGGTCGCGGTGTGGGCATGGACGTGGTTCGTACCTCCATTGAGAGCATTGGTGGATCTATTGAAGTGATCAGTGAGCTCAATAAGGGCTCCACGATGCGCATCAAGATTCCACTGACTCTGGCCATTATTCCCGCTCTGATGGTTGAATCTCAGGGCGAACGATACGCCATTCCTCAAGTATCTCTCGTTGAATTAGTACGTCTTGAAGAAGCGTCTAAAGACATTGAGATGATTAACGGCACTCCGGTTTATCGCTTACGCGGCCGACTCCTCCCCCTGGTCTACCTTGACGAGCTTTTGGGTACATCAAGCGACGCACCTCAACAGTCAGGGAATGAAGATGGCAGCGTCAATATCGTCGTCCTTCAAGCCGAAAACACCAACTTTGGGCTCGTGGTTGAAACGGTTAACGACACTGCGGAAATCGTAGTTAAACCACTGGGTGAAGTACTTAAGGAAATCCCGGTCTATGCCGGTGCAATGGTGATGGGTGATGGTGTCGTTGCCCTCATTCTTGATGTCCTCGGTGTTGCCCAGCAAGCAGGCATCAATAGTAAGAGCGATGCATTAGGGGAAGTTGAAGAACCCACTTCAACTGATAAAGAAGCCGAACCATTACTACTCTTCCGGTTAGGTGACGACCCCCATGCGTTGATGGGTCGGATGGCGGTACCGCTGCGACAGGTCGCTCGTTTAGAAGAGATTGATGCTTCGAGAATCGAATACGCTTCCGGTAAACCAGTCGTCCAATATCGTGGACACATCTTGCCCCTTGTTTGGTTAGGTGAAACGCTTGGATTAGGCGCAAACCGTCAACTCGAGACCGTACAAGTGATTGTCTATGAGCGCGATGACAACCAAATAGGTTTCATTGTTGATGCCATTAGTGATGTCGTCAATGAGGTCCTGGACATCGAACGACCGAGCGACATTCTAGGAGTACGCGGTTCGGCCGTTATTAATGGCATTGTCACCGATGTCCTTGATGTTGACGCAGTCATCGCAGTTGAGGCACCTGACCTTCTCCAGTCATCAGCAAGCGCATAGGAATAGATATGGCCGTTTTTACTACCTCAGAAACCCGACAACTCTGCACGTTCTATGTGGATAACTTGTATTTCGGGATCGATGTGTTGTCGGTTCAAGAAGTTATTCGTCATCAACAACTCAGTCGTGTGCCGCTTGCACCTGCAGCAGTCAGTGGCCTCATCAATCTTCGTGGTCAGATTGTGACCGCTATCGACCTCAGAAAACGCCTCAACCTTCCAGAGCGAAATCCTGATGAATGGACAGATGAACACCCTTTGAATGTCGTTGTCCATCGAGAAGATGCTGCCGTAAGCCTACAGGTTGACCAGATCGGTGATGTTGTCCACGTTGAAGAAGATGCCATGGAATCTCCACCGGCAACGTTGGACCCACTCACCGCCAAATTGACCGAATGTGTTTACAAACTCCCAGACAAATTGTTACTAGTTCTGGATATTGAAGAAACTCTCGCCCTTTGACGCCGATATACACAACGATTTTCATTTTTGTAAAGGAATCACATGAGCACCACGACTTCTGAACCTGCACGATTTGGTACCGATCAGCCCGCAACCGCTGCTGAATTAGACGATTCTCCTGAAGCAATCCGATTACAAAAAGCAATCGAAAATACCCAGGTCCTTCGCATGGTCCTTAGCCAAGTAGCGGAATCTGCAAGTGTTGAAGAAGCTATTTCGATGGCATTGAGCACGGTTCGTGAACAGTTCGGGTGGGACTATGCCTCGTATTGGAAATTGGATGATGATAAGACGGCACTCGAATTTAGCGTCGAGTCAGGTTCGGTATCTCCAGAGTTCGCTGAAGTGACGCGAAGTGCTACCTTCGCTAAAGGTGTTGGGCTTGTGGGTCGAGCCTGGGCACGTAGTGAACCTGTTTTTGTGTCTGACTTGGCTGAAATCACCGACTGTGTACGGGTACCTGCAGCTCAAAAAAGTGGGGTTAAAAGTGGCGTTGCGATTCCCCTTTTCCATGACCATCAGGTCATCGGAACGATGGACTTTTTTGCGACACGCGTCCTCGAATTGTCTGAAGAACGCATGATGACCTTGACGGGTATCAGTGAGCTGATTTCTCAGAACATCACGCGCCTTATTACAGCTCAGGAACTCACCAATACCTTAGAGACTGAAGAACGAATCACCATATTGCAGCAGCGTCTATCAGGTATTTGTTCCATTGAACAGGCGCTTATGGAGGGTATTCGCACGGTTAATGAGATCTTTGGATTTGACTATGCAGCACTATGGTTGGCCAATCCTGATCATAATGTTCTAGAGCTTCAAGAATCTATTGGTTTTATTAGTTCTGACTTTAACCGGCTAAATGAGTCAACGACCATTGGGCCAAAGGACGGAACGCTAGGGCGGGCATGGAGCTCAAGTGACATTATTTTTGAGCCGGTTATTGCCAACATTGTAGGTGATACTCGCGCCCAATCAGCTCATGCTGCAGGAATGAACAGTGGTTTATTCATACGTGCAACTCTTTCAGATCACGTGGTAGGCGGTATTGAGTTCTACGCGAAGAATGCCTTTGTTATGACCCCTAAATATGAGGCATTATTTGGCAAAATTGATGCCATCATGATTGATGCGTTGGATCGTATCAATGATGCGAATCAGAATAAGCGCTTAGCCTCAATTGCCCAAACATCCGCAGCGTTGCAAACCTTCTTAGGGCATAGCCGTGATGATGAGACCACCATTCTTCAAACGTGTACAGACATCATTACTACCTCCATGGGCTATGGCTATGGCACATTGTGGCGTTTCGATCCGGTCGAGAACACGATCTCAAATCTGGGCAGTTTTGGTGCTGATCAGCCCAAGCTAGGCTCACTTGATGCAGGTGCCGTGTACCAAGCCTCGACCCACCTTGCGGGAGAAGCTATTCGGAGCGGTAAGACCGTGGCTGGATCCCACCTTGATACCTCCTCAGATCCATCCCATAACGAGGCCTACCGTCTTGGAGCACGATCAGCCTTGTACTTGCCTATCTTTGTTGACGATGCACCGATCGCCATTATGGAGTTCTATGTCTCGTCATACGTTGTTGATCACAACGAAACTCGTATGCAGGCGCTGAATTCGTTAGCGAACCCAATCAGTTTGGCAGTTAGTGCAATCCGCGAGATTCAACGGACGAAAGACAAGGCAAGTGAAACGGCTGCGCGGTTTGCTGAGTTGGTGAAGGTTGTGGATGCTGCAGCAGAAGGTGACCTTACCGTTGAAGTCAATATTGATGGTGACGACGACCTCGGTCACTTTGCGGAGAGTTTGGGGCATTTCCTGGCCTCCTTACGTACCTCAATGAGCCACGTACGCAACAACACCGCCGCCCTGGCCAGCGCCGCGGAAGAACTCCAAGCCGTCTCCACCCAAATGGGCACCACCGCCGAAGACACCGCCACCGAAGCCCAAGACGCGGCCCAAGCTGCCGAAGGCGTCAACAACGGCATCGCCGACGTCGCACGCGGCGCCGCTGAAATGAACGACGCGATCAAAGAAATCGCCGCCAATGCCAGCCAAGCCGCCCAAGTCACCACCGAAGCCGTCCGCGTCACCAACGACACCAACATCAAAGTCGGCAAACTCGGTGACTCCAGCATCGAAATCGGTCAAGTCATCAAAGTCATCTCCGGTATCGCTGCCCAAACCAACCTCCTCGCCCTCAACGCCACCATCGAAGCCGCCCGCGCCGGAGAAGCCGGCAAAGGCTTCGCCGTCGTCGCCAACGAAGTCAAAGAACTCGCCAAAGAAACGGCTACGGCAACCGAGGACATCCAAACCAAAATCACCACCATCCAAGAAGACACCCAAGGCGCCGTCGCCGCCATCGAACAAATCAGCCTCATCATCGGCCAAATCAACGACCTCAGCGCATCCATCGCCGCTAGCGTCGAAGAACAAGCCGCCGTCACCGCAGGCATCACCAACAGCGTGGACGACGCCTCCACCGGCGCCGAACAAATCGCAACCGCCATCACCAACGTCTCTGCCGCCGCCAGCTCAACCACCAGCGGCGCCAACGACACCAAGAGCGCCGCAGACGAACTCGCCCGCATGGCCGCAGAACTCGAATCCATCTCCAGCGCCTTCACCGTCTAACTCAACTGGCGGGGTTTCGGCCCCGCCAATTCACTGCTAGCCCTTGACCAATACCTCTCCATTTTCCAGGAACCTCTCATGACCATGTCAATTGACTCCCTCTCCCCTTCTTCAACATCCACCGATGAAATATTCAACAATTTCAATATTGAACAAAAGTTCAATCTCCTTCGGGGTATTAATCGTTGTGAATCATACGAAGAAGTCCTTCGTCTTGTATTAAGTGAATTCATAACATTACTAGATTGGGATTATGGCATTATCTGGAATTGTGATGAAAACTTCCGGTTGCTGGAGTTTCTCGATGATTTTGGTGCCAATAATGTGGATACCCAATTCGTCAATACCGTTAAATCGGGACGTGATGAAAAGGGCAATGGCATGTCTGGTACAGCCTGGCAAACAGGGAAGATTCAACATCTTTCTGACATCGCAAAGACACAGTTAAGCCCCTGTGACCAAAGTGCCGTTGCACATGGTTTGTCTGAGGCCATTGCTGTTCCGTTCTTACGCTATGGTGTTGTGGACGGTGTGATTGATCTCTACACCACAAAGTCATACACCGTTACGGAACAAGACATTGCAAACCTGCGGTCATTCATGGAGATTGTGAATGAATGCTTGGATATCCAGTCACGCAAGGACCAGGCCGAAGCAACGAATAAGACCAATCACATTGCGACTCAACTCCGTAAAGAGTTGTATGAAAATAGCTTTTCGTCTGAAGCTGACTTGATCTCACATGTTCAGCGCACTATCGGCGAAGGGTTGGGGTATACCTATGGGGTGTTCTGGAGCTATGACCAGAGCTTTGAAGGAAATCAAACTCAACTCACCTCCTCCATCATTTGGGGTGAAAAGCGTGATCTGTTTGCCCAGTTCGATGCAGACGCCGTCGTACCCGCCAAAGATAAATGGTTCTATTCAACAATTGTTGACGGTAAAACCCGTTTCCGTCCCTTCAAAGGGGTAGAGGAAGCTCGTGACGAAGTCTCCATTCAGCATGGTTTCCGGACGATTGTTGCCATTCCAGTGATAACAAGTGAAGGCCCCCTCGGTGTTCTCGAGTTTCTATCCGAACCTGCGGTAGATGATCATAACAATCTATTATCAAGTGCCATTCACCGTATTGCTGAACCAATGAATACCGCATTGGATCATCGCCGTGAAGAACGAGAAAAGGCTGTCCGTGAACGCCGTGAAAAGAAAATGGCTGAACGGACGGCTGCGCGGTTTGCTGAGTTGGTGAAGGTTGTGGATGCTGCAGCAGAAGGTGACCTTACCGTTGAAGTCAATATTGATGGTGACGACGACCTCGCAAACTTTGCGGAGAGTTTGGGGCATTTCCTGGCCTCCTTACGTACCTCAATGAGCCACGTACGCAACAACACCGCCGCCCTGGCCAGCGCCGCGGAAGAACTCCAAGCCGTCTCCACCCAAATGGGCACCACCGCCGAAGACACCGCCACCGAAGCCCAAGACGCGGCCCAAGCTGCCGAAGGCGTCAACAACGGCATCGCCGACGTCGCACGCGGCGCCGCTGAAATGAACGACGCGATCAAAGAAATCGCCGCCAATGCCAGCCAAGCCGCCCAAGTCACCACCGAAGCCGTCCGCGTCACCAACGACACCAACATCAAAGTCGGCAAACTCGGTGACTCCAGCATCGAAATCGGTCAAGTCATCAAAGTCATCTCCGGTATCGCTGCCCAAACCAACCTCCTCGCCCTCAACGCCACCATCGAAGCCGCCCGCGCCGGAGAAGCCGGCAAAGGCTTCGCCGTCGTCGCCAACGAAGTCAAAGAACTCGCCAAAGAAACGGCTACGGCAACCGAGGACATCCAAACCAAAATCACCACCATCCAAGAAGACACCCAAGGCGCCGTCGCCGCCATCGAACAAATCAGCCTCATCATCGGCCAAATCAACGACCTCAGCGCATCCATCGCCGCTAGCGTCGAAGAACAAGCCGCCGTCACCGCAGGCATCACCAACAGCGTGGACGACGCCTCCACCGGCGCCGAACAAATCGCAACCGCCATCACCAACGTCTCTGCCGCCGCCAGCTCAACCACCAGCGGCGCCAACGACACCAAGAGCGCCGCAGACGAACTCGCCCGCATGGCCGCAGAACTCGAATCCATCTCCAGCGCCTTCACCGTCTAGGGTGTGTGCCGAGGCATCCGACTACCCCATTCGGATGCCTCGGCGTCATCAGATGAGAGAGGAATCCCATGTCACCACGACCCTCACCAATCACCTTTGAACTCATTACCGATCCCCGGTTAGACGGCTACCGCTATATGGGATTATTAGGTGCCACGATAATGTCTGCCAAAAGTATTGAAACGGCAGCCTATTGGGTCGGCGAAGTCTTGACCTATACCTGGGATATCCCCGGTGGATCACTTTGGTTCCAAGATCGATATCGCGAGGTGTACCGGCCCTATCAAACATTAGGACGCTCCGGTGCGTCTATGCGTGCCGCGATGGATCAAACCTTTATCGCCGACGAACATAATCCCGTTCTTAAGGCCATTGCTACAGACACACCATTCACCACTGATCTAGCGCATTTTCAAACACATAACTCCTGGGTTCGTCAGTCGGTCAAAGATGGAATGACGCACGGACTTTGGGGTGCTATTCGGTTCAATGACCGGCACATCGGGGCCATTGAACTCTTAGATCGCAAAAAGTTTCATCCCACAGTCACGGATCAACTTGCCGTGGGAATCAATCTGCTTGAACAGTACGTGGCGTCGCGCAAGACCTTGGGACGATGGCGCAATATGGCGATTTATTCCCAAGCCCTGTCAGACATTCTGACCAAAGCCAAGCCCAATACTAATCCAGCGCAGGTTCTTGCCCAGGCACTGTATGAATACTGCGGCACGATCGGTGCCCTTCATTATCGTTTGTGGATGCCTGATGAAGATGGTCGATTCAGCTTGGAGCATGAACAAGGACTGCTTGAGGATCTTGTGGGGGTTGGCACCTCAGTACCTGACGTCACCACACAAATGGCTATTAAAACAGGGCGGATGATTGTTGATCATCTTGATAGTGAACATGAATGGTTCAATGAGGTTGACATCTATGAACAAGGTGTTCGCAGCATTGTTGCCCTCTTGGTGACTGATCACATTGGCTGTCCGTTTGCGGCCATCACACTATTCTTGCCGCTCCATCCAGATGACCGAGACAACGCAACCTTGGGCATTATGGAAAGTTTGGCCGATCACCTCTATCTCGTTGTTAAAGCGTACGTCACCAATACACCATAGGTTTGCCCAAGACACCACGTTCAGTACTGCAATAGTCGTTTGGCTAGTGCATCGGTTTGTGCATTGAGTTCAGCAATGCCTTTGGTGTTATCAATCACTGTGTCAGCCGCTTGTAACCGTTCATCGTCACTGATCTGAGCGTTTATCCGTTGCCATGCTTCTTGGGCACGCATCCCTCGATCATTGATGAGACGCTGCACACGAATCACCGCTGGACAGTGCACGACGACGATCTCATCAAACTGGTCTTGCATCTGCGTTTCGATTAACAGTGGAATGTCATGAATCAACACCCGCTCACTTGCGCTGGCAATAATCCTGTCCCGAGCAGCTTGGATGCGAGGATGGATGATCCCCTCCAACATTGATCGTGCCTCTGGATTGTTAAAGATCTTCTCCCCTACCACCTGTCGGTTCATCGTGCCGTCAGCAGCCACAACCTCAGGGCCAAAGGCTTGAACGACTTGGGCGAGTCCATCGGTGCCGGGCGCAACCACTTGACGGGCTAAATGATCGGCGTCCACGACCCGTAGGCCGTGGACGCGATGCAACCGTTGTACGACAGTGGATTTTCCAGCAGCGATCCCGCCAGTTAACCCAACCTGGTACATCTACGTGTTATTCCTGATGCTTAGCAGCAGCAGCTTGAGCTTGAATCTGAGCGATAACTTCCTCTGGGGTCAGGCCACCATTGTTATCGGCATCGTCACCACCAGCGCGGGCAAAGGCTTGGCTGAAGGCAGAACCGAAGGCAGATGAACTATCGGTTTCAGCCTTGAACTCTTCCTCACGGGGCGCTGGGGCCGCGTTCTCCTGGCCAGGTAGTGGTGTAATTTCTGGTTCTTCACCAAAGCCGGCCTTAACCGCTTGCTTCAAGCTCAAGGAGATGCGACGACGCACGTCATCAATATCAATGATCTTCACGTGACGCTGGTCACCAACCTTGGCAACTTGTTCTGGGCGCTCGATGTGCGCATCAGCCAATTCACTGATGTGAATGAGACCCTCGATACCGTCCTCAACCTTAACAAAGGCACCGAACGGTACGAGCTTGGTAACAACACCTTCGACAACTTCACCCACGTAGTGCTGGCGAGCAAACTGCTGCCAGGGATCTTCTTGGGTGGCCTTGAGTGACAGGGATACCCGTTCACGGTCCAAGTCCACGTCAAGCACCTGGACCTCAACTTCCTGGCCAAGTTCGACGACCTCTGAAGGGTGATCAACATGCTTCCAAGACAGTTCAGAGACGTGCACAAGACCGTCTACGCCGCCAAGGTCCACGAAGGCACCGAAGTTGACGCAAGAGGAAACCGTACCCTTGCGAATTTCCCCGCTCTGAAGGGTTTCCAGGAATTCGCGACGGAACTCGCTCTGGGTTTCTTCAAGGAACTTACGACGGCTCAGGACTACATTGTTGCGGTTCTTGTCCAGTTCAATGACCTTGCATTCAAGCTCTTGCCCGACATAGGGGTGTAGATCACGAACACGACGCATTTCTACGAGACTGGCTGGAAGGAAGCCACGCAAGCCAATGTCAAGGATGAGGCCACCCTTGACCACTTCAATGACTGTGCCAGACACCGTTGATTCACGCTTGTGGATGTCTTCAATCTGACCCCAAGCGCGTTCGTACTGGGCACGCTTCTTGGAGAGGATAAGGCGGCCCTCTTTATCTTCTTTCTGAAGGACCAGCGCCTCAATGACGTCACCGACGGCAACAACCTCATTGGGGTCAATGTCATGTTTGATGGACAGCTCACGGCTTGGGATAACACCCTCAGACTTGAATCCAATGTCAAGCAGCACTTCTTCGGGGTCAACCTTGACTACGACGCCCTCAACGATGTCGCCATCATCGAAGTTCTTTACGGTGCTATCGAGGGCAGCTTCGAATTCAGCCATCGTGCCGAATTCTTCGAGAAGAATTGCCTCACCTCTTGCTCGTTCTTCGTCAACGGCGGTGGCGAGGGTGTACTGCTGTTCGGTCATTGAATTTATTTCCAGTCAAATCTGACAAATCACGGACAGACGGCGCCTGTCCTGGGACAAGTTCCACCCTGTACAGAGCGGAACGTCTAATGTACCCGTTCCTAGCACGTTTACCTGCATTTTCCTAGGCCAGTGCTTGGGTTATATCGTCCAAAAGGTCATGCACATCTTCGAGGCCAATCGACAACCGAACTAAACCATCTGGTATCCCGGCCACTTCACGTTCTTCGGGAGTCAAGCTGTGATGTGTGGTAGTGGCACAGTGCACTGCCAAACTTTTGGTGTCACCAAGATTGTTTGAAATATCAATGAGGCTGAGCCGATCCAAGAAGGCGTGTGCGCCCTGTGTACCACCGGATACCACAATGGACAACATTTGACCGCCTCCTTCCATTTGCTGCTGCGCCAGGTCGTATTGCGGGTGGCTCGGTAAATCTGGGTGCAACACTTGCTCTACGTTGGGATGTTGCTCCAAGGCTTGAGCAATCTGGCGGGCGCTGTTCGACTGGGCTTGAACACGCAACGGGAGTGTTTCAAGGCCTTTGAGTACGGTCCACGCCGTAAACGGACTCATCGTTGGACCAGTGCAGCGCGTCCATGGTTTGACCTGGTCAATGATGAACGACTCGGTGCCCAATATGGCGCCCCCAACGGTCCGGCCCTGGCCATCCATGAGCTTCGTCGTCGAATAGGTGATGACGTCAGCACCAAATCGTAATGGCTGCTGGAGTACCGGAGTTGCGAAGGTGTTATCCACTACCATCAATGCACCTGCCTGATGGGCAAGGGCACTCACACCAGCAAGGTCAACAAGGCGCATCACTGGGTTTGAGGGGGTTTCACAAAACACAAGTGCCGCTGGTGTCGAGAGTGCACGTTCCCACTCGCGCATATCCGTGGCAGCCACATAGTCCACGTGTACACCAAAGCGCTCTTCCATCAAGGTGAATAGCCCAACCGTTGATCCGAATAACTCTCGACTGCTCACAATACGAGACCCAGACCGCGTTAGGGCAAGCACCGTATAAAAGATGGCGGCCATCCCGCTAGCAACCGGCCATGCCGCTTCCGCCCCATCCAGTGCAGCCAACCGATCACATAACATCGTAGTGGTTGGGTTGTCCACCCGTGAATAGTTGTAGTGTTCCACCTCACCGGCGAAGGTCCCTGCGTTTTCTGCAGCAGTGGCAAAGGTGTATCCACTTGTAAGCGCCAGGTATTCGCTTGTTTCGTGGAATTGTGATCGCTGTTGTCCAGCCCGAACAGCCCGGGTTGTAAAACCAGAATGATCACCAAGGTCTGTTCGGCCGATGTCATGCGCCATAGTTACTCCCAGATTCGGTTATTGTTGAAACCACGGTAATCCTGACGCCCGCCACCCATTAATTGTGGAGCGGCGACCGTCACCATTACGTTCTCCATCAAAACCATCAGCCATGTCATACACATTCGTGTAGCCGTGAGCAACCAGTGCGGCTGCGGCCTGACCACTTCGTTTCCCCGACCGGCTGAATACGATGAGAGCATGGTCTCGGTTGGGCGCTTCTGCCTCAATATGGTCAAAAAACTGCGGGTTCGATCGTCCTGGCACAAGTTCCCACGGAATGAGTGGAATATCGCGGCTGGTCACTGAGCTTAAATCAGGCACACCAACCCAGACAGACTCTGCAAAGGTACGGACGTCGACCATCAATGCATCTGGGTCGTCATGCATCATTTGAAGGGCTTCAGAAGGCGCAATATACGTTACAGAGGTCGTCATCAATGTTTCTCCGCGTCTGCCCAGTTGGGGCCATGTGCCGTGTCGACAGTCAATGGCACATCAAGGGTCATCACTGTAGTCATCGCTTCCACCAATAGTTCACGCATGGGTGTCAGGTGAGCATCAGTAACCTCAACGACAAGCTCATCATGTACTTGTAAGAGAATCTGCGCATCAAGTTGCGCCGTATCTAGGAGGGCGTAGGCCTTGATCATGGCGAGTTTCATAAGGTCAGCGGCAGACCCTTGGATAGGGGCGTTTAACGCCATACGTTCGGCATTTTCTCTTGCCATACGGTTATTGCTGGACAGGTCAGGTAGGTAGCGCCGCCGCCCACACATGGTTTCAGTCCATCCGGTTTCTCGTGCCTCGTCGACGCCCTGACGTAGAAACACCTTCACCTTCGGGAAGGCTTCAAAGAATGCATCTTGTAGCTCTTTGGCTTCTGTTTGGGGAATATTGAGTTGTCCTGCTAACCCCCAGGCACTGAGCCCGTAGGCGAGCCCGTAGACCATTCCCTTGATTTTTGAACGCTGAGCATTGGAGACCGTATCGATGGGAATGCTGAAGACCGTTGCAGCAGTTGCCGCGTGGATATCGTGGCCGGCACGAAATGCAGAAATGAGTCCTTCATCACCTGAGAGATGGGCAATTAAACGCAATTCAAGCTGTGAATAGTCAGCAACCAGAATGTGGTCATACCCTTTCCCTGGGATAAAGGCACGACGAATCATGCGACCAACCTCGGAGCGGATTGGGATATTCTGCAAGTTGGGATTTCGACTCGCTAACCGCCCCGTCGCAGCCGTCGTTTGGTCAAACTCTGAGTGAATCCGCCCATCCGATTGAATGGCCAGTGGGAGAGGGTCAACATAGGTCGAGCGTAATTTTGCGACGGCGCGATACTCCAAAATGGCTGGAATGATGGGGTGGGCATCAATGAGCTTTTCAAGGGCACCGGCATTCGTTGAATAGCCGCGTGCCGTTTTCTTTGTTTTCGGAAGGCCAAGTCGGTCAAAGAGTAATTCAGATAGTGCTTTCGGACTATCCAAATTGATCGGTTCACCAACGATGTCATGGGCCGTCGTTTTTGCTGCTTCCACCTGCGTGTTGAGACTGACACTCAAGGCGTTGAGCACATCACGATCGACCGTGATACCTGTTTGTTCCATCCTGACCAGAGGAGCAATAAGTGGATACTCCAATTCATCCAATACATTGTTGAGTGCTTGAGCATCAATATCAGCTCGCATGAGTGGCGCTAGTCCAGCGAGCACAGCGGCATAGACACCAGCACAACGAATCTCATCTTCCTCAATGGCATCATCAAGGTTCAGTTGGGCCTCTCCAACAATCTGACCAGGTACTTCTTTTTCTAATTCCAAGTCAAGCCATTGGTGAGCTAACCCCGGTACCGTTTTTTCGTCTGGTTTGTCGTCTGGACGAAGGGTGTGCCCGCAAATGAGAGTGTCGACCCAAGGAAAATCTGGCACCACCCATCCCATGGCACGGAAGGTGTGACATACGGTTTTATGGTTATGAGTGATGAGATGAGGATGTGAAAACACCTGTTGGATACTGATGCGGTCCTCGTCATTGAGTTGACTGACTGCAATCGCAACCGGGTTGTGCCCGCCGATTGCGATCCCGATGACATCTACCCGAAGGTCTGGCAGTACACCTGCGATACGGCCATACAAACTGACGCTATCGCTCGGGGTGAGCGCCTCAAGGTATCGTGCGATATCACCAGGGGCGCAGATCTGAGGATCCATCGTCAGGATGGGCGGTGCTTCCACCTCTGGGTTCGTCTGTTCGCCATCTAGTCCGAAAATCGTTGTGGCATCCGTTTTGAGGGTCCGAAATGCCAATGCATCAAACACGGTATTGACATCGTCAGGGCTTACTTCACCCATCTTCAAGTCATCAATTGTTTGCGTGATCGGGACATCTCGGATAATCGTCGTGACCGCTAACCCGCGTTCAATATCGTCGATATGCGCGCGCATATTCTCGCCACGTTTACCAGTCAACGTATCGAGATTGGCTCGAATCCCATCTAAATCACCAAAAGAATTAATGTACTGAGCGGCAATCTTTGGACCAATGAGTGGGACACCTTTAATGTTATCAGATGCATCTCCACGAATTGCAGCTAATAGAGGATAAAGTGCCGGTGAAACTCCATACTCTTCTTCAATTTTTTTAGGGGTCATTTCTGGCATGTCAGAAAGCCCTTTTCGCGTATAGCAAATCGTAACGTTATCATCTGCTAACTGAAATAAATCCCTGTCTCCAGTGATTACTTCAACTCGATCACCTTGTGCCGACGCTAATGTTGAATACGTACCAATAACATCATCGGCTTCAAAACCAGGTGAACTAACAATCGGAATACCAAACGCTTCAATAACTTTTTTAACCCAAGGTATTTGAACCTTTAAATCATCAGGTGTTTCATCACGGTTAGCTTTATATTCAGGAATCTGCTCAAGCCGAATCTTGGGAATGCCCTCATCAAAGACCGCAACGATCAGATCGGGGTTTCTATCCCGAAAAAGGTTCAAGAGCATACGTGTGTAACCAAAGATTGCATTCGTCGGCATACCATCCGGACTCGAGAATCGAGCAGGGTCGGTTGCGTAGAATGCCCGAAATATCAATGAATATGAGTCGATCAGGATGATGTGGCGGGAAGTGTGCATAGAGCCAGGATAGTCAACCGTCAGGGGAAGGACTGAAATCTGGCCGATGAACGTCAGGGATGCTTGCTATTATCGCCCTATTTCCCCCGTCACTATATAAAAAAGGAGTTAGGAACGTGCGATCCTTACTACTTGGTCTTGCCATTATGGCCTTACCTACAATTGCGTTCGCTTCCCCATCGATACCATCAAATAGTACTGGTAATTTTTCTGTTGTAAATGGTACTGTTACAAATGCAGATGAGTGGTCTCCATTCGTAACAATGGATATTGATGTTAACAAAGCAGTTCTTTGGGAGATTAAAGATCTTGGTGTTCAAGATGCCAATCGATTTGCTAATGACTATGAATATGCTAAAGGATTTGTCATTGAAGAAGGAATGGAAGAGTCTCCTGAGCTAAAAGAAGAAATCAAAAAAATGCAAGAGAGTGTTCGAAAGGCACTTAATAATGAGCTGCCGTTTGAACATAATTGCGGTGGCACCCTCATTGCTGACAATTGGGTGATGACCGCCGCACACTGCACTGAATCAATCGTCGAAGCGGACTGGATTCGTATTCGTCTTCCTGGTAACTCAAAACGTGGGGAAACGAATCACAAGGTTGTACAGATGCTTTCACACCCACGGTATGCATTGGTTCATGATGACGGTCCTTTAGGATCGACTGGCACCGTTAATGGGTTGAGTCCAGCGACGTGGGATGTGGCGTTACTGCGTCTCGAAGCCCCAGCCAAGAATGTGGTACCGATGACTCTCGCCGGTGTTGCCGATTCCCTTCCTCGCAATGGGAAGGGCATTGTCGCTGGCTCAGGGAGCGTGAAGTGGAATCCTGAAACTAAAAAATATGAGCAAGACCCTAAGCGTGAAATTCGTCAGGCTGAGATTCCATTTAATGCCATTGATGTGTGTGACAACACCGACTCAATGATTTGCGCAGAGGAGCCGTCTCAAGATTTAAACAAAACCAACCCAGCCTCTTGTTATGGTGACTCTGGTGGGCCCCTAGTGGTGGTAAAGCCAGATGGCACAAAGGTGCAGTATGGCATTGTCAGTCACACGGCAGATGTGAGCTGGCTTGACAA
The DNA here is from genome assembly GCF_036336025.1 of Stomatohabitans albus. Lineage (NCBI taxonomy): Bacteria > Bacillati > Actinomycetota > Nitriliruptoria > Stomatohabitantales > Stomatohabitantaceae > Stomatohabitans > Stomatohabitans albus. The sequence goes on from NZ_JAYKKE010000002.1 coordinate 505,245, forward strand.
GTTACAGGGGAAGGATTGTGGTCACGCACCCACGAATTACGCTGCCGTCTCGGTACTCCAACCGTGGATTCAACAAACCATTGGCAAACGTGTCCCCCTTGCACAAGGCATTAAAGAGTCTGGGGTGAGTGCGCAATCCTCCGTCGTATCGTTGCCTATTCCCTCTGGTTCGTTTGACCCAACGGATCTCGGCATCCATTTGTCGCGTTTACGTTCATCGCTGCGTCCTGAACACGAACGTCAGATTTCCGGTGTTGTGCTTGCCAGCAAAGATTCAGCCGCTGATGCCTTAGCCGGTGGTGTCTTACAAGATAACCAGATCATGATGCTGACCAACGGCAAGGAACTCGAACAGCGCACCCTTGCTGAGCTCCAGCGTCTGCGTCCGCATCGCGTAACCCTGCTCGGTGGTGAAAAGGTGATGTCTACGTTGTTGCAGGCTCAGCTCATCTCTTCGGGCTTTGATGTGCAACGTATTGCCGGTCCATCACGTATAGAAACCGCTGGGCTCATTGCGCATAGCCGAGTACCAAGCCACCCAGATGTGACTGAAGCGTTTATTTCTCGGGCATATGGCACCGAGGGGGTTTCTGGTTCAGAGACGGCTGATGCCTTGGCGTTGGGGGCCGCCGCAGCTCGTGAACATCGTCCCACATTACTCAGTCCAACCGCGTCACTACCGGCTAACTATCTGGACTGGTTGCAATTTAATAGCGGCTATAAACAAGGCATCATCATCGGCGGTCCTCAAGCTGTGAGCCCCGATGTTGAAACAACGCTCAAAACTCGCGTTGGCATGTCGGTGAATCGAATCGCCGGTGTCGATCGCGTCAAGACCGCTCTTGCACTCGCTAATCGGGTGAAGGACCCCACTCGAGTGGTTGTAGTCGATGCGAAGAATGCTGAATCGTGGAAAGGTGCTTTCCAGGTGGCCGGTATTGCGGCAGACCTTAACGCTCCGGTACTCCTTGCCGATGGCGACTCCTTACCTGCCGATACAAAGGCCTATCTCGCAACCGTGAAAGCGACTAAAGAAGGCCCAGCACTCGTGTGTGTTGCCCAAGAGGGCGCTTGCAAAGCAGCCGCGAAAGAGCTTGGCTTGTAATTCCACATCGTACGTGGCACCAGGGAACCCGTGATGAGATAAGCGGGTTCCCTTTGTTACGTTTAAGTTGGTGCCTTAGTGGACATGTTTGATCAGCCGTTCCCAATAGGCCCAGCAACACGGGGCCAGCTTTTGGTGGCCTCCCCACATCTGGTGGACCCCAATTTTGCTGAAACCGTCGTGTTCTTAATTGAGCATGACAATGAAGGCGCGATGGGTGTCGTGTTAAATCATGCGGCAGCCAACGAAGAGGAAGCGTTCCTAGCGTGGGCCGATTACGAGGTTGACCAGGGGCTAGGAGTTGCAGCACCGTCAGTTCCCTTTATAGGTGGCCCAGTTGCCCCTGAATATCCCATCGTGTTAATCGGTAAACCTGATGGTGAGAACTGGCATTTAAACGTGACGACAAACCTGGATGCACTCAATAGCGAAGAGTACGTACGACGACGGTTATTCTTTGGGCACGCTGGTTGGGAACCTGGGCAGCTTGAGGGCGAATTAAGTGAAGGATCATGGATTGTGGTGGATTCACTCCCCGATGACCCGTTCACCGGCGACCCAGACGGATTGTGGCGTCGTGTGCTTTCTCGCCAAGGCGGCATGTTACGTTCAGCGACTACAACGCCCCAATTCAATTAGGCGCATATCAACAACCGGGAACCGGAACCAATTACTACACAACCATGCCGATGCTCCGCACTATTCATGTGCAGTGCCTTGGGTTGAACCACAATATCTGGCTAGCCACTCTTACCGACTCAGTAGTCCGACTATTACCCGAGCAAAGGCAACCACATCTCTTTGATAACGGCTTTTGTGAAGCGAGGGCGAGCACCGCTTCTGGTAATACGGTTTGTCTCTAAACCAACGCACCCAGCAATACCTGCCCATCTTCGGCAAGCTGAGCTTTAACTGGAACCATTTATCCAAGCGACGTTCAGTTGACAAACCATCGCACGAGTAATTTCGGATACATTCCTGCGACTGACCAATGCATATGTTTAACGATGAATGCGAGATTTACGTTAGAACAAGGTTGCGTCACCCTACCTCATCTAACTACCCGTATTTCCAAGAATACTATGTGTGAATTAATACAGAATACAGGAACCGTAGGGAACTCTTGAAGGTTCCGCACGAGCCCAGTCTGACCAGGTATTTATTTCACTCATAGTGGTTTGTTCATAGTTAAACTGGTACTTCGATTGGCCAAATGGTCAGGAATACCTAGTTGATTCATTTTTTTTTACCATGCCTATCATTTGCATCACTCACGTGAGCCTCTTTATGTAGAACCGAGCAGTTCAGCTGGACGTAGCTTTACTATCAAGGAGAGCAATATGAACACATGGAAGAAATTCAGTATTGTCACTACTTTGAGTTTGCTTAGTATGTTGCCTACCTGGTCATTTGCTGAAGACAATGCCATTGAAAATCTCGATTCTTCAAGCAGCCCAGATACGATCGTGACTGCATACGCTCGTGCAACTGGATCAGGCGAAGATGAAGTCCGACAAGCATTTGTTGAACTCAGTCAAGAAGAAGGTATTCCCTATGAGCAGTTCGTTCGCAGTCTCACACCTGACAATCTAGATGGTGCAAAGAACGGTGGTGGCAATAACTCCCTTCTCCCAGGATCACCAGGGGATATTTACTACACTAGATTTGGCATTGCCAACATGAAAAATATTGGCCATGTTGGTTTGTATGTTAGAAATAACCAGGTTGTTGAGGCTGCATATAACAAGCAGAGAGATGGGGTCTATCAACAATCAATTCGGGTTCCCAGTTGGGATATAGCGGGTATGAATCGACTGTATATTAATATGGGGAATCCCCGGCAATGTTGGACCGCACCTATTAATGACGCCCTTGCCAGAGCTGATATTTGGCAGCGGAATAAACGGCCGTACAACTTCAAATTCTGGGACAACAAACACGTCGACGGGACTTCGTATTTAAATCGAAGGTACAGTTTCAATTGTTCCCAACTGGTATGGTCTGCTTTTATCAACTATCTTGACCTTGACCGAGATCCAGGCAATCCAGCAGTAAAAACAGATAGAAGGATCATGCCGCAAGAGATTGTTCACAACCGTAGAACAACATCCTACTAGAAATCAATCCAATCATGGAATTCAAATCAAACATCAAAGCATTTTCCATTACTATAGGAGCACTCACACTACTCACTATAGGAATAGTATCCTATAATATAGTTAGTAATAATAATGATGTTACTATAGAATCAGATTTCGATAATGCAATAATTGGTTTTATTCCTCAAACCAAAGATTCAGGATTCCATGATTGGTTCTCACCTGCCATTCTTTACTGCAGTGTCAAAGACTGCCGCGAGAACACAACCTTCATCGACAAAAACAACAAAACCATAAAAATTAAAACATCTGGTGTTGGAAATGCATCAACTGCGCTAAACAATTCTGGAGATTTTATCATATACGACAATGACACCTACTATACATACTTTAATAAGAAATATAAACTTTCTAAATCTAAATTTAGTGCCCCGTACTCTATTTATTCAACCATGCTATCCAATCAAAGATTCTATGGCACCGCAAATATGGGTTCAAAGGAAGACAATCCAGGCTCAGGCTTCTATTACTCCAATATAGCTATCACACCCGATAAAACTATCGAAAATGCAACACTATTACAAGGATACACTTTTACTTGCAACGATAATATTTATTTCATCGAATACCTTCCATCAAAAAATAATATATATGAAAATAAATTCTATAAATACAATTGGGACGACTATCAATTTGAGGAATATAAAAAGATACAGTTATCTAATTTCAATGCGGTAAAATTCCATGTATGTGGAAAGGATTATATAGATTTAGTATATAGAAGCAATGAGAATGATAAATTTATTCGGTCTAGAATTAATTTAGCTACTGACACTTTCGAAAATGATATAAAATCTTATCCATACTTTGATAAGTTTGTGGTTTACCTTTCACCAAACCAGTCTTTTATGCGCGGTAATGATCTTCTTGCTGTGAATTTTGATGGTCGTATATTCAACTTCCCCAAAGAAGGAGACGAGGTAACCACTGAGCTGGAGCTTTCACGCTACTTTCATCGACCACACGAAAACGCCCTCAGTTTCTACGGCCAATTCAAAGACGATACATTCTTCGCCGTCGGCCAAAGTAAACACGACCCCGACAAAATCATCGGCATCGTCCTCGACCCCACCGACTGGAGCGAAATCGCATCCGCCACCCTCGAAATTCCCACCAAAGAATACGGATCAAAAATCCCGCTCTTTGACTTCGTCATCGGCGACACCAACGCCGTCATCGACTGGATCAACAGCCAACCCCCTATCCCCAGCTAACGCTTCGAACTACACCAGGGTAAGCACCGCTTCTTTCAACACCGTTTGCCCATCAACCAGTGCCCGCATCAAGATTTGGTTATCATCAGCGTGTTGGGCTTCAACCGTCACAGTCTGTCCAGGCAACACCGGATTAGCAAACCGGCATTGCACCCCTGAAACGGGTGCAGGGTCGCCGTCGAGAAGGCCATCAACAACCGTTCGGGTAACCAACCCCAAGCTGGCGAGTCCGTGCAAAATAGGGCGCTCGAAACCAGCCCGGTGAGCCAGGTCGGGATCGATATGTAACGGGTTCGTATCCCCGTTCAAACGGTAGAGCGCCGCCATGTCCGGACTCGTGGGTACCTCTACTCGCAAGTCAGCATCGCCACGCATCCGCGCCGGGCGGGCTTTTTGCACATCTCCGTGGTTACCGCATCCCCCGACCCCGTTAATAAAGGTCGTCATTTCGGTGGTCGCAAGGGTACGCCCATCATCTGTAGTGAGCGTATTGGCAAACGTAACTGATGCCCCCACACGACGATCTTCAATCGCACGCACCCTCATGCGAGCCACCCCGGCGGCTCGGGTAGGCAACGAACCGTGAACCCAAATGGCCTGGCGTTCATGTACCAACGCCGCCAAATCAATCCCAAACCCCGGCAGCTGCACACAGTCCTCGATGGGTACAAAACCAGGAACGACTGCAAAGGTAGGCAATACGCGCAGGCGTTCTTCCCATACCCAGTGCAAGTCAGTAGCTTTTGCGCCTATCCCAAGGTGATAGAGCCGTACGGCATGATCATCATAAGCAAATGGACGCTCAATCTGAGCGTCCATCAACACGTCAGGTTCAAACATGCCCCGACCTTAGCCAATCATTGAAGCGTTTTACTTCTTAGTTTCCCAAAAGATCTTGGAAACTTCTTCGATCAGTTCAAGGAGTTCTTCGCCTACCTTGGGGTCCATGCTCTTCTTCGCATCACCAGCTTTCTTGGTGGCTCGCCAAATAAGGTCGTGCAGCTGGGGGAACTGTTCAAGGTGTGGCGGCTTGAAGTAGTCAGTCCACAACACCCACAAGTGGTGCTTGACCAATTCGGCACGTTCTTCCTTGATCATGATGCAACGGGTGCGGAAAACCTCGTCGTCACTTTCGTGGTATTTCACGGCACAGTTACGAACGGCTTCGGCTTCGATACGGGCCTGAGCAGGGTCATACACACCACAGAACAAATCACAATGAGCATCGGCGGTTTCTGGTGTGTTGATTGAATCAATCGCAGTTAGTAGACGACTTAACACGGTACTCTCCTTTAACGTAAGTACTTCTATCCCTACTTGCTCAGGACTTTTTCGTCACCGCTTTTGGGCAAATGCGAACACGATGCAACTCCGTTATGTAATCCGAGGTAGCTCTATGGAACCGACCCTTCAGGCCGGTGACCGGGTATTATGTCTACCGTGGTGGCTATATCGTGTTGGCCATATCGTCGTTGCACGATTTGAGCATGGTGTATCAGTTAAACGCATCGAACGAATGAGTGGCCGTGGGTTTTGGCTTGTTGGTGATAACCGGAGCCGATCAACCGACAGTCGGGAACTGGGGTGGATTCCGCGTTCCCAACTCTGTGGGCGAGTCATTTACCGCTACGCACCACCGGACCGAGAACGCTGGCTTTTCTCCGCCTAGCAAATCCCATGCGACCAGACTGGACTACCTCTCGTTTGTTACAGCCATTACCCTTGCAATCGTCGAGCCGCGTCGAGGGCGTAATAGGTGAGAATGGCTGATGCCCCGGCCCGTTTGATACCCAGCAGACTCTCCATCATTACCGCGTCGCGGTCAATCCACCCAGACTGTGCGGCAGCCTCAATCATCAGGTATTCGCCACTAACCTGATACGCCGTCACCGGCACGGGTGAATAGTCAGCTAGGCGAGCAATAATGTCCAGGCATGGTCCGGCTGGTTTTACCATCACCATGTCGGCACCTTCGGCCACGTCTAGGTCCAGTTCTCGGAGGGCTTCACGACTATTAGCTGGGTCCATCTGGTACGTCTCTTTGCCCATACCACCTGCTGGCGCACTATCAAGCGCACCACGGAATGGGCCGTAATAGGCACTTGCATACTTTGCGGTGTAACTCATGATGCCAACATTGGTAAATCCTTCGGCATCCAGGGCTGAACGAATCTCCCCTACACGCCCATCCATCATGTCACTTGGCCCGATAAGGTCAGCTCCTGCTCGGGCATGGGTGAGGGCTTGTTGAACCAGCACCGCAACCGTTGGGTCATTCACCACTTCCCCACCAATGACAAGCCCATCTTGGCCTGTAGTCGTGTAAGGGTCCAAGGCGACGTCCGTCATCACGGCCAGTTCTGGAACGGCAGCCTTTACCGCAGCAATGGCCTGGGGAATTAATCCATCTGGATTCGTTGCTTCTTCGCCCATGGGCGTTTTCAAATGGGACGGAATACGCCCAAAAAGATCAATGCCACTCACCCCGGCATCCGCCAAGGTTCGCGCAAAGGTTACTAGGCCATCCAGAGACCATCGCTGTTGTCCAGGCATCGAATCGACAGGTTCATCTGTTGTTCCATCATGAACAAAAACTGGTTGAATAAAGTCCCCTGGGTGCAATATCGTCTCTCGCGCCATCGAACGAATAGCGGCACTCACACGGTTACGACGGGGGCGTTGAGGAAGATGTAATGCGTCGTTCATACCGCTCAACCTTAGGGGGAAATATCACAGCCTTGGTAATAAATATGCATTTGCTTGACGTTTTCTCGTCTTATGCGAGATAAAGGGCCGCCGATCTGCACAGAATGAATAAGCGAGGGCGACGAGCAGGCTAAGGTGGTCATATGTTGGACACAATCATTGTGGATTTTACGGGGATTGCGACACTCCTTACCGCTATCGCGGGAGTTGTAGTAGCAACGAAAACAATTCCCCTATCGCGGTTCCACCTGAACCTATTAATATTCGCTGTCAGCTTCGGTTGTCTCGTGGGCTCACTGTACATGAGCAACGTCCTTAAGCTACTTCCATGCGAATTGTGTTGGTGGCAGCGTATTTTTATCTACCCTCTTGTTCCGCTTTCAGCGGTAGCTCTGTATAAGAAAAACACATCCAATCTCTTTACGAATGTTACGACACTAAGTGTGATTGGCCTGTGTTTTTCTTTAATCAATATTTATGTGCAATCTGTCCCTGAGGCAAGCACATTAATCGTTTGCGATCCGAATAATCCATGCTCCGCAATCGACGTTATCGCACTTAATTTCCTGACACTACCCATGATGTCAGCAATAGCCTTCCTATTTTTCCTTGCCTGCGCATGGGCAGCAAGGACCCCAGTTGATCGAATGGAGACCACACATGAGTGAAGACCTGAAGGAGACTGAGTCAGCTCAGTCTAAACGTGAGCGGCAACGCGCACGAAAAGCTGCAGCTCAAGCAGCACAGGCAGAAGCGAAGAAAGCCGAGCAGAAGAAAACAACACTGGTTGTTATTGCGATTATCGCGGCGGTTGCCGTCGTGCTGGCTGGCGCTTACTACTTGATGACCAAGAGTAGTGATGTCACCCTTGGGATGTTACCGGTTTCGGTTGAGGGGGAAGAACTCCCCATGCCCGATCCACCTTCAGAAAATGACGACGCCAATTCGCTCTTTACAAATGATAACGCCGTAGGAAAAACCGTCCCCACCATCAAAGGTACGGATTTTGACGGCCAAGAACACATCATTGGCAAGGGTTCAGGCAAGCCGCAGGCCATTGCGGTCATCGCCCACTGGTGCCCTCATTGCCAAAGAGAAGTGAAGGAAGCCAAGGACTGGGTGAAGAATGGGCAAATCCCCGAGGGTATTGAACTCATTGCATTAGTGACCGAGAATAATCCTCGGCGTCCAAACTGGCCGCCAACTGACTGGCTTAAAAATGAGCAGTGGCCGGGGTTAGCGGTCTATGACGCCCCGCTGACCGACAATACGCACCCCGGTGGTAAAGCAGTCGGTATTGCGAGCTTCCCCACTTGGATCTTCACTGATGCCGATGGAAAGGTCGTTGGTCGTGTTGCTGGTGCAATTGGTGGCGACATCTTTAAGGAGTTTGCCGATAAGACCTTGGCTGCAGCTAAGTAGCCCTACCGTGCTTCGATAGCACTGCGTAACAATGCTGCCTCACCGAGCACAATCGGTGAGGCAGCATTGTTTTGTCGGCGTTTTCTTGGATTCCGCCCTTAACCGTCTTGTGGCGTAGGCGGTTGTTCAGCTTCTTGATCGGTTGTACCCACGTGCACGTCATCTCCTTTAGGCGAAGATGCCGGCGATGTTTCCGCATGGGGTTCACCTGGTGATACTGATTCACCGTGATCCGATAGCGCAGGCTCTTCACGATCATCAGACACATTGTTCTCATCGTGTGCTGGCTGAGTCACATCGGAGGTAGAACGTTCGTCTTGGGCGCTGCGACGACGTTGTAACCAAACCAAGACGGCAATACTGACCGCTGCCGTGATCATCGCGACCCAGGCGTTTCTACTCAACCCGAGGATACGGAAGGACGTATCGGTGCGAAGCAGTTCCATGCAAAACCGCAATATCCCATAGCCGATGCCATAGCACCAGATCAGTCCACCGCGCGGTACTTTCCCTGTTTTTTCGAGGCGAAGCAGGGTCAAGCTGATGATGATGTTTCCGAGGCTTTCATATAAGAACGTGGGATGGAAATACTCAAACTGTTCGTACCCAGGGCGACGGAAGGGTGGTTCAATAAAGAGTTTCCATGGTAGATCGGTAGGGCCGCCATATAACTCTTGATTGAAATAGTTTCCCCACCGTCCCATGGCTTGCGCAACCGGTAAGGCTGGGGCCAACGCATCAAACAACAATCCAGGACTTTTATTGGCCCGTTTAATGAGGTAATACACGGTGAGGCCACCGAGAATCAATCCGCCAAAGATGGCCAGACCACCTTCCCAGACGGCGAGAATCTTCTCAGGGTGTTCAAGGTAATACCCCTTTACAATCTCACCCTGGGCATTTAAGGCAGTCATACGCACGATGACATAGCCAATGCGGCCACCGAGGAAGCCGGCCAAGATACCCCAAAAGGCGATATTGTCGGCGAACTCGCCGTCACCACCGGCTGCAACATACCGTTTACGCATCCATGTGGCAGCAATGATGACACCGGTCGCAATAATCAATCCGTACATATGCACGGTGAGCGGCCCTAAGTGGAATTCAGAAATAGGTGGGGCCGGAATCTGTGCTAACTGGGCAATAGTCATGCCCGCCAGTCTGCCTGTTTGTTAGAGCACTTTGGACAGAAATTCTTGAAGACGGTCAGATGAAGGGTTATTCATCAGTGCCTCAGGGTCACCGTCTTCGACAACAACCCCGCCATCCATAAACACCAACCGGTCGGCAACTTCACGCGCAAATCCCATTTCGTGGGTGACCAGGATCATCGTCATCCCCTCTTTGGCGAGGTCGGTGATCACATCAAGTACTTCTTTGACCAGCTCGGGGTCCAACGCACTCGTTACTTCATCAAAGAGCATGACTTCTGGGTCCATCGCCAAGGCGCGAGCTATCGCCACACGCTGTTTTTGGCCGCCAGATAGTGCACGGGGATATTTATGGGCATGGTCAGCCAGTCCCACCCGTCCCAAAATCTGTTGAGCGTTTGCTTCAGCTGTTGTTCTATCGGTTTTTCGAACCGTCCGAGGTGCGATAGTCACATTATCCAACACCGTCATATGCTCAAATAAGTTGAAGTGTTGAAACACCATTCCTACTCGGGTGCGCAAGGCATCAACATCCACCGATGGATCAGTCAAGTCAATACCATCAATCTCTACACTGCCCTTGGTGGGATGTTCAAGCAGGTTGCAACAGCGCAGTAGCGTTGATTTACCACTCCCTGATGGCCCGATAATGCACACCACTTGACCGGGATGAACAGCTAAGTCAACGCCCTTTAGGACTTCGTTATGCCCGTAGGTTTTATGCAGATCTTTTAGGTTTACACGAGGTACCGCGTTGTCTGCCACGGTTAAGGGCTGATCAGGTGATTGAGGAGATTCAGAGTCCATTAAGCTGCCCTTTTATGCTTTTCCAGCGGGGTCATATCGGGATTCATTCGTACTTCGAGCCAGTTTGCAATACGGGTCATCGGGATGGTGATGAGCAGGTAGCACAGCCCGGCAGCGACCACCGCTGAGTAGTTCCCGGACTGTTGGGCGAACTCGCTCCCCACTCGGTACAAATCTCGTCCACCAATCGCAAGTCCAAGCACGAAAATCAAACTTGAATCTTTCGTGATTGCGATGAACTCATTGGTGAGTGGCGGAATAATCTTGCGGAACGCTTGGGGAATAACAATCAGGCGCATCGTCTGCCCAGCACTCATGCCAAGTGACCGCGCAGCCTCACTCTGGCCAGCATCAACGGCCTGGATACCAGCCCGAAAAATCTCCGCACAATACGCCATACACACCAATCCCAACGCAATGATCGCAGCAATCATTTGGTTACGTCCCCACGGGGCACCCCCGATGGGAGAGAGCGCGAGCGGTACCCCAAGACCGACCAGGCTGATCGTTACAACCGCGGGCAATCCACGAAATAAGTCAACATACAAACGGGCCGGCCAACGGAAAAACCAATGGCGGCTTATCCCCAAAAGCCCGAGCACCAAGCCACCCAGTATGCCCAGACAGAACGCGCCGAATGACACGATAAGGGTAATCCGCATCCCTTCAGTCAAGAGCGGACCAATGACATTGGCGAACTCGGTCGGGTTAAAAAAACTATTGATAAGGCTTGGTTCGTTGCCACCTTGGGCAAGTAACGGTGATAGATCGGCCATAGGTCCTCTAGTCGGTGGGGTTATTCAGACGGTGACTCAGAGGCAGCGCCTTTGAAATACGTAGAGTAAATCGTGTCGTACTCCCCCGACTCTTTAAGCGCGTCAATAGCCATATCGATTCCGGTGACGAGGGCGTCATTGCCCTTTTGAACGGCGATACCGTAGGATTCACCCGTATCAATCGTTTCGACAATCTTGCCGTTGCCCAAGGCTTCTTGTTCAGCGGTCACGGTCTTATCATTGATAACCGCATCGATCTGACCCGCGGTTAATGCTTGAAATGCGGCACCTGTTGTTGGGAATGATTGGATAGAAGCATCGGTGACATGTTCTTTTGCCCACAGTTCACCCGTCGTGCCTGCCGCTACGCCCACCCGGAGATCGGCGGTCAAATCATTGACTCCCTTCAATGTTGAGTCACTCGCGACTAAGAGGCTTTGGTCGGCATTAAAATACGGTTTAGAGAAGGCAACCGTTTCTTTACGCTCATCAGTAATGGTAATGGCACTTACACCCAAGGTTTGTTGGCCACTTTGAACTTGCGGAATAACCGTGTCAAAACCAATATTCGTGATCTGTGGTTCTGGTGCACAGAGCTTTTTAGCAATGGCGTTCACCAAGTCAATATCAAACCCACTTGGTTTACCATCTTCGACAAACTCAAATGGTTCAAAGTCAAGTGAACTGGCCACAAACAGACCGTCTTTAATCTTCATTTCTTCAAGTGAGGGTGCACCGTCTAAACAAGCGGTGGTATCTCCCGAACTCGACCCTGAAGGAGTTGCAGTACCTTCTGATGCTCCATTGGAACCTCCACTGCATGCACTTGCAACCAGTGCCAGTGTTGTGAATGCCACCAGGTACGTTGTTGCCTTTATCATCATGTCCTACCTATCGCCGTTTGGGTGTATCGTTAAAATGTTCTCAGCAATGTCTTGCATGGTGCAACGTTTATTCATCGCTTGTGTTCGAATAAATGCAAAGGCCTCTTCTTCACCCATATCAGTCATTTGCATGAGATGCCCTTTGGCCCGTTCGATGAGCTTTCGTGCGGTGAGTTTGTTCTCCAGATCTTGGACTTGCGCGTTGAGTCCCTGCATATCCCTAAAACGCTGAACAGCTATCTCCAATGCGGGAAGTAAATCCGAACGATTAAAGGGTTTAACAAGATACGCTTGGGCTCCTGCCTTACCGGCTCGCTCAATCAATTCTCGCTGGCTGAATGCGGTCAGAAAAACGATCGCGACCTCATCCATCAATTCCTCTGCCGCGGTGAGCCCGTCCTTAACGGGCATTTTGATGTCTAACATGCACACATCGGGATGAAGTGCGCGCGCAGACTGCACCGCTTCTTCACCATTACTCACCGTGGCAATAACATCAAAGCCTTCCTCGGTGAGCATTTCCTCAAGGTCCATACGGATTAGGGCTTCATCCTCTGCAATCAACACCCGGATTGATGGGGCAGATTCCGGGGCATCCATAGGTTTAGCTCCGATCGTGACAGTACTGAACAGCGTCTACTCTATCCTCCAACCGGCATACGTCTAAGCATGTGAGAACACAATGCTTGTATATTCAACATACATTAAGAATAATATGGTTACTAATTTTTGAGATAATCACTATGGGAGATACATACATAGTGTTATTACCCACTCCGTATATCCCAAATACATTTGTAGGATACGTCTACACCCCTATTTTATGAATGAGACTCATACGATCTAGATCAGCGCCTCAGTCACTGAGACTCAGAACACCCTCACCTCGATCCAGCCATGATGCTTGAATGCAACGACACAATCATCCGTCGCTATACAAGAATCTAGCCCTGAGCCGCCAAATCTACCGACACTGCACGCTGCGGCTGGGCTTCATATGACACTGGCTTATAATTCAGTCACACCGAATTGATGGCCATATCCAAAAATACAGGAATACTTTAAACTAGATTAGTCGATAACTATTATATTAAATAGACACTCACCCATTACCTATAAAACTAAGTTATAAATCTTACAATAACCTACCAATCGACCATCTCTTACAAATTGTTTTAATGTTCGTAAACAGGTGGGCCAAATTACTCCGCTTGACATAGATGCCTATCTGAAGGCAAGGACAACGGGAAAACAGAAGGGTATGGGGATAACAAAAAAATGACTTGCTCCCAGGGTTGGATGCAAGTCATTTTTGGTAGTACCCCCGGTGGGACTCGAACCCACACTGGTACGAGTTTGAGTCGTATGCCTCTACCAATTGGGCTACAGGGGCGAGGTCGTCAGATTGTAGCGCAGGAATACAGAATGGGCAGCGTTTTCTTCTCCTCATCCTCGCCTCGCCAGGTACTTTAAGCTCGGTAGCACAATACCTTCGGCTTAGGAGCGCAGATGAGTAATCGAATCGCAATCATTGGTGCTGGCGCAGCCGGTCTTTCATGCGCTGCAACGTTGACGGGAGCCGGACTTGATGTAACGGTATTTGAGGCACAAGATCGTGTGGGTGGCCGGATGGGGACAGACCATCTGGAAGGCTTCACCCTTGACCACGGTTTTCAGGTTCTGATGACGGGCTACCCGAGCGTCCGTCGCCTCCTTGATCTCAAAGCTCTTGATTTGCGCCCGTTTGAACCAGGTGCCCTCATCTACGATGGCGAGAAATACCAACGCCTCGTAGACCCGTTTGGCGGCAATCATCTTGCACTATTTGGCACCTTGCGAGCACGTATCCCAACGATGGTGGACAAGGTCCAAATAGCTCGTATGAAGCTCCATTTAACTCGTTCATCGGTGAGCGACCTTTTAGGCGGCCCAGTGGAATCAACACGCCAGGTATTACGCCACCGATGGGGGTTTAGTGACCGAATTATTGCGGCATTCTTTGAGCCTTTCCTTGGTTCGTATCTCTATGACGAGTCACTCCAGTCACGGTCATCCGTTTCATTGATGGCGCTACGGGCATTCTTTATAGGCCAAATTGCCCTGCCGGGGTCGGGGATGGCTGCGGTAGCCCAACAATTGGCCACAGGTATTAATGACTTGCGGCTTGTCTCACCAGTCGATGACCTGAACCCGTTGCTGAGTGAATATGATGCGGTGGTTGTTGCTACCGAAGCTGCACAAGCCTACTCGCTCTTAGAGGCGGTTCACCAACGCCTACCCGGTCTGACCACGTCCTCAAATATGGGTATGACCCTCTACTTCGCCTCACGCCAGTCGCCATTCGATGATGCCACCATCTTGGTTAATGGCGTTCCCCATGAATACGTAACCTCAGTCAGCGTCCCCTCAATGGCCGCACCGAGCTACTCACCTACTGGCTGGCATCTCATCGCGGTCAATATTGTTGGCGATCAGGCACAACATCCTATCGATGATGTCATTGAACCAGCCTTGGGTGAATTACGCACCATGATGGGCGATATGGTGGACGATTGGCGATTCTTACGCGGGTACCGTGCACACTGCCCGGATACGAGTGGGATGGGCAGCGGAGTTGTCCAGGTGACCGATCGGCTCTTTGCCTGCGGGGACCACCGAGACGTCGGCGGCCTAGAAGCGGCTCTCTTTTCAGGACAGAAAGCCGCAGACGGGGTACTCGCCCAAATCAGCGTCTAAGTAAGGAATGTGTGACTAGCAGAAGCTATCACCGCACGCACAACCTTGTTGGGCGTTTGGATTATCGATGTTGAACCCGGCACCTTGTAAACTATCAACCCAATCAATGGTGGTGCCTTGCAGCATTGGAATAGCGGCACGTTCGACACGGACCGGCACACCCTCAAAATCAATAGCCAGATCATCGTCAAGTTCACGATCATCAAAGAACAAGGCATACCGCATTCCTGCGCAGCCGCCCGGTTGAACAGCTACACGGAGAAAGATGCTCTCGGTGTTTTCTTCGGCGTCCATGAACTGACGCACTTTATCAATGGCGGTGGGCGTAAGGGTGAGAATTGACGGAGTCCCGATTTGTTGAGTCATACTTCAATGGTACCGACCCAATTCAACACCTGATTACAAAAAATTTTCTGCCTTTTTTCTGGGTTACGGTGCTCAAAAATGGGGGGCGTTATTCGGCAGATTTTTGGCGAACTAAAGAGGAAAATGAAAGAAATTTAATCGCACAAAATCATAGACAGGCCAAGGGATTTGAGGCATCCTTAACGACAATGACTGACCTGTATCTTCCTACCGTTGCCATTGCCACGCTGGGGGGGACGATTGTCTCCGCCCAAACTGAGTCTGGAGGGATCGCCCCCACTGTGACACCATCTGATGTAGTGGCTCAGATCCCTGGTTTATCTAGGGTTGCTCGTGTTGTTACGGTGGACCAACTCTCCAGTACCCCGTCACCGTCACTTACCATCGCTGGTGTATTTGAGGCCATTGAGTGGGCGAAGCGCCAACTTGATGCACGCACCGATGGTGTTGTCCTTGCTTTAGGTACGGACACCCTCGAAGAGGTTGCTTTCTTAGCTGACCTGGTATGGGCTCATCAAACACCGCTCGTTATTACTGGTGCAATGCGCGCTGGCGATGCCGCTGGTTCTGACGGTCCAGCGAACGTGTTGAATGCAATTGCAACCGCCGTTGATCCTGATATTCGCGGTCTTGGCGCATTGGCAGTCATCAATGATGAGGTGCACCTCGCCAGCCGGGTCACCAAAGCACACACGGTTGCGACCAATGCATTTACAAGTGTTAACGGTGGCCCAATCGGACGGGTGATTGAACAACAGCTGTGGATACAAAACCGACCAGCCCAAGAACACCCAGCACCACTACCGCGGCCTGGTCGCACTGACCACCGTGTACTCGTTCTCGAAGCCGGTCTCGCCGAAGACTTCGCGTGGTTACCGGCTCTATTAGACGCTGACACCGCTATTGCAGGCATCGTCATCGCCGGTGCGGGGGCAGGCCACGTGAGTGAAACCGCAGTAGAGACACTCACACCACTCCTTGATCGCATCCCCATCGTTATTGCAAGTCGCACCAATGCCGGATCAACCTTGCGAACAACCTATGGCTATCCCGGCGGCGAAATCGATCTGTGGGCACGTGGATTCGTCTTTGCCGGTGGGCTGAATGCCCGTCAGGCACGCATGTTGCTCTGGCTATTGACTGGGCTTGACGTTGATCGTGATTCAATCGTGTCTGCGTTTGCACAACACGATCCCACGGCACCTCCCACGTGGATGGGGCTGACCCAAGGCGTTACCCCCAAGATGGTGGCAGACAGTGATGCGGATTCCTCGCCTTGGAAACGTCGTTCAGATAAGTCAGGCAAGATCGCCAAGGCCCGTTTATCTGGCTGGGCCCGTGGCGCCCAAGGTTCCGGTTCAACAGCATAAGAACAATACGGTCGGTGCGTTGGTACCGACCGTTTTTAAGTACACTGTGGAGTTTGAGCAAAGATGATCTAAGCTCACCGTAGTCTGCACTTTGGTGCACAATAGGAAATGTGACACGGCCGGTTATCATTCCGGTCTTTCTAGCTGCAAAGGAAATCATGGCAGAACAGTTCGATGTGGTCATTGTTGGCGGAGGTACGGGTGGGTACTCATGTGCCCTCCGAGCAGCAGGACTCGGTTTATCCGTTGCTCTGGTAGAACGTGCAAAGGTTGGTGGGACATGCCTTCACTGGGGTTGTGTGCCAACGAAGGCGCTCCTCCATACCGCTGAGGTGGCTGAATCCGCCCGCCACGGAAGTTCTATTGGCGTCTATACCTCTTGCGATGGGGTTAATGTTGATGAGATCATTGCCTACAAAAATGGCATTGTGAACGCAAACTGGAAAGGGTTGCAAGCAACGCTCAAAGGTAAAAAGGTACAGACCTTTGAAGGACAAGGCACCTTTACTGGCCCGAATACAGTCAGTGTGGTGACCGACAAGGGAACGGTCGAACTTGAAGCGAACAAAGCGCTTGTAATCGCAACTGGTAGCCGTCCTAAGGAACTTCCGTTTGCGCCGACAGATGGCGAAGTCATCATCAACTCTGATCACGCGATGACCTTGAACCGTCGTCCAAAGAATCCCATTGTGCTCGGTGCGAGTGCAGTTGGTATTGAGTTTGCGACCGTCTTTAAGGGCTGGGGTGCCGATAGCGTGACGGTGATTGAAGCCCTTGATGCGGTGGTACCACGTGAAGATATTGACACCCAAAAAGTACTTACCAAGGCGCTGAAGAAGAACGGCTTGGATATCCACACTGGCAAGATGGTCAAACAAGTTGACCGTCAGGGTGATCAGGTGGTGGTCACCGTTGATAGCGGTGAAACCTTCACCGGAGACCTCCTAATGGTGGCCATTGGCCGTGGCCCGGTAACTGATGGCATGGCCATTGAAGCAACTGGTGCAACCGTTGACCGCGGATTTGTTATCGTTGACGAATACTGCCGTACCGGTGTGACGTTTGGCAATGGTGGTGTGCAGTACGCCATTGGTGACGTCATTCCGACCCTTGGCCTGGCACATGCATCATTTGCTGAAGGCCTTATGGTTGCTGAGGCCATCGCCGGTAAGGCCGTCACACCAATTGATTACAAGGGCGTTCCAAAGGTTTACTACTGTGAACCAGAAGTTGGTGCGGTTGGTTGGACCGAACAAGAATTGAAAGAAGCGGGCATCGAATACGAAAAGTCCCTCTTCCCCTTTAGCCACAACGCCCGTGCACAGATGCTTGGTGGCTCTGGCCACGTGAAGGTTCTGGCAAAGAAGGGTGGCAAGGTCATGGGTGTTCATATCGTGGGTAAGAGCGCCACCGACCTTATCGCCGAAGGTGAAATGATTTATAACTGGGAAGCCTTGCCTATGGATGTTGCCCAGTTCGTGCATGCGCACCCGACCTTAAGTGAGGCCGTTGGTGAGGCACACATGAAGTTGGCTGGCCGCGATCTCCACGGTTAAGGCCTCGTACCACTCAATTCGTATTTTCAACGAGGAATATTACTTATGTCACAAGATGTCATTCTCCCAGCTCTGGGTGAAAGTGTTACCGAAGGAACCATTACGGAGTGGTATGTTGCCGTTGGCGACACGGTCGAAGCTGATCAACCACTCTTTGAACTCTCCAGCGACAAAATCGACACCGAAGTGCCCGCACCCGTCGCTGGCACCGTCCTGGAAATCTTGGTGCCCGTTGATGGCTCCGCTGAAGTAGGCGCGGTCGTTGCGCGCATTGGTGCTGCTGATGAAGCTGGCGCAGCTCCTACCCCAGCTCCGGCACCTGAACCTGCTGCCGCAACACCGGCTCCCGCCGCTGCACCAGCACCAGCCGCAAGCCCAGCACCAGCCGCAAGCCCGGCACCGAGTGCCGCAGCAACCGATGTGGTATTACCTGAATTAGGTGAAAGTGTCACCGAAGGCACCATTACATCCTGGCTAGTTGCTGTTGGTGACACGGTCGAAGCTGATCAGCCACTCTTTGAACTCTCCAGCGACAAAATCGACACCGAAGTACCCGCACCCGTCGCCGGTACCGTCCTCGAAATCTTGGCCCATGAAGATGACACGGTTGAAGTGGGTGCGGTCGTTGCCCGTATCGGGGCGGCAAGTGCTGCACCGGCAGCATCAGCTCCGGCGACACCAGCACCGGCCGCAACTGCACCTGCTTCAACAACTGCTCCGGCTACAGCCGCCCCCGTTGTTCCGGCAGGCGATGTCTATGCCAGCCCGCTGGTCCGCCAGCTTGCCGCAGAAAAGGGTGTCGATTTGAAGACCCTGACCGGCACGGGTGAAGGTGGCCGTATCACGCGCGAAGACGTTGAGCATGCGTCTGCTAGTGCTCCAAGCGCCCCCGCTCCAGCAGCTACGAGCACACCCGCACCCGCACCCAAGGCGGCTTCTGCGGCACCGGCACCTAAAGCAGCTACATCAACGCCAGCTCCAGCCGCGACTGGTCGTGTGCGCATCGAAAAGCTCAACCGGGTTCGTGGCAAGATTGCCGAAAAGATGCTCGAAAGCCAGGAAAAGGCTGCACAGCTCACCACGTTCCAAGAGGTTGATGTTACGAACCTCATGGCCGCACGTGCCAAGGTGAAGAATGCGTTCAAGGCACGTGAAGGCATCTCATTGAGCCCCTTTGCCATGGTCGCACGTGCGGCGGTCATTGCCACAAAGAACCACCCCGTCATCAATGCCTATGCCGACTGGGACACGATGGAACTGCATATCCGCGAATATGTGAATATGGGGATTGCGGTAGACACCGAAAAGGGGTTGCTGGTTCCCAATATCAAGAACGCACAAAACCTCACGGTTGCTGGGTTAGCTCAAGGCATTGCGGACTTGGCAGCAAAGGCACGTGGAGAGAATGGGGCGAAGATCGACTTTGCCGATATTCAAAATGGCACGATGACCTTAACGAATACGGGCTCACGCGGTGTGCTCTTTGACACCCCGATCTTGAACTACCCGGAGGTCGCCATCCTTGGTGTTGGTGCCATTGTGAAGCGCCCGTCCATTGTGAAGGGGCCAAATGGTGAAGAGCTCATTGGGATCCGAGACATGATGTATTTGAGCCTGTCCTATGACCACCGCTTGATTGATGGTGCCGACGCTGCACGCTACGTCACTGAGGTGAAGCAGGTTATTGAATCTCTCGACTGGGATCGGGAACTGGCCTAAAGGATTCAGCGTTGGCTGAACTACATGTCGTTCGCGCGCCGCTCATCGACTATGAACGCTGTCTTGAATGGCAGAACACGTTGGTGGCGGCGCGCCAACGTGATCTGA
Source organism: Stomatohabitans albus (assembly GCF_036336025.1). Lineage (NCBI taxonomy): Bacteria > Bacillati > Actinomycetota > Nitriliruptoria > Stomatohabitantales > Stomatohabitantaceae > Stomatohabitans > Stomatohabitans albus. Next base: position 525,324 of record NZ_JAYKKE010000002.1, read on the forward strand.
TTCCAGATGTGCTGCTCGCCGTGACACACCCACCGGTGTACACGGCTGGCAAGCACGCCGATCTGGCAAAGAATGTCACTGGCTTACGCCCTGATATTCCGGTTGTACCTATTGATCGTGGTGGGGATGTGACCTATCACGGACCTGGCCAAGTTGTCGCCTATCCGATCATGAAACGGGGACGTCGTGGAGTAGCGAAAGCACATGTGGAGGCGATGGAAGAAGCCGTTATCCGCGTGTGTGCCGACCTTGGCGTAACGGCATTTAGACGTCCTGAGTATCCTGGGGTGTGGGTTGATACCAACGAACCATTCCCCGCAAAAATCTGTGCGGTGGGAGTACGGATCACCGAAGGTGTTACAAAACATGGGTTGGCCTTCAACGTGGCCGTCAACCGCGATGACTACGCAGGCATCATTCCATGTGGGATTACGGAGGGAACAGTCACCAGCCTGGACGCCCTTGGTGTGGATATTCATCTTGAGATTGCTCGTGAAATGATTATTGACACCCTTGGAGAAACCCTTAATGGCTATCTGATCCCAGGTAACCTTGATGACCTATTCGACGCAGCGCAAGGAGTGTGACCGTGTCTACGTGTTCTCAAATTGATCGTGGCATTATTCCTGAGGGTGCGCGCGTATTGACCCTGGCAGGAACCCGCCAAATCGCACAGCGTAAGCCTGCTTGGATGAAGCGTGATGTGCCCTTAGCTGGCCCGGTGTATCGGGAATTAAAAAAAGAAATGCGTGGGTCCTCTCTCCATACCGTTTGTGAGGAGGCACGCTGCCCCAATATTCATGAGTGTTGGGAATTACGTGAAGCCAGTTTCCTCATTGGTGGCAGTGTGTGCACACGTCGATGTGGATTCTGCAATATAGCGTCGGGTAAACCGGGTGAATATGACCAGGAAGAACCAGCTCGGGTAGCAGAAACCTGTGCCCGGATGGGATTACATTTCGCCGTCGTGACGGGCGTGGCGAGGGATGATTTGCCCGATAAAGCGGCATGGCTTTATGCACAAACATGCAAAGAGATCCACGCCCTCCTCCCCCACTGTGGTGTGGAATTATTAGTTGATGACTTTGGCGGGAAGCGGGCGCTTCTCGAAATGGTCCTTGATGCGGAACCCCAAGTCCTTGCACACAATCTTGAAACCGTCGAACGTACCCACCGGCACACTCGTCCGGCGTTCCGGTATCAACGCTCCCTGGATATCATGCGCCATAGCGCCGCCTATGCCCCAGCAATTGCACGGAAATCCAACATAATGCTTGGCCTGGGGGAAACCAAAGAAGAAGTCCATAAAACGATGCAAGATTTGGTTGATGCTGGATGTCAGATTCTGACCATCAATCAGTACCTTCAGCCAACCCATAACCATCTTGCGTTGCAACGGTTTATCCATCCCGATGAGTTTGCAGCGTACGCTGACTACGGTAAATCCATCGGCTTTATCCACGTTGAGGCTGGCCCATTGGTTCGCTCATCTTATATGGCTGGTGAACAAGCCATTAAAGCCGGGGTATGGCGGCGGCCTACCGAAGAAGATGAACGGGCAATTGCCCAGGCTCGAGAAGCAGCGCAGGCTCGAGAAGCAGCGTTGGAGAAAGCTGGCGTGTGATGATTTGGCCGATACTTGCCCAAGCTGGGCAGTCGGCATCAGCGAGTGCATCGCCTTCAGCAACCCCTCTTGTTGAAGGCGATGTTGTTGAAGCCGCAACGAATAGTGTTCAGTGTGTGGATGCCAATCCTGTATGTGTATGGGTTCACCAAACGACCGGAAGTGCGCTTCTCGCCAATTGGGTAGGCACATTCTTGCCAGGGCTCATTCAAGTGATCATTATTTTGTTCGTCACTTGGATCCTCACCCGTATTGCGCACCGCCTCATTGTCGCGCTCTTTGAGCGGGTCATTCAGACACGCATTAATCCGTTTGATAAACGATCGCATGGTGCAGAACAATCCCTCCTCTCCGATGGGGCTAAACGGAAACGTGCACGTACGCTCGGCCATGTTGTCGGTTCGGCTTTTAGCGTGGGCGCATGGGCTGTTGCCATCATCACATCCCTAGCCCATCTGGGATTTAATATCGCACCGTTGCTTGCGAGTGCGGGCATTGCTGGTGTGGCCCTGGGGTTTGGTGCCCAGAACCTTGTTAAGGATTATCTCACTGGACTCTTTTTAATTGTTGAGGGTCAGTACGCGGTTGGTGATTGGATTCTGCTGGATGAAGCCGAAGGTGAAGTGGAGTCCATTACCTTGCGGGTTACACGACTCCGTGACACGGATGGCACCGTTTGGTTTATTCCTAACGGGCAGATTACGCGTGTGGCCAACCAAAGTAAGCAGTGGTCTAAGGCGCTCGTTGACTTACCATTATCGCCTACGGTGCCCTACACCCGTGTCGAAGAAATCGTAAATAGCGCCAGTGAACGTTTTGCCGACGATGAGCGTTGGAAACCTATGCTGTCTGGGACACCTGAGTTTTCAGGTGTTGTCCGTGTTGATCGGTTTGGCCCGGTTTACCGGGTGATGATCACAACCCAGCCTGGCCAGCAGTGGAAGATCAAACGGATGTATCTTGTGGAGCTCAAACGGGCCTTTGATGCCGCGGGTATCACGATGACATTAGATCCGAAAACAACAGCAGTTGAGTCAGAATCACCTTCAGCAGATTAAACTATTCAGTTTCTGACAAGATGATGAGTAGGGAGCGGCCATGCACCAGCAAGAAACCCTAGGCGCGAATCCATCAATACGCGATGTGATGGAACGGGTTAGCGCAGGCACCGTTGACTTTATTGATTTTCGGTTTATTGATTTGCCGGGTATGCAGCAGAGCTTTAGTGTCCCTGCCCATCGGGTGACTGAAACCACCTTTGTTGACGGGTTAGCCTTTGATGGGTCCAGCGTTCGTGGCTACACGGCAATCCAAGAATCAGATATGCAATTGGTGCCCGATCCTGCAAGCGCATTTTGGGATCCCTTCCGCACCCATTCAACCATCGCAATGAATTGCTTTGTGCGTGATCCCTTAACGGGTGAAGCCTTTAGCCGCGACCCTCGTGGGGTTGCTCAGCGTGCGGAGGCGTACCTCCAAAGCACCGGTATTGCGGATACCGCCTTTATGGGACCAGAGGCTGAGTTCTTTATTTTTGACAAGGTGGCCTTCAAAAATGATGCGGGCCATTCCTTTTTCACCCTTGATAGCCAAGAAGCGGCATGGAATACCGACAACCCAGCACTCGGCGGGTATCCCCTACGCCATAAGGGTGGGTACTTCCCCACCAGCCCGGCGGACCGGCTAATCGATGTACGTGCTGAAATGGTGATGGCCCTCGAAGCCGCAGGGATTGAAACCGAACTCCATCATCATGAATGTGCAACAGCGGGACAATGCGAGATTGGGGTGAAGTTTGATTCACTGGCCCGGTCAGCAGATCGCTTGATGATGTTTAAGTATTTTGTGCGTAACGTTGCGGATAGCTATGGCATGACCGCAACGTTTATGCCCAAACCAGTGTTTGGTGACAACGGGTCAGGGATGCACACGCACCAAAGCCTGTTTAAGAACGGTGAACCACTGTTCTACGACGAAAACGGGTACGCCGGTCTCAGCGACCTTGCGAGGTGGTATATCGGCGGATTGCTCGCCCATGCCCCTGCTGTCATGGCGTTTACCAATGCCACAACCAACTCGTACAAACGTCTCGTTCCTGGCTATGAAGCCCCGGTCAATATGGTCTATAGCCAGCGTAACCGTTCAGCGGCTGTGCGTATCCCGCTGACCGGAACGAACGCCAAGGCTAAGCGGGTGGAATTCCGCATTCCTGACCCACTGGCAAACCCCTACCTGGCCTTCAGTGCCATGCTGATGGCCGGCCTTGATGGGATTGCCCACCGCATTGAGCCACATGAGCCGGTGGATAAAGATATTTATGAGCTCGGTCCTGAAGCTCTTGCTGACTTGCCTGCCGTGCCAGCCTCACTTGAAGAAGCTCTTGCTGCCCTCGTCGATGACCACGACTTCCTATTAGCCGGTGGTGTCTTTACGCCGGACCTCATTGAAACGCATGTGAACTACAAAATGGCTCATGAAGTAACCGAACTGCGGTTACGACCCACCCCCTTTGAGTTCGAAATGTATTACGCCTTGTAACTATCTATACCGCTTTTTGGGCCAAGACTGCGGTGATCTTGGCCCAAATGATGAGCGTTTGTGCCAACTACCAGCTCGATGAACCGCCTCCACCGCTGAAGGAACCGCTACCCCCAAATCCACTTCCAAAACTGGTATTTGACGAACCCCATGAACTTGAGTGCCCGCTGCTGCCTGAGTTATAGGCGTTGCTTGTGTAATGCGTATGCATGACGACATACGGTACCCAGTTGTTGTACCCCATGCCCACACGCCAATCGTGGTCATAGATTGATGGTGCATCATCTTGGCTCATCGCTTTTTCGCCGTATTCCCGTTGTGCGATCCCCGATAGCACACTTTGGTATTCACCAATCACGCGGGCATACATCGTCATAAAGTCAGGGTCTTTAACGGCTGATTCAAGCTCAAGTACCTTGTTTTTCATTTCATTAAGGTCCGAACGCGAGAGTTCATCTGAAGAGGCTGCAACCGCCTCACTTATGTCCCACTGCAATTCAATTAACTTTTTCTGCCGTATATTGGCATCACCTTGTTCCATTTCAAATAGTTCATTAATATTTGAAATAGCTGTTTGAAGCTCAGTTACACGTTTATCAGCCTTAGCCAGTTTGGAACTGTGTCGTATAAGTGTCCAAAACGACGGCTCATCAAGTCCCCAAGACTCAACTAGCTTTGTTGTTTTTCGAATAGCCAAAAAGTTATCAAGAACCTCTTTCCATTCACTACGAAGTTTTTCATTCGCAAGGGGTGATGACAGACTATTAGCTCGAATATCCACTTCATCCAATTCAGTAGCAATATCGCCCAATGTATCTCGTAGATGGATATAGGCTCGTTTTGCCGCACTGCGACGTGACGCCACGAACGTTATCAGTATAATCGCCCATATACTCCCGATAAACAAAGTGATACCTTGGAAAAACCACTCTGGACTGAATGTTGGGCCACTGTCTTCAGTGCGGGTTGGTGATGTGCCCAAGGAAAGGTCAGTACTAGCCTCTATACCGTCCAGTAACCCAATGGCGTAATTGCCTCTCCTCAGTCCAGGCTTCATTGCATCAATTGAAGCGTCAAGATGACGACCTTCAAAAATGTTTAATGCTTGGCACACCGCATCACCGCAATACAGCCCAACTCGCTGAGGGTCAAAACCCACGGCAGCCATCAATAATCCACTCTCAAACTTATTTTTATTTTCACTACTTAAGAGTGAATTATCTTGATCAAATGCGTAGTTCTTTACATCGATATTTAGATTATCAGTATTCTTATCAAATGTAATATAAACAACACGCTTCACCTCGGGAGGTAACCCTATTTGTTTTGTATTCGTGACGAGTAAGGATTCGTCTTCATTCGTCAATATATCACTTGGATCAATAATGGAGACTTGAACATCAGTCGTTGTTTGAGCTAGTACGGGTGAACTAAACCCAACAACGATACCGACCATCACCATTGCACATAGCAAACGAATAATGGCTGATTGACGTGACGACCCTGTGTTCATTGCTCCTCCTTAATAGTGGTTAGCAGGCTATCAAGGTAGATAAAGTGACCTCAACCTATCTCGATCAGGGAAAGTCCTGTGGTTCACAGCCCCTAGGACCAAAACACCGTATCAAAGACCTTTCGGATACGTCGCCTAGCTCGGTCTGTACGTTCGGTAACGGCTTGGCCACCCTGGACATCATGTTCTTGGAGGACTGCAGCCAAATGGGCCAAGGTTGCCGGAGTTCGTGGCAAGGTATTGGTGTCGCTTACCTGCATTAACCAGAGGGCGTTGCGAATTCTGCTCAACCAAATCCAACCATCACGAGCAAATACATAGTCGACGTCCTGCATGATGCTAGCGTCACGCATCGCAACGAGACGCCCCAATGTTGATGGCACCCGTAGCTCAGGATTTGATGCGCCATATCGTATTGCGGCCAGCTGGGTGCACCACTCCACGTCGCTCAACCCACCAGGTGCCGTTTTCAGGCTCAGGCCCGACCCTAACCCCGTATCGTGGCGTAATGTCGCACCATTTGAAAAGGACTGTTGTGGCGCGGGCGACACTCCCAAACGAACGGATCGCGTGAAGAGGTGGGACTGCGAGAACTGACCTAATCGCCGATCGACTTGTAATCCTGTTTGCCCACGTTCAGCTTCCACCCGTGCTTTCATTGTTCGAATGGCCATCACCGTTTGTTCAGGAACATCACGGGGGAATACCAGGTCAGCCCAACCATCAATGGTGGCTTGGGCTAGGTGCAGGTCACCAGCGGCGGGTCGGGCAAGGGTGAGGGCTTGTAACTGCCATGGTTCAGCCCATTCATGGAGCCACTGGATGGTCCCATGACTGGTTAATGTAATGGCCCCGGACCGGCCACCTGGCCGCAAATCTAGGTCGAGTTTGAACGTGCCTTCTTGGTCGATGAACCCCTCATTGAGCCGCAAGAGCCGCTCAACCGCTTGGGCGGCTGCCTCCGCATCACCGTCATAGATGATCATGGCGTCGAGGTCCGAACCAAATGCCAATTCACGTGCCCCCCAACGGCCCAGGGCGATGATGCCCAATCGCACATTGGGTGGACACACCAAAGCAACAGCCAAGTCCATTAATGCATCGGCCAGATCAGACAATTCAGCGTTTGTATCACATACCTCAGCACCATTCGTCAGCGAACGCAGCATGATACGTAACCGTTGGCGAAGGAAAAGCCGACGGATGCCATTTATCAGTTGAGCATCCAGGGGCCGATCTTTAAAGTGCGCCGTTTGCTTCGCAAAGTCGTTGGCGGTATGCACCTTGGCAACCTGGTCGGGGTATTCGAGCAACGTTAAGAGTTCAGGTTGATGCTGCAAATGCGGTCCAATCCGTGGTGACTGGCCTAATGCGGTGACCAGCATCGTTGCTGCCGGAGGATTGTCAGTAATGATTTGTTGGACCACCGGATGCTGACCACTTGTTTCAATCAAGGTACGCAAGGCACCTAACCCAGCATCTGGATCTCCTGTAGTTGCGAGGGCATTCAGCAACAATGGGGCAACAAGGCGCAGTGGGCGAGCAAGCCGACCACGAATCTTAAAGAGGGCATTCAGATTTTTGACTGCACTTTTGGGGTTAGAAAACCCAAGAACGTGAAGCCTGTCCACCACAGCGCGCGAGTTTAATTTGCCAACAGCCGCGAGGGCGTCCTCTAGCGAATAGTCTGCAACGACATCGAGAAGCGGCATCAAAAAGAGATGGTGATACATCGCACGAGCTTCACGACGCACACGCGCGAGGTGTTGATCAAAATGCGTCAGTGCCGTCGCCGTCATATCTGAGCGAAACCCACATGCGTAGGCAATTGATCCACGGGTTTGATCATCCATAGGCACCGTGTGGGTGCGACGTCCGGCATAGAGCTGGAGACGGTGTTCAACCGTCCGAAGGGCTTGGTAGCTATACATTGCTTTGGTGGCGTCCTCCGTGCTCACCAATCCCTCACGGGCAAGGGCATCAAGCGCCTCTAGGGTGCCAGGTACTCGTAGCGATGGGGTGACCGTTCCATGGATAAGCTGAAGGAGTTGAACGGTGAATTCGATATCTCGTAATCCGCCAGGTGCAAGTTTCAGTTGAGCGTCACCATCACGTTGGACAGGAGGCGAATGTTCGACTTGTGTTTTCATCTGGCGAATCTCGGACAGCCGGTCGGTGCCTAATTGTGCTGGCCACACCATGGACACGCCCGCCGCAATTAATGCCTCACCGATTTCGGTATTACCGGCCACATGACGTGCTTTGAGAAAGGCCTGAGCTTCCCAGGTTTTAGCCCACCGTTTCCAGTAGTGCTGCCAACTTTCTAGTGGACGAGTAAGGGGGCCGTTACGGCCCTCAGGACGGAGACCGGCATCCATCTCGTAGACCGCGCCAAGGGGTGTATGTCCTCCGAGAATCTGAAGCACTCGCTTGGCTGTGAGGTCTGCGGCTTGGGCATTGCCATCGTGAACAAAAACGACATCAACATCAGAAATATAGTTCAACTCACGACCACCAAGCTTGCCCATTCCGATCACCGCCAACCCGCCAGGATTGTCTAGCCAAGTCAAGGTCGCTTGGATAAGACCCTGGGCTAGGTCGGCAAGCTGATGCCCGACGGCAGGCATCGCAGCGTGTCCGATGAGATCACGTACTGCGATTTGGATAAGATATTGGCGTTGGATAGCTGCAAGATGGACTGCCATATGAGCGTCATCGGCCGGTTCACCAGGGGCGGGGGCATCCTGGAGGGCCTTTGTGGCAATCTCATCGGGTGTGTACGCATGATCTGGGTCGATTATGGCGTGAACCCAGTCGGGGTGGTCGCCAATCCAACGTCCGATTGCAGGGCTAGCTGGGGCGAGCGCGTTGGCGTTCACATGGTCAACAAGCCATGGGTCGTGTTCGATTGCTCGTTCCCAGCCAACCCAGGTACCCATCAGAGCACCGGCAGAAAGCGTTCAAGTTCGTAGGGGGTGACTTGGCGGCGGTATTCGTCCCAATCATTCCATTTATTGCGTAAGAAATACTCAAAGACATGCTCACCTAAGGCCTGAGCAACCAATTCGCTTTCTTCCATCGCAATGAGTGCCTCACTATAGGTGATAGGCAATAACTCAATATTGGCGGCCCGAAGCTCTGCCGGACTCATCTCATAGAGATTATTGGCTGCCTCGGGCGGGAGTTCATACCCCTGGCGTATGCCCTCTAACCCAGCGGCCAATATCACCGAAAAAGCAAGATAAGGATTGCAGGCAGGGTCAGGGCTACGGTATTCAATTCGACGACTGCTTGCTTTATTAGGCTTGGTCCGTGGTACGCGGATGAGACTAGAGCGATTACTCGCACCCCAGCAGACATGTACGGGTGCTTCATATCCAGGAACAAGGCGTTTATAACTATTGATCCACTGGTTCGTTACTGCGGTAATTTCTTTCGCATGGCGTAAAAGTCCAGCCATAAATTGTTGGGCTACTCGACTCAACCCGTACGGTTGGTCAGGGTCGTTAAACGCGTTGTGATCGCCTTCAAACAAACTGAGGTGGGTATGCATTGCACTCCCCCAAGCCCCCGCGATTGGTTTGGGCATGAATGTTGCATGGATGCCATGTTTTAGTGCCACCTGCTTGATGACATGACGGAATGTCACGATATTGTCCGCACAAGTCAGCGCGTCAGCGTACCGTAAATCAATTTCGTGTTGGCCCGGACTTACTTCATGATGGCTATATTCAACCGGGATACCCATCGCTTCAAGGATGTCGACTGCCTCTGAACGAAACACGCTTGGTAACCGGTCAGGAACTGAATCAAAATACCCCCCACGGTCAATTGGGGTGGGGTCGGCGATGCTATGTAACAAGTAAAACTCAATCTCGGGATGCACGTACATGGTGAATCCCATATCTTCAGCAACACTCAGGTTACGACGCAATACTTGGCGTGGATCAGCATTGAATGGTTCGCCATCAGGAGTAAACACGTCACCAAACATGCGAGCAACTGCCGGTCCTGGGGTACCATCTTTCCATGGTAAAAGCCGCAGCGTGGCCGGGTCAGGGAAGACAACCATGTCTGATTCTTGTACCCGGCTGAACCCGTCAATTGCACTACCATCAAACCCGCAGCCTTCAGCGAAGGCTCCGGGAACCTCGTTGGCTGTCATTGCGACGCTCTTGAGATTACCCACAACATCAGTAAACCAAAGTCGGATATATCCGATGTCACGCGACTCAATCGTATCCAGTACGTATTCTTGCTGGTGATCCATTCCCCAGATCCTAAATTATTTAAAGGCTCCTCGATGTCTTTTCTCGCACTTGTAACCCTCTTATCCGCAACATCCGTAGAAAACGCGATTATCAATCAAGCGAACGCCCTTGACGATTGGCGTTCCGGACTCGGTTTTATTCCGGCACATCAAATCGCGGACCAAACACCCAAGCGGGTTCCGGCACAACACGAATATGTGCTAACTGCGGTGAGCAAAGAAGCCCTTGATGACCTCGCATTAACCCACGACCTCAAACGTATTACTGATGTTGATGCGCTTATTACTGATCCAACTCGTTTTGACCGAGACGATGACCGCATCGCCGATATCACCAGCAACGAGGTAGCCACATTCTCACAGCTTCCCCAAGACAATCTTCGTGAAGGGGCGCTCAATATTGTGAGCCCCGGTGATCCACTCCGGGTTCATCAGTGGGCCCTCGACCAGATTGGTATAAATGACGGCACTCCCAGAGGAAGTAGCCAACAAAAAATCGCCATCATTGATTCAGGCATTTGGGATGGCCATCCAGACTTAGCTGGTCGAGTGACCCAACATTTTTATACCGGTGAAGGGAAAGTTGAATCGGTTGTCCCCAAAAATGATCAGTGCCATGTCGGCCATGGGACCTATGTCGCAGGGGTGACATCTGCCACCGCATTTAACGGATTAGGTGGGCGTGGTATCGCTCCAGAAGCTCAGCTTATTGACATTAATGCGCTAGACATCTCGGCTTGTAAAGAAGGCCCTACCCTCGCATCAACCGTGGCAGCCATTGATTTGGCCACCGAGTTAAAAGTCGATGTGATGGTGATGAGTTTTGGTTTCCGGTGGGGCCACTGCACCTACACCTTGCAACATGCATTAGACCGCGCCCGAGCAGCCGGAATCACAGTTGTTGCGGCGGCTGGCAACTCGTACCAGAGCCGATTGAAACACCAGCCAGAAGTACCAGCATCCTGTGATGGTGTACTCAGTGTTGCGGCCACTCATCGGGGTGGAGAAGTGGCCGCCTATTCAACTCGTAATGCGTGGATCGATTTGGCCGCCCCGGGAGGTCAAGCTGCTCCACCAATGGGTTTCGGGGGTTTCGATAAACAGATTTTGACCACAAATGTGCCCCGTATGGCCACACCGACGTCACCGCAGCTCTACACCGGCGTTGCTGGTACCAGTTTTGCCGCCCCGCAAGTTGCGGCCTTAGCGGCGTTGATTCGACAAGCGCGACCTCAGTCAACACCAGACGACATCGAATCAATCCTTGAACATACCGCGAGTTTAAACACTGAGTCCAAGCCCAATAAAACGCTGGGGTGGGGAGAAATCAATGTTCCAAGAGCACTTGAGCTAGCCCAGTCAACAACACCCCTGCCACCTCGTGCCTATGAGCTTCCCTACCCGGTTGGACCACAGTCGGTGCGTATGTCTACTGGGACAAGTCACCCCATTACTCGGATAGGGTCAACCCAAGATCCCATTTCGCAAGCTGTTGAGATCAGCCAGTACACCTTTGTTGATCGGGATAAAGACCCTCAAAAAGATCGTCGTGGAAAAGCACAATGGGGTGTACTTGCGCGTTCCGATGTGCATGCGGATGCATTGTCGGGTGCAAGTTTGACGTTGGGGGTAGGACCACTGCTCTATACAACACCGTCACTAAGTGAGCAAAGTGCCAATGAACTTACGCGAACGCTCACACCTGGGTCACGTGTGTACTTATTAGGTGGACCTGATGCCCTGCCTACCACGATGGACGATCAGGTACGCAAGTTAGGATTCGAACCTATTCGCCTCGCAGGTGACACTCGTATCGAAACGAGTATTGCCATTGCAAACGAAGTCCGTAATCTCGTGAAAGCTCAGGGTATCGATATGGTGCCTGCAAGCTTAATAACATCCCATGATGCCTGGTCTGACTCCGTTGGTGCAGGCTATTTAGGTGCTATTGCTGGCCTACCGGTGTTCTTGAATCCAAAGGACGAAATGCACCCTCTTGTCAGTGACGCGATAAAGGCAGATGAACTGATCTACGCTGTTGGCGGTGAAGCCCGGCTTAGCGATCATGTGCTTTGGACCCTTCGCCAACCACGCTCTCAGGGCAGCGTTATCCGGCTTGCAGGGCCAGACCGCTTTCACACAATGGTTGTCACTGCAGCCAGGATCGAGCGGGTACGAACCGCATCCATGTCGTCTCTTGGCGTCGTGAACTTTGAAGACGAACAGGGCTGGTCAACAGCATTAGCTGCGGCGGTACCGAGTGCGGCATTTTCCCAACTTCCTGTTGCCGTTTCCACAACACGTGTGGACCCGGACGTGCTGACATATGTTGCCAGTATCGGACTTCCCGTCACCGTGTGGGGTCCTACCGGAACGATTAGTACTGACATTGCCAACCAGGTTCGCGGATTTAGCACCTCAAATTACCTACTCAATAACCGCTAAGGAGTATGCGTCTGGTATCGCCTCTACGGTGTTAAGCGATACCAGACATTCAATCGATACGCTGATGAATCATCCGAACGATCGGTGCAACCGCATCAACGGCGGTAAATACATTACGGCCCGTCGCCGTGATGGCCTGTGGTAGAGCAATCAGCTCACCTAGATCCCCCATTTGGGCATACCCTTGATACGCCGCCCAATCATCGAAATAGGGCAGGGTCAATACAACATCCGCACCGAGGTACACGCCCTCTTCAAGTTCTGGCCATGGCTCGCTATAGCCAGATAACGCATTCGCAATACCAGCCGTCCACAGCACATCATGGACCAGTGATGCCGGCCCACATCCTGTAAGCGGGTCTGGCCAACTCAGGACAAGGGCTACAGGTCGCACGGCATACGCCAATCGGTCAAGCCGATCATTCAACATTCCTTCAAGGTCGTTGGCGATGCGAGTGGCCACCGCCTTTTGCCCGGTGAAGGTACCGAGTTGGCGAATCATCCCAGCGGTACGTTTGATAGAAGAACTATCTACCGTTTCAACATCCATCCCAGCATCACGCAACTGCTGCACGGTGGCCATGCTTACCACAGCCAAATCAGCAATCACCAGGGAAGGCTGCAAGGCCGATACCGTCTGGGCAGAGGGCGCATAATCAAGGGTGCCCGTTAACTCGGTTGCGTCCTGTGTTGCCCCAACCACGTTGGCATCAAGTCGAACGAGTTCATCTGCTACCGCACCCCCAAGGGCGACAACGGGTTGATCAGGTCGTCGATTCACACCAATACCCTCGTGTCAGTCGCGTAAACGGCTTGAATCATGGCCCGGCCCCTCAATGGCGCGAGCAAGGACAAAGAGCCAGTCACTCAAGCGGTTCAGGTAAGCCAGTACTTCCGGACGAACCGTATCGTCCACTCGGGTAAGTGCGACAACGTCTCGCTCGGCGCGACGAACCACAGATCTTGCTAAATCCACGCCCGCAGCGGCGGGGTGACGGCCCGGCACGATGAATTCTTTTGGTAAAGGAAATTCCTCAACGACGGCATCAATTCGGGCTTCAAGATCACTAATCATTTCGCTACTGACGCGACTCACACCATCAGATAATTTGTGGGCATTTTTGGGGTCTGTCGCTAACTCAGCACCAACCACAAAGAGTTCTCGCTGAACATCTAAAACAGCGTCATGCCATCTACCTGCTTCCAATTGCGAGCGGGCAATAGCCAACGCACTAACCGCTTCATCAGTCGTGCCATAGGCTTGGGTGCGTAAATCATCTTTACCTACCCGACCCCCGTACAACAAGCCAGTCGTACCACTGTCACCACGTTTGGTATAAACCTTCATCTACGTCTCCTTTTGATACGGTTACTCCCAACGTACGCATCCTTGGTTTACCTTGTTCGATAATTCCTCGTTAAAGGCTTAGAGTTGCAGTGATGTCATCTTCTTCTACACCCCCGACCTACCCGAATCAGGCTATGGACCCTCGGTCATTAACTGATACTGAGCTTCTAGAGGCTGTGAGCAATCACCAGCCGCTTGCCCTCACGGAGGCCTACCACCGCACCGTCAGCGCCGCACATGCGGTTGTTCGGCGTTTACTAAACGACTCGGACAAAATCGAAGAAGTGCTTACCAGGGTTTATTCCCGCTTATGGGCTGAGCGGCCCACCGGCGTACCGTTAGAGGGCTGGGCACGCGCAACTACATGGGACATTGGTACCGAGGTACTTCGCCGTGAACAACTGGCACCGATCTCACCGAGCGTTGGTGATCAATTGCCCGATCTACCAGCACCTGACGCCCGGTTTGTTGATACCGCCGAACGGGCAATCAACGAATTAGACGATGCCCAGCGTACGGCCCTCCTTCAGTCTCACGACCAAGGTATTGCAACGGTCGAACAAGAGGATGGGCGAGCAGGTGAACTGCTCGTCAATGCGCTCATTACCCTCGCCGGCGGCGATCCGGGTGAGCAAGCTGATCCAGCACTCATTCGTAAGTATCCCGGCATTGCGGACTGGGCGATGGGAACCGCATCGCCAACAACGATGCAGGTTATTGAAACTGCGCTTGAAGACGACGCCGATCTTGCAGAGTTAAGTCGAACCCTGCGCCGTGGTCGTCGCCGTATAGAGGGACTACCAGCGACACCCGATATGGGGGCACGTATCTTGGTCAGCATTTTGGCCGCCTCCAGCGATGCTGAAGCTACCTTGCGTCCCGAACCGCTTGTCCCTGGCACAGACGCGGTGGACCTCACTCCAGCAGAAGGTGATGCGGAACCAGAACACTCCCCAGATCTACACATGGTTGCTGATGACCTTGGCTACGATGAATCCGTGGTTGATGGCGAGGAAGAGGTTATGCCGACACTGACAGTCGTTCCTGCAACCGATAGTGAACCCCTGCTCGAAGATGTTTCACCTATTACAGAGGACGACAATCTTGAGGGCGGGCTATTAACGGATGATCCCTATGGTGATGACCCTAGCGCTGTGGCCCAAGATTGGGTTCCACGCGCAGGTGATACGAGCGAAATGCGCTTGCGTGATGTCATTGAAGGCACCGTTGAAGATGATGAGGACCCCTTTGGTGACGATGATGTTGCCCCTTACGCGGATGAACGGATGCCGCGCACCGCACAGAGCGGACGGATCAGTGCGGAGCCACTGGGCAGTGAATACGACGAACCATTCGTTCAACCTGATCAGGTAGCGATTGGATTTGATGATCCTAACGCCGCCACCACCCAATTCCAGGCTATAGGCCAAGGGAGTGAAGAAACCTTGTATGACGATGCGGATACCCCCTACGAAGAATCCACCAACCCAGTAGTGAAAGCCCTGGCACCGTTATTGGCCAATCAAGCTGTCCGTGAATGGGTATTACCACTTATCGGAGGTGCCATTATTGGTTGGCTCCTCGCCTTCATGATTATCGGGTAACGTGCGTGGGTGAGGCACTACTCATTACCGGCACGACCAGTGATGCTGGTAAGAGTCTTGTTGTAGCTGGCCTTTGTCGGCTGCTGGCGCGACGTGGGGTACGTGTCGCACCCTTTAAGGGCCAGAATATGGCCAATAACAGCGCCGTAACCGCCTCAGGCGCAGAGATTGGCCGAGCGCAAGCGATGCAGGCATTTGCGGCGAACCTTGCGCCTGAAGCAGTGATGAACCCCGTTCTCCTTAAACCCAATAGCGATACCACAAGCCAGGTCGTCGTCATGGGTGAGCCGCTTCAAGACACGAATGCGCGCGACTACGGCGACCTCATTCCCCGTTTACGCCCCATTGTGCTTGATGCGTTAAATACGCTTCGTGCAGACTACGATGTCGTGATCTGTGAAGGTGCGGGGAGTCCAGCCGAAATCAACCTTCGAGAGCGAGATCTCGTCAATTTTGGTCTTGCAGAAATGGCTGACCTCCCCGTTTGGTGTGTAGGAGATATTGAACGCGGTGGGGTATTTGCCTCCCTCTATGGCACCTGGGCGATTGTCAGTGAAGCTGACCGAGAACGGTTAACTGGCTTTATAATCAATAATTTTCGTGGCGATCCCACGCTGCTCGACCCCGGTATCCGCGCGCTAACTGCCCAAACACAGGTACCGGTATTCGGTGTTATTCCGCATCTCAATGGACTACTCATTGATGCAGAAGATTCGCTTGGTATCACCAATAAAGATGGCGGCCCACCTATCAGCCAGGATGGTTTGGTCATCGCGGCTGTGCGATTCCCCCGCATATCAAATTTCACTGACCTCGATGCAATTGCAGCCATGCCTGGGGTGAGTGTGGTCTTTACCACGAACCCAGCACTCATTCGCGCCGCTGATCTTGCGGTACTCCCCGGCACGAAAGCAACTCAGGCTGATTTAGCCTGGCTCCGAGCACAAGGGCTTGCCGATGCGCTCCTTGCTCGTGCCGAGTCTGGTGACCCGATTCTTGGGATTTGTGGTGGCCTTCAAATGCTTGGTCAATGGATTGAAGATCCAGACGCTATTGAGGGAGGTGGCACCAGTGAGGGATTACAGTTGTTACCTATTCATACGACATTTGAGCCAACCAAACTTGTGCGACAGGTCGCGGGGTACAACGATGTATTCAACCTTCCTGGATCCGGATATGAAATCCGTCATGGCCGTATACATCCTGACAATGACCGACCGATGTGGCGTAATGACCACATTTTTGGAACGGGGTGGCACGGATTTTTAGATGATGACGCCACCCGTGCCGCGTTCTTATCTGAAGTTGCAGCTATCCGCGGCCTTGACTTCACACCGGGTGCGTACAACCACGATACGGCTCGTCTTGCCAGCTTGGATCGCGTTGCTGACGCCTTCGAGGAGTACCTCGACTTGTCAGCACTCCCCTTCAGGTAAACGAGATTAAGGTGTTGGGGTAGGCGCGAAAAAATGCTTCTGACCCAACACCTTAATGAACTTCATGGATCACGGTGAGATCGTCTGGGATTGGACATTCAAAATCAAGTGTCTCCCCATCCATGCCCGTAAAGGTAAGACGGCGAGCATGCAGGGCCTGCCGTGTGATACCGAGCTTTTTCGCCAGGCGCATATCAGCTCCATAGGCCTCGTCTCCAATTAGTGGGAGATGAAGCGCCCGGAGATGTACGCGAACTTGATGGGTACGTCCGGTTTCGAGCGTCACAATAACTTCAGAAATATCGCGGTACTCAGCCCCGACCCGTACCTGGTGGGTTGCCAACGTACTCACATGGGTGACGCTTGGACGGCCACCTTCACCCGTTGTGTAGGTAGTGCGCTTTGATGGAGACCGCACAATTGGTGCGTCAATCGTCACTGAGGGTGGATCTAATACCCCCTGGCAAAGAGCCCAGTACTCACGATGGGTGGAATGGTGTTGAAACTGAGGCCGCAGACAGTCATACCCCGCTTGGGTCCGGGCTACGGCTAATAATCCGCTCGTGTCGCGGTCTATGCGATGCACAATGCCAGGCCGGTCTGGTTCGGGCCCACCTGAAGGTGGCATTCCCTGGGCAATGAGCGCATCAACCAAGGTAGCCACTCGAACCCCTGCCCCATCGTGAACCGCTAAGCCGGGAGGCTTGTTGACCACCATGATGTCCTTGTCAGCATAGACAATGTCAACAACTGGTGGTTGTGGTTTCGTGGCTTCGGGCAAGGTTCCTGTTATAGAGACAACCTGACCGGTACGCACCCTCTCGCTCTTGGCGACAACCGCCCCATCTATCCCTACTAATTGAGCTTGGATGAGCTGTTGGACAAGCGCTCGGCTCGACCCTGTTGATGCTGCAAGAAACGCGTCAACCCGCTGTCCGTCGAAGTCTTCAGTGACAACCCACTCCTGTTCATCCATCGCTATTCACCGATGCCTCGATCGGTCTCTTCACTAACAATTTCGCGGACTGGCTTGTCTTCAACACTTGGACGGTTCAAATAGTCATGCAGCGCAACACCAATAATCACAATAAATGTGCCAACACTGATCCCAATATCAGCAACATTAAAGACAGGGAAGCTCTGGAGGGGCCAGAAGTTTAAATCAATAAAATCAACGACCTTGCCGTCGTGAATAAACCGATCGATTAGATTCCCAAGCGCCCCACCCAGAATCGCCCCATAACAAACGGCCAAGATAACTGAGTTTGTTTTTGGAAGTGCCCTGGCAATAAGGAATGCAGCCAACAGCGCAACGGCCCCTTGTATGACTGGGGTAGGCATGGGCAAGTTAAACGCCGCACCGGGATTCCAAACAAGATGGACGATGACCCAGTCGAGATTCAACAGTCCCCCGTCTTCGTACGTGTCCAGTACCCAGAACTTACTGATCTGGTCTATGGCAACCCACAGTACAAAAACGACCAGCGTGATAATGGTCATGAGGCGAGTGCGTTGGGCTTGAGCATCATTCATAGGCACCAATTGTGCCCGAACTTGGGTAACCCTTTGGTTAAGCTTTCCGCCAATCTGTGAATTCAGTAGCTTTGGGCACCCAACCGTGATCATGCTGTGGCTAATACATCAACGCTGCACTGACCTTGCTTACTACAGGACACGGTGCGGCCCGTTTCATAATTGGTGCAAGGAAACGGTAGACCCTGCCAAGTTCAGGTACGATGCCGGTCTCATTAATTCAAAGGAATCCGCGTGTTTCATCCAGTCGAACAGAACCTCCAGCAACGTACCCTTGAAGAGCGCATCTTAGAAAAGTGGGAACAGGAACAAACCTTTCAAGCCACACTGGATGCCAATGCTGATGGGCCACGGTTTGTTGTCTATGAAGGGCCGCCAACAGCCAACGGTAAGCCTGGTGTGCATCACGTCGAAAGCCGCGTGTTTAAGGATATTTATCCGCGATACCGCACGATGAAGGGGTACTACGTTCCTCGTACCGGCGGCTGGGATTGCCACGGTATTCCTGTTGAACTTGGCGTAGAAAAAGAACTCGGCTTAAAGAGCAAGCCGGAGATTGAGCAATACGGCATTGAGGCATTCAACAAGAAATGTCGCGAGAGTGTGCAAACCTACGTTGAGGAATGGCATGCACTGACCAATCGCGTTGGCTACTGGGTTGATCTTGACAAGTCCTATTGGACGATGACCAATGACTACGTAGAGAGCGTGTGGTGGAGCCTCAAAACCCTCTTTGATGGTGGCAATATCTATGAAGGCCACAAGGTTGTGCCTTATTGCGGGCGATGTGGAACAGCCCTCAGTGACCATGAAGTCGCCCAGGGCTATGACATCACGACGGACCCCAGCGTGTACGTCCGTTTCCCGGTCATCAGTGACGGCGCTTTAAAAGATGCCGGTGCCTCCCTTGCCATCTGGACAACGACCCCATGGACGCTGTATGCGAACATGCTCGTAGGTATTGGCAACGACATCCACTACGTGCTGGCCAAGCAAGTTGGTGACGATTACCCCGTCGTCATTGCGGCTGAACTCGCCCAAAGCGTGCTCGGTGAAGATGTTGAGATTATCCGTGATGTGCCCGTCGATGAACTGTTGGGGACTCGTTACCGTGCCCCCTTTGAGGATTTGCAGTCGGCTCGCTATGTCGTTGATGTTGACTTTGTGACCACAACAAGTGGTACAGGTTTGGTCCATCAGGCAGGGGCATTTGGTGCTGATGACCACGCAGTTGTACTCGCCCACGGCCTTGACCTGATTAATCCGGTTGGCCCCGATGCCCGATTTACCGAACAAGTACCCGCCCATGCTGGTGAGTTTGTGAAAGATGCTGACAAGGCCATTATCAAGGATTTACGGGCCCTTGGATTACTGATCGCGCATAAACAATATGAGCACTCCTATCCGTTCTGTTGGCGCTGTAAGAATCCGCTCATCTACTACGCCACCCCCAGCTGGTATGTCCGGACAACGGTCTTCCGTGACCGGATGCTCGAAGAGAATGCTGGGGTTGATTGGCACCCCGAACATATCCGCGATGGGCGCTATGGTGAATGGTTGCGCAATAACATCGACTGGGCCTTGTCACGTACCCGGTATTGGGGTACCCCGCTGCCGATTTGGCGTTCTGATGACGGCGAAGAAGTTGTCGTGATTGGTTCCTTAGCCGAACTAAGTGAGCGCACCGGACGTGACCTCACCGGCATGGACCCGCACCGGCCCTATATCGACGAGATCACCATTCCCTCCCAAGAAGGCCGTGGTGAACTGAAACGTGTACCAGACGTCATCGATGCCTGGTATGACTCTGGAGCAATGCCCTTTGCGCAATTCGGGTATCCCTGGGTTCCAGGCAGTGAACAGGCATTTGAAGCAGCGTTTCCAGCCGACTATATCTCCGAAGCGATTGACCAGACCCGTGGCTGGTTCTACTCGCTGATGGCCGAGAGTGTTGCCCTTTTTGACAAGGTTTCGTACAAGAGTGTCAGTTGCCTCGGCCACATCGTTGATGCTGAAGGCAAGAAGATGAGTAAGTCCAAGGGCAATATCTTGGACCCCTGGGAAGTTGTTAATACCTTTGGAGCTGATCCGTTGCGTTGGCTCATGCTCACCGACGGCAGTCCGTGGACGAACCGTCGGGTGGGTGACGAGCCACTCAAGGAGATTAGTCGCCGGTTCTTCTCGACCCTCTGGAACTCCTATTACTTCTTTGTAACCTACGCACGGATTGATGGCTGGACACCAGCGACAAGTCACGCCCCTGAACGAACCGAACGTTCAGTGATGGACCGCTGGATTTTGGCCGAGTTGGCTGATCTTGTATCCACCGTTGATACGAGCCTTGAGCATTATGACGCCACAAACGCCGGACGAGCCCTCGAAGCCTTTGTAGACGGGCTGAGTAACTGGTACATCAGGCGTTCTCGGGCCCGGTTCTGGGCAGAAGGTGACAGTGCAGACAAACAGGCTGCCTTTGCAACCTTGCATGAGTGCCTGGTTACGCTGACGGCGCTGCTTGCCCCCTTTATTCCGTTCACAGCAGAAGCCTTATACGAGAATCTGGTGTTGACCGTTGATGAGCACGCCCCGTCAAGTGTGCATCTCCTCCCCTTCCCAACACCCGACGAGCAGATGCGCGATGCGGCGTTACAACGCGCGATGCGCGGTGCGCGTTCAGCCGTCACCTTGGGGCTGCGGGCACGCAATGATGTACAAATTGGTGTCCGCCAGCCGCTGCCAGAAGCCGTTGTGACGGTGGCAGACCAGACCGATTGGGATCTGGTGCAAGATGTCGTAGCCGAAGAACTGAACATCAAGTCATTAACGTTGAGTGCGCCAGGGGCACAAGACAGTGTTAAATACACGCTTAAAGCGAACTTCCGTGAACTGGGCACGGTGTTTGGTAAGCAGACACCGGTTGTTGCGAAGGCGATCACCGAACTTGATCCACCAGGGGTTGTTGATGCCTGCGCGGCGAATAGGCCGGTGTCAGTGACGCTTCCTGATGGTTCCAGCCACGAGATTGCGCCAACGATGATTCAGATTATTGAAGAGGGTCGTGAAGGCTGGCAGGTGGCGAGTGAGATTGGGATGAGTGTTGCCTTGCGCACCGAGATCACACCTGAGCTGCGCCTCGAAGGTTTGGCCCGTGAGGTTATTCGTGCGGTGAACAACCAGCGCAAGGATGACGGGTTAGACCTGGCCGACCGGATTGACCTGACATTGGGTGCCACAGGGCAACTTGCGGAGGCTATCACCACGCATACCGCCACTATTCAGGCAGAAACGTTGGCGGTGTCGTTGAATGTCACCGACGTGACCGATGGACCGATCACTATTGCCGATCAACCGCTCAGCATCGGTATTAGGATCAGTTCATGAAAACGCTACTGAAATGGGTCCTCGTCCTTGCCACCTTGGGTATGGGTGCGATGGTTGTGCGTGAAGGGTTGCGAGCCCGAACCGCGGTTGAACCAATCGATGTGAGAGAGGGCGAGGAGTCACCGCGCGGCTGGGCCTTGGTCGCCAGAACCCCACAAATTGGGGTTACCCCGAACCCGCATATGGTTGCCCGCCTTAATGAACCGATGTGGGTACGCGACCTTGGGGCTTGGGTACCTCGCGAGCCGAGCGGTCCATCGAAGCTGGTTGCCTATCTGTGGGCAGCCCCTATCACGTTGGTTGGTAGCACCTTGGGTTTGCTGAGTGGTGGCAAGCCCGTCGTTACGAATGGCACCGTACAGTGGCGAGCAATCGGCGGATGGTTCGGCAACCACCTGAACCGCATTAATGTGTCGGCTATCACCTTTGGGCATAGCCAGCTCTACACCGAGCCGGAACCTCCTGAAGACCTTATCCGTCACGAAACCGTACACACCCGCCAGACCGAACGCCTGGGGCTCGCCTTTGGCCCGTTGTATTGGTGGTGCCAGCTAGCGTTTGGCTATGGGCGTAATCCGCTTGAAAAAGCTGCCCGTCGTGGTGCCCGCCAAGATTCTGGCTCACCCGTCATGCTGGGAGCGGGCAGTACGGAAATTGTGTAACAAAAACTGGTTCCATAGGCCAAGAAAAGACACAATGGAATGAGCGCGAGGCGCTCCAACAACAGTCTGTGGTTCCTCATTCATGACAGAACGCGGAGCCGAACATCATTGATGGAGAAAGGCAGTTGTATGTCTAAGTTGTCACCAAAAAAGGGAACCATCTCGTTCACTGATTTCATGCTTGAATGGGCGTTGATCTTCCCAATGATTCTGGGAGGTTTTCTTGGGATCATTGCAGCAATGGGGCTGATTAATCTGCTCCAAGCATTTAAGGGGTAACCCATGAATGTATTGTTTAAGCGCTACCCGGCTCGAATGCTCGTCGCAGTCGCTGATGGTTTCCTTGTAACGTTCATCTTCCTGATGGTGCTCTATTTCATCCAATAGGTGATGAAGATGTCTACTGACCTACAAACAAATCAAGAGACACATTTCAATCCTTTTACTTCCTTGAAGCGTTATCTAGTAAATAACTGTTCATGGCAAAATGCTTCCGTTTTACGTGTTGTGATCACACTGATCTGCTTGGCTTTATCTGCATATTTCTGCCTGTACTTTGGCACGTTCCAAGCAGCGGCGTAAGCAAATACAATAGATCACGCAACCCGAGCGGCTATTACAATCAATAGTCGCTCGGTCATTATTTGATCAGATAGGGAACCTATCTATCCTCAGGTCCACAAGCCCCTTTATCGTCAACCTTGTTTAGATGATGCCAGCTCACCTATGGTTGGCGGCGTCCTCGAACCATCGGAATGGTGTCTTCGCGCCCGGCACGGAGTGCAGCCCGTTTGCGTCGAATCGCTTGATGAGTTGCGTCTTTCCCGGAGGCGATACCTGGTACCACGACTGCTGGCGTGATAGGCGGTGTGGTGTGGGGCCGGATGGTTCTCCCTGTTCGTTCCCGCACAACAACCGGTCCTTGAATGAGTGCCGGCGATAATGCAGAAGATCCCATGGCGTGGTCACCTTGAACCTCAGGCAACCCGGATTGGTCGGACTGTGTTGCATAATCGTCCCTTTGGCTGGGTGGCAGCATCGTGGTAATCACCACCGCAAGCGCCCCAAGGATAGAACAGATAGCACCGATAGGGTGGGTACATGCAATGATGGTGGCAACCGTAGTTACCACCATCCAACTCCCTGGAGACCGGAGCGTATTCATCTCAGTCGTCGCTTGACTCCTGCTCCTCTTGTGAGGGGGATGAGCCTGAGCCGACGGCTTCATTCAGTGATTGTTCCCGGTCATGCGGCGAACACCCTGACGAATCGACATAGGTATCTGCTTGTGCGGCCAATTCTTCTGGAAGGTCCGGAAGATGAGCTAACTCACTAAAGGCGGCGACATGGTCCTCAATCGCGGCACGAGCTTGGGCAGCGTAGGTGCGCCGTAACTGGGCAATCGTACGAGCCTGAGCCGTCACTTCCTCACGCACTGCATTGGCAATGGCCCGCATCTTGGCCGCATCATCATGGGCAAGATCACGTGCCTCCTGCGCAGCCGTATTGGCTTCGGCGGTCACCCGCTCAGCTTCTGCCTTGGCATCTTCTGTCGTTTGCTTCGCGGCACTATCCGCCTCACGCGTAACCCTGGCCGCACGCTCCTCGGCTTCACTCGTAACACGAGCAGCGTACTCGTCAGCCTCTTGGCGAACATGCTGGGCGGCATCGGCCGCTTCAGTACGCAACCGAGATGATTCAGCCCGTGCCTCAGCAATCGCCGCATCCGCCGTACGTTGGGCCATCACCAACGTACGTTTCAAAAGCTGTTCACTCTCAACCGCTTCTGATGCCATCGTTTCAGCTTGCTTTGCCCGAACTTCGGCATGTTCAACACGTGCATGTGCTTCACGTAATTCACGTTCAAGTTGCACAACCCGTTGCTGGAGCCCAGAGACTTGCCCGGCATCATCAGCGCCAGGCGCTCCACGTTCACCAGGATGAACTCGTGGGATCTGCTCCGTTTGGTCACGACGGGCAGGCCCCTGATCAACTCCCTCATAGGCACGCAACTGCTCTAACGCCTGTTGCAAATCACCCATCACATCGTGGGCGGTACCTTCAGCTTCAACCGCCTTTTCCTGCGCATCACGAAGGGCCACCGCGACCTGTTGCAAATGAGCACGGACCTCATCTTGATTAAAGCCGCGAGGCTGGGTTGAAAACTCCACATGGAGAACATCTTCAGGGCGCATAGTCAGCTCCTAATAGAACACCAACGAAACCAGTTGGTTGGCTCCTTGAGCCAAGAAAAATACCACTAATACTGAGAGATCAAGCGCAATTCCACCCATTGGTACAGGTGGAATGAGACGACGAATAGGGCCACATGCCCATTCGGTCATTGCAGTGGCCAAATCGTCTACCTTGTCTAAGGGTGATGGTGGCTCGGGTATCCATGAAAAGATGACTCGAACGATCAACGCAATCACAAAAAACTGAATGGCGTAGTGTAAGAACATGCCAATATAGGCCATCACATACCTCCTAAGTACGAATACTCCAGCGTACTTAGGCTAACAAACCGCGATCGTGAAGCCGTTGCCTCGCCTCGTTTGAGAGCTTGACATCAGCAGGAACGACTAAGAATACCCGTGGCACACCCGCTTCGAACGAGGCACGTAAACCGAAGCAAACCCCGGCAGCAAAGTCCAGGATACGTCGAGCTTCACGGTCATCTGTCCCTTGCATATTGATCAGTACCGGGCGCCCTTTCCGAATGTACTCCCCGATTTCTTCAGTATCGTTAAAGACCTCAGGCGCCACAACCGCAACCTCATCGGTGATACGAGGGCCAGATTCTTGAGGTTGGGGTCGGGTCCCAACAGGACTTATGACATTCACCGTTCCTGTCGGGGGAACATGAGCGGGCTGTTGACGCTGTTCAACAGGGCGACGACCATGGGGAGGCTGCTGCCCTTGTTGAGGAGCTTGGCGACGGACAGGTTGATGGTCAACCGCGCTCATGTGAGCATCAGCCGCGTTGGGGAGCCGACGTACATTTGATGGCAGAGGCTGGGGTTCTGGCTCATCCCAGTTCTCCAATAGCTCTGATCCATCGTCGTAGTCTGCATACTGATCATCGTCTTCCAACTTGTTATAGAAGCCGATGAGATACAAGAATTGTTTCCAGTTAATAGCCATATCCGCTCCGTAAGCTAGCGTTCGCCAAAGATGGCTCGACCGACTCGTAAGACGGTGGCCCCATTGGCTATAGCGGTTTCATAGTCGTTGCTCATGCCCATCGAAAGGTGGATAAGTTCTGGCCACCGGGCACGCAGATCATCGCGTAAGTCACGTAAGCGACCATACGTTTCATGGGGATCGACCTGTTTCGATCCAACCGTTGTTAACCCTTGAATACTGATGCCGTCATAGGTTCGCAATCGGGCAATCAAATCCGCAGCCTTATCGGGTTCGACCCCAGCTTTTGCAGGGTCTCGGTCAATATTGACCTGAATAAAACAGCGTTGGAGGCGATCTTTCCGTAAGGCTTCATCACTAATTGCCCGCCCGAGTTCGGGATTATCTACGCTATAGATGACTGCAACATTACCAACCACTTTAGGTACATCATTACGTTGTAATTGCCCAATAAAGTGCCATCGTGATCGGGCCAGTGCTGGATGGTCAAGACGAGCTTTAAGGTCTCGGGCTCGTGCCTCACCAAAATCAAGCTGACCTGCGAGACGGGCGGTACCAACGAGCGCCGCATCAACGCCCTTGCTCACCGCCACTACGGTAATGTCAGCCATCCGACGGCCAGCTTGTTCAGCTGCGGTTTGAACGTGTTGGTACACCAGAGCCAGACGGTCAAGTGTCTCCTGACCGTCAGTTGGTGATACCTGGGGGGTAATCATTAGCGCAAGAAGGATGGGATATCCAAGTCGCCACCGTCATCAGAGGGTCTTGATGCCGCTGGGGCACGGAAGACGTCATCCTCATCCTCATCATCATCCAAGATTGAAGGGATAGGCGGCGGGGTATCAACACGAACTGACCGGCTGGCAAATTCTTGAACCGGTGCGGTGCGTGCGCTGGTCCGTGGGGCACTGCCAGCGGTCCGCGGTTCGGCACTGGGTGCTGAACGTCGTGGAGCCTGGTGTGCTTCATTAAAGCCTGCTGCAATAACCGTGACCTTAACCTCATCACCGAGGGAATCATCGATCACGGTGCCAAAGATAATATTGCCGTCTGGATCGACATGTTCTTGAACTGCAGCGGCAGCCTCATTCACTTCATGGAGGCCAAGGTCTGAGCCACCAGCAATCGTTAACAGGACGCCACGGGCACCATCCATCGAAGCCTCAAGTAACGGACTTGCAATAGCCAATTCAGCTGCCTGACGGGCACGCCCTTCACCACGGGCCTTACCAACACCCATCGTGGCCGTGCCGGCATCAAGCATGACGGTCTTCACATCAGCAAAGTCCGTATTGATCAACCCAGGGGTTGTAATCAGATCGGTAATGCCCTGCACGCCATGCAATAGCACATCATCAGCCAAACGGAATGCTTCTAACATGCTGGCTTCGGGTTCAGCAATTTCGAGGAGGCGTTCATTGGGAATGACAATCAACGTGTCTACCGCAGCGGCAAGCCGTTCGATACCACTTTCAGCTTGCATCGCTCGGCGACGACCTTCAAAGAGAAATGGCTTGGTGACAACACCGATCGTCAATGCACCGAGGCTTTTTGCAATATCAGCAACGATGGGTGCGCCGCCTGTACCCGTTCCGCCACCTTCACCGGCGGTAACGAATACCATGTCAGCGCCCTTTAAGACCTCTTCGATCTCATCACGGTGGTCTTCGGCAGCCTTTTCCCCTACTTCGGGTTTTGAACCAGCGCCAAGACCACGGGTTAATTCTCGACCGACATCAAGTTTGACATCAGCATCACTCATAAGCAGGGCTTGGGCGTCGGTGTTAATCGCAATGAATTCGACCCCCTTGAGGCCTGATTCAATCATTCGGTTCACAGCGTTGACGCCGCCGCCACCAATGCCGACGACTTTGATCACGGCCAGGTAGTTCTGCGGTGCAGCCACGGGGTTGACTCCTTAGTTGGGGGAATAATTGCTCACTCACAACCTTAACCCTCTACTAGAGGTTTAAGATTATGTAAACTTCTACCCCATAGACTGTACGAGTTGAAGGAGAAATCGTCAACCTTTAACTACTGGCCGAGAGGGAACGCGCACATCAATCGTGCTTGAACTCTGCCCAGACTTTGCAATGTCTTGTATTACCGCTTCAATCACAGATGTCTTATAGGGAATATCTTCCGCATCCCCAACAACAACCTGTACCGATTTCAACGCACCCATCCCCTCCGGCTTCATATCGATCACAAGACCTTGAGCCTCATCGATTGACCATTGGGTTACATAATCTGTGATAGAGGGTGGGAATACTTCAACGGCTTTAGCTGCGGCAATGAGACCGGGTGTGCCAACGGCATCGGTTTCAGAAATCGGCCGCTGTGTTTGTACCCGGACAAGGTGACTCATCGTTGCATCGGCAGGCCCAATAAGAAAGCCCTTATTGTCCATGGCCCATTCTCCGGTGGGGGCATTGACCACAACCGCGGGTTCACGAACCGCTAATTGAATATTGATCGTCTGCGGCCAGTGCTTCGTTGTAGTGCTTGCTTCTACCCATCGTTGCCGTAAGACAAGGTTGTTCACTTCGCTTACATCTAAATTGATCATCTGACGCCCAATTAACCCATCAAGTTGGGTTTGGGTTGCCGTCCGTTGGCTATCACTAATGGCACCAAAGACTTCAATATTGGCTACCGCAGTCAGTGGCGAGTACAAGAACAGGCCAATAAGTGTGACGGTGACCAGGGCAATTCCGACTGGAATAAGTCTATTCCGGCGCCGCCGAGCACGTTCTTGGGCTCGGCGTTTTGCTTGTTCGCGGAAGGCTTCGTGTTGGTCTTCGATCGGAACATGTTCTCGGGTGAAGCGATCACGGATAGCCATCATTGTCCTTAGCGACCATCCAGATGATCAAGTAGCTGCGGGCCAAATTCAGTCACATCGCCCGCACCCACCGTCAGGAGTAAGTCACCAGGCTGTACAACCCCGGCAACCACATCAAGAAGCGTTGAACGATCGGGTAGGAACCGGACATTTCCTCCGGCTTCTTTAACCCCATCGGCGACAAGGGCACCCGTCACCCCGGGAACAGCAGCTTCACCGGCGGCATAAATATCAGTCACAATCACAAGATCAGCATCGGCTAGCGCGACACCCAATGCCTTGCCCATTGCCTGTGTGCGTGAATAGCGGTGGGGTTGGAAGAGTGCCACAACCCGCCCGTCGGGGTTGGCCTGTTTTGCAGCTTGCACGGTTGCTTCTAATTCAGTGGGGTGGTGCCCATAGTCATCCACAACACGAATACCTTTTGCACTTCCCAAGTACTGGAAACGACGAGCGGCACCAGTGAATGCCGTTAGCCCTTCAGCGCCGGTTTTCCAATCTGCCCCGGCCCAGGTGGCTGCCATGAGCGCTGCCGTCGCATTAAGAACATTATGACGACCTGGAACGGCGACCGTCACCGAAATCGGTTCAGGAAGTAGGCCGGTGTGGTCAGTGATCGTGAAGGACGATCCCCCGGTTTCAGTGTGCGAAATATCGGTTATTTGCACATCAACCCCATCCGTTGTGCCATAGGTGGCGATGGTGTAGGCCGTTTCCTTGCGAAGCATTTGACCAAAGGTGGCTGATCCCGGATCGTCAGCACAGATCAATAGAGGCCCATCTGGATTACTTACTTCAATAAAGCGTTTGAATGCAGTGTGCAGTGCTGCTTCATCACTAAATACATCGTGGTGGTCCATCTCAATATTCGTCACGACGATGCAGTCACCTCGCAAACGGATAAAGGAACGGAACGCCTCATCAGCTTCAGCAACGAATACGTCTGAGCTGCCATGATGGGCACTATTTCCACCAGCGTGTAGCGCACCCCCAATAGCAAATGACGGGTCTAGTCCTCCGGCTTGCAGAATACGGGTGGTCATGGCCGTTGTCGTAGTTTTCCCATGCGTTCCACTAATGAGGATTCGACGGTTCCCCCGCATCAAAAGGTTGAGGAGATCTGCACGCAAGATAACAGGTATGCCATGGTCATGAGCCCACTGACGTTCTACGTTTGTGCGAGGAACAGCATTTGAAACCACCACAATGTCTGCACCCTCAACGTACTTGGCCGCATGTCCCACATGCACGGTAGCCCCCATTGATGTCAGTACATCACAGACCATGCCCCCGCGCAGGTCCGACCCAGACACAGGGATGTGCCGTTCAATTAAAAGCTGTGCAAGCCCATTCATGCCCGATCCGCCAATCCCAATCAGATGGATACGGGTGTCTGGCCCTAAGGACAAGGTTGCAGGATCAGTGAATCCCTCACCGGGGCTTAACCCATCATCATTTGTTGTCACCGGGTTCATCGGGATACCTCCAAAAGTATCTGGGCCAGATCACGGGCTGCATTTGGTCGACCAAGCTTGGCACTCGCGTGGCGCATACGTGCATTTGTGCGTGGTTCCAAGGTTTGTTCGATCGTATCGGCTAAGCGGGGGCCATCGAGGGACGTGTCTTCAATTAAGATCGCAGCCTGGGCTTGCGTCATTGCCTGTGCATTCGCAAATTGGTGGTTACCCGTGGCGTGGGGGTAGGGCACCAAAATGGCGGGAAGGCCCATGACGGTGAGTTCAGCCAAGGTTGATGCACCAGACCGGCAGACAACCACATCAGCGATCTGGAGGGCGTCTGCCATGTCGGCAATAAATGGGAGCACACGCACTTGAATCTGTCCTTGGGCGGGTAGATCCCAGGCACGCCGAATATCGTCAAAGGTGCGTTCACCAGTGGCATGGAGAATCTGAAGTTGCTCAGGGTTTGTGAGGTTATTTGCAGCGGCAATAATCGCATTATTGATAGCTTTTGCCCCTTGGCTGCCGCCAAAAACAACGATCGTTTTTCGGTCAGGGGTCAGACCAAATCGGGCATAGATCGCCCCACGGTCACGCATTCTTGTCGTAGTTATGGCCTCAGCAAATGCTGTCCGTACCGGGTTGCCAATGGCCCCAGAACGTGGTTTATGCATCGCATCCATCGTGGCTTCAAACGTGCCCACAACTCGAGTTGCAATCGGACTTAACACCTTGTTGGTGACCCCAGGAACTGCATTTTGCTCATGGATTACCAACGGTATGCGATGCAGGCGAGCTGCAAGTCCTAGCGAAACCGAGGTATAGCCGCCAAATCCACACGCCGCGATGACATGGTGGCGTTGCATTATCTGGCTAACGGCATGGACCGATTTACCCAACACAAAGGGCAACCGCAGGATTCTTGGGTCCGTTTTACGCGGTAACGCCATCGCATCGACGGTATTGAGGTGATACCCCGCATCTGGGACCAGGGTGGCTTCCATACGATCCTTGGTTCCGACAAACTCAATGTGGATATCTGGTCGAAGTGCGCGGATTGCATCTGCGGTTGCGAGACCAGGGAAAATATGACCACCAGTACCGCCAGCAGCGATAAGCACCGTGGGTGATGGATCAGACATCAGATTCCTCAGCAATACTGGTTAGTGGTGTTGGCACCGGGAGCATTTCATTCTGGCTATCCCACTGCGTGCATAGGCGATACAACAACCCGAGTGCACAAAGGACAGCGACCTTGGAACTGCCGCCCGTACTGATAAGTGGCAACGTCAACCCCGTGACCGGAATGACCCCAACAACCGAAGCCATATTGATGAACGCTTGCAAGCTAATCCCGATGGCCAAGGCGAGACCGGCATAGCGACCAAAGGGTGTGGGGTGGCCTTTCCAAAGTTTGTATCCAATGACTAAAAGGCCGACAAAGAGCGCAATAATAATGAGTGCACCGACAACCCCGTATTCTTCACCGATAACGGCATAAATGAAGTCGGTATCGCGGTTTGGCACTCGGCCCCATTGACTTTGACCGGCCCCTGGGCCCACCCCAAATAAGCCTCCACGGTTGATTGCCATCATCCCTTGCATCACCTGGCTGGTGATGGGCTCTTCTCCCCCACCAATCCACTCTTTAATACGTTCAAGCCGGTAGGCGCGGCCCGTAAAAAACAGGCCTGCAATGGTTCCTGCGACACCGACGATCCCCATGGACGTCACCAACCGCCAGTTTAAACCGGCAAGGATTAACGGAATCATCCCGACAAGTGCCATCAATATGGCTCCTTCGAGATCGGGGCTGATTATGACCCCTATGGTGGCCGGGATAATAAAGAGCAGAGGAATCTTGTTGATGTCTTTCCCTGCTTTAACGGCTTCATCCCGCTCACTGAGGTAGAGGGCAACGTAGACGGGCAAAATCACGCGAACAAACTCACTGGGCTGAACCCGGAGGGCGCTGCCAAGCGGAAGCCAACGGTTGGCCCCGTTGATATCAGGTCCAAAAAACTTAGCGACAAAAATCGCTGCAATACCAATGGTCGTTAACAACGTGACAAACGGTAGCCAACGTTCGATACGAGCTTTGGCAACCACGATGGCGGCAAAAATCCCAACTGAAAGCGCCCCGATTTCTTTATAGACCTCTTTGAAGGGATCACCGTAACTGGCGGCTGCGACCACGGTGGTTGAAAACGTCATCGCAATGCCGGTGATCACCAACATCGCGCTGATGATCAGGAGTGCATGATGGAGACGAAGGCTAGGCATTGGCAAACTCCCCGACAAGCTGTGCGAAGCGTTCTCCACGTTGGGCATAGCTCGTGAACTGGTCAGTTGAAGCAGCTGCTGGACTCAATAGCACCGTATCACCAGGTCGAACCCGTTGAGTTAATGCTGCAAAGGCGTCATCAAGGTGGAGGTGGTCTTCAACGGGGACACCGGCCGCTCGGGCAGCTCGGGCTACCTCCTCATGACTGGTGCCAATCCCATAGACCGCAACGGCACGCGAACGCATCCATGGAATCAAGGCATCATAGGCTACGCCTTTGTTATCACCGCCGATGATCCAATGAACATGCGTGAGTTCTTGAATCGCCGCAATCGCGGCGTGGGGGTTGGTCGCCTTGGAGTCATTGATAAAGGTGACCCCATGGATACGCCCCAAGCTTTGCATACGGTGAGCATCTGGGGTGGCACGAACCAAAGCCGTATTCACTGCGTCCTCATTGGCGCCCATCGCCAGGCAAGCCGCATGAGCGAGTGCGGCGTTCGCTCGGTTGTGGGAACCGAGTAACTGAATAGGAAGGGTGAAGGCATCAGGATCTACGGTAATTACCTCTCCTACCGGTGGGTACTTGACCAAGAGGTCAAGCACCGCGTGCTCCTTGGATGAGACGACGACAGCGTTCGCATGGGCCCATATCGTGGCCTTTGCTTTGCCGTAGGCCTGTGCATTGCCATGCCAAGTCAAATGATCGTCTGCAAGGTTGGTGATCACGGCAACCTCACAGGTCAATGTTTGCGCATAGTGAAGTTGAAAACTTGATAGCTCAAGGACACCGATAGCCAGATCATCGGTGAGTCCTTGGGTGAGTGGAACCCCGATATTGCCCAATAGCGGTACGGGGCCAAAGGCGGCGCTCAGTCCGGCCCCAATCAGTTGGGTAGTGGTTGTTTTCCCATTGGTACCCGTGACCCCGACGAGACGGGTGTGGTGATTGGAGAGCTGCCAAGCCAATTCGGGTTCACTGACAATAGGGATACCGTCTGCTTCAGCCCTGGCCAGTACCCGATGGTGCGGAGGAAACGCCGGACTGGGAGCAATACAGGTC
The DNA here is from genome assembly GCF_036336025.1 of Stomatohabitans albus. Lineage (NCBI taxonomy): Bacteria > Bacillati > Actinomycetota > Nitriliruptoria > Stomatohabitantales > Stomatohabitantaceae > Stomatohabitans > Stomatohabitans albus. Next base: position 558,474 of record NZ_JAYKKE010000002.1, read on the forward strand.
ACCCCATCCAAGAGTCGGTCAAGATCGACCGTATCCCCAAACATCGTGCCAACAGATTGAGCTGAGAAGCGTTGCCGTATGGTGTCATCTGCTGGCGGCTGGTCTGAATAGACGCGAACCGGTTGTCCAACTTCACGCAGCCGCTTGACCATAGCCAATGCCGAGGCGCCTAAGCCAAGTACAAGCGTGATTGAGGACGATGCGCTATCGCGACCGGCTAACTCATCGCTCATAGCCGTGCCAACCAATCGGCATAAAAGATGCCTAATGTCACACTGACAAAGAGGGCGCAAAGAATCCAGAAGCGAACAATCACCTGATTTTCATGCCAGCCGGCATGTTCAAAGTGGTGGTGAATAGGCGCCATTTTAAAGAGGCGTTTCCCTCCGAATGCTTTAAAGACGATGACTTGCAAAATAACGCTCAGGGTCTCCACCACGAACAGGCCACCAAGCACAATCAGGAGAAGTTCTGTTTCGGTGACCACGGCAAGTGCAGCCATCATCCCCCCAATAGCCAGACTGCCTGTGTCACCCATGAAAATATGCGCAGGATGGGCATTCCACCACAGAAACCCGATGGTGGCACCCATAGCCGCACCAGCGGCAATCGCAACAACATCTGCGTGAATAACTGCAGCGTTGGTATAGATGCAGCCCTCCGCACAACCAGGGCTTAATACCCCGTGCCGGCTAATCCAATAGGCGATCGCACAATAGGCACCAAAGACCATCGAACTTGACCCTGCGGCAAGCCCATCTAACCCGTCGGTAAGGTTTACCGCGTTCGATGTTGCTGCCAGGATTAAGAAGCAAAAAAATGGGTAGAGCCATGGGCCAAAATCCAGATAGGGCAAGGGGCCGATGAAGCTTAATTGGGTGCTTGTGTCGGCAACATACTGAGCGCCGAAACTAAAGAGTAGGGCCACGATGGCTTGGCCGAGGAACTTGGCTTTACTGCTGAGCCCGAGGTTGCGTCGATTGATGAGTTTGATGCCATCATCAATGAAACCAACGAGCCCCATGGCCAAAAAGGTCCCTATAACGAGTAAACCGCCTGGGTTCAGGAGTTTGCCTGAATATGCAGTGGCAACAAGGTAGCCGACTACGGTGGCTATGATGATGGCGATACCACCCATCGTGGGTGTACCTCGTTTGGTTTGATGGCTTTTGGGTCCGTCATCGCGGATGAGCTGACCCATTTCTCGACGCTTAAAAAAACGAATAACCAGCGGTGTGCCTATCAGTGACAAAATCAGTGATAGGCCGGTGGCAAGCAAGATGGCGATCATGCGGCCTGCTCCAAGTGGGTGGTAAGTGCGGAAACAATGTATTCGAGCCCTTCAGCTCGACTTGCTTTAACCAAAACAACGGCGGGCTGCGTTCCAATCAACGAGATAAGCAAATCGACTGCTTCATCCAGCGATGCTGCTTCGTGTGTGTCATCGCGACCAGCCCGGTAGAGCCCCTGCGCATTGACGCTGACAAGCGTCTCGATCCCGATGTCTTCACTGTACTGAGCGATCCGACTCAAGGTTGGTTTAAGCTGGTCTTCGAGGTCATGAACCATCCCCAGGACTGCGATGCGTCGGGGGGCACGTATGGCAGCTAACGTATCAAGGGCAGCAATAATCGACCCTTCATTCGCGTTGTACGTATCGTCGATGATCGTAACCTGCCCCACCGTTGTCGATGCCATACGCATTGGAGAAACCCGCGCATGAGCCAAGGCAGGCAGGCTGTGGATTCTTGGAATATCCAATGCGTCAGCAACGGCTATGGCAGCCAACATATTGGTTGTCTGATGGATACCTGGCAGTGGGGCGCGAACCAGTTGGCCATCAAGGCAAAAGGTCACTCGCCCATGGGCATCGGTGGAAAGGTTGTCAGGGTGAAGGTCTGCGGTTGTCTTTGTACCAACCGTTTGAACGCGTGCTGAGGTACGGCCAGCAAGTTCCGCACAGGCTGGATTATCTGCATTTAAAATAGCGAGACCTTCAGGGGGCAGCGCTTCTACAAGTTCACCCTTAGCCTCAGCAATGGCTGCTTCGGAACCAAATGCCCCCACATGAGCTGCTCCGATTGTCGTTACTACCCCAATGCTTGGCCGTAAGATTGGCATAGCTGCCTTAATGTGACCGATGCCACGAGCCCCGATCTCACTCACGAGCACCTCAGTATCTTCGGTTAAGGTGCATAAGGTTAGTGGCAAACCGAGTTCATTGTTGAAACTACCCTTTGTTGCAACAACCGGCTTTACACTCCCCAATGCTGCGGCAATCAAGTCCTTTGTCGTGGTCTTGCCATTCGAACCAGTAACCCCAACCACGATCGGATCAACGGTGTCACGATGCCATTGCCCTAACTTCGTGAGGGCCTCAACCGTGTCAGGAACCAAAATGGCCCCACTAGGTGCATCTGGCGCAGTTGCCAAGGCATGATCTTGCTGGCAGAGATAACCCGTAGCACCTGTCGCCATGGCTTGGGAAACGAAGTCGTGACCATCACGTTGAGCAATGATGGGCACAAACAGGTCTCCGGGAGCCACTTGACGAGAATCAATCGTGACTCCACGCACCGTCCGCTCACCAGCAATGGCAGGGTCACGGACCTGGCCACCAACAATGGTGGCAAGGTGATTCAGGGTTACGGTAATCATCAGTTATCCCCTCGCTAAAACAGCTTGGGCCACTTCTCGATCATCAAAATGGTGCTTGACCCCGTTGATCTCTTGATAGGTCTCATGGCCCTTTCCAGCAATAAGGACTACATCATGGGGACCAGCCAGGGTAATGGCTTGGGCAATTGCCTCACGTCGATCCGTTACCCGTACCCATCGTGATGAAATATCAAGCCCAGCGGTCATCTCATCCAAGATTGTTTCAGGATTCTCGCTTCTTGGGTTGTCACTCGTAAAAACACTATGGTCTGCGCCCGCCAAGGCGGCGTGAGCCATCAATGGGCGCTTTTCACGGTCCCGGTCACCGCCACACCCAATCACACAAATCAGATTGCCTGACGTTGTTTGTCGCAAACTAGCCAATACATTCGATAAGGCATCAGGTGTGTGTGCATAGTCTACGAGCACAGTCGGCTGGTCAGCTCGACCACGAACTTGTTCAGCACGTCCAGGCGTTGGCGCACTTGTCGCAAGGGCATCGACACACGCCTGAACATCAACACCGATCTGATGGCATAAGGTGACCGCAAGGGCTGCGTTATCCACATTGAATCTTCCCGGCAATGGCACACGGGCATCATAGGTTTTGCCATCAATCTCCAACACGCATGTAGATTCATCTGCGAATAGCTGAACACTACTTATGTCTATATCAGCTTTCCTATACTGGCTAATAGTCTTAAATGGCAAGGAAATATGCTGGTAGACATAATCCGAGTACGTATTATCAGGATGGTTCGGATCGCCAAGCACCATCGCACCTACCCGTGCCCAGCGTGAATCAAATAACGAAGCTTTGACCTGAGCATAGGCCTCCATCGTGTGATGGTAATCCAGATGATCTTGGGTCAGGTTGGTGAACCCTACCGCGTCAAACGACAACCCATTGATACGACCCAGATCAATGCCGTGGCTCGACACTTCCATCGCAACAACCGCAATAGACGCATCACGCATGCGTGCTAACAGGCGCTGAATATCTGTCGCCTCAGGAGTGGTACGTATCCCTTCAATGCGTGTTTGACCAATCTTGGCCTCTACCGTGCCAATGAGCCCAGCTTGCAGGCCCACTCGGCTAAGGATTTGATGAATAATCCATGTCGTTGTTGTTTTTCCGTTGGTACCGGTTACCCCGATAACCTGCATCGCAGCACTGGGATAGTCATGAACAGCCGCAGCGATATCCCCCACAGCCTGAGCCACATTGGGCACAATAATCTGTGGGATATCGACCTGAACCTCGCGTTGAACAACAACTGCGCTGGCCCCGTTCGTAACCGCCGCATCCACAAAATCATGACCATCCGCGATCGCACCCGGACGAGCAATAAAAAGCCAGCCAGGCTGGACTTGACGAGAATCTAATGTTGCATCGGTGATGAGTGGCTCCCCATTACCGATAAGGCGTGCACCATGAGGTTCAGCGATAGCGTTAACAAGCGCAGGTAACGATATGGGCATAAGGGTTACTCATCACTAGATTGTTCGTCCTGATTCTCAGTTTCTCTGGAAGAGGGGCTTGTTGACTCATCGTTGTCTGGAGATGCCATATCGTCGTCATTCGTAGACTGTTGTGGCACGGCATTGACCACAGCTCGTGTAGGAGCCACCCCCTGCAGACTTAATGCTTGTGCCATGATCGCACTAAAGGTAGGGGCTGCACTTTTGCTACCTTCATACGGCGTCGGTTCGTCCAAGTGAACGGCAACAACAAACTCTGGATGTTTTGCCGGAGCGAACCCTGCCATGGAGGCAATGTATGCACCCTTTAGATACCCGCCATGAACAAGATCAGGTTTTTGAGCTGTGCCCGTTTTTGCGGCAACATCATAACCAGGAACCGCAGCCGCTTTTCCGGTGCCATGAGCTCCGTCTACCACATCCACCAATATGTCCGTCACCTTATCCGCAGTTCGTGCACTCACGACTTGGGTCGCAACGCCTTGTTCTACTGGTGTTTCAACGCCGTCTGGTCCTATCGTTGCGCTAATCAACCGCGGTGGGATCTTTACGCCATCGGCTGCAATCACGGCGTACATCTCTGCAATTTGTAACAATGTCGTTGATACCCCTTGGCCAATTGAAATCGTCGGGAGGCTGGCTTCATTCCAGGAGGCCACATCTGCGATTCGGCCACTACTTTCCCCGATAAACCCGATCCCAGTTGGTTGCCCGACCCCGAATTTTTCCATATACGTATGCAGGCGTTGAGGGCCAAGCGCCTGCCCCATCTTTATCGTTCCCACATTGGATGAACGCGTAATAATTTCTTTTACGCTCCACGTTTCTTCTTTGTGGTCAGTCGCATCATGGTAGGTCCGCTTACCAATGGTGATTTCATCGGGCACTTGGAAGGTTGAATTCGCACTAATCAGTCCTTCCTCAATACCTCCAGCCAATGTCACCACTTTGTTTACACTGCCATGCTCAAACATGTCGGTGATGGCACGATTACGACGGAACTCAAGGCTGTCATTTGAACGATCATGAGGACCAACCGTCGGTACGTTCGCCATCGCGACTACGTCCCCGGTCGGAACATGAAGCACAACCGCAGAAGCACTTTTGGCATTAAAGCGCTCCATCGCTTGCTGTAGTTCTCGTTCAGTAGCATGTTGAATCCGCTGGTCAAGACTCAATTTGACAGCTGATCCGTCAATAGCGGCGATCTCATTTTCCACCGTACCTGGTGCTGATGTCCGCCAGGTTCCTTGACGCGCTGGCCGTGATCCCGGTGTACCGGTAAGCACATCATTCATTTGCTTTTCAATACCCTCGATACCTTTTTGTTCGGTATCAACGATGCCCACCACTTGCCGGGCGAGTAGCTCATCTGGATAAACACGTTCCGTGCGGCTTTTGAGCATCAATCCAGGAAGCAACAGGTTGCCGGCTTTTTGGCCATCCTCAAGCACCTTTTTCGCCTCTGGACGTAACCCGGTAAATATTTCCTTTTCTTGCTGTGATCCAGTGGGGGCAACCAGTTTGGCGCGTACCTGATCAAAGGTGGGTGGCTGGCTTCCCTTTACGGCATACGTAGCCAAAAAGTCGGTAACTGACTGTACCCAAGCATCTTCACTTACTGGAGGTGGGAACGCAGAAATATCCTGACCTGACTCTTTGGCTTTCTCACGTTGGGTTTCAAGCTCTGTATTGTGTTTCGCCAGACCGTTACGTACCTCATTTGGGACCATGGAAGCTCGGAGATATGGCACACTGATTGCCAAGGCCACCCCACGGCGATCCGTAATTTGCCCCCGAATGGGTGGAATGGGTTCAGTCCGACTCTCCTCTTCAGCAATATTCTTTGCAATGACCGGATTCTGGGAGGCTGCCCACGTGCTATATCCCACAACGGTGAGCCCAAAGATCACCGTAGACGTCAAGATAACAGCAAAACGCGTCCGATCTTGCCCGCCTTCTCCTCTCGAGCGCAGATGAGACCCTAGCCGCCAGCCTTGATTGGAGCGATCACCCTTCATTGGCTATTCACCCGAGAAGGGCTTAGCGCACCCGCAGGCATGTCTTGTGCTGGTGTTAGTACCGTTGCTCCAGGGGGTGCAGCAGGTACATACTGATCCGTTTCAACTGTCACAAAAGTTGGAACAGGACCATACGTCATACCCATTTCCTTTGCCGTCGCCTCAAGCTGAGCAGGAGCCAAACGCTGGGCTACGTCAGCTTGGATTTGGAGGGTATCGCGCCGAATATCTCTTGTTTCAATCGTTATTTTGTCTGCCTCGACGGCATTGGCGATGGCCATACCCCGAAATGTCAATTGCCCGAACCATCCCACCAATGCAATAATGACAATGGTGGCTATGTAGATGCCAGTAGTAACAGACGAACGGACTTGCGGTGCAGGGGATTCTACGACATGAAGAAAATCCTTCGAGCGATCCACCTGGGGGGCAGGCTGATGCGCTGGAGCGACCGCCACATTGCTAAAGGATGGGATTGTCAGCGGGTGTTCCATTACGCTTCACTCCCCATTGGTTCTTCTAGGCGTTCGGCGATACGCAACTTCGCGGAGCGGGCCCGTGGATTTTCTGAAATTTCTTCGGCGGTTGGGTGATGTGCGCCACGTGTAATGGGCTGCAAGGACGCAGTCCGATCACAACCACACACTGGGAGGCCCGGCGGGCACACACATGGATTAGCTGCTTGCGCAATGAACTGTTTTGCAATGCGGTCCTCCAAGGAGTGATAACTCAGTATCGCTAAGCGCCCACCTCGGCCTCCCAATTGAGTCGAGGGGGGTGCCAGCAAGTCCAAGGCCTGGGGAAGGGAGGCCTCGAATCGATCCAATTCGCCGTTAACAGCGATTCGGAGAGCTTGAAACGTGCGAGTGGCCGGATGGACACCACGCTTAAACATCTTGCGAACATCACGGGCTGGCATCGCTGCTACCACAACCTCAGCGAGCTCAACCGTGTTTTTAAAGGGACGGGCCGTAACCAGCGCACGTGCGATTGCATCTGCGGCGGGTTCCTCACCGTAGATACGAATGATGTGGCGTAATTCGTCCATGTCTGCCGCATCAATGAAGTCGGCTGCACTCATTCCAGTCGTTGGGTCCATGCGCATATCTACTGGACCAAGGCTTCGGAAGCTGAAACCACGTCCAGGTGTGTCGAGCTGCATAGAAGATACTCCAAGGTCCCATAGAACCCCGGCAAGCGGTGCATCCAAAGCATCAAGAATTGGTTTGACCTGTTCGGTGAACTGGTCAAAGGGGGCATGAATCTGGTGTAAACGGTTCTTAAAGGCAACCAGACGGTTCCCCGCGAGTTCCTGTGCAGCAGGATCACGATCAAAACCAACGATGTGGAGATTCTTTCCACTCGCTGCAAATAAGGCGAGGGCGTGACCTCCAGCACCAAGTGTGCAGTCAACAATAACGGCGGGTTCGTCACCGCCTACGGCCAATGCATCAGTAATAGGACGGACGAGAACGGGGGCATGGGGGGTACTGGCCATAACTCTTGGATGCATCCTTGTTTGGTTGGGGGCTGAATCAGCACTGATATGCGTCTGCTCAGAGACCACCCGAAGCGGTGGATGAGGTTGGTTTACTACCTGGGTATCAATCGCTGATACGTCGCTCATCGTTCACCCCCTAACGCCAGAGGAGCAGCTAATCCTGGGAGATCTTCAATCTCGCCAGATACATACTGATCCCAAAGGGTGGGGTCCCAGATTTCAATTTCTCGCCCCATCCCCATAACATGAACTTCGCCATGGAGCTGCACACGGGTGCGCAGATTGGCTGGAATTGCGATTCGCCCTTGGCGATCAAGTGAAACATCTGCAGCATTTGCCATCACGGCGCGACGGCGCTGTCGCCCAACCCGTGGATCCATCTGCTCCTCTTGGGCCATCCGAGCGCGTTCCTCTTCCCAAACCGCGGCCGGGCGAAGCACGACACAGCCATCACTTAGGGTCATCGTCATGCCGCCATTCACCGCCTCTCGAAACGCTGCTGGCACCACAACGCGACCCTTCTCATCTAGTGAGTGGGTGTACGTCCCTCGAAATTCAGGGAGTTCAGCTACTGGTGCTTGATCTTCCACTACCCCCCACTTTGCCCCACTATCCCCCACTTAGTCAACACCAGTTTCTTGTACCATTCGAACATGCGTCTATTAGTACAGTGTTTAAAACAGCTTCACGAGATCACGTATTTGAAAAATCAGCCTACGTAGTTAACAGAATGTGATGAATCCCAGTGATGTGATTCGTGTTGGAAGGTCCCATATTCGCCTTCTACAGAACTGTGGAGGAATCAATGTGGGGCAAAGTGGGGCACCGTCGTGCAACAGACCGCCACACCAGCGAACAGGCACGCCGACAATCCAGATGCACGGGTACTAGGAACTCCTCAAGGCCAGGGCGTAATCAGCCTCGATAGGTCATGAGCGATGGTTAGGGCAGAGAAACACCCGTGAATGAAGCTAATGACCTGATGAGTGCTTCATGGCAACCATGGTCTTGGGTGCCATGATGCGGTTGTCGGGGCCGCATGTGATACCAGTAGTGCCCAGACATATACGCTGTCGACTCTTGGCCCACGGCAAGCCATGCTTGTGTGACCGCACCCTGAGATAAGTCATCGGGAGCGTACACACCCCCCATGCGTGTTGGCACCCATCCAGGGTCAACCGCACTGCACACCGTGTCGGGCCAGCGGATACTCATTGCCATGGCGAATGCCGTTAGAAACCACTTAGTATCAGCATATGTAGCTGTGGGTACTCCCCCATCAAGACCCAGCCGATCGATGTCACCAACCCCGCCAAAGTGATCATTACTGCTGAGATAGATCAGTCGAGAAGGACGGTTAATGAGGGCGGTGAGAATATAGGGGGCAACCACATTAATGGTGACCAAGTCCGGCCCGTCCACCACACCGGCATTATGAATGACTGCATCGAGTGGCCCCAGAGCATTAACCTGATCGGCAACTTGGTGAATGGCTGATTGGTCACCGAAGTCCCCCACCACCGCGGTACACCCTTGAGCAAGTAACGTATCTACGGCGTCCATCCGGTCCGTTGATCGTGCATGCAGGATCACCATATGGCCGCGGTCGAGTAACCATTGCGCACTCAGCCGTCCTAATCCTTGGGTTGACCCGGTTACGAGTACGGATGCCATCAAGCGCCTTTCAACAACACAATCCCCACGCCAACCAAACTGAAGGTCAGCACTGGGGATTGCATAAATGGGTCTAGCTTGTTAACTGTTCAACGACGTAGTCAACTGAGGCTGTGAACGCTTGAACATCTGCGAGAGGCATTGAGGGCCACAACCCAACACGAAGCTGGTTCGTGCCCAGTTTACGGTAGGCATCGGTGTCATAGATGCCATTTGCCCGGAGGATACGGTTGACCTCAGCAGCATGAATGTGATCGGCGAGGTTAACCGTGGCCACAACTGCTGATCGGTTCATATCATCGTGGACAAATGGCTCAGCCCATTCTCGCGCTTCAGCCCATTCATAGATGATCGCACTTCGATCCTTAGCTTCAGCAACAATGGCATCGAACCCACGTTCAGCCATTGCCTCAACGCTATGGGCAAGGAAGAACAGGCTGGCCACAGCCGACGTGTTATAGGTCTGATTCTGTTCAGAATTATCCAGCACGATTGAGAGATCGAGTGACGGCGGTGTGGGACGGGTGGCACCAAGGGCTCGTATCCGTTCCTGGGCCGCCGGACTAAGTAACGCAACCCATAGGCCCGCCTCAGCACCGAATGCTTTTTGTGGACTGAAATAGTATGCATCGAATTCGTGTGGATCGACCGCCATGGCGCCAGCTGCGCTCGTTGCATCTACGAGGACAAGCCCATCTTCTGATGGGCGTCGAACGGGCATTGCCACACCTGTTGATGTTTCGTTGTGCGTTAAGGCATAGACATCAACACCATCGACGGGATCTACCTTGGGCGCGAATCCAGGAGGTGCCTCGATACGAACTGCGTCATCTAAATGCGGAGCCAAGTCGACACTATGGGCGAACTTAGAGCTGAACTCACCGAAAACAGCGTGTGCAGACCGGGCTTCAATCAAGCCAAATGTAGCTGCATCCCAAAAGAGTGTTGCCCCACCGTTGCTCAAGGCAACCGTATAGTCCTCTGGCAGGTGGAAGTATGCTGCCATACCAGTACGAATCCGTGCGATCATATCTTTGACTGGGGCTTTGCGATGGCTTGTACCCATCACACTGCGGCCAGATTGATGGAATGCGTCCATCGCTTCGTCACGGACTTTAGATGGACCACAGCCAAAGCGGCCATCTTCGGGCAAAAGTTCTTTAGGAATGGTGATATCGGCCATTATTACTTTCTTGGTTGAAGTTGAAGGGGAAGATGTCCATTATCACTTGCCGTCAACCACCTATGGGTGCATACCCGTTATTTCGTGGTTGTCCACAGGCTCTCGCAATCCGGTCATAGACCAAATTGGTTGCATCTCGACGTGCTCGTGGCGAGTCCGTCGCAACGACAACGGGTTTGCAAAAGGTCACTTCAACGAGCCCATGGGGTGGGATCCGAAAATACGGTAAATCATTCTCAGGCGGCCACACCCTCCAAGACCCACGAATCCCCGTTGGCACGATAGGGACGCCGGTTTCAACCGCTAATCGGGCCATTCCAGAACGAAAGCGATACAGCTCCCCGGTTCGACTGCGAGTCCCTTCTGGAAAGATAGCAATAGGAACGCCCGCTTTGAGTACTGCGGACGCCGTTTCCATCATTTCGGCGTCAGCAATCCCTCGCCGTACCGGAATCATCCCCATCGCCGTATTGAACCGGCCACCTAGCCCTTCTGCGAGGGTTTCTTTCCCGATAAACCGAATAGGACGTGGTGTAGCTGCTGCCAATAAAAAATGGTCTAGAAAGGCACGATGATTGGCCGCTAACAAAAACCCACCGCTCGCGGGAATATTCTCAATGCCATTAATTTGGGCCTGCAATAGCGAGAGTAGCGGTTTACGGAGCGAGCCATGAAGTGGGCGTAACCCCGTCGGCATCGCATCAACTTTTCCCGTAATGGATCTCGTAATACGACCACCTCGCCGTTTTGGCCCGTGGCTCGTTTTCATGATGCCATTCCACCATTCACGCTCAAGACTTGACCAGTGATGTAAGCGGCACCAGGACTAGCCAAGAATGCCACCGCAGCCGCTACATCTTCAGGCTCACCAATGCGCCCTGCTGGAATATGCTCTAAGAAGGGTTCAAGGTTCAAATCCTTCGTCATATCAGTAGAGATAAACCCTGGTGCAACGGTATTCACGGTGATACCACGTTTGGCCACTTCTCGTGACAACGTTTTGGCTAATCCAATGACCCCGGCTTTAGCTGCAGCGTAATTTGCCTGGCCAGCATTTCCGATAAGCCCTACAACACTTGAGATAAAGATGATTCGCCCGCGACGTGCACGCAACATCGGCCGGAGCACGTGGCGAGCCAGTCGAAATTGGGCGGTGAGATTGACACGGATGACTGCATCAAAGTCCTCATCACTCATCGCCATTGCTAGCCCGTCGCGAGTAATACCCGCGTTATTTACGAGGACAGCTAAGCCACCAACCTCATCAATAACCGCCGTGATGGGTTCAACGGTTTGACTGATGTCAGCACTCACCGTACGCGTTTGTACCCCTTGATCGGCACAGGCTTGGGCAACACGATTAGCCCCTTCATCATCCTGCCCGTAGGCCACAATGATGTCATAGCCAGCTTTTGCAAGTTCAACGGCACAGGCCGCACCAATGCCTTTACTTGCACCCGTAACGAGTGCCCAATTAGATGTTGATTTACTCATGAATCGGTCCTTAACGCATTAACTACAGTTTCGATATCTTCAGGGCGATGCACCATGTGGCGACGCACACCACGGGCAATGCGTTTAATCATCCCAGACAAGGGCGCGCTGGCGCCTAATTCCACCGTGTCGGTGATACCTTCACGCACCATCGTTTCAACGGATTCTTTCCAGAGCACTGGACTCGTTAACTGGATACGCAATAACTGCGGCCAATCATGTGCTGCGGTGTGAATCTTGGCATCAGCGTTGGCCACTACTCCGGTAGATGCATCATGGAAGGCAGCCTGGTCGAGTGCCTCACCAAGGACAGGAACTGCTGCTTCAACGTGGGGGCTGTGATAGGCGGCGCCCACATCGAGGTCAACGATACGGCCACCTTTATCGGCAAGGGCAGATTTCAATTGGTTGAGCGCTTCTTTACTTCCGCTCACGGTTATTTGTCCAGGGGCATTTTCATTAGCCAAAAACGCACCGGCATTACGTGCGGCAGTTTCAACATCGGCCCGGTCAAACCCCAGGCAGGCGACCATCGTGCCCGGTCGGGCTTGGGCTGCTTCCATGGTTGATCGGGCACGTACCGCCACAAGTTGGAGCGCATCGTCAAAGCCCAATACCTGTGCAGCAAGCAGTGCGTTGTATTCACCCAGAGAGTGACCGGCAGTTAATGTGATAGCAACACCGTGTTCGGCAAAAGCCTCCAACAACATTGCATGCTGTACAAATAGCGCGATTTGGCAATTATCAGCTTGTTTCAGCTCAGCCGCATCTGCTTCGGTACCTAAACGCGTTACGGGTTGCTTCAACACGTCATCAGCACGTTCCCAGAGGGTGTAGGCAGGATGTCCTTGCCAAGGCACAGCCATTTGTGGTTGTTGGCTTCCTTGACCAGGGAAAACAAGGGCAATGCGTCGCGACTGTTCACTCATCGGGGTTCCTTACGTCCGGGGTTGAAGGCCAAGCATAGGGTTAATCAGGTTCACCTGAGGGCAACGTCAACAGAAAGGGTGTACTGATTCCGCTTGCCCCAGCAAGACGGAACTGGTCGTACTGAGCGATATCGTCACATGCCACAAGAACGGCTGTACCTGGTGGAATAAACCGGTCGTTCAGGCATTCAGACACGGTTTGAGCATCCAGTGCGACAAAATCAAATGGGTTTAAAAGGACAAGAACCGGAGGATTCGTTGAAAATGCGTCCGCCCAGGCTGCCGTTGCTTCACGAACCTCATTTGTTGTACATGCGAGGAGGACCGGCTCAATACCAACCTCATCGCATACACGGATTAATGCGGTCAGGTCAGGGGTCACATTGGCGGTTACTGACAATGGGATCGTGGTAAAGCCTAGGGCTTTAGCTTCCCAAATCTGCCAGGGGTCGACCACGACATCAGCACGTGTCGGAACAGGCAAAAACCCTTGTTTGACGAAGGGGTCTGCAGGTGTGTTCGTAGAGTCGGCCTGTGTTGTCATTATCAGGGCTACAGGCTCACCGGACGCTATTGCTGTGTGTAGTAATCGCTCTGGATGCTGAGTCCGCGACTGTTGAATAAGGTCAGCAAGCGGTTGGGAACGCCGAACTTGATGTACCCGTTCACGGGCAGCGACCACTGCTTGTTGTACCCGCTGTTCCAACGCAATCTGCGCAGCCTCAAAGGCTGCATCATCCTTAGTGCTCACAGGGATACCACCTGAGTGGGGTCGATATGGGTACAACCGTTGACCAAGTCAAGAAGAACACCCTCACGCAACCCCCAATCGCATAAGGTCAACGAGTCAACCCCAAATACATCCATGCATGCGAGCAATGACACGCCACAGCCGGGCAATAGGTCTGCACGTTGGGCACTAATCGCTTCAATTTCCATGCGGTCGTGTACATCAATGCTGCACAAGCGGTGATGCGCCAAATTAATCTGGCTTCGGGTAACGACCACACCCCGCACTTGTTCAACTTCAACACCGGTAGCTAGCGTGATTGCCAAACGCCCCAATGAACGAATGGATCCCGCGGTACCAATCACTCGAATCGGCTTGGTGGGATGTTTGCGGTGGGGATCAATCGCGATTCTTGCATCAGTAAATAATTGGACACAGTGATTAAATAAAATCACTTCTTCACTCAGAAGTGGAGGGTCACTCAGCCAATCCATGGTCACAGCGCCACCAAGGGGAAGACTGACACCTACATCCGTTTGAGTTGCCGTTCCAAGTGCTACTTCAAAACTGCCACCACCCAAGTCCAACCCAATAACTTGTTCATCGTTGGGAATATTGAGTGCACTACTCATTCCCAGCAGACTTAATGCCGCTTCAGATTCACCTGGCAAGAGTTGCACATGGATTCCAAGACGTTCACGCAACTCATCAAGAAAGGCGTCACCGTCTTCGGCACGACGGAGGGCATCAGTACCCACAACGCATAGCTCAGTCGCGTCCATCTCCTTTGCAAGTGAGAAGAGATCCTCTACCGCTTTTAATCCTCGAGAATACGCATCCTTTCCCAATGCCCCTGTCCGGTTAACTGGTTCACCCAACCGCACCATGTGTTTACGGGTTCGAAGACGCCGGATCCGATTACGAGGCCGAGTTTCTGCGACAAGCAGATGAAAACTATTCGAGCCTAAATCGAGGGAGGCGATACGGGCCATAACTCACTCATCCTGTCGTTGGAATGCCATTGCGTAGGGTCTTTACACAAGGGTTGGGCCTACAAGTGACTGGGTTGTACAGCCTAGCCATCTCCTTCTCGCTCCTCGCATATGAACATAAGCCCTGTTTCCTTAGTCTTGCATCACACGATCTAAACAGCGGTTATAACACCATCTCATCAAAACAGGTCCGTGAGCCGGTATGACACGCCGGCCCAGGGCTATCAACCTGGATAAGGAGTGTATCCCGGTCACAATCGGCAGCTATTGCCATGACCCGTTGTGTGTTGCCACTCGTTGCCCCTTTATGCCACAGCGTGTGCCGTGAGCGAGACCAGAAGACCGTTTCTCCAGTTATTAGGGTCTGTTCTAGTGCGTGTTTATTCATCCACGCCATCATCAATACTTCGTGCGTATCGTGTTGTTGAATGATGGCCGGAATCAGCCCATCGTCAGAATAGGTCAGCGTGTCTGGGTCAATGTCGAATCGCACCATGTGTTCAGATTAGCGATACCGTGCTTCAATCTGATGGTCCGATAAGGATTTGACCATCTCCAACGGGAGGGTAGGGAGACGTCGCAACGTTGGGTCCAGGGCCGAGGCACGCAATAACGGAGGAATAACTGCAAACCCATCATCATCAAACGGATCCTCATGCATGTCCCAACCTGCATCTTGTAACGCGCGTACCCATTGCGTTGTCGCCATCAAGTTTGGGCGCTGATGGGTGATGGTATACCCCTCTCCAAACCGTTTAAGAGCAATCACTCGGCTCGCAAGTACACCAGGTGGGACAACAAGGCAATCTTCAATGCGTTCTGCACGATGGCGACTGCCCTGAGACACGATCCAAGTCAACCCAGGGGGATCATCAACGCCGAGTAATCGAGCAACATGCCGTAACGGTATGACACCACTGTGAAATTGGTGTGTACTGAGATGGATCGGCGTCCATTGTCCGTAGCAAATGCGGTGGGCGATTCCATCACGCCCAGGGCGGGATCGTTCCCAGAGAGATTGTAGAACAAACATCTTACATTCACTTCCTATCACTTCTATTAACGTGATTATAGGTTACTTGGAAAGAAGTTCCACGTTCAGCTCTTGGTGCAAACGCTAAACTCGCAGACGATCGATCGAAAGGTGTTCTGGTGCCCGACAGTCCTGAACGGCAAGTACCGCCGCCTCCATCAGACAGTGGAGTGGTTCCCATTCCTGGTGCACGCCCGGCACCGAGGACTAGCTTGCGTCGGCCACCACTTTCGTCTAACGAACGTGCATCTGCTGTTCCCCCAAAACCAAAGACCCAGCAACGTCCAGGGGTTCTGCCAGGTGATGTCGAGGCTGCATCACCCGACCAAGTGCCAACAAAACCCTCGCCAGGACCGCGCCAATCACGTCGGCAACCACTGGGCCGTTCTCGTGCGGGCTCCCAACGACAAGAACGTAATACGCGGGAACGACTTGAACGGCTCGTAGCACGACAAGGTACCCCGCCGAGTTCCCCTAGCGCGCGAGTATCGAGTGGCTCTACGGGTGAGTCGGTACGTCATGAACAAGACACGCAGGCACCTCAACCACCTGTACCTGACAGCCATTCATCTCGGTTGCTACAGTCACCGAAGTCACCAGCGCAACGAGTTCGTCCACCGGTTCGTCCTACAACACCAGTGGTACCTGAACCGCCTCAGCATCGTGCGCAACCCCAAAGCCAGGCTCGGGTACCAGAGCCACCGGCACGCGACCAGATACCAACGATCAGCCGCCGCCGCCCACCGAACCGTCTCTTGGCTGCGTTAGACGCCCAACTAGATGCAGACCAGCAAGCCCTCACCAAAGCCAAATGGGAAACGCAGCGACGCCCGGTACCCCAGCAACGCCCATCACCCCGTCGGCAGGGTCGAGCTCCGCTTTCCCATCGCGCCCCCGCGCCGTCAGCTTCCACCGAGGTAGGTGGGACACAAACACCGTTGGATTTACCAGATCCGACGGTGCCACCAGCACCTGTTGTTCCCTTCGCATCATCCCCGGAGCCAGAACCTGACCGTCCTCATGAAATCGTCGACACCGCATCGGTGCCAAGTTCCCAACAAAAGGACGACCCGCTAGCCGATTCCTACGAGCGGCTCCTTAAAGCGGCTCGGCGGCAACAAGCCCTTCATGCCGAGACAGCCTCAGAACCAGGTGAACAGGTTCCAGATGCCCAGGCATCAGGGCCGGAAACTGTCACGCCCGATAACGGTAAACTCCACACAGCCCAGCAGGGGATACTTCACGATGCCGCTGACGATCGTGGTGTGCCACCCCACGATGACCATAGCGATGTGGCCGTGCATGATGAGGATGCACGGCCACGTGATCACGACGAAGAGAGTGAGCAAGCACCATCCTCTGACCAGCCCCTATCTGATCACACAGATGTGACATTGTTCCCGACGCAAGCGCGTTCAACGGACGGGGCTGCCAATGTGGTACCTCTACCACCGGACGAAGATAGCGATACCGCTCAAGATAGCGAATCAATGCAAGTCATTCCCCTCGATTCCAGCCCACGTGTTACCACAATGGGTACGGGGGACAACGCCGATATAGACCATGACGAAGCGACGATAGTCGGTGGCCTTGAGATTGAGGATGCTGAAATCGTTACTGAGCCAGAGGTGGATGACGAATCTAGCCTTCTTGACCGTCCACTCGATCTGGTCCAGCACCCAGAACACGTTGAGATAATCGAACCCGAAACGGTGTCAGTTGAAGATACCGTGTTCGAACATCACGTGGATGAAACTGAGGTGGATCAGGCATTGGCTGACGCACCGCCCTATATTCCACCAACTGAGTTGCCTGCTGAAGAACCTGAAACCATTATTGACCCACCGGCTACAAACCGGGGGTTCAGGGTGCTTACAGGAATACTGATCCTTGTCATTTTTGCGCTGGTCTGTATTGCGGTGTACCGACTTGCTATTCGGCCCAATCAGCCGACCCCTACTTCAACACCAACACCAATTGTGCCCACCTCATCGAGCAGTGAAATTGAAGCGACCCCCTTGAGGCCAGCACAGACAAGTGAAGCACCACCGGTCCCTGCGCTCCCTCCACGAAAGCCCCTGCCGAGTGATGCAGCTATTCCACCTGCCTTACCTGGGCAAGTGACCCAGCCAGAAGTAACAAGTAACACCGGTTCCATTGCAATAGGGACCCGAGTGGTGACCCTTCCGCGAATCAATCAAGTCAACCTGCTTCGCTTAGTCACCCAGCCAGTAGCCGGTGAAGACGTTCAAATTCAGTCTGTCCTTGCCCAAGGCGCCCATATTTGGTTAGGAACTGACCAAGACCATCGCATTCTTGCCATCGTGCCTGAGCCATTCCGTGAAACACTACAGCAGGTTCAAGTCGGTGATCACGTTGACTTTATTGGCACGCTGGTAGAAGCCAATGAGCCTGAGATCATTGGCCCAGAACAGGGACGTGATCGGCTGATCCGCCAAGGGGCCGCGATAGAAGTACGGGATATCACCGTTCGTAACGCACAGCCAGGAACCTAAGCAAGCACGTCCTCGTTTGGGTACGGGAGCTGGCCGTTCAGATGATAGCTATGTCAGAGGTTTTCACGCCCTAAGCGCTATCCGTGCCTGAGTTACTCCCTTTACGGGCATAGTCACGAATCACTTCATCAATAATCAAGCGCAGGAGTCGTTCGCTGAACTCCTCATCTAATCCAACATCACTAGCCATCGTACGCAAACGGGTAATCTGGCGTTCCTCTCGCGCAGGGTCGGCTTTGGGTAGCCCAATCTCACGTTTCAGTACACCCACTGCTCTGGTCACATCAAAGCGACGTCCCATCAGGGCAATGAGTTCGGCATCCAACACATCAATTTGGTCACGAAGGGCTTGTAATCGGGGATCTACGGTCACCTTACATCCTTTCGTCATCACTCGAGCTATACGCTTCAAGGAGTTGGATAGCTACCGTAACGACTCGGTGATCTTGAACTTCAATAACCTCCATAATGGCAGGTTGAATAACATCGCCGGTTCCAACATTGTCGATTTGAATCGTCGTCCCCACAGCAGGAATTTCCTGGGTTTGGTCGAGCACATAACCGGCAACCGTTTCGTAACGACCCTCTGGTAGGTGAATACCTCGACGAACCGCGAGTTCATCAATGCGCCACTGTGCAGGAATCTCACCTTCTTCTTCAACGGGGCGTTCATCAGTCTCATCAAAGAACTCGCCTACTAGTTCTTCGATCGTATCTTCAAGGGTTACAAGTCCTTCGATAGCACCAAATTCATCAATGACTATCGCAACGTGAATGGCACGGTCTCGCAACTGTTTCATCACTTGGGACACTGGTGCGGTTGCGACAACAGTCAGGCACTCACGAATCAATGCTGGTGGAAGCGGTTCATCAGCCAGAGACTCAGGCAGCAACAATACGTCTTTAATGTGGACCAGCCCTACCGGATTATCTTCGTCAAGGAGCAGTACTCGGCTACGACCTGTTTCGGTACTCAATTGTTCAATTTCACGAGGTGTAGCCGAAGGGTGAGCCCACACCATGTCACGACGAGGCGTCATTACCTGATGAGCAACGAGGCCTTGGAGACGAATCGTGCGGTCCAGTAAGCGACTTTCAAATGGGCTTAACAGCCCTTGTTGGGCACTTTGGTTGACCATCACCACAAGTTCAGCTGGTCCAACACTTTCATTGGTTGCACCCGTTGGTTTGACACCTACGGCACGGACACACAGGTTGGCCAAATAGTTCATGGTGCCCACAACTGGGCGGAATAGACGGATCATCCACATAAACGGACGAGCCACCACAAGCGTCGTGCGTTCGGGATTGACAAGTGCAAGTGATTTAGCCAACATTTCCCCGACAACCATGTGAAGAAACGAAGTAATTGATAGCGCGAACACAAAGGCGATGGGATGGATCAGGCCATCTTGGATACCTATCTGGTGGAGTGGCCCCTCAATGAGTCCAGCAAATGCACTTTCAGCAAAAATACCGATACCTAAACTGCACATCGTGATCCCGAGCTGGGCCCCAGCTAGTAACGTTGTCAGTTCATTTAATCCTTCGAGCGCTACTCTTGCCGCGACAGACCCATTGGTGGCCAATACTTCAAGGCGTGCCCGCCGTGCAGCGAGTAGCCCAAACTCCGCCGCCACAAAGAATCCGTTGAGAATGAGCAGAACTAAACTGACAAGAAGGGCAATACCGGCACTCATGCCAACTCCTCCTCAGCGGCGATAGGAAGGATGGTGAGCGCTAAGGTTTCCGTGGTAAATGGGGTGGTGACCATTGCCATCAACGTGACCATCACATTGGCGTAGGGGTCCTTTGGATCGGTGCTGATCATGCGGACGATATCACCCTCTCGACCAAGACGCCCCAGGTGCGCAACGAAAAGCCCAGCAATCGTGTCATAGTCGCCACGTGGTAGCGATAGCCCCGTCTCGCGTTCGACCTCGTCTACACGAACCTGACCGGCAACTGTCCACTTTCCATCTCCAGAAGCAGTAATCGTTGGGATAAGTGCATCATCATGCTCATCAAGGATTTCACCGACAAGTTCTTCAATAAGGTCTTCTAAGGTGAGCATTCCAGAAAAACCACCGTGTTCATTAATCACAACAGCCACGTGGCTCCCACGGTCACGGAGGGTTGCCAGCACAGTTGATAAGCGAGCGGTATCAGGGACGGCAGGGACAGGATGCATCATGTCTTTAACCCGTACCGTGCCCCATTGATCTCGCGGAACACGAAGAAGTGCACCAATATCAATCACACCAAGTGGTAAACGCGTAACTCGGTCAACAACGGGATAGCGACTGAGGCCAGTTGCGCCCAAATGGCCATGGAGAATCTCCAACCGGTCTGTTGGGCTGATGACGACAAGATTTGAGCGCTCCACCGCTACTGCACCTGCATCTAACTCTTGGAAATTAATAGCCCGGCTGAAGAGATCAACGAGTTCAGGATTTAATTCACCACTCACTTGACTGGCATGGGCAATGTGATCTAGCTCCTCAGCACTTGCACCACCATCAAGTTCATGAATTGGTTCAACACCCAAGGCTCTGATCAACGCATT
Source organism: Stomatohabitans albus (assembly GCF_036336025.1). Classification (NCBI taxonomy): domain Bacteria; kingdom Bacillati; phylum Actinomycetota; class Nitriliruptoria; order Stomatohabitantales; family Stomatohabitantaceae; genus Stomatohabitans; species Stomatohabitans albus. Next base: position 579,253 of record NZ_JAYKKE010000002.1, read on the forward strand.
GGCAGCCCCATCGAATAGGGCGATAAAAGGCTTAGCCACAGTCAGCCAAATAATTGTTGAACGGCTTAACGCCTTACTCACCTCAAGCGGTTTGGCAATGGCAAGATTCTTTGGAAAGAGCTCGCCAAGGATCATCTGAGAACATGTGGCAATCACAAAGGCGGTTACTAAGGCGACTGCTCTGGCAACATCAGTCGATAGACCCAAGGCCATAGCAACTGGTGTCAATACGGTACCTAGTGACTTATCGGTAATAAACCCGATAACCAGACTCGTAATTGTGATCCCTAATTGAGCACCACTGAGCATAAAGGACAACCGTTTAAGCACAAACAGAATCCGCTTGCCACTCGGGTCACCTGACTGAGCCAACCCTTCAACCTGCGCACGTTTGACGGCAACAAAGGCAAACTCTTGGGCCACGAAGTAGCCGTTGGCGACCACCAAGACCACAATCAGTCCTACCAGTAGCCACGCGATTAGTTGATCCACATATCCTCCGTTTCGTTGGCGCCCATTCTGCCCGTTCTCCAGCGCTTAGGCTGAACACAGGATGATCTGGCCAGAAACGTTGTAAACCCGCTAATTATTAGCGGGTTTACATCGGGGTTGGTTCTACTCAATAGAGCAGGTCCAGAGCGGATGACCGGGCTCGAACCGGCGACCTTCTCGTTGGCAACGAGATGCTCTACCAACTGAGCTACATCCGCGTCGGGTGAACAGTATGTATGGGCCAGAGAGAACCTGCAACACCTAAATGAAAAAAGATAGGTCCGCCTAACGCCCAGATGACCCAAAACCATCCTGGTTGCGTTCTCCGTCTGGTAAGCGGTCAACAATCTTCAACTCTGCTCTTGCAACTTCTTGTAACAGCAGTTGGCCAATCCGATCACCACGCCGTATTCGTATTGATCTCGTCGGATCGGTATTTAAAAGTGGGACACGAATCTCACCACGGTACCCAGCATCAATTGTTCCTGGACTATTAGCGTGGGTAAGGCCGTGTCGAAGTGCCCACCCAGAGCGGGGGTGGACGAGACCAACCCACCCTTCAGGAATCGCCACGGCAATGCCCGTGGGCATTAATGCGCGAGCATGGGCAGGCAACATGATTGACTGCCGCGCATACAAATCCAATCCAGCATCTCCAGGGTTGGCATACCGAGGGACTGGAAGGTCGGGGTCGAGAAGCTGAATTGGAAGAGACAACCGAGCCACAATTAGATCGCTTCGAATGAGTCTTCCCCGAGATCGAATGCACGGATCGGGTAGGCCGTTTCGGACCTGAGATGAGATACTTCAGCACGTACCTCACCGGCCACGGGTTCTACCGCAATAAAGAACACACCTTGACCGCTCATCAATAGGTCAATGACTTGATCGTGGTTATCAACCGCAAAAATGTTGCCATTGGAATCCCCGGCAATGGTCACTTCACTGAGGGCAATACCTTTTTCGTCAATCTGCTTCATCGCCAGCTCGATTTTGTTCAAGCTAATCCCTGCATCACGTAACCGACAGACAACCTTCAGGCGAACGATGTCGTCGTAGGAATACAACCGCTGGGTCCCTGACCCTTCTGCACCACGCACACTTGCCTTCACCAATCCCTTGGTGGTCCAGTGATCTAATTTGCGATAAGAGATGTTCACCATCTTCGCTACAGCAGGGCCGCGATAACCCTGCTCTGCGCCAAAACCTGGCAACGGCGTGTCGTTGTACATAAAAGGCCTAATCCCCCAAAGGATCACACCGCCCCATTGCCGGGGCTTGGTTGTTTATTGGTATTCCGGTCAGCTACCCTAGCGCAGAAGAGACGATCTCACCTTGTCCTTGAGGGAATCCTCGATTGAAAACAGATCATTAATCCTGGAAATCTTCAGGGTTTACTTGATCCAAAAAGGCCTTAAATTCTTCAATCTGTTCTTCTTCGTCACGCTCTTCGATCGTTGTGCTTGCATCATCCATGACGGTCTCACTAACACGAACGGGAATATCGAGTCGAACAGCCAGGGCGATGGCATCAGACGGTCGTGCGTCAATCACATGTGTTTGGCCGTCAGGACTGACCAAAAAGAGCTCAGCAAAGAATGTGCCTTCTTGTAGGTCAACGATATCAACGCCGGTAATAACACCATTCAATGTAGCTAAGGTCTGTACAAAGAGGTCATGGGTCATCGGTCGAGGAGAATCAACGCCTTGCATTGCCAGACCAATCGCAGATGCTTCAACAATGCCGATCCAGATAGGAAGATACCGGTTTCCGTCATGCTCCTTTAACACCACGATTGGTTGATTATGCGGAACCTTAACCCGAATCCCAATTACATCGACATCAATCATGGTCATTCCTTTTGGGCAGGTTGTGCCTGGACCGTCTCATCTTGAGTGGGCTTAATGGCTGCCGCCGTTAAGGCTGCTACATCCACGCTCTGCGTACTTTGAGCGACACGAGCATACCCTAAGAGGGCATCACCAATGATTGCGCCAGGACCGTCACCTTGCGTCGGTTCAACCGGACTTTGGGCGACAACAGGAGCTGAATCAAGAATCTGACCATCCAAGATGAGATTTGCTGTTCCTAATTCAGTGCCAGCAGTGACGGGAAGTGAAATATTGCTATTCCAAACAATTTGACGCATCAAGGTGGTGCCGGCAGGAACGGTTACAGCTAACTCTTTGCGGGCTATCGCTTCGACATCACCACGGGTCCACGTAAAGGTACCAACCGGTTCACCAGCCTCTGTAGCCGGTCGTCGAGAGAAATCGTTAAAGCCATAGTCGAATAGTTTGGTCATATCGGCTACGCGATCTTTTGAACCAAGCACGACGGCATAGAGCACCCGTCCATCACGTTCTGCTGATGCGACGAGACATTGTCCAGCCGCATTTGTAAACCCCGTCTTGATTCCGGTGACACCAAGGTATGAGCCGAGAAGCTCATTACGGTTACTCACCGATCCTAACGTCTCAAGGTCTAGGGTTTGGGCCTGAGCCCAACGCGCAAAATCAGGATGGCTCATTGCGACCATTCCGAGAACGGCCAAATCTAATGGGGACGTATGGTGTCCTGGGTCATCGGTAAATCCCGATGCATTCAAATATCTTGTCTGGGTGAGCCCTAATTGTGCGGCCCGTTCGTTCATCCGTTGAACAAATGCAGCTTCAGACCCTGCGACGTGCTCCGCGATGGCAACTGCACCGTCATTACCTGAAGCCATCAAGGTGGCAGCTAGAAGATCATCAAACGCGACCTGTTGGCCTGCTTGGAGTTTTAATGTTGCTGAGTCACTTGATGCTGCTGCGGCAACAGCATTAGGGCTAATCGTCACCGTAGGACCAACAAGGCCTTGATCGCGTGCTTCAATACCAAGCAAAATCGTCATGACCTTTGTCGTTGATGCCATGCGAGCTTCTTGTTGACCGTTTTTCTCACCTAAGGTTGCCATCGCATTGCCATCAATCAAGATCGCATTGGTAGCTGAAATCTCTGGAAATGGACGAGCTTCACCGTTGATGCGTGTTCTGAAAATGGCACCAGGATCAAATGGATTGGCTGGTGCCCCAACACTCGCCTGTGGCTCAGATGTGGTCGTGCCCTGGGCGTGTCCTGGAACCGCGCCAGGCACACTCAATACGGCAACGAGTACAGCCGTTGCAACTAAGGAGGAACGTTGTTTCCATATAACCATCAGGTACCTCTCACAGAGCGCCGAAGTTCTCGACTTAACAAACTACGCTTCAAGCGCGCAGTCAATGTTGCTAAGCGTTCTAATTGTTGGGTGGCCTGACGTCGAGCTTCCGGGTTGCGCTGGCGAAGCAGTGGCATCGTGAGCTGCTCAAACTCAAATACCTGGTTATCCACGAAACGACGGTACGTACCCAAATGCCGGGGGTCAAGACCCATGGCTAATAGTTCCCTCGCCGCAATACCCGTTAAGAGGTCATCGGAACCAAAGGTAGCGGTTTCGTCATCGGGATCTCCAACGACCGAGTACTCCCGTAACGCACGCACTTGCTGGCTATCAAGTCCCGTTGCCTCACAGAACTCTCGCAGACCGAGCTCAATGGTTTCCGCAGGGGCACCAAGGAAGGCGCCTTCATGCTCTGTTGCATTGGATTGAGCCTCTTTGGCATAGGCAAGAGCACTTTGGATGGGCGTCCGCTTGTCCTCATCTTCGACCGCCACATAGCCAGATGGCGGCTTAGGACCACTGGAGGGTGCTTGACCAGCATCCAACCGGTCAAGTTGTTCACCGATTACCTTCAACGGAAGGTAGTGGTCTCGTTGGGCAGTCAGGATATAACGCAACCGATCGACATCATCATCACTAAAAATCCGATATCCAGAATCAGTCCGGTCGGGGTAGATAAGCCCTTCATTTTCAAGGAACCGAATCTTGGAAACCGTTACATCTTCGAAATCGTCTTTCAACTGGTTGGCAACTTCACCAATGGTGTACCCCTGCGGGCGTGCCGGTTCTTCCCGTGCGGTGATCACGACTTCCCCTGAGGTAGGACCGCAACGAGTCGGTACTTACCAATCTGAACGGCATCACCATTGACGAGGGTGGCTCGGTCAACGAGGTGTCCATTCACATAGGTACCGTTCAAACTACCGACATCAACAACACTGAGTTCTCCGTCTTGTTGACGGAATTCACTGTGACGTCGAGACACCGTAATATCATCTAGGAAAATGGATGAATCTGGATGGCGACCAACAGTTGTGGTGGGATGGTCCAAAAGGAATCTGGCACCGGCATTCGGGCCACGGACACAAACCAACAACGCGGTATTGGGTTCCAACGCCGCGCGAACGGCACCATAGTCAATGTACTGATTTAACTCACCAGTCAGCTCGGTGCCCGGGTCGGCCTGAGTGGATTCTTCAGGCTGAGGTTGTGTTTCAAGGACACGAGGAATCGTGCCCGTTGGCCGGTCACCTGGATCGGTAAGCGGTGTCCCACACTGGGCGCAAAAATTTGCGCCTTCGGGGCAAGGCGTACCACAAGCGGTGCAATACATTAAATCTGTCCTCATTCCGTGTGACCAAAACAGAACAACTACTAGCGTTAGGGTACCAGCGTACGTATTCCGTAAAGTGCACCCTAAACTATTACTTGAGCCTTTTCTTGGAAGTTTGTCGATGTTCTCGCATTCTTCGGCATTTACGCACCTCTGACCCGTACCCTTGGACAACTCAAGTGATACAAACTTGTCATGCAATAGCCGTAGACAGCACCATCAACTCATTGCCGTTCAGTCTTTGCACTCGCATATCCGACGCCCTACGGCATAGCGCACAGCCCCTTCTACTATGGGCCTTTTTATCTCCTGCCCCTGTGCAGTAATGATCGGAGTAAACATAATGTGACCGCACGATTTGTACGGTCACATTCACGTCGGGACGCCCGGATTTGAACCGGGGATCTCCAGTCCCCCAGACTGGCGCCCTAGACCAAACTAGGCCACGTCCCGAGTAGGTGCGTCAGTGTAGCACCATCACCACCCCATGCCAGATGATTTTCTCGCATTCACAAATAGCTACTGATCAAGGTAGGGTATTGACATGGCAGCACCGCATACAACACGATCATGGTTGACCTATTTGGTAGGTATTTTTTTCCTCGGCATTGGTATCGGCTTTCAGATCAAAGCCAATCTCGGTGTATCAAGCTGGCAAGCATTTGAACTTGGGGTGGTCAAGTTTCTCCATCTCGAAGTAGAAAAGCACTACCACTGGCTTGTCCTTATTTACAGTTTAATAATCATCGCGATTGCCTGGATCGCACTTAACTCAAAACCTGGTTGGGGTACCTTCCCCATTGCATTTGGGTTGGGATTTATTGCGCAGATACCTATCTATTTAATGCGTTCCATTGAGTTGTCTTATATGGGACAATGGATTGTGATGATTATTGGCGGGTTTTTTGCCATTCTCGGTATCGGGTTGTACATCAGTGGTGATCACGGGCCAAGCCCACAGGATTGCTTGTATGTAGGTATATTACGAAAGTTCCGAATTCGACCAAGCGTAGCCAAAGTAGCTATTGATTTATTTGCCATTGGTACTGGCTGGGCATTATCAGGATTTGCCATTGGAACTGAGGATTCTGTTGTCAGCTGGGGAACGGTCTTAATTACTGTGATGACCCTTTTGACTTTGGATTACACCATTAAATTGGGTTCCTGGTTAGCTGATCACGATCCAACGAAAGCTGAGCCGGATCCCTCCACGAATGATCTCTCTACGCATGATGTAACGACATCTCCTATTGATTAACCGTTAAAGGATGCATATGAACAATCCTGCCGATCGCTTGTATAGCGAAGAACATATCTGGGTCAAGATCAATGGCGCCGTTGCCACGCTCGGGTTGACTCCGTATGCCCAAGATGCCCTCGGTGAAATTGTCTTTATTGATCTCCCCGAGATTGGTACAACCGTCATCCGAGACCAACCGCTCGGTGAGATTGAGTCAACAAAAAGTGTGAGTGACTTATATAGTCCGGTCGATGGTGTTGTAACTGAACGCAATGAAGCGGTTAAAGCTGGCGTTCATCTCCTCAACGAGGATGTCTGGGGCGCTTGGCTCGTGCGGGTTGACCTAGCGGCAAACGCAAGCACCGACCATCTCCTAGACGCTGAACGGTACACCGAGATGACAGAAGCCTAAATATCAACACACCAATAGAATGCAGCAGGGCTCCTGGTAAGGAGCCCTTGGTTATGGTGGACATGGTGCGTGGTTATGCCTCCAAGGCTGATTGATAAACTGCGACCGTTTGTTCTGCGATACTTGCCCACGAAAACTGGTCAACAGCCCGTTGCCGACCTGCCTCACCAAATTGAGTTGCCAGGTCTGGGTCGGCTAATAATCGATTAACGCCACTCACTAAATCTGCCTCGAATGCCCGTGGGTCTGCCTCCGTATAGTGCGCCAACAGACCAGTTTCACTATCAACCACAACCTCTGGAATCCCGCCCACATCAGAAGCCACGACGGGCACCCCACACGCCATTGCCTCAAGATTCACAATGCCGAGGGGTTCATAAATTGAGGGACAGACAAAGACAGACGACGCACTCAGTAATCGAACCATCGTTGGCCGATCCATCATTTCAGAGATCCATACAACCCCATCACGCTCAGCCTGCAACCCTTGTATTTGAGCATCGATCTGAGCAGCCAATTCAGGGGTATCTGCTGCCCCAGCACACAAGAGCAATTGCGCGTTGGAATCAAAGTCGCGTGCCGCATTGAGAAGGTGTGGCACCCCTTTTTGCCGGGTGATACGACCCACAAATGTCACAACCGGTCGGGTTGGGTCCAGTCCTAAGCGTTCTAAATCAGCTTGGCCATCCGTGGGCTTATACAACTCGGTATCTATCCCGTTCAACACAACCGCAACCTTATCGGGGTCAAGTTGGGGATAACAATCCAAAATATCTGCTCGCATACCTGCAGAGACCGCAATAATGCGTGTCGCCGATTCGTAAGCAGTCCGTTCAGCCCAGGAACTAATTCGATACCCACCACCGAGTTGTTCGGCTTTCCATGGCCGGCGTGGTTCAAGAGAATGCGCCGTAATAACGGTTGGAATGTCATAGAGCAAATGTGCCCAATGGCCACCCATATTGGTATACCACGTGTGGGTATGCACAAGCTCGGCATCACGTATCCCATCGACCATGGCGAGGTCAACAGCCAAGGTTTGTAACGCTGCATTCGCCTGGTCAAGTTCCTTGGGATGGATATGGGCAGTCGCATCGTCTCGTGGCTCGCCAAAGCAGTGGACATCAACATCAATGAGCTGACGTAATTCCCGTACAAGAAAATCCACATGTACGCCTGCACCACCGTAGATCGCAGGTGGCCATTCCTTTGTTAACAGCGCAGTTTTCATTCAGGTTCCTTAGTGTCCTTCACGCCGCCACTGGCGGGCGATCCGTCGGCGAGCACCAATAGTTGATTCAACTTGAGCACTTGTTCCAGCCGCTCGCCGGATATCCATTGGCCCATAAATGGGGCGAAGACCATGACCGCTCAGTGTGGCCCCATGATCAGGCGCCGCTTCGAGGAAAGGCCCCAAGCTTGAGAGGTTGTCCACAACACCAGCTAAGTGCGACAGCGTCTTAAAGGTGCGATCGCGGGCCCGTTTTGGCATTGATTCAAGCTGGCTTTCGATATTGGAGCGAATGGCTTCAAGGGTTCCACCCCGCTCCTGGTTTTCGTTACCATCAGACCATTTACTTGCAATTCGTTGACCACGAGCAGCAAGGTCTTCCCAACTCTGTTTGGCAACGCCAGGGCTTTCTTCAACCGCGTCACCAACCGTTTCGACAGCCTCCTTGATGACTTTATTCATTTTGTTCACCAATTTGGTCAACGTCTCATTGATCTGTTCTTTTGACATACGTTTCCTTCAACACGGTATGGCGGTTTAACGTCGTACTGAGATCGTACGGATATTCATAAACTCGGTCGCTCCCCACGGGCCTAGCTCGCGTCCATAACCAGAGGCTTTAATGCCCCCGAATGGCACGATGGGATGACTCAGATTTTGTGTATTTATGGCGACCATACCCGATTCAATTCGTCTTGCGATTGCTATCCCACGCTCAGTATTACCTGAAAAGACCGTTGCGCCTAACCCAAAGGGGGTATCGTTCGCAAGTTCAACAAGCTGGTCATCGTCCTTAGCCCGCAGTAGGACAAGTACCGGGCCAAACACTTCTTCTCTCGCTGCAGGGTTCGCGGTATCCCCTACCTCTAAAACCATCGGTGCCATCCAGGCACCAGAACGCTCAAGCGGTTTAGCGTCCATACGTACTCGCGCCCCCTGGGCAACTGCACGCTCAATCTGATCTTGCAGCTGGTCACGGAGTGCCATGGATGCCATGGGCCCCATTTCCGTTTCATCATCAAGAGGATTACCAATACGTATATTGCCGATACGTTCCAGCAGCATCGCCACCACCTGGTCATATACGGACTCGTGGACGATCGCGCGCTTGGCGGCTGTACAGACTTGCCCACAATTGGAGAACCGAGCCGTCACGAGGGTAGTAACCGCCTGTTCGAGATCAGCGTCGTCCGTAATACAAAATGGGTCCGAACCACCAAGTTCGAGGACCGTTTTCTTTCCATAGGATCCCGCTAGCTGGGCGATATACCGTCCGGTAGGTACGCTGCCGGTAAAGGTCACCCCCTGGATATGGTCGTGCGCGATGATTGGTTCGATCTGTTCATGCGGGATGACGAGGGTTTGGAAGACACCGCTAGGTGCGCCAGATTCACGCCAGAGGGCTTCTAATTGCAGTGCGGTGCCCGTTACACCTTCTGCGTGTTTGAGATAGACGACATTGCCACCCACTGCGTTTGGTGCGAATACCCGCATAATCTGCCATACGGGGAAATTCCAAGGCATGATGGCCAGCAACCCCCCGATAGGTGCAATGTCGATAGCGACATCCAGCCCGTCATGGTCAAGTTCCCAGTCGGCTTGATGATGAATCGTAAAATACTGCTCGGCACGGGCGGCTACTGCACGCAGCAGCGCAACACTTTTGATGATTTCGGCTTGGCCTTCTCGAATAGGTTTACCCATTTCTTTGGCCATGAGGGTGGCTAAGGATACGGTATGGGCTTCAAGTGTGTCAGCGAAGGTGTTCACAACTCGAGCGCGCTTTAACAGCGGCATATCACGCCATTCATGAATAAAGGTATCCTGACCGCGCATCAGTACCGCTTGGACATCCTCAGGCGTCGCTTGGGCATAGGTAGTCAGAATGGAATGCGAGCTGGGGTCTACTGTAGTTATCGGCATGGGTTACCTTTCTGACGCTTGCGGAAGGGTCCGCACGACCGGTTCGTAGATGAACCTAACGGCAATAGACGTGCGCGCACGAATCGCCTGAACTGCCTCATCAAGCTCGTCCTGAGTCGGCCGGTCTTCACCGATGATACGGACAATCAATTGCGGTGTTACTGAAGAACCAGATGGTTGAATTGAAACTGAGTGATTGGGCATCAATGCATCAATCTCATTGGTTAAAAATGTCGTGCTCGTACTCCGCGACACCAAACTAAAGGTGGTCACCGCGATAATGGCTAAGCCAAGGACTGGAACTACGAGCCACGCATTCGTGGCCTTACCATACCGGCGTATCCACTTGGGAAGAGCGTCACGTTCTGGTTCCATGCCCAAAAATAACAACGTGGCACCAGAGGCGGCGACGATGGCCAGCACGTTGGCGAAAAACAGTACAAAGGCACCCAGGGATAGCTGAGGAAAGTGGTTGAAGGTCATGGCGGCCACACACAGTGGCGGTACTAGTGCAGCCGCAATTGCAACACCAGCACTAGCGGCAATGACACCTGGCCTGGCCAAGGCATACGCACCGACAATGCCACCAACTACCCCGATACCACAGTCCAACAGGGTCGGGCTTCCCCGCTTAATCATCTCGTCTGTTGGTGCAGTCGGTCCGATGAGTAGCGTAATGAGATAGGACGTGATAACCACAAGAAGGATTCCTTGAAGGGTTGTCAACGTACCTCGCCGTAAGGTGTCAAGATCGCCAGAGACAAGGGCAGCACCCGTGGCAATAAGTGGCCCCATCAATGGGGCAACCAGCATTGCACCGATCAAGACGGGAACCGAGTCCGTAATCAACCCGAATACCGCCACTGCGGCACTGAGGACACTCATCCACAGATAATCAACTCCAGACGTTGCGTCCAGGCGGATCTGCCAACGCATTTCGGCCGCTTCACTGCTTGTCAGCCGTGGACGGAAGGTACGTCCACGACGACTGAAGAATCCCCTGACCCCACCTTGGCGGTCAGGAACACTCATCACGATAACTGGGCCACGTAGCTGGCTGTACAAGCTCGCAGTCGTTTGATAGCCCGTAACCGACATAGCCGACTCAGGACGAATCCCCAAAATAGTGAGATCACTCCGGGTGGCTTCGTGACTAATACCTGACTCAGGACTCGGTCCTTTCACCACACTGGTCACGGGTTTTAACCCGCGGTCTAACGTGGCCTGTCCAATGAGGGCTTTCAAATCTTCTTGGGCACTGAACTGTGTACGTCGTCCCCCGGGACGAATCACGTGTCGTAAGACAAGTGGTATGTCAAGACCATTCGCAAGACGCGAACCTAAATCCACCATGCGCGCAGCCCCGGCATCTAAGTCAGTCGCCACAACAACGCGTTTCGGGTTAAACTCACCCTCGTGTTGCAGTCCTTCTCTGCAAATGAGCACAGGAACTTCTGCTGCAGAAATCACCTCACGGGCCAATGCCCCAATCCGTGACTTTCCATCCTCAATTTCCTCACCAGGTGTTACGTCGTGCATCACGATCATCGAACAGGTTTCGTCAATTGCAGCGTCAAGAATGCCGCGTGACCGGCTCGGCGCTTTACGCACATGGGAATCCACTTTGAGTGTCGAATCAACCTTTGAGCGCATCGTTTCAGCAAGCGCCTCCATCTGGGCGGTTACTTCTTGTTCAGCCGCTTTATCTTCATCACCTGTTCGGATGCGGGCAAGCACAATGCGTCCATTTTGACCTTCATGCAAGAGGTTCCGAGAGAAGGAAACAAGATCTTCAATCTGTTCCAGGCTGCCAACAGGAATCAAAATACTGACAAGCCGACTTGATTCTGCTTCTTTTGCGGCCTTTTTCAGTTGGGCACGTCTTGCCTTTGAGGCACCCGCTGACGTATCGGTGTCTTCAATCGCGCCCACTCGGATAGTGCCGTGTTCGGTCCAGTATCGAACGGTGCGCGGTGTTGGTCGTTGTTCGGGCATGGGCCCTATGCTCTAGTCCCATCTCTTGTTTTGCATCTCCTTTACATACCCTTTTTGGCTAGTCCTTGGCATCCTGGTAACCTGCAGGCAATGAATCTGGGAGAAATTTGGCGCTACTTTAAATGGCCGATCACCATCGCTGTGATGGTAATCGTCGGGTTGGCTTCTTGGGCACTGCTTAAAGCCACCTGGAAAGACATGTTCCTTATTGATGCGAGTCAATCATCCGTCTTGGGTGGACAGAAGTCCGAACAGACCGAAGAACCCAAAGCCGCTGATGCCTCTATCGTTCAGCCAGGTACCGGACCGGTGGCTGATGCCAATCAAAAGGCAATAGCGGCATTTGGTGTTAGTGAGGGCAAGGTTGTACCCAAAGCCGATGGCTACTCAATCTCGGATCAACCGTTGAACCGGATGGTTGTCGCCTTTGACGTACCTGCAGGGAATCCTGCTTGTGTGGCCAGCCTTGAAGTTGCAATGAAGGTACAAAAGGCAAAAGGTCAAGTTGTCCTTGGTGTATTCCCGTCCAAGGTCACCACGCCTCAAAACGTCAACCCCGGTGATGACCAAGAGAGTGATTTGACCTTAAGCCCGAGGGCCATGAGCCTGAATGCATTAGGCAACCCCGGCGATTTCAAAGCTGATATCACCGCCCATTTTGCGGACTGGTTCACGATGAACCACCCGGCAGGTACCCCGTTCACCCTCACCCTGGCCCCAGCCGAAGCCATTGAACCAGGCGATGAAGTCGTCATTAGTTCTACGCCAACGTTGAATGTAAAGGGCACACCTGGGTGTCAGTAGCCCACCACGACCGTATGACAAGGTGAGTCGGCCGAACTTCTGCTCTCACCGATCACCCGATTCCATTTGAATAAACGGAACCGTTTACGGTTCCGTTTATCGTTCCGCTATTGCTGCTCGCGCTGTTTAATAACCACTTTCATCCGTAATGGGGTTCCGGTAAAGTCGAAGGTTTCGCGTAATTTGCGTTCCAGGTAGCGAACATATTGGTCACTGGGTCGCTGGTTACAAAAGAGGCGGAACGTTGGCGGGGCTGCTGACACCTGGGTGATATAGCGAATCTTCAATGGACGATGGTTTTGCCCCAGCGGGGGTGGTGTCGCCGTCAATGCATCGGTCAACCAGGTATTGAGTCTTGCCGTGGGGATGCGCTGATGCCAGTGTTGCTCAGCAAGAGCAATGTCATCAAAGAGGCGGCCTACTCCACGTCCAGATATGGCACTGATTCGCCGCATGGGTGCATAGTGCAAGAACCCTAATAAGCGTTCGCGTTCGCGCAGCATCTCATGTTGGCGATCCTCATCAACACGGTCCCACTTATTAGGTACAAGGACAACGGCACGTCCTGAGTCGGCGATCTCACGGGCAAGTTTTTGTTCTTGCTGGCCGATCGGTTCACTTGCGTCAAAGAGGAGACATGCAACCGAGGCACGTTCGAGTTGTTTGCGTGTCCGTACCGTGGAATAAAACTCGGTTGAATCTAATGCGCCTTGGTTCTTGCGCAAGCCAGCCGTATCAATCAATCGCCACGTTCGCGTGCCGGTTTCCCCAGCCACTTCAATTAGGGTGTCAACTGGGTCACGAGTTGTTCCTGGTACATCATCAACAATGACACGCTCATGGCCAACCATGAAGTTAAATAAACTTGATTTTCCGACATTTGGCCGGCCAATGAGGGCAATACCAGGCACGGCAAAGGCATCCTCTTTAGGGCGATCAAAGGCACCTGCTGCGGTCAGTTCAGCCACAACCATATCCAATAAATCACCCGAACCCATGCCATGGAGGGCACTCATCAGATAGGGCTCGCCGAGTCCCAGGCTCCAGGCTTCAGCTAATACTGCCCCCCGTTCAAGCTCTTTAACATGGTCGGCTTTATTGAGGACGAGCCGAACAGGTGCCCCTGCACTGCGTAGCCAATTGGCAACTGCTTCATCATCACTGGTAATACCAACACTGGCATCCATGAGAAACAAAACGAGATCTGCCTCGGTGAGACTCTCTTCTGCCTGTGCACTAATGAGGGCATCCATGCGCGTCCGTTCGGGACTCCAATTAGGCGTCCAGCCACCCGTATCGATAACGGTGAAATGATTGCCAAGCCACTCTGCCGGGTGAAAGCTCCGGTCACGTGTTACCCCTGGGAGTTCTTGCACAATCGCGTCTTTACGCCCAACAATGCGGTTCACCAACGTAGATTTACCCACATTTGGTCGGCCCACAATTGCTACCGTTGCACCGCCTACTTGCCGTGCTTTCCAACTCCGCATGGGTCCTCCCTAAACAATACTGAGGAACCCAGTCTGCCTGTTCCACCCATTCCCACATTGAGCGAACCGTTGGCGTTACGAGGGTGTGCTTGTCCGTTGAACGATCTCTTCAACTACGGCATCTATCGGCATCGCCGTTGTATCGATGACAATCGCATGTGCATGGCGGGTCATTTGTTGTGCATCAGCATGATCTCGGCGGATTAAATCCTGTTCATACCAGTCAATCCGATCACACTCACCCATTTCCTTGGCACGACGACAGGCGCGTTCATGCACATCAGCGGTCAACCATATCTTGACATCAGCGTGGGGCGCGATAACCGTGGCACCGTCACGTCCGTCAATCACACCCCCCGCTGCAGCGAGTTCGGCACGCATCGGAGTTAGCAGCCACGCCCGAACCGCTTGATTCTGTGCAATCTTATACACCACCAAGGTGACCCGTTGACTGCGAATCACCGCCTCGACATCTGAACCGTTGAGGTAGCTCCGACCCTCCTGACGGGTATAAGTGTTGCGGCTGACCTCAGCCATAACCGCGTCAGGATCATCCAGGTCAGTTCCAGCATTCAGGCAGGCCAAGGTTGCCATACGGTAGTACGCACCTGAATCAAGGTGGGGAACACCAAGTTTGGCGGCAACTAATTTGGCCACCGTAGATTTTCCAGACCCGGCAGGTCCGTCAATCGTGACAATCACACGCGTCCTTGCAGGTGAGCCAACGTGTCAAAGAATAAGGGATAGGTTTTTTGGACGCAGTCGGGTTGCACAAATGTGATACCTGCAAGCCGAACACCAATAGCGCTCAACCCCATGGCCATACGGTGGTCATGATGGGTATCAACCACTGTTGGGGTGAGTTGGGTGACCCCGGTCACATCCAACCCGTCAGGATGTTCAACCACGGGTATCCCCAGCTTGGAAAACTCGTTAGCAACGGCCCATATCCGGTCAACTTCATGGCCACGAGCAACCTGGGCCCCACGAATCTGTGTCGTTCCCTCAGCCACTGCAGCGATTGCCGCGACCGTAGCGATTTGGTCCGGCATTTCAGATAAATCAACGAACCCTGGGGATACTGGCCGTGTCGGTCCAGTAATCGTGGTTGCGGGATACTGCCGTTCAATTGTTGCGCCAAATGCCTCAAAGACATCTGCCATATCTGCATCCCCTTGCAAGGTGGGTTGCGTATTGGTGATCGTCAGTGAACCACCTGTGGTTACAGCTAGGGCTAAGAGGTGGGCAGCGGCCGATGCGTCATATTCGATCGTCATTTCTTGACCGAGATACATCTGGTGGGCTTCAACTACCCATCCCCCATCGATTTCTTGGGCATAGGCACCCCAGTCACGCATCGCGCTGAGGGTCAAATCAATATACTTTTCCGCATAATCACCGCTCACCGTAATTGTGGTATTGCTATCAGCCATGGGAGCGGCCAGCAACACGGCTGACGCGAACTGACTTGATGCGGTCACATCAATATCGGCGTGCCCTCCCGCAAGTCCCCCACCAACACGAACTGGTGCAAATCCACCTTCTTGAGCAGCAACGGTGGCCCCTAATCGCTGCAACGCATCAATCAACCCGGCAAGTGGTCGCCGTAGCAATGGTGGCTGTCCAGTAAGCGTGACCGGACCTTCAGCCAAGCAAGCTGCCGCCATCCCAAACCGCATCGTTGTTCCCGATAACCGGCAGTCAATGTGATGGTCAGGTGTCATTGGCTTCCCAGCAACCCCATCGATGCTCCAGGTGGCTGGGTCGTCGTCATGTACCGTCGCACCCAGTGCACGGATCAAGGACACCATGGCTGCAGAATCATCACTCACCAGTGGATTGTGCAATGTGGACCGACCACTTGCGAGACCAGCAAGCAAGAGTGCGCGGTTCGTGACCGACTTCGAGCTCGGGGCTGCCACCTCCCCAGAAACAGGGCCAGGAACAATTGTTAATGTGGACTGGGTACTAGGAGGTTCACTCGTTTTCATAGGTTCCGTTCAAACACACTATAACCGCACGCTTTTAACGCTTCGGCACCACGACGGGCATCCTCTGCACAGGATACGGTCAATCGCATCCGACCACGACCACCTTCTGGGGCGTGTGTAATACCAAAGTCTTCGATATTAATCCCTAACTCACCCATAATCCTCGTGATTTCAGCTAGGGATCCTGGTTGATCTGGTAAGACGATCCGTAATTCAACCCATTGACCGGTATGACTGGCTTTACCCGGCAGGGAACGACGAGCCTCACGGGCACCGCTAAGAAATGTTCGCATGCCATCAACGTCATCATCGTGTAATAACATACGTATCTGCCCAAGGCGCGCACCAAATTCATCAAGGACTTCCATGATGGCCTGTTTATTGGCGAACGCGATATCTAGCCACAAGTCCGCATCACTTGCGGCAACACGGGTTGCATCTCGGAATCCACCCGCAGCGAGGAGTAAGAGTTGGGCGTGTTGTCGTTTGGCCCGATCGGCGGCCAACGTCATCAAGGTTGATGCCGCCATTTGTGGCAGATGGCTAACAATTGCGACAAGACGATCATGTTCATGGGGGCTGACAATAACGACACGAGCACCAAGACCTTCAATGAGGTTGCGCATGATTTCTATGGTTGCGTGCGTAGTTGTTTCAGTAGGGGTCAACAGCCATGTTGCAGCTACAAAAAGATCCGGTAGTGCAGCTTTTGCCCCCCGTTCATGGCTACCAGCCATGGGGTGTCCCCCAATGACATCAACACCCTCAGGCACGTAAGCGACCATCGTGGCAACGACATCGCGCTTCACGCTGGCAATGTCCGTCACGATCATGCCTGGACGCAAATATGGTCCAATCTCACTCATGACTGCGGCAATTGCACTGGGTGGAACCGCGAGCACAACAAGGTCCACTTCCCCTATCTGACTGGGCGTGATCGTCGCATCAATCGCACCGCTATGCAGGGCTTGGTGCTCATCATCATCGTTGCTATCCCAACCGACGATGCGATCAATCGGGGCGATCGTATGTAACGCCAAACCAAGACTGGCACCTATCAGACCAGTACCAATAATGGCGACGTCCATCAGGCTGCTCCCATCCCAACCTGGGCGTACAGCGCACCAAGTTCTTGGCTATTGAGTAGCCGGGTTTTGCCTTGTCCCATATTGCCCAGGTGTACCGGACCAATCTTCGTACGGACAAGGGCTTCAAGCGGAAGGTTAACCGCAGCCATCATCCGACGGACTTGTCGATTACGACCCTCGTTAATCACAATCTCAACCAGTGACCGGGTTTGATCTGCAATACGAACTTGCGCTTTCACCGCCGTAGCTAGGCCGTCATCAAGTTCAACCCCGGCCAGCAGGTCACGAATTGCTGGTTTGGGTACAGGACCACGAATTTGGCACATATACGTTTTTTCAACGTGATAGCGTGGATGGGTTATCCGGTTGGCAAACTCACCATCATTGGTGAGCAACAACAACCCAGATGTATCCATATCAAGGCGACCAACCGGGTACACCCTCGGTTTGGGTGGCATAAAGTCCATCACCGTTGGACGGCCTTGGGGATCATCTGCAGTCGTAACCACACCAACAGGCTTGTTGAAGGCCAGATAGACCAAATCAGTATTGACTTTGATGCGTTCACCATCAACGGCCACGATTTGAGCCTTGGGATCAGCTTTATCACCCAATGTTGCTACCTTGCCATCAACGGTGACACGGCCTTGAATAATCAGTTCTTCACTGGCCCTCCGGCTTGCGATGCCAGCCTGAGAAAGCAGTTTTTGCAGGCGTTCAGCACCCATGGTCAGACTCCTTTATGTGAAGGCCCCACCTTATGCTTCTTCATCCTCGGGTGCTTGTATTGCCTCTGCTGCGGCTTTCATTGCGGCGTCAGCTCGACGGACAATATCACGTAACTGAGCATCCCCATCCTCACGCCCATCTGCGTCAATCACATCTACAGTCCGTCGCGCACTGCGATAATCACCTTTGGGTGGTTCTGGTGGCGCGGTTCCACCAGGCGCAAATGAATCCAGTGAGGGAAGCTCACTCGGGTCATTGATACCGAGCTGTTCGAGTGCTTTTACTGACGGTCCATAGACAATTGGCCGCCCAGGTAAGTCAGCTCGCCCTTGTTCTTCAATGAGTCCCCGGCTGATGAGCGTGGTGATCGCCCCATCTGGATTCACCCCACGGATGGCACCAATTTGTCCGCGGGTAATCGGTTGTTTAAACACCACAACCGCTAACGTTTCTAGCGCTGCACGACTAAGCTGACTTTTCTTGCCATGAAGCACAAACTGGCTGACTACTTCATGGTGTTCAGGATTTGTCCAAAAACGCCAACCTCCACCCCGTTTACGTAAGACAAAGCCACGCCTTTGGGCCTCGTATTCTGCTGCCATTGCCATGATGGCTGCCTCGATAACTGATTCTGGCTCACCTACCACCTCAGCCAAAGTGGCACTGTCAACCGGCTCATCGACAACCATAAAAATGGCTTCAAGTGATGCGCGAAGTGTGTTATCAATCGGCCCATACGCCGCTGGCATATCCGCAGCCACCATCAACTCAACTCCACCAGTGTTGGCAACGGTCGGGCAGGAGCGTTGGGGTCATGGGCAATGAGGACCCCAGTGTCGTCCTCTTCAATCTGGAGCCAATCCAATTTATAGAGTTCCAGAATGGCGAGGAAATGGGCGACGATCTCATCAGGACCTGTACAGTCATTCATGATTGTCCGTATGGCTGTTGGCCCGTGGCGAAGCCAATCCAGCACGATACGTGCCGCATCGTGAACACGCATCGCTTTAGCTCGGATATGACTTGTGTCTATGGTCGTTTCACTGGGTGTGCAAACCTTGTAAGCCAGCCGACCAAGTGCAGCGATATCCATCCCAATCTGTGTTGGGGGCTGAAGGGTGCGGTACGTCGGTTCTAATGGAACTTGGCGCGGTAT
This sequence comes from Stomatohabitans albus, assembly GCF_036336025.1. Taxonomy (NCBI): domain Bacteria; kingdom Bacillati; phylum Actinomycetota; class Nitriliruptoria; order Stomatohabitantales; family Stomatohabitantaceae; genus Stomatohabitans; species Stomatohabitans albus. Next base: position 598,340 of record NZ_JAYKKE010000002.1, read on the forward strand.
CTCTTGGCCAAACAGACCTAATCGCTGGTCAAGAAATACTGCTGCGTCACGAACCATCCGGTATTCCAAGAGACGTGCGTACAACAAGTCACGGGCACGAATGACAACGTCATCAATCTCATCTTCATCTTGGTCTGGTAGTAATCGCAGTGCCTTAATCTCAACCAATGTGGCCGCAACGATTAAGAACTCAGTGGTGGTATTGAGCTCCATTGAGGTCATGACCGTAAGAAACTCATCAACGACCTTCGACAGTGGGATTGCCGTAATGTCTACCTCATGACGGGCAACGAGCTGTAAGAGCAGGTCAAATGGCCCCTCAAAGCTAGGAACATCAACAAACCACGTACCATCCTGATCCCAACCGGTAATGACCGGCTGTACCGGTGAACCAGGGATTACTGACGATTCCGCATCACCAGAGCTAACCATAAACGGATTAGAGCACCTCAAGTATCGTGTCGGCAACCTGACCTTCACCAAAGACAATGGTCTCAACCACCGCAGCTTGAGCTACATCAGCGTCTTCATCATTACGGGCGTGAATCACACAAACGGGTTGCCCCTTTTCAATGGACTCGCCTTCTTCAACAAGGAGCTCAAGTCCAACACTGTGATCAATTGAGTCTCCGGCATGGGTCCGTCCGGCGCCAAGATTGAGCGCAATCTCACCAATACGCATCGCAGGTATTCGTGCAATTTGTGTATCACGTGGAGCAACCAGTTCACGTTGAACCGGTGCGGCAGGCAGTACATCAACTGGCTCAATACATACTTGAGGATCTCCCCCTTGGGCTTCAATCATGCGTTGCAAGCGTTCTAAGGCTTCTCCACTGGTCCAAGCGTTCACAAGCCGTTCACGGGCATCGGCAGTTGAAATACCAGTGGCCTCACTCAGCCCTAATGTTGCCAATGTCAAACACACATCGGCAAACCGCCCAGCAGGATTGTGTGACAACGTATGAACCACTTCAATAATCTCTAAGGAATTGCCAATCCCACCGCTCAGTGGGGTGTTCATATCACTGACAATGGCACGTGTATTGCGCCCGGCTCGCTGGCCAATCTCGAGACACGTTTTTGCCAAAGCCACTGCAGATTCACGGTCTTTCATGAACCCACCATCACCCGTTTTCACATCAAGAATGATCGTGTCAGCCCCACTGGCGAGTTTTTTGCTCATCACACTCGATGCAATAAGGGCGCGACTCGCCACGGTGCCAGTGACGTCACGCAAGGCATAGAGCTTTTTATCTGCGGGGACGATATCCGCTGTCTGACCCGCAACCACACAACCTACGTCTTCCGCAATGGCCATGATGCGTGTGTCTTCCAAATTAATTTGCATCCCAGGAATAGATTCCAACTTATCGAGGGTGCCGCCAGTGTGACCAAGCCCACGGCCACTCAGTTTCACCACTTGTACACCGCACGCGGCTAAGAGGGGGGCAACAACCAGTGTGGTCCCGTCTCCTACACCGCCCGTCGAATGTTTATCAACAGTGGGGCCACTCAAGCCACTCAAGTCAAGGGTCTCGCCACTTTCAAGGAGTACCTCGGTGAGAAAACTTGTCTCTGCTTTACTAAAACCACGCAAGACACCAGCCATTAAGAACGCACTGACCTGAGCGTCATCAATAACACCGGTTTCTTCTATCCAGTTTGTGATCATCCACTCGTACTGTTCTTTGGTGAGCGTACCGCCGTCACGTTTAATGGCAATCAGATCAACTGGGTTCATCGGTAGTCCTTTGAGATAAGGGAATCCATGGCTTGTGCATCGTTGTGCGTGGCACGCGGATGTGCAGTTTCAAATAGTTCTCGAAGTCTGGCTTCAGATGTATGGGTATAGACCTGGGTTGTGTTGACACTAGCGTGCCCAAGGAGTTCTTGAACAACACGTAAATCTGCACCGCCCTCCACTAAATGGGTCGCAAACGAATGGCGCAAGGTGTGCGGATGGACACGGCCATCTAGTCCAGCTTTCTTCGCCCGCGCGGTGATGATCTTCCACCCACCTTGACGGCTCAGACGTTGGCCACGAAGATTAGTAAATAATTGAGGGCCATTGGGGTTCACCGTTGGGCGTCCCTCATTTATCCATACGTGGATAGCGCGTGCGGCCAATCGACCGATAGGCACGATACGGGTTTTGCTACCTTTGCCTCGTGCACGCACGGTTCGTTCAGTTAAGTCCACATCATCAATATTCAAATCCAGCAACTCACTGATACGCAGACCTGCTGAATACAGTAACTCCAGCATGGCTTGGTCACGCTGCCCAGCTACCGTGCCATCTTCAACTGAACCTAACAGCCGGTCAACTTCACCCTGGGTTAAGGTATCTGGCAGTTTTCGATCCCGTTTCGGGGTAGGCAAGTTAGCTGCAGGGTTAGCTGACGTAATCCCGTCTGTTTGTAAGAAACTATGCAAACTCCGTACCGCCGCTAGGGTTCGCGCAATACTGGCTTCCGCATACGGTTTTCCCCGCGGTGTATTCGTACTTCGCAACCAGGCGGCAAACGCTTCTAAATCAGCAGTATTCATCGTGGCCGGATCATCTTGACCACGCAGCGCCATCCACCGCCCATATAACTCAAGATCACGCCGGTAGGCCGCAAGGGTATGTTCACTTAATCCACGCTCGGCCACAAGGTGGTCAAGCCAGCGGGATCCATGAACGGGCAACATTGGCTTAAGCATATCAGCGCTTAACATAAGTCCAGGCCACTACCCTGCCTACCAGGGCAAGGTAATGACTAATTCCTATAAGGCACTGACCGAGACATCTCATTGCATTCACCTTAGGTAATGCTTTACGCTCACGGTATGCGGTTATGGAAAAAAATACTCATCGGAATAGGTGCCATCATCTTGGTTGTGGCTGTAACGATCGTTGGGGTTCGCACCTATAACTATCAACACTATTTCTCCACCGATACTGGCCCGAATAGTGCTCGTCTCAATATCGATTTCCGTGACGCAGACGCCTACCCTTTAGACCGCATTGATGGTGTCACCATCACCCCCGTTACGGGTGAGCACATGGCCGGGTTCCATTTCAAACCTGAGAAGCGCACGCGGAAAGGCATTTTGGTGTCCTATGGCGGCTCTGAAGGTGGTGTTGGTTGGCCGGGAGCCACGCTCGCTGCGAAAGCTGGCCAAGAGAGTCTTGCGTTGTTCTTTTGGGGTCAACCAAACCAAACCGCCACCCTTGATGAGGTTCCGCTCGAAGATTTTCAAGAGGTCATTGACTGGATCGATGCGAATGCTGAATCTCCTGAACCGCTGATCGCGGCGGGAGGCTCAAAAGGTGCTGAATACGTCGCTAACCTTCTTCCCCGTTACGACCGCATTGATCACGCCATACTCATCGCCCCGGCAAGCCACTCTTTTCCGGCATTAAGCCAACATATTGAGCATTCCTCATGGACGTGGGGGGGCAAACCGGTTCCGAATATCTCTTGGGAGGATGGTGGCAGTGAGGCCATGAACCTCTTTTATAGTGAGGTCTGGAAGTTTTGGGTAAACCTACCGGTCGCCTTTGAACCGTCCTATAGCCAACTCCTCAACCATGCCCCAGACGAGACTCGCATTCATATTGAGGATTCACAAGCCACGATTCATGCCTTTGCCGGTGATGATGACAATGTATGGCCATCAGCTGAAATGGCGAATCGTTTGAAGGCGGCTGATCCTGATCGTGTGACCGTAACGGTGTATCCAAAGGTTGGCCACATGCCCGGAGCACCCCAATACATTGGTGGGCTAAACCTAGGCGGAACGAATGAAACAAACTTTGCGGCTGAAGAACCATTCAACGCTGCTTACACGAAACAGCTTGAGGAATGGGCACCTCTGGAAGAATGATCGTGATACCTCACGTTCATCACCTGAGGGCGACACCATACCGTACTCACTCATCAGGCGTGAGTACGGGGTGCCGTTCAATGAAGGTGACGGTCAGCCAATAAGAGCCCCACAACGGTTTTGGCATCCGTGATACGTCCGTCCGTTACCATAGCGAGGGCGTCATTCAGGGGCACCCATTGCAATGTCATATCGGCTTCTTCAGCTTCAAGCACAAATTGCTCAGGGATCGGGGCTGGGTGCAGTCCCGTGGCCATATAGATGGTGATCACTTCATTGGACCAACCTGCACTCATATCGAGGGTGGTGAGTTTCGTGTATTGGTCTGCCTTAAGTTGGGCCTCTTCGGCAAGTTCACGGGCCATCCCCACTAACGGGTCCTCATTGTCGTGATCTAATTTGCCTGCCGGAAGTTCATACAAGTATCCCTGTAACGGTGCCCGCCATTGGTGTAATAGGGCAACCTCTTGATGTGCATTCAGTGCCACAGCGGCAACGGCACGCGGACGAACCGCGACCGTTCGTGCACCGTGAGTGCCATCTGGGAATGTAAAGCCATCATGAAAAACGGTCAGTTGTGAGTCTTGAAAAACTTGCTCATGACTCGTCTGTTTAAATGTGCCCAACCTAATTCACCTTCGTTTTGGCCCGTTTTGCCTTAGCGGTTGCCGTTGTAGTCACATGGCCGCCATCGCGATAGGTCTTAGCGGCGGCGACAAAGGATGCGAATAACGGATGGGGACGGTTGGGCCGACTCATGAACTCAGGATGCGCCTGGGTGGCCACATAAAACAAATGGTCCTTCACCTCAACCATTTCAACAAGGCGTTCATCGGGACTCAATCCACTAAAAATCAACCCGGCTTCGGCCAGTTGGGTGCGGTAGTGGTTTGACACTTCGTAGCGATGACGATGGCGCTCATATACAAACGGTTCACCGTAGGCCTTGTAGGCGACGGTCCCCTCAGCAATCTTGCACGGATACACACCTAAGCGCATAGTGCCGCCCAAGTCATTCACATCCCGTTGACTATCCATTAGATCGATCACCGCGTCAGGGGTGTCAGGGTCAAACTCACTTGAATGAGCTTCGGTAAGACCCACTACGTTTCGGGCGTATTCGATGACAGCCGACTGCAACCCGAGACAAATCCCTAGATAGGGAATACCAGTTGTGCGCGCCACACGACCAGCTTGAATCTTGCCTTCGACCCCACGCAAGCCAAACCCGCCGGGAACCAAAATGCCATCAAGGTCCTTAAGTCGGGTATCGGCAAAGGCTGGATCTACTAGCTCTTCAGCCTGAACCCAATCGATATTCACATCAATTCCATGATGGATACCGGCGTGAATGAGCGCTTCTTGCACGCTGAGGTATGCGTCATGGAGTTCGACGTACTTTCCAACGAGACCAATGGTGACGCTACCCGTTTGGGTTGCTTGTCGTTGAACCATGGCATTCCATTCGCCCATGTCAGGTTCAATCGTCTCATCAAGCCCCAATTTTTTCATCACATAGGTGTCAAGACCTTCGTCTCGAATCACCTGTGGAATAGCGTAAATACTTGGAACATCGTGGGCACTTGCCACGCCGTCAATATCAACATCACTCAGCATGGCGATCTTACGCTTCAATTCCGTGCTAATTGGTCGATCGGCGCGGAGGACAACCGCGTCAGGCTGAATCCCGATAGACCGCAGCTCACGAATCGAGTGTTGAGCCGGTTTGGTTTTAAGTTCTTTGGTTGGTCCGATAAAGGGCACGAGGGCGCAGTGCACATAACAGATATTCTCACGCCCAACGTCGTATCGAATCTGACGGATAGCCTCAAGAAAGGGCAGCCCCTCAATATCGCCGACGGTGCCGCCTACTTCGCTGATCACAACATCATGGTTCTCACCGAGGGCGAGGATACGCGCCTTAATCTCGTTGATGATATGGGGTACCACCTGAACGGTTTGGCCCATGTAATCGCCCGCACGTTCTTTGGCAATGACCGTCGAATAAATCTGGCCGGTTGACACGCTGGCACTGCGCGGCAGATTTTCGTCAATGAACCGTTCGTAATGCCCGAGGTCCAGGTCCGTTTCACCCCCATCTTGGGTAACGAATACCTCCCCATGTTGGAACGGGTTCATTGTTCCTGGGTCGACATTGACATAGGGATCAAGTTTTTGCATCGTGACACGAAGGCCACGGGCTTTAAGCAATCGTCCGAGACTTGCTGCGGTGATGCCTTTGCCTAGGGAGGATGCCACCCCGCCGGTTACCATGATGTGTTTGGCCATTACAACTCCTGGGCGTTACCTGTTGACACGCAGAGGCTAGCGCAATTCATGTCGATGGGCGAAGATCAATTGTCATTCCTGCAAATCCGCCAGGATTTGCTAAATCTGGCCACGCACGCGCATCAGCACGTCCAATAACCGTTTCGCCAGAACTAATAGTAAACCCAGGCACGAGTGGTGTAACCGCAAGACCGGCGATGACCGCATCCAGGTCCCTTCGACCTTGGACAGATACAACAACGGTATAGGTCTGGGTTGTTTCATCTTGGGTGATCGCGGTAACGGTCCCACTCACCGGGGCAACTAAGTTGGCACCGGGTTGGATAAGCACGGTTGCAGCGCCGGTAACCGGACGGACAGATTGAGGGTCCTCATTAACGACATACGGGGGCACAATGCCGGTTTGGGGAGCTTGCATTGGTTGTGCCGCAACAACACGGTCACCTTGGGGTGCCAACGCCATTGAGGAGACTTCATGGCTTGCATGCCACAAAATACGCGGGCTAGGCGCAGGCAGTGTTAATTCCACATTGTCCAAAATGGCAAAGACTGGTCCCAAATGAGATGTATTACCACCTTCACCTGGCACCAGGTAGCGCACCGTACTGGGCTGTTGGGCTGTTTCAGTTGGGATACGGGCCGGTCGATTGGCTATTTCTTGAAGTGTACGCGACCCAATACTCACCCAGACCGTCCATAGCAGCAACAAAAGGACCACAAACCCTGCCATCATGACCCAACCGGGGAGCAAACTCTGTCTGGCGACGTTCGGGCCACCAAACCCTCCCCCACGGCGAACCTTCGACCGTTTAGTTCCCCCAAGGGGAACATGCGGATCCAGTTGACGTGCCGCGCGATGCGCGTCGGGACGTGGACGTGTGGGACGAGAGACCATAGGTTCAGTGTAGAGAGGTAGATCGTGCTGATTCAGTCAAGAGTTGTTTGGCATGTGCCTTAGCGACAGGTTCATCAGGTGAACCACTCAACATTCTCGCAATTTCATCTTCACGCCCTTGGGCGTCAAGGGCGTTGACTGTTGTGGTAGTTGTTGTTTTTCCTTGGATTTTAGTGATGAGGAAATGAGCATCGGCATGGGCTGCTATTTGTGCTAAATGGGTTACACAAAGCACCTGTTTTGTTGTCGCAAGTCGTTGTAACTTCTCACCAACCATCACGGCGGTTTGCCCACCAATACCCGCATCAACCTCATCAAACACCATAATGGGCACATGGTCAGCATCGGCCAACGCCACTTTAAGGGCAAGAGCTATTCGGCTTCGTTCTCCACCTGATGCTGCTTTATCAAGGGTAACTGGTGGTTGTCCGGGGTTGGTTGTGATGAGAAATTGCACCGTATCCATGCCATAGGGTCCTGGTTTACCCGCTTCAACATGAATGTGAACGGTTGCGGCACCCATCGCAAGGTCTGCTAGCTCATCTTCAACCACGGCAGCCAAGGTTGTTGCAGCATGGACCCGTGCGGTGTGGAGACGCTCCCCGATCGTGTTCAGGTCGGTTCGTAGCGTCTTCACGTGTTCATCAAGCTCATCAAGTCGTTCCTCACCGCCATCAATTTGCATAAGCCGCTGTCTGGCTGCGTCAGCGTGGGCAAGGACATCAGTACTGGTTGCACCATAGAGCCGAAAGAGCTGCTTCAACTCAGCCATACGCTGCATGGCCGTATCGAATGCAGATGCATCTGTTTCAATCTGGTTAGCTTGGCTTGCAATCTCTGATACCACATCGTTTAAGTCAGTACTGATTGCATTCAATCGTGTGGTCCATATGCCAATAGCGGGGTCCATTGCAGCGACCTGTTCAAATTGCGTGATGACTGCCCCTAAGCTGTCTTGCACCCCTCCTTCACCTTGGAGGGTTTCTACACCGCTGTGGTAGGCATTTGCTAGGGCTTCTCCATGTTGGATACGTAAAACCTGGGCTTTGAGGTCATCTTCCTCACCCGGGTACGGGTTGACCGCTTCGATAGCATCGACTTCACGATGAAGCTGCGCTGCTTCTCGCGCGTGAGCAGCTGCATTGGTTCTTGCATCATGAGCCAGCTTTCTCGCCTGACGCCATTGGGACCATACCCCTTGCCATTCCTCCATAAGCGGAGCAATGGTGGCATGATCAAACCGATCCAATAGGCTGCGTTGGACATCAGCGTCAGCCATCATCAGGCTTTCATGTTGACCGTGTAATTCAATGACCTTGCTGAGTATCGTCTCTAATTGGGTAACGGGGGCCATCCGTCCCTGGATACGTACACGGTTGCGGCCACCCTCAATGCCTGCAATTTCACGAACAATAAGCAAGTCTTCGTCTTCGTCGTGTACCCATTCAGCCGCTTGTACTGGTGGTGGACTAATGGCACCTTGTACAACGGCACGACTCGCACCCGCTTGCACGCTGTGTTTGTCTGCTCGTTTCCCCGAAAGGAGTTGGAGCGCAGTCACCACAAGCGTTTTGCCTGCCCCCGTTTCTCCTGTCAATACGTTAAGTCCTGGCTGAAAAGTGAGTTCAGCCAAATCAATGAGCCCCAACCCTTCAATCACCACATCTCGAAGGACTGGGTGGTGTTGGTTATCAGGCATCATTGGGCTGACCATTGGCTAACTCCTGTGCCGCTTCAATTGCTTGTTCAATATAGCCTAAATGAACATTTGTTCGTGCTCTACCTCGTTGGAGGTGAACAAAGAACTCAATATTTCCACGTGGACCTGGTGTACGACTAGGCACGATACCAACCACATCACAGTTGCGCGTATGTGCGGCATCAATAACGCCAGCCAGTGCATCAGCCCAATCATCTGGATTACGGACAACACCACCTTTGCCCACACGCGACTTTCCGACCTCAAATTGAGGTTTGACCATGGGCAGCAACATGGCATCAGGGGTACAGGGTGCGAGTAGTCCATCTAACACCTTTGTCAGGCTGATAAATGAGAGGTCAGCCACAACAAAATCAACGCTATCGGGTAGGTCACCCGGTTGAAGATGGCGGATATTGGTTCGTTCAAATACGCTCACCCGGTCATCTGTTCGAAGTCGCCAATCAAACTGACCGTAGGCAACATCAACGGCATATACATGTGAAGCACCTTGAGTAAGCAGGACATCAGTGAACCCGCCGTGGGCGCATCCGGCATCAAGAACGCGTAGTCCTGATGGGTCAATATGGAGGTCAGCTAACGCGCCTTCGAGTTTACGACCGCCTCGAGTGACCCATTGCTGGCCAGGTTCTTGCACATGAATGGGCTGGCCTTCGTCGACCATTGATGACGGCTTGGGTGCAATGAGACCGAAAACACGCACGTACCCACCATCAATGAGTTCTTGTGCTTTGGCCCGACTTGTGGCGAGTTTGCGCTGGACAAGCGCAACGTCAAGCCGTTGACGTGCCACGATCCGTTCCCTGCGTTTGCGTTATTGCAATAGCATCAAGTGCCGTCTCTAAATCATCGAGCGCACGACTAATAGCCCCTGGGTGATCAGTCAAGGGCAGCTCAGTGATATCAAATTCAGGATTCATCATCAAAAAGACTGGGCTGTTGGTCAAGATCAGGTGTGTCAGCCAGCATAGATGCTGCTGGCCCCGCGTCCTCCGAGGATAGAGCGTGTGGCATGACCGTGGTATCACGAGTCGCTTCTATGGGGATACCTGGTTCTGGGTCTTCCTCTTCCCAATCTTCATCTTCCCAGTCATCACCAGGATCCCATCCGTCATCGTGTACATCGTGAACCGGTTGTTCATCATCAAGGTGTTCAGGAGCAGCACCAACGGCATCGTCAGCTTGGGTATCCTGCTCATTAGCATTCGATAACGGTGCATCATCACCATTAGAGTCAGGTTCTTCAGCGATATCGGGTGCATCGGTAGGGAGCAGTTCCTCTGGAATATCAATTTCTGTGGCCCATGGTTGTAACAGTTCAGATACATCTTCACCAGCAATCCACTTGTTCATTGCAAGCAACCATTCGGGATTCACCGCGTTAATTTCGTGTAATGCTGCGGCGGCCATCCGGTGATCGCCCGCAGCTTCTGCGGCACGGGCTTGAACATGCCACAACCGTAAATGGCTTTCGGTCACGTCAGCATCCTCGGGTAATGCCACCTTGGTGATCGCGGCAAGAGCCCGTTCGGGTTCTTGGCGATCTTCAAGCCAATAGCCCGCCAGCACTATAAGCCCTTCAATAAGATTCATCAGGTCAACGGCAAACGGATCACGTTCCCATGCGCCAATCATCTGGTCGATAAGCTCTGGGACACGATCACCGTTACCAGTCGCCCGTGAGCTATCGGCAATGATGTGATTGTGGTCAACCCGTCCACTGATACGGGCGTAGGCTTGTAATTCTCGCTGAGCAGCTTCGAATTGTCCGGCTACGTAGTAACAAATACCGAGGCCTTCACGGATCGTGATTGATCGAGCTGCACGTGATTTCGCCCACGTAAAAAACTCTAGGGCGCGATCTAGATCTCCTTGTTCAAATGCTTCGGTACCAATCATGACCGCAACCGCAACTTCCTTAATCTCCGATTCACGTGCGGTCTTCTCTATTTCCATCAAGAGGCGACGAGGCACCTCGGGCCAATCATCCTTTTCAGGGAACCAAGGCCGTGCCACATCCTCAACGACTGTTTTCGTTGTACGAACGGGAACTGGTGAGCCAGTCAGTGAACGTTGGATTGGGGCTTCTCGAATATCACGGCGTCGGAACTGTCCACCAGAGCGGTGCCGACCTTGCCGTGCATCCGATTGTCGATTGGTATCACGCTCGCCATCACGACGGGGCCCTCGGCTAAAGCGGTCACCATCGCGGCGTTGTCCGCCTTCATTACGACGTGGGCGACGGGAATCATCTCGTCGCCCACGGAACTCACCATCACGACGGGGGTACCCACCTTCTCGATGATCACCGTCACGACGCGGTTGGCGATCACGATCTCGCCCCCCACGGTAACCACCCCGCTGATCGTCTCGGTCACGACGTGGTCCACGAGCCTCATCACGGGTACCTCGATATCCCCCGCGGTCACTACGCGAATCTCCCGATTTACTTCGGTTACGCTGATCGCCATCGCGTTTACCGTGATACCCACGGTCGTGACGTTGATTGTCGTCACGATCTCGTCCGCCCCGATATCCACCAGAGCGATCGTTCCGCCCCCGATTGGTGCGTTGGTCACCACGACGATTGGATTGATTGCGGCTACTCGGTGCAAGACGTCTTCCATCTTGGCGCCGTGATCCTGCGTTCTTGCCCGAATCCCTCTCTGATGAGCCGTGCTCGTGTTTATTCCGGTCCTCGGACATGGTTTCTCCCTCGGGGAACTCCCCCGCAATCACTGTATAGCTGAGCGCCTATCCTACGTGCAATTACCACCACGCTGTGATCTTTCTTGGCCACACACGCGAGTTGGGGTCCTGTTCAGAGTGAGCAGCAGATATGTAGACCATATTCCATAGCTTTATTTGGTTTAACTAGTGTTCATGTATTTCTATATGAGTACTCGTTTAAGACGGTGCTCAGCGATTAGGCAATACTGCTTGATACTGGTCCTAATCAATGGGGTCTGTTATCCACAGGTGGGTATATGTTGTGGATATTTCATGGTTTTGAGCGTGTTTTCATATTCTGTTGATGGTTGGAAGCCTATCTCTTTGAACAACAATTACATTCAGTGATAGGTATGTAGTGGTGGGTACTAAAATTCGGAAATGGGTCGTGAGGTAAACACCACGTACTACGCTTGTAGGTTTACCCAGCATCGACTAGGGAGAACGGCGCAGGTCACATTGAGAGCAGGCTGTGGATAACTTCCGCTTAGATAATCCACCGACCGTGGCGAATGGCCTTCCGTGGGGGGTAAACCAAGAAACCCTGGCCGTATTGGCCAGGGTAAGGTTAGGTGTGATCTATCACTTTCTGTACCCATTTCAGACATTGGAAAACCCCCTGACCGTGTGGTGAGGGGGTTTTGTGGTGTCCGCGGTGTCCTACGTTCCCACGCCCTTGCGGGTGCAGTATTATCGGCGCTGG